>NZ_LNSK01000001.1:0-855294 GCF_001468495.1 Sphingopyxis sp. A083 | reverse complement strand
CGCATCCGACAAATCCCCGCGACCCATGACTGCTCCTCAAAAAGCAGTCTTGAATCAGAAGGAGGCGGGCTTGGGAATCCCTTTTGTCAACACGGCCTAGTGGAACGGGCCGTGCAAAGGACGGCGACTCCCTCGACATGGCAGGGATTGCCGTCCGCTTACATGGCGTCGATGCCCCCGAGCTTTATCAGACATGTTCGCGGCAGGGTCAAAGCTGGGCATGTGGGAAAGAAGCGATGGCGAAATTGGGGCAATTGGTGAATGGTGCCGAATTGCGCTGTGAGCAGCGCGATGTTGATGACTATGACCGGATCGTCGCCAGCTGCACCGCGCGGCAGATAGATCTAGGCCAAGCCATGGTCGAAGCGGGCCTTGCAGTTGCGTTGCCTCAGTTTAGCGATCGCTATCTCGGCGCCGAGGCGCGCGCCAAGGCCCTCAAACTAGGCATCTGGAGTTCCGACTTCCAAAAGCCAGCGGACTATCGGGCCGCCAATCCCAGGGCACATCGGCCCAAGCCGCAGGCATCCGCCGTGCGTCAGCCTATTGCATCACCGGCGCCGTCCGGCGTCTATTACCGCAATTGCAATGCGGCATGGGCAGCGGGTGCTGCGCCGTTATACCGCGGTCAGCCGGGATATCGGCCAGAAATGGATGGCGACGGTGACGGGGTGGCTTGCGAGCCATTTCGGCGGCGCTGAGCATTTAGGCTGGGTTGAAAGGCCTTCATCCAAAGTTTCTGGCGCGGTGTTGCGACTTTGGGTAGGCCAACGACATGATGATGATCGGCACGAGAATCGAAGAGACGGGAACCTTGCTCCGCGACGCGGGCGGATTCTCGCTTCGCCGTGACCTTGGCGGTCGGTGGCGCCTCGACCTCCACCGCGTTCCGGTCGACCATATCGAAAAGCGTGTTCGCATTACCGGCATCGTGGTCGGTGAAGACCTGGTCGATGTCGACGGTGTGGCTCCCGAGAATATTGCTTCTTCGCCGCTGGCGGCCGGCGCGTAGCCCCACTGCACCACCTGCACCGCTAGAACAAATATTTGAGCGCCTGCCATGCCCCGACGAGGAATGAGCCACCCATCAACGCGGTCGCAATCCAGAATTCGATAGCGAGCGCCCGGTCGCGCCATTTGGTTCCGCGTACTTGCATAGGCTCGGCATGACAGCGCGAAATATTGTAGGAAAGCGATTAATCCACGCTTGGTGGCGACAAAATCCTACGGAATAGGCGACACCCCCCGAACTCACATTCAGGCGTGCGATACCGCCGACTCTGGCCGTTTTCGGTCAGGCCGCTTTCAGTCTGAACCGAAGAGAAGCGGACGTTCGCCGTGCGCCGGCTGGCCATGGGCGACTGCGGCTCGCACAAGCGATTCTCGATCTGGCGATTTCATCCGGGCGAAGATTTTGCGTTGCATATACCCCGTAGGTTGAGCAGCTCGCGCTCAACGTCGTCGGTCGAGCAACGACCAGCATACTCATTAGCTGAACGGCACATAAATTGTCGAAAACATTGAACCAACCAATAAAATCACTTAGTTCAATGGGTTATATAAAAATTATAGGCCTTCAAACTATTGAAACTATACCGACCGGCTATTGGACATCTCTCCCACGATGCTGGATGATCAGATACCATATATTGATTTCAAGAAGAGGACGGGTGCCGTGACTCCAGTCTATAATCAATCGTTTTTGAGCGTCGCGAGTGCGGCTTTCCTGCTATCGACACTTTCGGCTTGCGGCGGCGCATCAGGGGAAGGCGAGAAATCCGACAGTGCGGAACCGCGAACGCAAGCGGCCGTCGCTCGCGACCCCAATTATCCCGAGATCGATATCCCGCCCGTTTGGGATGCCAAAGGACAGCTGGTCCAACCAAAAGACTTTCGCGAGTTGGTCTTCCTCGGGGCGCCGCTGACACCGCACGGTCTTAACGGCGGGAAAGCGTCTTTTCCCGAGTTCCACAATGTCTACACGCAGCCAGCAGCCTTCAAGGCCTATCGGGCGACCGGCAAATGGCCTGAAGGCACCATGATGATCAAGGAACTACAGCTCGTCAGTGATCCGAAAGGCGAATTTCCTGACGGATCAACGACGGCACCATCCGGGCGAGGATATTTTCCCGGTCCGCCCAATGGCCTCGACGTTTCAGTCAAGGACAGCAAACGGTTCGCCGATTCAAATGGCTGGGGCTATTTCAACTTCAATCATTCCGCTCCGCCCTATCTGGCCACGGCAGCGCTCAAATCCGTCGACGAATGCGCGGGGTGCCACATCGCCAATGCAGAAGACATGGTCTACATCAAATTCTACAAGCCCATACTCGATCCGCTACCGCTCCCCCGCGGTTGACATGACGCTGCTGCAGCCATCGGCGTCTGCGGCGCGACAGGCGATGCAAGAGCAGCGGCCATGCTCAGTGCTCATAGGAACGACGATTTGCTGACCGGGAAGACCATTGCGGTCATCTGCGCCGTCGCGCTGTTCACCACAGCCTGCGGCAAAAAGAGCGATGCGGGTGCGCCCGACGATACTTACGCGTCGCTGGTCAACAAAGATGGGACGATCTCCTTTCCCGCAGACTTCCCCGAGAGTTACATGTTCATTGGCACCTGGTCGGTCACGGCGCCCTCGGGAGAGGCAGAAATTCATTCCGTCTATTCCCGACCGGCGGATGTTGACGCCTTTCGGAGCGCGGGGAAATTTCCTGACGGCGCAGTCTTGATCAAGGAAGTCACAATTGCGAAGAGCGCCGACCTCGTCACAGGCCGCGCATCCTGGGCCGGTGATCGCAAGATTTGGTTCCTCATGGTGAAGGATCGCAAGGGACGGTTCGCGGGCAACCCCCTCTGGGGTGACGGGTGGGGCTGGGCGCAATTCGACCCGACCGACACCAAGAAGCAAACGGCGACGAATTACCAAACCGACTGCAAATCATGCCACATTCCGGCCAAGTCATCCGAATGGGTTTACACCTATGCCTACCCAGCGCTGGGTGAGAAAGGCCAAGTCGGCCTGCCGGTGAATTCACATAGAGGTAACCCGCCCGGGATAGTTCCCGCCGTCGCAACGCAGGCCATGACGAGCGGCGTGGCTTCAGGCAAGATGGCTTTCGACAAGACTTGCAGGGCATGCCACTCCATAAACCCTGGTGGTGCCGGCATCGGACCAACGCTGGCTGGCGTCGTCGGCCGCAAGGCGGGCACCGTGCCAAACTTTGATTATTCGGACCAGATACGGAATTCCGGCATAACCTGGACAGCCGACAATATTGACAAACATATCGAGGCGCCAAAATCCTTCATTCCCGGGAATCGCATGGGAAATCTCTTCCCCAACGGGATCAAGGATCCGGGTCAGCGCCGCGATATCATCGTCTATCTGAAAAGCGTCGCACAGTAGTCGACGGCGGCTTCCCGCTCGCGAGCGGCGGTAAGACGCATGAGCCACTGAAGGTGGCTAGTCAGATTGATGCTTGAGGCACAAAACAACTCAACGGACTATTCAGCCAAGGGCGATTTTTTGCCAAGGCCCGAATGTCCTCAATCAAAGGAATGACACATGGCCAAACGTGATGCGGTTTTCCCCGCAAACCGACATGCTCTCTACGAAGAGCATGGATATTCCGCAGCGATCCGGTCGGATCGTTTGCTTTTCGTATCCGGCCAGGTCGGAAGTCGTGAAGACGGTTCGCCGGAACCAGAGTTCGCGGAGCAGGTTCGGCTGGCCTTCGCAAATCTGGAAGCGACCCTGCTGGCTGCGGGATGCGGATTTGACGACATCGTCGATCTAACGACTTTCCATACCGATCCCGAAAATCAGTTCGAAACGATTATGGCCGTGAAGAGCAAGATCTTCACTGAAGCGCCTTATCCGAACTGGACAGCACTTGGTGTGAACTGGCTGGCCGGATTCGATTTCGAGATCAAGGTAATCGCCCGCATTCCAGACTGACCGCAACCCGTGCTAGGCCAGTAAAATCCGAAACGAAAGAAAGTCGCGTCATCGCTGATTTCCTCGGAGCTGGCCTTTGGGGCCTGTTTACAGCCAGCGGCCTTTTGATCGGTGCCGTTGTCGCGGACCTGTTTTCAAACCGGCTGTCTCATCGCCTCATCGCGACCGTGATGGGGTTTGGCGGCGGCGTGCTTATCGCCATTGTCGCTGTCGAGCTTATGGGGAACGCAATCAAAACTGGCATGTCCGCCGCTGCGATCACAGCGTTGCTGGGAGGGGCGGCAATCTTCAGCGGCATCAACTGGTATCTCGCCACAAGCGGCGCGAAAAATAGGAAACGTTGCGGCGAATGCGTGAAGCAAACGACCGAAAATGAGCATGCCGGAAGCGGCGTCGCGATTGCTGTTGGGACGGTTCTTGACGGCATTCCCGAAGCACTCGTGATCGGCCTGTCTATGGTTGGCGGCGGGAAGATCGGGATGGGCGTCGTCGCCGGGTTTTTCCTCGCCAACATTCCTCAGGGACTCTCAAGCGCCTCGGGGATGAAGCTGGCTGGACGATCACGACGCTACATTTACGCGATCTGGGCGGGCATCCCGCTCCTGATAGGGCTCACAGCCGCCTTCGGGAATTTTGCTTTGGGATCAGTCTCAACCGACGCAACGACGGTCATTCTCTGTTTCGCTGCAGGCACGGTGCTGGCGATGCTCGCGGAAACCATGATCCCGGAAGCCTTCGATCACGCGCCGCCGATGATCGGTTTGATTACCGTGACGGGCTTTCTTTCGGCGTTTCTGCTGGTGCAACATCATGTTTGATATGCGGGGCGGGCTTGAATAGCAGATCTTACTGCAGCTTCATCCTTAGGTCAGGCCAGTTGGAAATACATCGCCGGCAGCGTAACTCGCTACGATAACAGCCTCAGGTGACGGCCCTTGGACCGCTGTAATATTGGAGATGGAAATTGGGACCGCATTCGGAGCGCAAGGAACAACGGCTTCTCCTGTTCTCCGCCACCGGCACCCTCGCCCTTTCCCTTGTTGGCATCGCTATTGGCCTGTTGAGCGGCGCAAAGTCGATCTTGTTCGACGGTGTGTACAGCCTTGCCGACGCAGGGCTTACGCTGGCCGCCTTTTTCGCCGCGCGGCTGATCGCGCGTGGCGCAGACCGCCGGTTCCAATATGGCTACTGGCACATCGAGCCGATGCTTGGGTTCGTCAACGGCAGCGTTCTGCTCCTCGCCTGCGCCTATGCATTGATTGACGGAGTAGACACCGTGATGATGGGAGGACGGAACGTGAGTTTCGGGCCCGGTATCGGATATGCCGGCGCGAGCGCGCTCATCGGCTTCGGGATGTATATTTATATCCGGCGCCGCGCTCGCGGCCTCGGGTCCTCGCTTCTGAATATCGACGCGGCCGCGTGGCTTTTCGGCGCACTTCTCAACGCCGGGCTGAGCGCCGCATTTGTCACCGCGGTCGTGCTCGAGGGAACGCAGGCGGAGAAGCTCTCGGCCTATTTCGATCCGGCAATCCTCATCCTCCTTGCAATCTTCCTGGCTCCGCTTCCCCTTCGGGCCTTGGCAGCGGCCGGTCGCGAGATACTGCAGATCGCGCCAGCCGATCTCGATGCGCAGGTCAGCAGCATCGCACGCGAAGTCGCGGCACGGCACGGCTTCGTCGAGCATCAATCCTATGTGACCCAGGTCGGCCGCGCAGGGTTTATCGAGATCGGCTTTGTCGGTGTCGCGGCATCGACCACGATGACGCTTGGCGAGCAGGACGCCATTCGTCAGGAATTTGCGGACGCGATGGGCGGGCTGCGCCCCGGATATTGGCTCACGATCGACTTCACGGCCGATCGCCGTTGGCTCTAAGCGCGAGCAACTCCGGGGCGGCTCACGGTAACGCGCAAACGGGCGCCCGCTGTTCGGCGGACGCCCGTTAGTTTCAGACGAGCATCTTTTCGCGCAGCAGCAAATCGAGGCCGCCGTCGGCATCGAGCGCCACCAGATCATCCGACCCGCCCACATGCGTACCGTTGATGAAGATCTGCGGAACCGTCCTGCGTCCACCAGACGCTGTCTGCATTGCACGGAACTGCACCGGATCATCTTCGACGTCGATTTCGATCCAGTCGGTCACCCCCTTGGCGCGAAGATGCGCCTTGGCCCGGTGACAAAAGGGGCAATAGTCCTTGGTATAGAGGGTTATGTTCGGTTTCATTTCATGTCTCCGATCAAGCTGCCTCAGACTGCTCGCCGGCCGATGGAAGGACCCAGGCGGCGCGCGGAAAGTGGCAGGTGTAACCATTGGGACGGCGCTCCAGATAATCCTGGTGCTCCGGCTCCGCCTCCCAGAAGGGGCCAATCGGCTCCAACTCGCTCGCTACCTTTCCCGGCCAGAGGCCGGATGCGTTGACGTCCGCGATCGTCTGCAACGCGGTTTCACGCTGCGCTTCGTCGGCATAATAGATCGCCGAGCGATAGCTCCCGCCGCGGTCGTTGCCCTGGCGATTGCGCGTGGTCGGATCGTGGATCTGGAAGAAAAATTCGAGGATCCGGCGGTAGCTGATCTGATCGGGATCGAAATTGATCTCGATCGCCTCGGCGTGCGTGCCGTGGTTGCGATAGGTCGCGTTCGGCACATCGCCGCCGCTGTAACCGACACGGGTGCTGACGACGCCGGGGAGTTTGCGGATCAGGTCCTGCATGCCCCAGAAGCAGCCGCCGGCAAGGATGGAACGTTCGGTCATGATCAATTCTCCTCGATCTGGTTCAGAAATTCGGAATAGCCCTCGGCTTCCATGTCATCGCGGTGGACGAAGCGGAGTGAAGCCGAGTTGATGCAGTAGCGCTGGCCGCCACGGTCGCGCGGACCGTCGGGAAACACATGTCCCAAGTGGCTGTCGCCATGAGCCGAGCGCACCTCGGTGCGGATCATCCCGTAGCTGTCGTCGCGTATTTCATCGACATTGGCGGGGACGATGGGCTTGGTGAAGCTCGGCCATCCACTGCCGGAATCGAATTTGTCGGTCGAGGCGAACAAGGGCTCGCCGCTGACGATATCGACGTAGATGCCGGGCTCCTTATTGTGCAGCAGTTCCCCACTGCCGGCACGCTCGGTGCCGCCTTCCTGGGTGACATGGCGCTGTTGGGGCGTCAGCTTCGCAATGGCTTCGCTGGTCTTGAGGTAGGTCATTCGATATCTCCTTTGTCTGACAGTTGCGGCACGTCTTTCCACCCCGGTGCGCCGCATGCGCGCCGGTGGAGACAGTCCCGAAATTCGAAATTTGGCTCAGAGGCGGTCGAGGATGCTCATGAGAACCGCCGGGTCGAGCCGGTTGCGATAATTGGGATCGAGAAAACTATATCTGATGATCCCGTCGGTACTGATCACATAGGTTGCCGGCATCGGAATGCGCCAGTCGGCGCCGTCGTCGCCTGCGACCATCCCGTCCGCAAGCGCCGCCCGGCGCATACTCTCGGGCAGTTCGAAGGCGAGGCCATAATCGCTCGCGACCGTCATTCCGCGATCGGCGAGCAACGGAAGCGTCATTTCCTCGGCCCGCGCCATTGCGATGCTGTCGGCGAGCGGCTGCGGGGAGATCGCGAGCAGGCTCGCTCCTCTATCCTCGACCGCTTGCGCCGCCTTCGACATCGCCCGAAGTTCGGCGCGGCAGAAGGGGCACCATCCGCCGCGAAAGAAACTCAGGACCACTGGTCCGCCAATCAATCGGCCACGCAGCGAGACTGTGCCGCCGAGGGCGTTTTCCAGCAGGAACTCCGGCGCGACATCTCCGGCCTGGACAGCCGAGACCTCGATGCCCATGGCCAGGATCTGCCGATCGCCTTCGGCGATTGCCACCCTCCCCTCGTCGCCGGCTGCCTGGAAATAGGCTTGCTCGATCATGCTCATGTCCGTTCGGAAGTTCATTCGACTCTTCTGCATCGAAAATTGGGGAGGGGAAAGGCTGGCGCGGCTCGCGCCAGCCTTTCCTTCAATGTCCACCTCGAGCCGGGCGCCGGGAGTCACGCCCAGCCCAAGGTGGATCGAGCGAAGCGACGAAGCCGGGAAGGGGAATTACCGGCTCGGACGTCGCGTCCGGGCTCGAGGCTTTTGCGGCGGTAAGGGAAGGCCGCCGCAACCCGCAAGGAAACGGACCCCGCGATCCAGGGCCGCGAAAGCGGCGTCGGTTCTGATCTGGCATTCATGATGGTCATCTCAAAACTCCAGGAGGCTTTGTCTCGGGTCCGTTTTTGCGGATGAGCCGTATTTAGGCTGTAGCGATTGCTTGCGGCAGATGGGTTGAGTCGATAGGACCTATTCCGCAGGGGAATGAAATGGATCGACTTGCCGTCATGGAGCAGTTCCTCGCCGTGGCCGAGGCGGGTTCCTTTTCCGCGGCGGCGCGACGGCTCAATGTCGGTCAGCCATCGATTTCGAAAGCCGTGGCGCAGCTTGAGGCCTATCTCGGCGTCCGGCTGTTCCAGCGCTCAACCCGCAGCCTGACGCTCACCGAGGCGGGCCGTCGCTACCGCGACGGCGCCGAGCGTGCGATTGCAGCCGCCGCCGCCGCGGAGATTGCCGCCAAGGAAGACGGGGGCCGTCTCGCCGGACCGGTGCGCGTCGTGGTCCCGACTTGCCTTGCCCGGCTGCATCTCGTGCCGTGTCTCCGGGAATTCTCTGATCGCTTTCCCGAAGTCACGCTCGATCTGGAGATCACCGATCGCGAAACCGATGTCGTGGCATCGGGCGTGGATATCGCGCTGCGAATTGGCACGCTCGCCGACACCGCGCTCGTCGCCTCTCGCATGGCGCGCACGCGGATGGCGCTGGTCGCGAACAAGGCCGAAAATGGTCTCGACGCCCCGCACAATTTCATGGGGCAGCCCGCGATCATCTCGCGCCTTCATCATGCGAAGAATAGCTGGGTCTTCCGCGATGGCAGCGCGCGCATCGCGATCATGGTGCATCCTGCGCTCATTCTCGACAGCGACGACGCAGCCCGGTCGGCAGCGCTTGCCGGTCTCGGCTATGCGATGTTGCCCCGGCCCTTCGTCGCCGATCTGATCGATACCGGCGATCTTGTCGAGTTGCTGCCCAACCATATGCTCGAAGACATTGATCTATGGGCCCTGCTGCCGGCTGGCCGCGACCAGACCGCGAGAGTGCGCGCTTTTCTCGACTGGCTCCGCCCGCAGATGAACGCGATCTTTGCCGATGAGCGACCCGGCTTGCTCTCATGAACGCTATTGCGGTTGCCATCGCTGCTTCGATGCTGAGTTTTGCGATGGGTTTCGCGATCAGGCGGGGGACGGTCTGCGTGGTCGTTGCGGCGCAGGATCTTGTCGTGCGGCGCCGACCCGACAAGTTCATCGGGTTCGCGACGGCGGCTTGCTGGTCAGGGCTTCTGCTTGTTCCACTGGCATGGACCGCACCAGCTGTTTTCCATCTGTCCCCGGGCTACGACCAGCTGATCCAGGCTTTCCTGTTCGGGTGTCTTTACGGGATCGGCGCGTGGGCGAACCAGGCTTGCGGCTTTGGAACACTCGCGCATTTGACCGGCGGCAGGCTCGGATATCTTCTGACCCTCGCCGGCTGGGTAATCGGCGCCTCGTTCATATCCAAAGTCTACAGGCCCCAGCAAATTCCCGAGCCCTCGCTGCTTGCGACGTCACCGCTCGCCGCGATAGCGGCGTGGCTGGCCTTCGCCGCAGTCTGCTGGTGGAGCTGGCCGCGCCTGCGACTGTTGCGCCGCCGGTCGCGCTGGCGCAAGATGCTGCTTGGACGCGCGCGGATGCGTCCCTTCGAGGCCATGCTCATCATCGGCATCGGCGGCGGCCTGCTGTACGCCTGCGCCGGGAGCTGGACCTATCTGGGCCTCCTGTCCAGCTACGCCTCGCAGCTCGTCATGCACGATTTCGCCCCGATTTCTCCTTTGCCGGCGCTTTTGGGCACCGCGATGATGATCGGCGGCGGACTATTTGCAGCCGTCCGCTCCGCCAGCTTCCGGTTGCGCGGCACCAACTGGCGTCAAGGCTCGCGGCATCTCGTCGGCGGCACCATCATGGGGTTGGCCACCCAGCTCATCCCGGGCGGCAATGGGGTCATCATCGTCTACGGGCTGCCCTCCTTCGCTCCCCATGCCCTGACCGCCTATTTCGGGATGACATTGACCCTCATGCTCATCTTCGCCGCCACAAACTATTCCCGCAGGGCATAGAAACCATGCCCACGGGCCAACTGTTTTTGCGCGCTCGATGCGCGCAATATGCGCATCGTGTAATCAGGAAGGGACAGCGGGATGACCGATTTCGACTATGACGTGGCGATAATCGGCGCGGGCACCGCTGGAATGTCGGCGTACCGGGAAGCGCTCAAATATAGCGATCGCGTCGTCATGATCGATGGCGGCCCCTTGGGGACCACATGCGCCCGCGTTGGCTGCATGCCCTCCAAATTGCTGATCGCTGCGGCAGAGGCGCGCCACCGTGCCGAAAGCGTCGGCCTGTTCGGACTTCGCGCCGGACCCGTCGAGGTCGATGGTGTGCAGGTCATGAACCGCGTCCGCGCCGAGCGCGACCACTTTGTTAGCTTCGCCACCGAGGCGATTGCGGGGTTTGCACCCGGAGGCCTGCTTCGCGAGCAGGCGCGTTTTGTCGATGACAATCGGCTCGAACTTGCGAGCGGCAAGCAGATCAGCGCGCGCAGCATCGTGATCGCAACGGGCTCGCGGCCGGTCGTACCCGCAGGCCTGGAACCGGCGGGCGATCGGCTGATTTTCAACGACCAACTGTTCGACTGGACCGATCTGCCGTCCTCGGTTGCAGTCTTCGGCACCGGCGCGATCGGGTTGGAGCTCGGGCAGGCTTTGCATCGCCTCGGTGTCCGCACCCATATCTATGGGCGCGGCGGCAGCGTCGGCCCGCTCACCGATCCCGACGTCGCGGCTTATGCGGCGGCACAGTTCTCGAGCGAAATTCCTATCGACTGGATGGCAGCCGATGCAAGCGTCGCGCGCGACGGGGACGCTGTGATCGTCCGGTCAGCGGGGGGCGAGGAGCGGTTCGATTATCTCCTCGCGGCCGCAGGCCGACGGGCCAATGTCGACAATCTCGGACTGGAAAACACCTCGCTCACGCTCGATGCCCATGGCGTCCCCACTTATGATCACCTGTCGATGCGCGCCAGTTACAGCGACATCTTCATCGCGGGCGACTCGGCGGTCGATCTCTCGCTCCTTCACGAGGCCGCGGACGAAGGCCGGGTGGCAGGCGAAAATGCCGCGCGCTATCCGCACAGCTATCGCCGCGCGCGCCGGACCCCGTTGACGATCGTCTTCACCGATCCCCAGATCGCCATCGCCGGGCGCAGCCATGCCGACCTTCTTCGCGACCGGATGGATTTCGCCATCGGCGAAGTGTCGTTCGAAGACCAGGGACGGGCTCGCATATTGGGGCTCAACCGGGGATTGCTGCGCGTCTATGGCGATCGGCCGAGCGGGTTGCTGCTTGGCGCCGAAATCTTCGGTCCAGCGGCGGAACATCTCGCTCATCTCCTCGCCTGGTCGATCGAGAGCCGGCTCACCGTCGCCGAATTGCTCGAACGACCCTTCTATCATCCTGTCATTGAGGAAGGGCTGCGCACCGCGCTTCGCCACCTCAACCACCATCTCGGGTTCGGACCGAATCCGCCGCTGCGCTGCATCGACTGTGGTCCGGGAGGCTAGGCCAAGCGGTGCCCGCCTTCGGCTCGGATAGAATATCGGCACCTTGCAACGGTGCAAATCCGGCAGAGCCTTTGCCCGAGCCTGGATCGCGCACGGCCGAGGGGGAGATCCGCCCTGATTCCTGCTCGCGCGAGCGAAGCATAGCGTTCCGGCCTCACCTCCCCGGTGGGGCGGAAAGCCCGCGAGGATCGATGAGCAAGCTCGCGGCGCCTGTCGCTGGGGGAGCCTCACGCTCCCCGCCACAGGTCCGCATCGTAACTTGCGGTTTGTTGGTGCCTTAGACCTGGGCGTCGGCAGGCTTTTTCCGTCGGATAGCCGCCGAGAGTAATACCAGCGAAGCGGCAAGCAGAACGGCGTCTTTCAACAGAAATTGCCCGGGGATGGCCGAAATGGCCGGGAACCCGCCGGCGGTCGGCTCTGCGACACCAGGCGTTGACAAGAAGAATGTCAAGGTGATGGTATAGGTCGCCACCGACATGGCGCCGCCGAGGACCGAGAAAATCGGTTTGAATGCACCGAGGATCAGGGCAGCGGCCGTGGCGAGTTCCATCGTGCCGATGAACTGGCTGGCGCCCTGGACGCCGAACAGCGGGTGAAGCCAGCTCATAAGCGGGCTGTGTTCGATGAATGGGGCAATGCCTTGCGCCTCATAAGCCGTGAATTTCATGCCGCCGAACCACAGAAAGACAATGACTAGGGCCCATCGCAGCAGAGCGAGTTCGCGCATTTGATGCTCGGGGACGCTGAATGAATATTTCTCCAATAAGCTCATAATCAATGCCCTTTTTGTTGATGGAAATGTGGCGAGAGGCGTCAGTTTGTAATTCCGGGACCGACGATGTCGGTCGGACAGTTGGTGCACTTCTCTTCGTCGCAGAAACGGCAGGTCGTGCGCGCGCGCACTTCGTCGCGCGGCAATGACGCGAGGATGGTTTCCGCGACGCGCTCCAGCGCAGCGCGGTCCTTCTCGCCGACCGCAGCGAGCAACCCGGTGATCGCTGTGCTGCGCAGATTCAGGAGCGCCCTGCGTTCCGTCTCGCCGCCGGACGTCAACGACACGTGCATGACGCGGCGATCGCCGGGGGATTGCGATTTCGAGACGAAATTCTGAGCGACCAGCCGTTCGACCACGCGGGCAGCACCGGCATGCGACAGGCGCAGGGCCTTGCCGATCTGGTCGATCGAAAGGCCCGGTTCATGGCCGATGAGGCTCAATGCCGCCGCGGTCTCCCCGCCGGCCGGAAAGCGCTGTGATATCGCACCGCGCATCTCATCCGACACCCCCTGCGCGAGGGCGCCGAAGAGATTGATCAGCCGATCGGAAGGTGAAGCGTCCTTGGTCAATCGCATTCCAGTATATATGCGTCGCGCATATAAATAGCGCAGCGGCTGGAGAATGCAAGAGGCGATGCGAGCTTCAGAGCTTGAGCCTCTCCTTCATGGGCTCGCGATCCGTCTGTTCGATGGGGTACCAGCGGTAGCCGGATCCGTCGGCGGCAATGTGACCCACCCCCGGGAACGGAAGATGGGGCGCCGCAATCATCATACGGTCGCGAGCGAAGCGGGTGAACGCGGCTTTCCGCACGGCGCGCGCCTCGTCCTAGCGAACATCGAAAGTGATCGTCACGTCGGGGCGTGGAAATTGAACCGCGCCGGCGTGGATGACATCGCCGACGAAGACGATACTCTGCCCCTTGCTGGTCAAGGTGTAGAAGGCGGTGCCCGGGGTGTGCCCAGGCTGCAGTTCGGCACGAATGCCCGGCACGACTTCGCCATCGGTATCGATCGGCTTCACCCGGCCGGCCGTGACATAGGGCGTCAGCGTCTGCTCGGTCTGGGTCCAGAAGCGCTTGTCGATCCCGCTTTTAGCCGCGTTGGCAACATCGGAGAAAAAGCGAATATCTGCACCGCCGGCATAGACCGTCGCGCGCGGGAAGACGATCTTGCCCGCCTTCGTGAGACCGCCGCTATGGTCGCTGTGGACATGGGTGATGAGTATGTCGGTGATTGTCTCCGGCGCGGCCCCAGCTGCTGCCAGCGCTTCGAGCAGCCTGCCGCCGTTGCCTAGGCCGAAAAGATCGCCGGCACCGACATCGACAAGGATCCGCCGCCCGTTGAAGTCGATCAGATAAGCGTTGATCGAAGCCTCTGCGGGATTAGCTAGGAAACTGCGGGCAAGAATTTCGTCGATCGTTTGCGCCGAGACGCCGCGCAGCAACTGGTGCAGGTCCAGCGGGACCGACCCATCCGACAATGCCGTTATCTGGGCATCGCCAATCGTAAATCGATAAATTGCGGGAGCGGTCTGGCGGACGGTCCCGGCTATGGTGTCGGGCACCGCGGCGGGCGTCGGAGCCGCTAAACCGGGAGAAGAGGATATCGGGCCAAGCAGCGCCAGGGCGAGAGGGAGAATAGTGAATGGCTTTTTGATCATCATGGCGACGTCCTTGATTGAGTTGCGATGGATGAAGAACTGTCAGTCATTATCCCAGCGCTGGCGGGGTCTTGCGAGACATTGTCGCGATCGACAGCGTGCTCGGCGACAGAGTTCGGTTCAGGCAGGGCCACTTCCGAAAAATGCTGCCGAATATAGTCCAGCTTGGGATCGATGAAGCGGCGGCAGAAGGGTCGGCTCGGATCGGTTCGATAATAGTTCTGGTAACGCTCGTCCGAAGCCTTGAAGCTTCTGAACGGCAGAACCAGGGTATGCGCCGTATTGCCGAATTCCTCGGCAAATCGGACGATCGCCAATTCGGCCTCATGCCGCTGGTTGTCATCGAAAATATAGATCGCGCTGCGGTACTTGTCGCTAGGAGAGCGGGCCCGGGTGGCTGAATGCGTTCTCAGATGCACCTCGCACAGCGTTGCCAACGGAATGATTGAAGGATCGAAGGTGACGATCACCCCTTCTGACCAGCTATCTGCCGGAGCGTCCGATTGGACAAAGCCCTGGTCGACCTGCGCAACGCCGCGCAGCGCCTGGAACACCCCTTCGGTGCACCAATGGCACCCCCCTCCAAAGCCGATCTTCGCCATCTTCACCTCTCGCGCCTAGACGTATTTCTTTCCGCGGATCAGCGCCGTCTCGCGCGCCTGAGCCTTCTGGCTGCGGACGCAATCAATGTAAGCATCAGCGCGCCGATAAGAACGCCCAGTAGCAGTGGACTGTGGACATGCATCATCGCTGGGCGCAAATACAGGCCGACTAACCCGAGGATCACGAAAGCGACCGATGCAAGTCGCAATGCGCGCCAAGCACGGGGTTTGTTGTCTTTGAACCAAAGGGAAGTTCCGAAGATATTGATCATAAATGGTTGCCTTCCGGCAGCAAGGTTCAAGGTACGCAGTAAGTCAGAGCGGCCGTGCACATTCCGAACGAAGCCAGGTTTCCTGCACGCTGCTGAAGCCGGCCTCGCGTAATGTCTGGGTCGCCGCAGCCAACCGCTGGCCCCGCCGATGCAGGAGGTTAACGAACGCGCGGAGTATTTCGAGCCGGGGATCAGCGAGTGTCCCATTTGCACGCCGTCCCGGGAGAAGTTGATGTTTCTTGAAGAGGGCCTGCGCGAGACCGGCTCGCGATCCGAACCTTTGGCCTTTCTCGCTCCGCGCCAGTGCGATTACCGTCAGTTCCATCGGCGTGAAGATGAAGGCGCCGGATGGAAGTATCTCTGGCTCGATGAGGTGCAGCACTGTGGCGCGAGCTCCCTTGTTCTCTTCATCGTCTTCGCGGCCGTACCTATTTTAACGAACCGCGGCGCCGTTGAAGATTGTCCGTTCGGCTAAGACGCTCTCATTCATCCTGGGGCGCAGCGTCAGGCACGCCGTCGCTTCTGTGTCAGCCGTTGCGCCGACTATCGCAGTGAGCCAGACGTTTTTCCAATAGGCTGTGCCTATAGTTTTCATAGCGCCGGATAGCGTGACGCGTCACTTATTGCGGCATCTCGACATGCCCACCGAAGCCAAAGCGCATCGCCGAGAGAAGCTTGTCGCCAAAAGTGTGGTCGACGCGGCTGCGGTAGCGCGCAAACAAGGCGGCCGAAAGGACATAGGCCGGGACGGCTTCTTCCATTGCCGCATCGATCGTCCACCGGCCCTCGCCAGAGTCCGAGACCTGGCCGGTGAATTGCTCGAGCATCGGATCCCTGGCCAGGCCGATCGCGCAAAGGTCGAGCAGCCAGGACGAGATGACACTGCCGCGACGCCAGACTTCGGCCACGTCGGTCAGGTTGATGTCGAAGCGTTCATCAGGCTCGAGCCGTTCGGAGGACTTGCCCTTGAGAATGTCGAAGCCCTCGGCATAGGCCTGCATCAGGCCATATTCGATTCCGTTGTGGACCATCTTGACGAAATGCCCGGCGCCGGTTGGGCCGGCGTGGATATAGCCGCGCTCGGCGCGACTGTCGGGCGCGTCGCGTCCAATGGTGCGGACGATCGAACCATAGCCCGGCGCGAGCGTATCGAAGATGGGATCCAGCAGATCGACGATCTCCTTGTCGCCGCCGATCATCATGCAATAACCGCGTTCGAGCCCCCATATCCCGCCTGATGTGCCAACATCGATATAATGGAGCCCCTTGTCCCTTGCCGCAGCACCACATTTGATGTCGTCTTTGTAGAAGCTGTTGCCGCCATCGATGATGATGTCGCCGGGCTCCGACAATTCCATCAGCTTGTCGACCGTGTCTTGGGTGGGAGCGCCCGCCGGGAGCATTACCCAGAAGATCCGCGGCGCAGTGAGTTTGGCGACGACATCTTCAAGCGAATTCGCTCCGATGGCACCTTCACCGGCGAGCTGAGTAACCGCGGCCGGATCGCGATTGAAGGCGACGACCTCGTGGCCGCCGCGCATCAGCCGACGCGCGATATTGGCACCCATGCGGCCGAGGCCGATCATTGCAAGACGCATTGTTCAAATCCTTCTGTCAGAAGTTCACCCGGCGCGGACAGTTCCGACCAACGCCCCGCCGTCACGATCCAACGAGACCGCACCGCTCGCTGGCAGGTTACCATGAGTATGCAAATTTCGCCGCGCCTTGGCACTGAATGGAGGATGAGTTCATCGCCAGACGAAGTCCAATAACCAGGCGCTATAGTTTCGATACCCATTTAGCGACATGCGCAGTGCCGGGGCGGACATTGCGAACAGAGCAGCGACTGCGACACCCTCAGTCCGGTTGGAAGCCAAGCACGAAATCCACGACCTTTTTCGCAGACATCTCGCACGGCTTGAGCGATGTTTTGCCTGATGTGAACCGATACAGGTTGAAGCTGACGATGTCGGTCCCAGCCAACTCCCTGGCAAACAGGCTGTTGCGGCGCCCGTCGTCGGACCGCCGGACGATCAAGCCGAAACGCCGGCCTTCGTGAATGCCTTCGCTATGACCCTCGGGAAGCCTTTTGAAGGCAGCGTCGAAATCGGTAAGCTCCATCTCGTTCCACCAGTATCAGAAGACGCACAGCATGTTCGGGCCCGCCAACTCTGGCGCGCGCAACGAGCCCCAGGAACAAGCGCGCATTCGACTAGGCCCTCTCCATCTCATGTGTCGGTTCAACCCCCATCAGCGCCAGGCCGTTGCGGATGACCTGCCCGATCGCGGCGGCCAGGAACAACCGCGCGCGGCTAACCGGCAGGTTTTCCGGGTAGGCGAAGCGGCGCGTCGGGTCGGCATTTCCTGTGTTCCACAGCGCATGGAATTCCGCGGCCAGCCCCTCAAGGAAGAAGGCGATCCGGTGCGGCTCGCGCGCTGCCGCAGCCGCCTCGACGATGCGGGGGAATTCTGCCGCACGCTTCACAAGCGTAAGGCTCGGACCGTCCAGAAGAGCGAGATCGGGCGGGTCGCCCAACTCGATACCCGCTTCGGCCGCGCGGCTTGCTAGCGAGCAAATCCGCGCATGGGCATATTGCACATAGAAGACCGGATTATCCTTCGATGCCTCGACGACGGTCGCAAAGTCGAAGTCCATGGACGCTTCCGCTTTGCGGGTCAGCATCATGAAGCGAACGACGTCCTTTCCGACTTCTCGAATGACATCGGCCAGCGTGACGAAATTGCCTGCGCGCTTGGACATCTTGACCGGCTCACCCGCGCGCAGCAGCCGCACGATCTGCACCAGCTTGACGTCGAACCGCTTCCTGCCTTCGGTTAGAGCTTCGGCGGCGGCAACGATGCGCATCACGGTCCCGGCATGATCGGCGCCCCAGATGTCGATCAGTTCGTCGGCATCGCGCGCCTTCTCGAAATGATAGGCCAGATCCACGCCGAAATAGGTCCAGCTCCCATCCGGTTTACGGATAGGACGGTCCTGGTCATCGCCAAATTTCGTCGACCGGAACAGCGGCAGCGCGATCGGCTCCCAGTCCTTGGAGACTTCACCCTTCGGAGGTTCGAGAACGCCGTCATAGACAAGATCGCGCTCGCGCAGCCAGGCCTCGGCATCATCCGGCTTTCCGGCAGCGACGAGGTCCGCCTCCGACGCGAAGCGGTCGTGACTTATGCCGAGCAGCGCCAGATCTTCGCGGATCGTCTCCATCATCGCGGCAACGGTCCGCGCACGAAAGATTGCGAGCCAGTCCGTCTCCGGGGCGTCGGCATAGCGGCCCCCAAAATCGGCGGCCAGCGCCTCCCCGACCGGCTTCAGATAATCGCCCGGGTATAGACCTTCCGCTATCTCGCCGAGGCTCTCGCCCAACGCCTCGCGATATCTCTGGTGTGCCGAGCGAGCGAGAATATCGACCTGCCCGCCGGCATCATTGATATAATATTCGCGGATGACGCGATGGCCGGTGAAAGCGAGCAGGTTGGCGAGCGCATCTCCGACCACTGCCCCTCGGCAGTGCCCCATATGCATCGGACCGGTCGGGTTGGCCGAGACAAACTCTATATTCACCGTCTTACCCGCGCCGACGGGCGACATGCCGTAGCGGTCCTTCTGGTCCGCAATCACCGCCAGCTCGTTTTGCCAGGCCTGGTCGGTCAGCCGGATATTTACAAAGCCCGGGCCAGCGACGGCCACGTCTGCAACATCCTCCAACATGGCCAACCGGCCCGCCAACTTCTCAGCGAGTTGGCGCGGATGCGTGCCGGTAAGTTTTGCCAGGACCATCGCCGCGTTGGTCGACAGATCGCCATGCGCCGGGTCGTGCGGACGCTCCACGGTCAGCCCCGCCCGGTCGAGGCCCGCAGGAACGTCCCCCGCCACCTGCAGATCGCCAATTACCCGCGCGAGATGATCAAGGATGCGCGCATGAAGCGACACAGCCATCAGCGAAGGCCCGCTGCGCCTTGGCTGCTATCCAACCTCTACGCCTTTCCAGAAAGCGATGTGATCCCGGATGGCTTCCGCAACCGGATTCGGATCGGGATATGACCAAGCCGCGTCCGCGTTGAGCGCGCTGCCTACGCGGATATGGAAGTATCTCGCGGTGCCCTTGATCGGGCAGACAGAAGTGTGTGCGCTCGCTTCAAGGAGCTCCTGATTGACCGCGGAAGGTGGGAAATAGTGGTTTCCCTCGACGACGATTGTCTCGTCGCTTGCGGCGATGGTGGTGTCGTTCCAAACTGCTGAGACCAACGGAATATCCTCTCATATTGTCAATGGCACGGCGTTCGCAGCGGCCCGTGAATCAGGGGCGTTCGAGGAGTGCGACGGTGCCTTGGCCGCCGTCGGCGCAGATGCTGACGATTGCCCGTGATCCGCTCGGCATGTCCCAGAGCTCCTTCACTGCCTGGCTGAGGTCGCGCGCGCCTGTCGCGCCGAAGGGATGACCGATTGCTACCGAGCCCCCGTTGGGATTGACGCGGTCCCAGTCGAAGTCGCCCAAATCCGACTGGACACCGGCGGTTTCGCGCACCCACTCCCGGTCGGTGATGGCCGCGACATTCGCCAGGACCTGGGCGGCGAAGGCTTCGTGGATTTCCCAAAGAGCGATATCGGAGAAGCTTAGTTGATGCCGCGCGAGCAGACGTGGAATGCCATAGGAGGGTGCCATCAACAGACCCTCGGTGTGGAAATCGACGGCCGACACCTCGTAATCGATGAGCCGCGCGTAGGGGGTGCCCGCCGGCAGTCGTGCCACGCCGGCTTCGTTTGCCACCCAGCAACCGGCGGCGCCATCCGTTATCGGCGAGCTGTTGCCGGCAGTCAGCGTTCCCCTGCCACTGTCGCGATCGAAGACGGGCTTGAGTGCGGCAAGCCGTTCGGGCGACGTATCGGCGCGGGGGTTCGCATCGCGCGCCAGTTCAGGAAGGGAAATCGCGAGATCGTCGAAGAAACCTCGCTCCCAACCAGCGACCGACCGCTGGTGGCTCTTTAGCGCCCAATCGTCCTGCGCCTCGCGCGAGATCCGCCAGGCCTTGGCGGTGTCCTCCATATGATCGCCCATTGTCCTGCCGGTGATCCGGTTGGCCCATCCCTTGGTCGGGAGCACATAGTCGTGGAGGGCAAGAGACTGGAGGGCCGCAAGCGCCGCCGCTGGATCTTGCGCAAAGAGGTCGGTGAGCCGCTTCGATGCATCGGCCGTCAAAGCGATGGGAGGTCGGCTCATGACTTCGGCACCGCCCACCATCGTGAGATCGGTTCCTCCGCCCAGCATCCCTGCCGCAGCGAAAGTCGCCGTCATGCTGGTAGAGCATGCCAAAACGACCGAAAATGCGGGGACATTCGGATTGAGCTTGGCGTCAAGCCAGGTCTCGCGAGCAATGTTGCTCCAACCCAAATTCGGGATCACGGTACCCCAGATGAGAAGATCCGGCTCTGCTTGCGCCGCCATCGCCTGCACAAGAGGGACGGACAAAGAGACGGCATCATAAGCAGCCAAAGCCCCTCCGCCGCGGCCGAAGGGAGTGCGAAGGCCGGCGGCAACAAAGACGGGTTCAGCAAAGCGGCTCATGACGATCTCCAAATATTATCCGCAGGGTGAAAGGTGGGGCGCGACGGAGTATGCGCCGCTAACCACCATAGCGCTCGGTCTTGATTATCGAGGGGTCGACCCCGGCCAGCAGCGCGCCCTCGGTCGCAATGTTGACGAAATCGTTGGATCCGCAAACGAATATCTGTGTGGGCTTTCGGTGAAGCCGGGCGAGAACCTCTTCGACCATGGCGCTGTCGATCCGCCGCCCGAAATCCGATGCGCGGATCGGATCTTCGCGCGTGATCGCCAGCGCCAGGACAAATGCGGCATCGTTGATCTCGACGGAATGTAGTTCTTCCGAAAACAGAACATCCTCAGCGGTGCGCGCGGACAGGAGCAACGCGGTTGGCACGGCCGGGTCTTGTGTGCGGCGATGCCGGATCATCGCCATCAACGGCACGAGCCCGGAGCCTGCTCCGATCAACAGCACCGCGTCTACGGCAGGTTCAGGCCATAGGAAGTGCCCGCCGAGCGGACCGCGAAGCTCGATCTCATCGCCGACTATCGCGATATCGTGAAAATAGGCCGACACCTCGCCATCGGGCAGGCGTTCGACAGCGAGCTCGATGATCGGGGACGAGGCTGCCGATGACGCGATCGAGTAACTGCGCATCGCGCTATAGCCATCAGGCGCGGTCAGCCGGACATCGACATGTTGGCCTGCGATGTGCGCGAACGGCCTGCTCAATCGGAGGAAGAAGCTTTTGATGCTCGGCGTCTGCTGGACGATTTCCTCGATCACGCATGATTGCCATGACGCGGTTTGCGTGCCGTTGTCAGTCATCGGTGTATCGTTGCTCGCGCCACGGATCGCCGTAAATATGATAGCCGCGCAGCTCCCAGAAGCCGGCCTCGTCACGGGTTGTGAATTGCAGCGCCTTCACCCATTTGGCGGACTTCCAGAAGTACAGATGCGGAACCAGCAGACGCGCCGGCCCGCCATGATCGCGGGTAATCGGCTGGCCGGCAAATTTGAGAGCGACCATCGCTTTCCCGGACAGCAGGTCCGCCAGCGGGACGTTTGTCGAATAATCGTCGTAGGAATGCGCCAGGACGAAATCAGTGGGCCGGTCGAGCCCTGCATCCGCAAGGATGTCTTCAATGAGGACGCCCTCCCATATGGTATCCAGCTTGGACCAAGAGGTCACACAGTGAATATCCTTGGTCACCTTGGTCTTTGGCAGGGCGTTAAACTCGCTCCAGTTCCACACTTTGACCGGCTTCGGGCCGACTTTGACGGTGAATTTCCAATCAGCCAGCTCCACGTTCGGCGTCGGCCCCGCCGTGAGAACCGGAAAATTCTCCACGAGATGCTGACCCGGCGGAATCCGGCCGGACTGGTCGCCACTTGAACCGCGACCGGTGAAACCTCTGGTGACCATAGTGCCCCCTTTTTGCTCGATGCGACAGACGATAACCGGCTTCACTTCAGACCTGATACGCGTGGCCGCGGTACGAACCGATGGCTTGAAGCCTGAAACGCCCGATGCTTCATCGGATTTTCGATGATCGCATTTTCGTGAATCGGTGATTTGATGCTTATGGACTATAACGCGACGCCGGGCCGATTTCCCAATACCCTATCGCTATAGTTTTTATAGCTTTGAATAAATTACGCGCGCATCACGTCGGCTGCAGATTTAGGCACGGCATGAGGCTCGGTCCGCCTGCTTTCCAGGTTGGCTGCCGCGCCTCACAGCTTCGTAAGCGCCTCTCAGGGATAGAACGGCAACAAGGTATGGAAACTATGTTCCGCCGCTATTGGAAATAGTCGGTGCACATCTTCATAGTCCTGCGTGCGAAACCCTTGAACCCCGTGCGAATTTTCGAAGAAGTGGCGCTCTGATCGATCGAGACTTCGGGGCGCAGCAAGATGGAGACATTGATGAAAGCCGTTGGTTACAAGGTCCCGGGACCCATCGCCGAGGATGCTGCGCTGGTCGACATCGAGCTGCCCCAGCCTGTCGCGGCAGGATATGATATCCTGGTTGAGGTGAAGGCCGTCTCGGTGAACCCGGTCGACTATAAGGTCCGCGGCAGCTCGCCGCCAGCCGATGGTGAATGGAAGGTGCTGGGGTGGGATGCGTCCGGGATCGTGCGCGAGGTCGGCCCCGACGTGACGCAGTTCCAGCCGGGCGACGAGGTCTATTATGCCGGATCGATTACCCGGCCCGGCACCAATGTCGAGTTCCATCTTGTCGACGCCCGGATCGTCGGTCGCAAACCCGCCTCGCTCGACTGGGCGGAAGCAGCAGCGCTGCCGCTAACGACGTTGACCGCCTGGGAGGCGATGTTCGATCGCCTCGACGTGGCGAAGCCAGTCCCCGGTGCGGCGCCGGCGATCCTCATCATCGGTGGCGCGGGTGGGGTCGGGTCGATCGCGATCCAGATCGCGCGCCAGCGCACAGACCTCACCGTCATCACCACCGCCTCCCGAGCGGAAACCCAGGAGTGGGTGAAGGAGCTTGGCGCGCACCATGTCATCGACCATAGGCGCCCGCTCGCGGCACAGATTGCCGAGCTTGGCATCGGCGCTCCCGCGTTCGTCTTTTCGACCACGCATACAGAGCAGCATGCCGCCGACATCGCCGAGCTGATCGCGCCGCAAGGGCGGTTCGCGCTGATCGACGATCCCACGGCATTCGACATCATGCTGTTCAAGCGCAAGGCGGTGTCGATACACCATGAGCTGATGTTCACCCGGTCGATCTACGGCACGCCCGATATGCATGAGCAGGGCAAGATCCTCGACGCGCTGGCCGTGCTGGTCGATGAGGGCAAAATCCGTACGACACTGACCGAGCGACTGTCGCCGATCAATGCTGCCAATCTGAAGACAGTGCACGCACTGATCGAAAGTGGCGCGGCGAAAGGCAAGACCGTCCTCGAAGGATTCTGATCTTTTCCAGTCCAAGTAACGCCGGACGATAACGCCGCGGCGAAGGAAATCCCATGACCAAGTCCATTGCCACTGCCTCGATCAACCGTGAAACCGCAGTCGCCCTCATCGACGCAGCGATAACCGCCGCCCGTGCAATCGGCATCCCGGCTGCCGTCGCCGTCGTCGACGCAACCGGGTATCTGCGGGCGTTCGAGCGCACCGACGACGCGCCGTTTCTCACCGTCGATGTTGCCATCGACAAAGCGTGGAGTTCCGCCTCCTTTGGATATCCGACCCATGTCTGGAACGACTATGTGAGCAACGATCCCAAAGTGGCGCCGCTGGCCTATCGCCCCCGGATGGTCGCCGTCGGTGGCGGCTATCCGATCCTTGAGGACGGAAAGCTGATCGGCGGAATCGGCATCTCCGGAGGCACTTATCAGCAGGACCAGGATGCCTGCGTTGAGGCACTCCAGAAAATCGGGTTCGAACTGCCAGCCTGACGACTGTCAGGCCATCGTCGGTGGCGATGGCCGGCAGATCTCACCTTGCGAAGGATCTTATGATGGAAGCGTTTGTCGTATTCACGCGGGAAGACACCACGGATGTGGATGAACTCGCGGCTTATTCTGCCCGCGTCGGCCCGTCGTTCGATGGGCATGACGTCACTTTTCTCGCCGCTTATGGCGCGATGGAGAATTTGGAGGGGTCGCCGATCGAAGGCGCCGTCATCTTGCGGTTCCCCACGATGCAAGCCGCGCATGACTGGTATCATAGCCCCGCCTACCAAGCTGTTGCTGCGCATCGCTTCGCCGGTGCCCGCTACCGCGGGTTTATCGTCGAGGGGCTGCGTTGACTCCCCCGCATTATAATGGCGGTACTGACCAAGAGCTGTGCGCCCAAACACCAACACCGGGAGTTTCTAAATGATCGAGGCCGAGGCACGCATCGCTACGATCGAATCGAGTCGATATCTGACGAGACTCGCTGAGGCGTGGGTTCATACTTACCCGGTTCGATATGACGCGCTGACAGCCGAAATCCAGCTTCCGGGCGGCGAGCTTATATTAACTGCGGACGGCGACAGCCTCTCCTTGAGGCTCGTGGGCAAAGATCGCGAACGTTTCGATGCAACCAAGCAATCGGTCGCCACGCTTGTTGATCGCGTCGCGGAGCACGACACCGGGGTCCGATGCGTTTGGAATGACATATCATGATAGCGCGCACCACAATTCGCCGCGGTTCTTCATCGCGCTGGAGGATCAGATGAGCATGCTCGAACCCCAAGCGCCGGATCTTCGGGTGCAGAAATGGATCGGCGCGGACGGAGAAAGCACCGGGCCGCTCAAGCTGTCGGATCTCGGCTCCGGCCCAAAGATCCTGTTCGCCTTCCAGCACTGGTGCCGCGGCTGCCATGTGCATGGCTTCCCGACGCTACAAAGATTGCATAGTGCATTGAGCCCCAGGGGCGTGGGATTTGCGGTGATCCAGACCGTCTTCGAAGGTGCGGATGAAAACACCTTCGAGAAGTTGCGTGTGAACCAGCTCGAATATGCGCTTCCTGTCGCCTTCGGCCATGATGAACCACTGGTCGGCGCGACGCTGCCTACCTTCATGGAGGATTATCGCACGCGAGGAACGCCCTGGTTCTCGATCATTGACGCTGGCGGCCGTATCGTCTTCTCGGACTTCCATCTCGACGCGGACAGGATCGTAAAGGATCTGGAGCTGGTGTAATCCGTGCGGCCTTGGCTCTTCCTGACCGCCAGCCACCTCGCAATGCTCGGCATTGGTTTTGCGGCCGGCATTTACACGCTGCCAATCCTCACCGCGGCCAGGCCGCCGAAGCCGGCAGCCTATCAGGCCATCGTCGACGTGCCTGTCGGGATCGATGTTCGCGACTACAACACGGTCGTCATCTGGTGCGAAGCGTTCGACCAGTTCATCAGCGCGGCAGCGTATCGACCGTCGCGTCAGGCGCTAAAATGAGCCCGGCGATGGATAGCATGCGGTCGGCGGGCCGACGTGGCCTCAAGCTCGCACCGGTGGCGGCGTTGCTGGCGAGCGTCGCGGCTCTGCTGCTGGGTAATGGTTTGCTGGGCACGCTCCTGATCGTCAGGGCCGGCCAGGAGGGCTTCTCGTCCGGCGCGATCAGCGCGATGATGTCGTTCTACTTCGCCGGTTTCACGATCGGCGCGCTCATGTTGCCGCGGATCATCGTCGCCGTGGGTCATGTCAGAACCTTTGCTGGCTTTGCGGCGATCGCCTCGATGACTGCCCTTCTCCATGTTGCGCTCGTGGAACCGATCGCCTGGATACCGCTTCGCCTGATCACGGGCTTCGCCTACGCGGGCATGATCCTCGCAACGGAGAGCTGGCTCAACGCCCATGCAGTGCCATCCACGCGCGGCCAACTCCTGTCGATCTTCGGAGTCGTCTCGATGGGCTCATGGGCCATCGGCCAGGCCTTGCTCAACGTCGCCCCGCCCGCCGACATGACCTTGTTCCTTATCGTGTCGCTGTTAATTTCCGCGGCGGTGGTTCCGATCACCTTGCTGCCCAGCCATCCGCCGGCGCAGGTGACACAGGAACGGGTCGCGTTCAGCGACCTCGTGCGCGCATCACCGCTCGCTGCGGCTGGCGCTTTCCTCGCTGGCCTGGCTATCGGCGGTTTTTGGGGCATGGGCCCGAACTTCGCCCAGAGGATCGGACTCGATGTCGGCGGCATCTCCGCTTTCATGGCTGCGGTGCTGGGTGGGACGCTCCTATTGCAGTGGCCCCTCGGCTGGCTTTCGGATCGCGTGTCGCGGAACCTTGTCATCGCCGCTGCGGCCCTGGCGTCCGCAGCGGCGGCCGTCGGCGTCGCCCTCGCGGTAGGGGCGCCCCTGCCGCTGCTCCTCGCGGCGGGCGCGCTGTTCGGCGGCTTTGGCATCCCGATCTATTCATTGTGTCTCGCGGTTGCCAACGACGACCTTCCGGCCGGCCGGCTGCTCGGTACCGCCCGCGGGCTTCTGCTGCTCAACGGGATCGGGACAGCCGCCGGACCCCTTATCGGGGGTGCTGCGATGACTATCGCCGGCCCCGGTGGGCTGTTCCTTTATGCGGCCGCATTGCTTGCCATATTGGCGGTGTTGGCTATCGGGAGCAGCCAGCCAAGGCGCCGCATCCACGCCAAGGCTGCCCGCTCTCCAAGCACACCGATGATCACGGGATCTCTTGATGTGATGATATGCATGGAGTCAGAGACGGAGGCCGCCCGGCACTAGCGCGCCTACTGCGACGGGCGTCCTATTCTACATCTTCTACGATGAGGTCCCGGCCGTTGAACTGCACGGTCTCTCCTGTTCGTGCTCCTTCGATCGCCTCGAAGATCGGCGCCATCGTTGAAATGCCCATGAACTCACGCCCATCACAGGTGAACTTGCTCGTTGACACTGCGATCACGAAATGGCGCCCCGACAGTTTGATGACAGCACCCTCCTCCACTGCCGACTTGGGGCCGAAGTCGATCGTCCTGAGCTTTTCAAGTTTATCGGCATAGTCGTGCAATGTGTCGTCAAGCGCTTCAGCCAAGTCGCTCGCGACTTCGGCCTGCGCCTGCTCGTCATTCTCGATCGGCTCGCTCCGATCCAGCTGAGCGATGGAGACATAATCCAGATAATTGGTGCGAGCGCTATGCAGGGCGGCAGTCTCCAGCGAAAGCATGGTTTCGCGGATGTGGCTTTTATTCCAGTTCATCATCACCTCGTTGTGTTTGGATCATTCGAAAGTTCGTGCTTCGGTCCGTCACCGCCGCGGGAGTGCCCCCATTGGGCTCGCCGGCCCGCTACTCGTCGCCTGGGGCGTCATCTCCCTGGTAGGGCGCTCTGATCAGCCGGGAATCCCGGATGATGCTGGTTACAAGCCAGACATAGGATTGCTCGGCGGTATCGAAGCCGAGAATGCTGAAGGCGCCGCCGAAAGGGCATAGCGGGAAGTCTGGAAAGCCCTCGCGCAGCACATAGCGCTCGGGATCGCGCTCAAACTCATTCTTGTAGACTTTGCGCAGGCCGTGCTTGCTCGGAACATCCTCGTCGCCCGCTGGCGTCGTTTGCCGATCCGCGACAAGCCGCTCGGAAAGGTCGCGGTGACAGATTTCGTCGAAGACATCGAAGGCGTCGATCAGCAGACCCTTATGGTTGGTCGCGGGATCGGTAATCGCGTATATGTTGGACGCGTCTTCTCCATCATCCCCGCTTTCGAGGCGCAACGCCGCATCGACGGTTATCGCGCATGGATCGAGCGTTGATCCCAGTTCGAGATCGATGAGATGGCCGTCCTTGACGCGGTACTCGCGGTCGTAGCCCTTCGCGACGAAGGACTGGACTGCTGCTAGGACGTCGGTCACTTGGGATGTCATTGTTGCACCTTGGCTTTGCATGGCATTGGACACGCTCTAATATCAGGGAGGCTGTTGCGGCTCAGCTGACGGAGATGAAAAGCAAACGCGCGCTATTCATATCCACTTGGCCTTCTTGAACCGCACGAACAGGTACAGGCAGAACATCGTCATCAACCCGAGCACGACAAAATAGCCATAGACCGTGTCCAGCTCGGGCATGTTCCTGAAGTTCATGCCATATATCCCGGCGATGGCCGTCGGGACCGCCAATATGGCGGCCCAGGCCGCGAGCTGGCGCGTGGTCACGCCCGTTCTTTGCGCTTCCAACAGGCTGCTGAACTCGAAGACGGTGGACAGAACCTGCAGGAGGCCATCGACCATGGTCTGCACGCGAGCGACATGATCCGCGACGTCGCTGAAATAGGGTCTGACTTCTGAACTGATGCAGGGGAAATGGCCTCGGACGAGTTTCCGGACCAGTTCAGCCATAGCGCCGAGCGTGCGCTGGAAGCGCGTGAGTTCGCTTCTCAGCCCGAAGATGCGGTCGATTTCTGCCCGTCCGAGAAAGTCGTCGAGCGATCGTCTCTCCATCGCCAGAACGTCATCCTCGATCATCTCGAAGATGGGAAGATATTGATCGACGATCCGGTGCAGGATCGCATGCAGCACATAGTCGACACCTTTGCCAAAAAGCGCCGGCGAAGCCTCGAGTTGCTCGCGAAGATTGCCGAGCGCTCCGCCGTTGCCGTGCCGTACGCTGATGAGATGGTTGTGACCGGTGAAGATCGCCATCTTGCCGTAGCGGATCTGGTCTCCATCCAGCTCGGCGGTCTGAGCGACAACATAGAGCTCTTCATTATACGCTTCGAGCTTGGGCGGGCAGAGCGGGTGCATCGCGTTGTCGATTGCCAACGGATGGAGGTTATACGTCGTTTGGATCGCTTTAAGCTCGTCGGCGGTGGGCTCGCGAAGCGCGATCCAGCAAAAGCCGGAGCGATCCTTATCGAGCTGGACCTGCTCGTCGATCGCGATTTCGCGGACCCGCAGGCCCTTGTTGTAATAATAAGCAGCGATGACGCTCATGCCGGTCTCGCAGGGATGCGCAGGCCGCGCTGCACCGCGGGCCGCGCCAGCCCGCGGCGGAGCCATGTCTGGACGTTCGAATATTCGCCGAGGCCGAGGATGTCGCCGGCCGCGTAGACTTCGGCCAGTGCGTTGACCCACCCAAGTGTCGCAATGTCCGCGATCGAATAATCATCGACAAGCCATTCGCGGCCTTCGAGCTGGCGGTCCAGCACCCCCAAGAGACGCTTGGATTCATCGATAAAGCGCTGCCGAGGGCGCTTGTCCTCATAGTCCTTGCCGGCAAATTTCAGGAAAAAACCAAGCTGACCGAAGGTCGGCCCGACGCCGGATACTTGAAAGAATACCCAAGCCAGCGTCTCGTAACGCTGCGCGGGCGCACTCGAATTGAGCTGGCCGGTTTTGTCGGCCAGGTAGAGGAGGATCGCGCCCGATTCCCATATGGCGATAGGGTTGCCGTCAGGACCAGCCGGATCGATGATCGCCGGTATGCGGCCGTTGGGGTTCAACGATACGAACGCTGGATCCTTCGACTCGTTGTTCGAGATATCGACCAGGTGGGGCTCGTACGCCAGGCCGGTCTCCTCGAGCATGATCGAGACCTTGACGCCATTGGGGGTGGGAGCGGCGTAGAGTTGCAGGCGATCGGGATGCAATGCGGGCCAGCGCTGCGTAATAGGAAAGGTCGAGAGGTCTGGCATAAATCTGCGATCCTGTGCTGCGATGGCGACTATATGGACCGACCCGTCTCTCTGAAGCAGGGTTGGATGACCGCGTCGTTGTACGACGCGGTCATGAAGATTGCGAACGGGATCGGCGGAGCGGCAACAGCAGTTAAGCCTATCCCGCTGCCGTCCCCGCCGCGGACTGATCATCATCAACTTTCTGGCGCTTTGGAAGCACCCAGCCGGGACGGACGAAATGGCAGGTGTAGCCGCCCGGGCGTTTCTCGAGATAATCCTGATGGTCCGGCTCGGCCTCCCAGAAATCTCCGACCGGCACGACCTCTGTCACCACCTTGCCATCCCACAGTCCGGAGGCATCCACATCGGCGATCGTGTCCTCGGCGACGCGCTTCTGCTCCTCGTCGACATAATAGATGCCCGACCGGTAGGAGAGCCCGATATCACCGCCTTGGCGATTCTTGGTCGTCGGGTCGTGGATCTGGAAGAAATATTCCAGGATATTGCGGAAGGTCGTCACTGCCGGGTCGAAGATGATCTCGATCCCTTCGGCATGCGTGCCGTGATTGCGATAAGTGGCGTCCGGGACATCGCCGCCGGTGTAGCCGACACGGGTCGATACGATGCCGGGCTGCTTGCGGATCAGATCCTGCATGCCCCAGAAACATCCGCCGGCGAGAATAGCGCGCTGGTGCATGTCAGGCCTCCTCGACCTGATCGAGATATTCGCCATATCCTTCGCTCTCCATCTCGTCGCGCGGAATGAAGCGAAGCGACGCGGAGTTAATGCAGTAGCGCAAACCTCCGCGATCGGAGGGACCGTCCGGGAATACATGACCGAGATGACTGTCGGCGTGCACCGATCTGACTTCCGTCCGCACCATACCGTGCGCGCTGTCGCGCAACTCGTTCACATTTGCTGCAACGATCGGCTTGGTGAAGCTGGGCCAGCCAGAACCCGAGTCGAATTTGTCGGTCGAGGCGAACAAAGGCTCTCCCGACACGATATCGACGTAGATGCCTGGTTCCTTGTTGTCATCATACTCCCCCGTGAAGGGCCGCTCGGTGCCCGACTCCTGGGTGACGTAGCGCTGCTCGGCAGTAAGGAGATCAACAGCTTCCTGCGACTTTTCGAACTTCATGATAGTCTCCGATATTGATCTGAGAGGGCGAAAAAGCCGCCGCTTATCGTGTCAGTCACTGCGCCGACTATCGCAGTGCGCCTAGGATTTATCCAATAGGCTGTGCCTATAGTTTCCATAGCACCGACGCTCTCGCGACGGGGTTTAGTGCCACGCATATCCGGCTGCCAGTTGCGCGATCTTCCGTATCTCGACGGGTGCGGTGGAGCCAGATACCGTCGCGATCACGACTTCGCGCTCCAGGGCAAATCCCTCGATCGGCCGCGTAACAAGACCGGGCGCCGTGGCGGATCGTTCCGGAAGAATGCATATGGCGGTGCCATCGGCGACGAAGTGTTGCACCCAGTCCTCGCGGTCCGATCGAAAGCGGGGCTGCATGAGCAGGTCGTGCCGCGCGAAATGATCGAGGATCTGATCGCGAAACTCGCACTTGAGGCGATCGACGAAAGGAAACTCGAGCAGGTCTTCTCCGCGCACGATTTCGCGGGATGCCAAGGGATGGCTCGCAGAACAGCCCAGTACGAAGCGCTCTCTGAATAGCGGATGCACATCGAGCTTAGGCTCCGGCCTTGTCTCGCGCGGCATGATGCACGCATGATATTTTCCGGACAGAATGTCCGAGGTGTCCTCGTTCGGCTGAAGCGAGTGCAGCTTGATTTCAATGGATGGCACCTCCGCCAACGCGCTCTCGAAAAACGCGGCAAACTCCTGCGGTCCGACAGTCGGCGCGACCGCCACATCCAGAACACGGTGCATCCCCATCGCCCAGTTCTCGGAATGATTGCGGACGCTTCGCATCGCCACCAGCATGCGCCGGAATTCTGTCTCGACGTCCCGGCCAAGGCCGGTCAGGCGACTGTTTTTCCCGTCGCGGTGAATCAGCGGCCCGCCGAGCTCCTCTTCCAAGCGGCGGATTGCGCGGGTCAGGCTCGGCTGCGACACACCGCTCAGGCGAGCGGCCGCTGTAAAATTCAGCGTCTTGGCCAAGTTGATGAAATAGCTGACCTGATTGAGTTCCATAGTCCGTCGATCCATGCGCCTGACTGATGCTTCTTCCGAAAGACCGCGTTCCTGGGAGAGGCGAAATAAGTATGCGCGACGCATATAATCATAGTGTGCAGCTTTGTCTATATGCGCGGCGCATATATTTTATACGCGATGCGATGCGTAGCCGTGGCCGTGGCCGTGCGCTCGGGCTGCCGAAAGGTCTGGGAACACAACGGCGAAGCCTCCAGACGGCGGTCCGACGCATATGACAGCGACAATATTCACGTGTATTCGCGAGGCTGGCTCTTAGCTGTCCGGACACCTCGAGGCGTCTGAAGAACTAGATTGATCTAAAGCTTGCGCCGCCTTGCTCTGCGACGGGGCCCTATGCGCCGCCCCTCCGCGCCCGGATCTCGGCGGGATCGAACTGATACAGGATACGGCCCGCAGGCATATAATTTAGGGTCATCAGTGCGCCGTTACGCACCTTGAGGAAATGCAGCGTGTCGCGCGCCGCGCAAACCCAGCCCAAACCCTGCCAATCGCCGGGCCCGGCGAGCTCCACCGCATCATCGACCGGAATCACCAGATCGATCTCACCATAGGGATGGCCGTGACAATGACCAACGAATATCGTGTCGGCGCCCGGCTGCCGGCCAGCCACCACCTCGGTACCGTGGTCTCATTCTTAGCGGACGGGTCACCGTCAGCCTGATTGGCGCCCCTGATATGCCTCTCTGTGAGCGGCGAGGAAGGCGGTCAGCTTGGTTGGCATGCGTCCCGTTATTTGCTCGACCTCTGTTGTGGTCCTGTCCTCCGACCCATATGAGATCGCGTCGTCCATGCGCGCGAGCGTGTCCGCATATCCCTCAGGAATGCCGAACCCGGCGTAGCGGCGTGCAAGCTGCTCCACCGATAACCGGCAGTGGTGGACGGGGCGCTGGGCCACGGCGGTGATTCGGTCCGCAACCTCGTCATATGAGAGAGCTTCAGGACCGGTCAGGATCCTTTCTCCTGACCCGAAAACTGGATCCACCAAGGCTTCGACTGCGACCGCCGCTATGTCGGCTGCGTCGATGAACGGGATACGCCCATGCTTCGTCGCCGAGTAGATGCAACCCTCGTTGATGATCGACGGGAGATGCTGCGTAACGAAGTTCTGCATAAACCAGCTCGGGCGCAGTATCGTCCAGCGAGGCGCGTTGGCGTTGAGCCACCCATGAACCTCACCCATCATCGGCCCGCCCTCGTCGATAGACGATGCGCTCAGCAGCACCAGCTGGGCCACTCCTTGTGCCACGGCCTGTTCCAGCAGCGGGCGCATGACGGTCAGGTGGTCCGTTCGGTCGGTAGGAGCGACCAAGTAGATCGCGTCCACACCCTCGAGCGCGGTACGGTGGGAGGCAACGTCGCCCCACTCGAAGCGAACCTGCTCCGGCATCGTGGCGTTGCGGGTTGCGATGCGGGGTTCGACACCGCGTGCCGTAAGCTGCTGCGCAACCAGCGCGCCCGTCTTGCCCGTGCCCCCAGTCACCAAGACCCGATCAACCATGGTCTGACGCTCCGCCGACAAGGGCATCGACAACCGCGCTGCCGCGAAGCGCGCGCAGCACCACCAGCGGGTTCCAGTAATCGCGATAGTGCATAATCCGCCCGGCGTCCGTCCGGATCACGGATATGTAGCGTTGGTCATAGGATTCCCCGGTCGCAACGCCGCTTCCGAAGCCTTCGAACTCGACAATGGTAACATCGGGGTCGGTCGTGGCGTGAATGGTCGGCTCACCCATGCGGTCGAAGGCTATCATGTCACCAAGGCTTTCAAGGTGACGCGCGATAGCAGCCTTTCCAACCAACCGGGTCGGAAGGCCTGGCGGCGAATAAGGAAATTCCATCACCCCATTTTCAGCCACCATGTCGAGAAAGGTGGCAGCATCGGGAGCGAGACGATCACCCAATGCCTTTCGAAGCATCGCTGAAAAGCTTTCCACACTGTCTGTCATGAACTAATCCCAATCGGTTGGAACGGTAGCGTTCCGCTGAGATATATAGGAAGGCATCGATGGAACACAAGCGTTCCGACGGAAATCCGAAAGCAGCCCGTGTTCTCAGCGGAGCAGCGGTCATGCGTGCTGACGTAACGAATGCACTGACGCGCAGCTTCTTCGAAGAATGGGCAAGGACTGGCTATGCGGGTCTGAGCCTCGAACGGGTGGCGCGAACTGCAGGGGTCGGCAAGGCTGCGCTTTACCGCCGCTGGCCGGACAAGGTGTCGATGGCCAGCGATTTGCTGTCGCATGTCGGGTTGACGATGACCGATGTGGAAGAGCACGGCTCGCTGGAGGCTGATCTGCAAGCGGTGCTCCTCGCCATCCGCCGCGTTCTGAGGCATCCCAAGGTGCGACGGATTCTGACCGACCTTCATGGCGAGATCGAGCGGACGCCGGCATTGGAAATGGCGATCCGGCCTTTCCAGCGCGCACGGCGCGAGCGGATCAATGGCCTGATTAATCGGGCGATCAAACGCCGGGAAGTGTCGCCCTTGGTGGACCGTGAGATGGCGGCCGACCTCATCGCAGCCCCGTTATACTGGCGGATCGCGGTATTGGGGGGACGATCGGATCGCGCCTACATCAAGCGGCTTGCCCTCGTCACGGGCGCCGCGCTTCGCGCAAGCGCGCCTTCGTAATTTGCCTTCCAGATCGGCCCATCACGTCCGCAAATTGCGAGCCCTACCCGTCGCCACTTTTCCCGCGTTCCACCCCCCGTTCGTGCAATTCGGCGTCGATGGGGCAGTTGGTGCAGCCTTCATAGCAGCACAGGCGGCAGATGCGGTAGGAATGCTCCAGGTTTTCCAGGCGATCGCGCAGGACGCGTTCAGCCATGTCGCATAGGATTTTCAGTTCGTCGGGCTTCAGGATCGATAATCCTTCGGCAATCACCTCGTCGCGCGAAGCAAGAACCTCGTCGCTCGCAATCTTTCCGGTTGGAGTGAGGTAGAGGGCCCGCGTGCGCCCATCTGACGAATGCTCCCTGCGTTCGATCAATCCCTCGGTAGCCAATCGATCCACCAGGCGAACCGTCCCTGCATGGGAAAGGCCTACCCCGACCGCAAGCATGCGGATCGAGAGCCCGGGCTGGTGCGCGAGTAGCGCCAGCGCTGAGGCGGCGGGGCCAGCTTCCGGTGCCCGCGATGAACTAGCGCGAACGATGTCGTCGCTGATCATCAGTGCGAACGCCCCAAATATATTGCGGTCTCGAGGTCCATCCATCGGCGCGTCTATATGTGCGCGGGGCATAGACAGCAAGTCATAGACTAGCCTCCTTTTATCCGCGCGTCCGGCGAGGAAATCTCGGTTTTAAAAGGGTTTTGATTCCACCGACTGATAGCGCGCGCCAAAAAAATCACTTCCATCTTATCAAGGCGCCGGGCTGGATTGATACCTTGGGGCTATGGCGCGCGACGAACGGGTTAAAAAAATGCCCGAGGTCGCGGCTAAGAATGTGTCAGCGCCGCCATCGACGCCGCGCAGGTGATGATATGCAAGACCTCAAGCTTCACCCCGGTGTCGCACCTCCACCATGTCACCGCGCGCAATCATGATTGTATCGATTTCATCCAAGAACAGTCCATGCTCCAGGACGCCCGGGATTGTGGTGATCGCGGCGGCGATCTCGCGCGGCCTTGGTATCTCATCCAAAGCTGCGTCCAGGATGTAATTGCCCTGGTCCGTGAGGAAGGGCGTCCCACCCGCTTCGCGAACAGTAACACGGGCTCCGAGTGCGGACAGGCGTGCACGAACAAACTCGGTGGCGAAAGGAACCACCTCCACGGGCAGAGGGAATTTGCCGAGCTGCGCAACAAGCTTGCTGGAATCGGCGATGATGATCACGCGCGTGGATGCGGACTCGGTGATTTTCTCGCGAAGCAGGGCGCCGCCTCCCCCTTTGATGGCTTGGAAGCGGTCATCGATTTCATCGGCGCCGTCGATCGTCAGGTCGACAGCGCTAAGCTGTTGAAAGGGAACAAGCGGCACCGCAAGACGGAGAGCTAGAGCTTCGGTCGCTTGGGATGTGGCGACCGCGGTGATGCGAAGGCCGTGCTTGATGCGCTCGCTGAGGCTTTTCACGGCATAAGCGGCGGTGCTTCCGGTCCCTAACCCGACAAGCATGCCATCGCGAACCTCATCGACTGCTCTCACCGCCGCGATCGATTTCTCAGCGACGAAGTTGGACATGGAGCGAGACCCCTCCTTTCTGGCCGAGCGGCCAGCCTTAATACCTGCGGAATGCAGTCGCGCGAACAAGGTTTGACGCTTCCAACTCGGTAGGCCGTTACCACTTCCTCTCTAAATTGTCGCGCTGCCGCCCATGAGGTGCACGGATACGTATATGAATGGCGCATATATCTGTTTTGCGTTTTATGCCTTCGATCTCACCGTCTGACGTTCCGCGCCCATGTTCAACTGCGCCGCGCGGACGCAGGGCGCAGATGCAGGACTGATTCTGCAAAGCAAGGGAAGACGCGAACAGTTATGTGCATCCGTGCGACCCAAATGGAGGGCTCTTCAACCAAAACTGGAACCGAAAATCGATGCAATTGGAACTTAGCCTTTTCGGATTACGACACGATTGAGCCGGCTCTGGAATCACTTCGCGATAGCCCCGCTCGCATTGTATTGCGAACCGCCCTCACTAGATTAGACCCATGCAACAAAATCTAGTTTCCTTGCGCGAGCATCGCGAGCTCGGCGACGTCGCCTGGCTGCGCGATCTGGACGCCGGTCTCGCGGTCGCAGCCGAGCAGAGAAAACCGGTTCTGCTGCTCTTTCAGGAGGTGCCGGGCTGCTCGACGTGCGTGCGTTTCGGGCAGGATGTACTGACCCATCCCTTGATGGTGGAACTTATCGCAGATCGGTTCGTGCCCGTGGCCATCTTCAACAACCGCCCGGGGGCGGACGCCGAGATCCTGCGCCGCTTCGACGAGCCATCATGGAATAATCCCGTGGTGCGGTTTCTCGGGCCCGATGGCGCCGAGTTGCTGCCCAAGCTCGCCGATCGTTATGATGCGCCGGCTCTGCACCAAAAGATCGTCGCCGTGCTGGAATTGCTCGGCGGCGACGTTCCTGGCTACTTCCGCCTGTTGGGGCGCGACCTGCTGATCGAAAATGGCCTCAGCAAATCGGCGACCTACACGACGCCGTGCTTCTGGTCGGGCGAAACGAGCCTCGCGCAGCATCCGGCGGTCATCACGACCGACGCTGGCTGGATCGATGGCGAGGAAGTGGTGCAGGTCCATTTCGATCCCCGCGCGGCGGCGCGTTCCGAACTCGATGCTTATGCCCACGAGGAGGGATTTGGCGCGATCGACAGTGGCGGGTTCGCGCTTGACGGTGAACCGCAATTCTATCTGCGCAAAAATGCGGCGCGCCATCTGCCGCTGACGCCGGCTCAGCGCACGCAGATCAACCTCGCTATACCCTATCGCACACCGCTCGCGGACTTTCTCAGCCCGCAACAATGCGCGTGGCTAGCCAATCCGCGGCTAGAAGCACCGGGCGAGAATGAAGCCTATCGCAAGGACATTCGCGAAAGCCGGCCCGTGCTGGCGCAGCGGCTTGGTTTGGTCGAAAAGGAGACATGATCATGGATATTGCTGCCATCGGCCTCATCGAAGACGAAGATATCCTGCTCGACCTGGCATCGCTCGCTCTCAGCCAACTCGATCATGAAAATGCGGACATCGCCCATTATCTCGACATGCTCGAAGATATTGAGGACCGGGTGTGCGCTGAAGGCCGAAGCGCGTTCCTTCCGGAAGAACGGGCCGCGGCGCTTTCGCGCGTTCTGCACGGCGAACTGGGGTTCGTTGGCGACGATGAAACTTATGATGCACCCGTCAACGCGGACTTCATCAGGGTGCTGGACCGAAAGCGCGGCCTGCCGATTGCACTGTCGATCCTCTATGTCGCCATGGCCCGCCGGACGGGCTGGAGCGCCTATGTGCTCAATCTCCCCGGCAAGGTGCTTGTCCAGCTGGGCGAGAAGAATCCGGTGGTGCTCGATCCGTTTGCCGGAGGCGCTGTGCTGTCAGCGGGACAAGTTGCAGCGGTGTACCGTGCGAGTCTAGGCCAGGAAGGCGGCGCCGCCGCACTCAGCGCCGTGCGGATGAGCAATCGCGATGTGCTGGCCCGGCTGCTGAACAATCAGGGAATCCGCGCAGAGCAGGAAAAGGATCATCAGCGGGGTCTCGCAATTTATCAGCGGATAACCAGGGTCGCACCGAGGCGCCTCGAGGCCTGGCAAAATCTGGCGCGTCTGCAGTTGCAATCCCGCGATGTCGAGGGCGCCAAGGCAAGCCTGTTCGCCATGTCGGAAGTTGCACCTGACAGGCGGACTCGTGACCGGATCATGGAAGCATTTGAAGCCCTGACCTAGACGAGGCCTGACACATCACATGTCGCTGCGCGCCGTTGCGCTCCTCTCCGGGGAGTCGACGTCGATGGCGATGTCCTTGGCTTCGAAGGGCGTCCCTACAAGCGGTGCGGCCTCGATAAAGACATGCCGCGAAATGTCGCAGGGCTGCTCCCCGAAAGGCGGCTCGACCGCGCCGATCGCGCGAAAACGACTGACCACCCGCCGCCGGCATCAAAAAACCATGTTGAAGCCATAGAGGTGGAGAGCGAGCGTCACCCAGACAAACGTGACCCCAGCGAGGACCAGCAAAGTCGCGCCGAGCTTCACAGTCCATCGGCGCTTGTCCCTGATACTCAGCAAGAGATGCCAGAATGCTGTCGCGAGCAAGTAGCGGCAGATCCGCTCTTTCGTGTAGATTCGCGTATAGAGCACTTATTCCGCCCACATGGCATTGAACCGCTGGATGGACATATCTGCTGACCGTAAGTCAGGGCTTGCTCACGGCCAAATCTTGCCATTTAAGGCGCGACCGTCGGCAAAGGGGGCGGTCTTGCGACCGTCCCCTGCTCCACCTCAGGCACCAAATGCGCCGTCGATCGTGTGCATGGCGCCAGTGACAAAACCCGCTTCGGGGCCAGCCAGCCAAGCAACCATGCCAGCGACCTCTTCGGGCCGCCCGTGGCGCTTGATCGCCATGAAGCTGTGCATCAGCTCGCGCATCGGTCCGTCCTCGGGGTTGGCGTCGGTATCGATCGGGCCGGGCTGCACGATATTGATCGTGATTCCGCGCGGTCCGAAATCGCGGGCCAGTCCGCGCGCCATGCCCTGCAGCGCCGATTTGCTCAGTGCATAGGAGGCCATGCCGGGGAGAGGCATGCGGTCGCCGTTTACCGAACCGATCACGATGATGCGGCCGCCGTCGGGCATCTGCCGCGCGGCCTCGACCGACGCATGATAGGGGGCGGTGACGTTGACGCGGATCAGCCGGTCGACGTCGTCGGGATCGAGGTCGAGCGCGTCGCCGAACAGCGCGAAGCCGGCGTTGACGACCAGTATGTCGAGCGGGCCGCTCTCGCGCACGCGTGCAATCACTGCGTCGCGGTCGCCGCTGTCGGTCGCTACCGCGCTGGTGCCGGTTTCGGTCGCCAGCTGCTCGGCCGCCTCGCGCGATCCGTTGTAGGTGAAGACGACCTTGGCGCCGTCGGACGCAAAACGGCGGACGATCGCCGCGCCGATTCCGCGGCTGCCGCCGAGGACCAGAACGGATTTTCCTTGAAAGTTGGACATCGGGAGACTCCTTGCTTATTAATGTATCGTCCACTACATAATATCGCGAAAGCCATCGTCAAGGCATTTTGTAATGGTTACTACAAATAGATCCCGCACGCGTGGCCGTCCACGTAAGTTCGATCCCGAGGCAGCGGTGGCGACTGCGCAGCAACTTTTCCATGAACGCGGTTATGACGCCGTCAGCGTCGCCGATGTCACCGACGCGCTCGGCATCAATCCGCCAAGCTTTTACGCCGCTTTCGGCAGCAAAGCCGGACTTTACCAGCGCGTGCTCGATTATTGGACGGACACCGAAGCGATTCCGCTCGCGGACATTCTGCGTCCCGACGTCCCCGTCGCCGATGCCGTTGCGGCTATGCTGGAGGAGGCCGCGCGTCGCTATGCGTTCAACCCGGCGGCAGGCGGGTGCCTTGTACTCGAAGGCACGCGTTGCAACGACGACGATGCGCGCGAAGCCGCTCGCGCGCTCAACCTCGGTGCGGAAACGTTCATCCATGACTATATCGCGGCGCGCCATCCGGAGGCGGCCGATCAAGTGACCGATTTTGTCGCCACGACGATGTCCGGGCTTTCGGCAAAGGCGCGAAGCGGACACGACCTATCGCGCCTCCTCGCTACAGCGCGGCTTGCAGGCAGCGTTCTCACGCAGGTGCTGCCGGCTTGATAGCAGCATGATCAGAAGGTGGTGAATAAACCGGCCGATTAGAGCTAGCACGATTGACCGAAGATGCCCCTGATGCGCCCTGTGGACAGTACTGGCCGTTGCACGAACCGCTCCGCGGATTGGCGCTAGCCTCGATGTAAAGCGGCACGACGAACGCCGCGCCTGATTGAACGTCTGCGGTCAGAGGCAGACCCTTTCGACTCCTTCAACTGAGGAGTCGAACGATGAACGAGCTTATCCAGATTGGCCCGATCAGCCCGCTGCGCCAGCGACTGATCGACGATATGACCTTGCGCGGGTTCTCCACGGAGACGCAGCGTAACTATCTTCGCGACGTCGGACGGTTCGCGACCTGGCTGCGTCGCTCGCCCCACACCGCGAGCACCGAGGATATCCGGCAGTTCCAGTTCGAGCAGCAGCAGGCGGGCGTGCCGGCGCCGACGATGAACAGCATCGTCGGCGCGCTGAGGTTCTTCTTTACCCACACGCTCGACCGCCCCGATCTCGTGCGTAAGCTGATCCGCACCAAGCAGGTCCGCAAGATCCCGGTCGTTCTGACCATGGCCGAGGTGAAGCGGCTGCTCGATGCCACACGCTCGCTCAAGCATCAGGCGGCGCTGTCGGTCGCTTATGGCGCGGGCCTGCGGGTGGCCGAGGTGGCAGCGCTCAAGATCAGCGACGTCGACAGCAAGCGGATGCTGCTCCGGATCGAGCGCGGTAAAGGCGGACGCTACCGCAACGCGATGCTGCCCGAAGGCCTGCTCCTGCTGCTCCGCGACTGGTGGCGCGCCGGACGGCAACAGGGCTTCCTCGTTCCCGATGGCTGGCTCTTCCCCGGACAGAGCGCTTCGGCTCCGATCAGCACGCGCCAGCTCTACCGCGTCGTCGTCGAGGCCGCTGAGGCCGCGGACATCGACAAGCGCGTCGGACCGCACACCCTGCGGCACAGCTTCGCCACCCATCTTCTCGAAGATGGTGTCGATATCCGCGTCATCCAGGTCCTGCTTGGCCACGCCGCGCTAAATACGACCGCCTTTTACACGAAGGTCGCCACCAAGACGATGCGCGCGGTGACCAGTCCGCTCGACAGGCTCGCGCTCGCATCGCCGAGCAAGGAAGCCCCTGACGGCTGAGGCGGGATGCGCGCCTCACTCGAGGTCGCCGACATCTTCCGCGCTGCCGGGCCAACCTACCGCGCCGCCCATGTCGGACATCTGAGCCTGCATCAGCTCAAGATCATGTCGGCGATCGAGCATTGCCGCACCGCCGCGCTCGGCGGTCACGTCGAGGCCTGTACCGACTGCGGGCACTGGCGGATCGCCTATAACAATCTCCTCAATCGCGGCGCGGCCTGGTCGATCATGCGGCGCGACGGTGTCCTTCCCCCCGACGCCCCTCGCCTCGGCGATACGATCGAAACCGACCTTGCCGAACATGGTTTCTCGCTGCTGCGCGCGGGGCTCGCTCTCCGCGAAGCCGAAGGGTCGTCCGAAATCGTGCGCAAAGCCTTCGAACGCGCGGCCGCGGCGTTCGAAGCCTTGGTGCAAAATGGCGATCTCGACGACCACAGCTACCCCTTTTATCGCACGCTGGCGGCCGCCGCCTATCATCTGGCAGGATTCTCGGCGATTGCCTATTCGCTTTTCGGTGAGGAGCGCCGGGCGTTCAACGAAGCGCCTGCCGAGATCGCTCTGTCATTTCTGATCCTGCGCGATTTCAACGCGCTTCGCGAGTTTGTCCGGTCCTGGCTCCGCAACGATAATCTTGACGACGCGGGGCTTTCCTTCGCGCTCGAGCAGGATCACATCGCATCCGAGGACGCTGTGTCCTCGATCCTTACCGTCAGCCTCTGCCGCGCCTTGGCCTATTTTGATTTCGCGCTGCAGACCGGGGAAGCTGGACTTGTCGATGAGGCGCTGACGATCCTGGAAACGGCCCAAAGCTTGGCGGCCAATGCCGGGATCGTGCCGCTTTGGTGGATTATTCGAATCTGCCGCGGGCTGCTCGGCGATCTCTGGTCGCATTCGCTCCATGTGACGCTTCCCACTCTGCCTCCGACGAGCGGGGGCAGCGATTATAGCGAGCTGCGACAATTGTTCATCGCGACGCTCTACCATCGCAAGACGAGCGAGGTTGAACTCTGGCCATCGCAGCGCGAGGCGGCGAAGCGGTCGACCGATATCTCCGACGATCTTGTCGTGGCGTTGCCGACAAGTGCCGGCAAGACCCGCGTCGCCGAAATTGCGGCGCTGATGACGCTGTCGACGCGTCGCCGCGTGCTCATCGTGACGCCGCTTCGCGCACTCTCCGCTCAGACTGAACGCACGTTCCGCAAGACGTTCGCGCCGCTCGGGTTCACCGTCTCGTCACTTTACGGGGCGGCCGGTGTGTCGCAGGGCGACGAAGATGCGCTGCGGAGCCGCGATATCGTCATTGCAACCCCTGAAAAGCTCGACTTCGCCTTGCGCAGCGACGCTTCACTCATTGACGATATTGGCCTTATAATATTGGATGAGGGCCATCTGATCGGGCCGTCCGAGCGCGAAATCCGTTATGAGACGCTCGTCCAGCGCCTGCTGCGCCGCGCCGATGCCGCGGAGCGCCGGATCGTCTGTCTATCGGCGATCCTGCCCGATGGCGAACAGCTCGACGATCTCACAGCCTGGATACGAAGCGATGCTCCGGGCGATCCCGTTCGATCGATCTGGCGCCCGACCCGGCAGCGCTTCGGAATGATCCGCTGGCAAGGGAAGGGCGCCAAACTCAGTTTCGATCTCGACGATGATGGCCCGTACCTGACGCGTTTCATCGATGAGGCACCGCCCCGAGGGCGTGATCGCAAGGCACGCCCCACCGATAACAAGGAACTGACCCTCTTCTCAGCTTGGGAATTTGCCGAACAGGGCAAGCGCACGCTGATCTTCAGCACCCAGGCCAATTGGGTGGAAGGCTATGGCGAGACCGTCGTCTCCCTGACCAAGGCAGGCTATCTACCATCGCTTCTGGACGACGAGGCCGATATCGCGCGTGCCGTCGAGATAGGCACCGAGTGGCTCGGCGCGGCGCATCCCGCGGTCCAATGTCTCAAAGTCGGGGTTGCGATTCATCATGGCCGCCTGCCCAACGCCTTTTTGCGCGAACTTGAGCTTCTTCTCTCGCAGGGGGTGCTGAAGGTAACCGTCGCTTCCCCGACGCTCTCGCAAGGTCTCAATCTCAACGCCGCGGTTCTGCTGGCGCCAGTGCTCTACAGGGCCGGGAAGGAAATCACCGGCGAGGAGTTTGCCAATGTGGCCGGGCGGGCGGGACGGGCGTTTGTCGATGTCGAAGGCTTGGTGGCCCATGTCATGTACGAACCTTTGCAATGGCGCGTCGACCATTGGCGCGGGCTGGTTGCTTCAGCCAAATCGCGTGCGCTCGAAAGCGGGCTGATCCAGATCATCGACGAGATCATTCGCCGCATGACGACGATGGGGACACTCGCGCGAGAGGATGCCTACGAGTTTCTCGCCAACGCCCGCGAAGCATGGGTCGACCCCGAAGAAACCCGAGCTGATGCCGATGAAGACGAAAGCGAGGATGCCGAGGACGAGGTCGATGCCGAACCCTTTTCACATCTGATCGAAAAGCTCGATGCGACCGTCATTGGCTTGGTCGAGGCTTTGGACGCCGACGCAGCGGATCTGCCGAGACTTCTCGATGAAGCATTGCTCGGGTCGCTATGGGCACGGCAGATGGCGCGGCGCGAGGAGACCGACGCTGCGTGGCACCGCTTCCTCCTTGCCTCGCGTGCGCGCCTCATTTGGAATCACAGCACCGCCTTGCAGCGGCGGGGGCATTTCGCGATGGGCGTCGGCCTCGATACGGGGCTCATTCTCGATGGGCTCGCCGATATCCTCATTCCGCTCATCGACCGCGCCGACATGGCGGCCCTTGCCGGTGAGCCCGACGAGCTCGCCGATGCGCTGATCGAGCTTGCCGAGCGGCTGTTGGCGGTGCGCCCCTTTGTTCCTGATCGCGCCATTCCGCCGAACTGGAAAACCATCTTGCGCGCTTGGGTCAGCGGCAAGCCCGTTACCGCGATCGGCACCGACAATATGCGGTTCATCGAGGATGCCTTTGCCTATCGCATGGTTTGGGCGCTCGAAGCCTTGCGCGCGCGCCGCCAGACCCTTGGCGGTGAATCGCCGACGATCGCGGGAGGCGCGGCGGCGGCGCTCGAAACCGGCGTTCCCAAATATCAAATGGCGATGCTTGTTCGGGCAGGCCTTCCTTCGCGCCGAGCCGCCATCGCAGCGGTCGAAACAACCGACGCCGATTTTCTGAGTGCCTCCGATATGCGCGATTGGATCGCGAGCGACGATATTCTCGATCGCGCTGCGGCAGGGGACTGGCCGACTGCCGATACAGCCGACTTATGGAACAGATTCTCCGAAGAGTCGCTTCGCGTCGCGACGCCGCGGTGGCGCGTTCATGAAGAAAACTTGATTTTGCGGGACATCGAACGCGATGAATATGCGGGCTTTTGTCGACTGGAACAGAGCGACGATGGCGAGCTTTCCGTTCTCACACCCGATTTCCGGAATATTGCCAGCCTCGAAGGCCGGATGCAGTTCTCCGGCTCCAGCCTCGCGCGGGCGCGTCTCGACCTACCATGGCCATTCGCTTGGCTGGAGCGACTGGGGCCAGGGCAGCAAGCGTAGTGGCAGTCGCATGACGCAGCCAACCAGAGCTGAATTCTGGGAGACGAACTGTCGTGCGCATGAAGTCTGACAGGTTGCTGCCTATGTTGAACGTCTCGCCCCGCGATGGCATTTCGCGAAGACACTCGTGCCTTTGCCTTCGCGGCGGCGGCCACGAGATACGTGCCCAGTTTTCCCTGGCGGGGCTGTCTGCAGCGGGTTCATATCGGCGAAGGCGATCTGTGAAGCGGCTAAGCTTCGAGATCGGGCGCAAGACAGCGCACAGCGCTAGCCAACCTATAACTTCATCTGCTGGAGGCGCAGGATAATAACCTTCACCTCTGGCGGCGAGCGTGTCCGTTTTCAGGAAAGCAGCACAGTAGCTTCAACGACCGACATCAGGCGCATAGCAGCCGTAAACGATGGCTTAGCCACCCAGCGACTATTCGATATTTAGTCCGACATGGTGTCAACCGCGCTTGCGCCGCCCGGCGCTCTCGCGAGTTGGCCGCGCGCCGCGCATGCAAACGGGTAGCAACCGGATTTCTACGGTATCTTGCAGATGGGCGGTCACTTTGGGTATCTGGTTCACGACATCAAGCAGGATCTGGAGGCGTGTGGCGCTCGCGTATCGGTTGGCATTTTCGCCGCCATGCTTCTGACCGAGAAGATCCGACCGAAATTCTTCGAATGTCTGCAACATCTTCAATTCAGTGCTGACCATATGCCGACCGCTGTGAACCGCCTGTCCCGGCTTTACGAGTTTCAGACGTGGCTTAATGTGAAGCCATATATTTTTGAAAAATACATCTCCCAGCGCACGCCCTGTGCGACCGGGTTGGATTTCTGGAAAGAGGTACTGCTCGCCAGCTTCCTTCATGGCTTGGACATAATGCATGAAGCCCAAGCGACGCAGCTCTTCGCAAACAGGAATCTTACGAACGCTGGTCGCGTTCTTGACGCCGCCCGCAGAAGTTTTCCTGATGTTGACAAAAAAGATACCGTCTTCTTCGCCGATATCATCGACCAAAAGCTTACAAGCTTCCTCGCGCCGCATACCTGAATACCAGACCAGCGGCATGACCCAATAGGCTGCGTCGTGCCAAATCGAGCCTCCCGGCGTCACGGACAAACGCTGAGGCAAATCGACGCCCGTACCGCCGGTCCAGATGCCGAGACGAAACAATTCTTCACCCTGCGCAATCGTATAGGGGTCGCGCTCGTCGCGCTCGTCCCTGTCGTCCTCATCGAGGATAAAATCTGAAAAATCGAGAGGCGCCATTGGCGTTTTCGTCGCAAGCCACGCACACAATCTCTTGAGGTTGGCGAAATGACGATTGATGGTTCCTACGTCGAGGCCAATCGCGAACGAGATTTCTTCGCCGCGCTCCTCTTCTTCAGTAAGACGATCGAGCGCCTCGCTGCAAATTTCCTCCAGCGACATCGCTTCGTGTCGAGGCGACTTATGATGCGACGACGGTAACCGGTTCAACAGGTCGTAAAACTGGTTCAGGTCTTCCTGGCATGTTGCTGCCATGGCCTTGCCATTATTTGACTTGCCGAACAGAAAGGGCGCGGCCTTGAACTGGCGCTTCTGGCTGGCGCCCCAGACCTTCGGCTGCGACTTGCGCTTTTTGGGGTTCGCACCCTCGGCCAGGACCGGCGCATCTTCCCGTCCGCGCGCCTTTGGTTTCAGCTCCATATATTTTTCTACTGCCTGCACCGGGCTAAGGGTGGCATAATGGGTCTGCACATCGGTGAGTGTCGACGCTGACGCAGGCACAATGGTGCTGGCGTTCCACGCGTTTGGAGGCGCAGGGGCGGAGATCGGGGGAGGCATCGAAGTCTGCAGAGGCGCTCGCCCGAGCGCGTTCATCAGCGCCAAGCTGTGTTCGATCGCCCGAACCTCGGGGCTGTCGTAGGTTGCCGCGGCCGTCAACCGTGCCCCACACATGACCTGCCGGGCAATTTCGATTCGGTCAGCCGCTGGCTCGATGCCGAGCCGCTCCAGCAATGCCTTTGCCTCATTCAGCAAATTGCCGGGAACATCGCCGGCTTGGGAAAGCATCGCATAAAGATTGGCGCGGGCCTCTTCGTCCAGCGACGGAAAGCGCTTGTCGAATGACCCGATGTAATCGATGCCCATATAGTCGTCGAAGCCATTTGCGATGAAATCGCCGTTAAACGCTGCATAGATCGAGAGCATCTGGTGGAAGCGAGCGGTGACATTGCCCTCACCGTCCTTCTCGATCACCGCCAACTGATGCGCCAGCATGTTGCGATACCGCACCATCTCCTCTCGAAAGAGATGGTTCACCTGCTCGCTGGTCAGTCCTTCCTGCTCGATCCGTTCGTATAAGCTCATTCGCACAACCTCGCTTCGGCTGGTCATCGCGACCGCGCGCCGTCGCGCGACCGACTGGTCCTTCGTCAAAAGGCTGACCGTTGTTACGATGGTTATAGGACGTTCAAGCCGTCCAACGAAGCGCACCCGGCGACGCCACCAGTAGGTGGCCCCGCGACGGTTCACATTTTCGATTGCTGGCATCAGGCACTGGCTCCACCCACTGGTAGCAATTGATGCCACTGCGATGGTCGGCCTTGCTCAGTTAAGGGAGAAACCTGGGGTTTTCCGTCCCTTGGCTGAGGCACAGCACCGGCTGGCTGGGGCGGCAGGATTCGAACCTGCGCATGGCGGTACCAAAAACCGCTGCCTTACCGCTTGGCTACGCCCCATCGGCCGGTGCGAGGGCGCTCTATAGCGTCTCGCGACCGATTGGCAAGGCGCCGGATCAGAGGCGCGTGACCCAGCCGTGCGGGTCGGCGGCGCGGCCGCGCTGGATGTCGACGAGCTTGTCCTTCAGCATCGCGGTCACCTGTCCGGGGCCGCCGGCGCCGACGGTAAAGCTCGTGTCGCCGCGCGTCACCTTGCCGACAGGGGTCACTACCGCCGCGGTGCCGCACGCGAAGCTTTCGGTCAGTTTGCCGCTGGTCGCATCGGCCTGCCACTGGTCGATCGCATAGGGTTCCTCGCGCACCGTCAGGCCCGCATCGCGCGCCAGTGTGATGATGGCGTCGCGGGTAATGCCGGGCAGGATCGTGCCGGTGAGCGGCGGGGTGACAATGCTGCCGTCGTCGAAGACGAAGAACATGTTCATGCCGCCCAGTTCCTCGATCCAGCGATGCTCCGCGGCGTCGAGGAAGACGACCTGATCGTGACCCTTTGCGATCGCTTCCTGCTGCGCAATCAGGCTCGCGGCATAATTGCCGCCGCATTTGGCGGCGCCGGTGCCGCCGGGTGCGGCGCGGGTATAGTCTTCCGACACCCACAGCGAGACGGCCGGCGCCCCCGACTTGAAATAATTGCCAACCGGCGAGGCGATGACGAGGAAATGATATTCGGCGGCAGGCTTGACGCCCAGAAACACCTCGCTCGCATACATGAAGGGGCGCAGATAGAGCGCGCCGCCTTGCACCTTCGGGAACCAGTCGGCATCGACGCGGACAATCTCGCGCACCGCGGCAAGGAACAGGTCCTCGGGCAGTTCGGCCATCGCCATGCGGCGGGCGCTGGCGTTGAAGCGTGCGGCATTCGCCTCGGCACGGAACAGTGCCATCGATCCGTCGTCGAGCCGATAGGCCTTCAGCCCTTCGAATATCTCCTGCGCATAGTGCAGCACCGCGGTCGCCGGATCGAGCGACAAGGGGCCGCGCGGCATCACCTGCGCATCGTGCCAGCCCTGGCCTTCCTTGTAGCGGATCGAGACCATATGATCGGTGAAGACGCGGCCGAAGACCGGGTCCGCAATCGCCGCCGCGCGTACATCGTCCGCCGTCGGGTTCGGATGCGGAAGACGGGTGAAAGCGGGTGCGGACATGGAAAAACCTAACCTCTTGACAGTGACTCGGTGCGCGCCTCTTGCCAAAGCGCGGCGCCGCGCGCAACGGTAGTCGCCATGGCCGATGAAAATTTTCTTTCACAAGTTCCCGCTGCCTCTGCCCTTTTCTTGCGCGAAGAGGAGATGCGCCGCGGCATCGAATTCCTGTTTTTCGGCCATGGCGCGTTGTGGCGCGCGGGCGATGCGCGGCTGGCCGAAAACGGCCTCGGACGCGCGCATTACCGCGCGCTTTACTTCATCGCGCGCCAACCGGGGCTGACGATTTCGGATCTGCTCGCGCTGCTCGGCATCACCAAACAGTCGCTTGGCCGGGTCATCAAGGATCTGGAGGCGCGCGAGATGCTCGTCACGCGCCCGGGCAACCGCGACCGGCGGCAGAAGGAACTACGGCTCACTCCCGCCGGACGCGCCGTCGAGGCTGCGGTCTTCGGGCAGCTACGCGACGCGATGAGCCGCGCCTACACCCATGCGGGTCAGGCGGCGGTCACCGGCTTCTGGCAGGTCAACGAAGCATTGATGTCGCCGCGCGAGCGGCAGCGCGTCGCCAGGCTGGGCAGCGAAAGCTGAGCGGGCGATAGCCGCCCGGCGCTGTCACGGCCCACGCCTTTGCGGGCGCGCCGATCAATCTTCGCCGCGGGCAAGATCGGCGAGTTCGCGGCCGCGATCGCGCGCCGCGCGCAGGACATTGGTCATCAGCGCCACGAGTTCGCCCCCTTCGTCGAGGATGTCGAGCCCGGCCTGCGTCGTGCCGCCCTTGCTCGCGACCTGCGCGACGAGCGCGCCCGGCTTTTCGCCGCTGCGCGCGAGCAGGGCGGTCGCTCCGCCAAAGGTCGCGGTCGCAAGCTTGAGCGCATCGTCGCCCGAAAGGCCAAGCCGCTCGCCCGCCGCCGCATAGGCTTCGATCAGGCGAAAGACGAAGGCCGGACCGCTGCCGGTGAACGCGGTAACGAGGTCCATCATGCCGTCGTCGGGCAGCGCAACGATCTCGCCGAGCGGCTTGAGCAGCGCTTCGATCGCGGCACTGTCGGCATCACCCGTACTGGTCACGGCCGAAACCCCGGCGCCGATGCGCGCGGCGAGATTGGGAAGGATGCGGACCTGCGCCCGCGCTTCGGGAAAACGGACCGCGAGATCGGCGAGCGAGACGCCGGCGAGGATCGAGAGCAGATGCACCTCGCCACCCGCGACCGCCGCCAGATCGCCAGCGACCTCGCCCAATTGCTGCGGCTTCATGCCGAGCATGATCCAGTCGGCGGCCTGACCCACCGCCCGCCAGTCGGCAAGCGAGGTGAAATGCGCGGTGCCTTCGCGCGGCGCCGCGACCGGATCGACGATGGCGACCCGCGCCGGATCGAGCCCCGCGGCGAGCCAGCGATCGAGCATCGCGCCCGCCATATTGCCGCAACCGACCAGCAGCATCCGGCCGGCAAATTTCCCCAAAGTCTTCGTCATGATTCCTTGTTCTTCATTCTTCTTTATGGACGACAACTGCTTTCCGGACCCGAAAGCAGGTCGAGGCAGCGGCCATCGATCTTGGCCGCGTCGACCGGCAGGTCGATGAGCGCGGCAAGCGTCGGCAAGATATCCACCGTCATCACGGCATTCGGCTGTTCGAAGGCGGTGAGCCCCTTGCGCCAGAAGAGGATCGGCACGCGGCGGTCATAGTCCCACACCGAACCGTGCGTCGCGACATAGCCGAGGCCCGATTCGGGGATCGGCGTGACGCGCGGCTTGAGCACGACGACGAAATCGCCCGAACGCTGCGCATTATAGGAGGCGCGCAGCTTGTCCATCAGCGTCCAGACGTCCGGCGACCGCATCGAGATCGGATGGTTCGCCAATTCTTCGCCGGTCACCACTGCCTCGACCTGTCGGTGGGCGCGGTAGCGCGCGACCAGTTCGGCCAGCGCCGCCTTGCGCTGTGCGGGGGTCAAGGCCTTCGACAGATACATGTCGCCGAACGGGCCATCGCCATAAAGCAGCGGCTGCGGCAGGCCGAGCTTTTCGGCCACCGCCTTGCCCATCGCTTCGGGATCGAGCGCGGCATCGACGCGTTCGGCGGCGGGCCAGGCATTCTGACGGTTGCGTTCGGGCAGATCGTGACCGCCGTGGTCGGCGGTCAGCACGACGGCATAGTCGATGCCGGTCGCATCGAGCCGCGCGAAGAAGTCGCCGAGCTGCTGGTCGAGCGCGTGCATCTGGATGCACATTTCAGCGCCTTCGGTGCCCGTGCTGTGGCCGACATAGTCGGTCGCCGACAGGCCGAGGATCAATAAATCGGTCGTACCGCCCTCACCCAGCTTGCGCGCGGCGCGCAGCGCGGCGCCGGCGGCGAGCACCGCGCCGTCCGCTTCGGGCGAGGCCATGAAGCGGCGAAAATCGCCGCCATCGCGCTGAAAGCGGCCGGTGCCGACCGTGCCGCCCTTGTCAATCGGGATCGCGATATCGTGCGACGCGCAATCGGCGGGCAGGTCCATCGCGGGGCGCGCCTGGCCAATCGCCGCGGCGATCGCGCTGCTTGCCTGCTGCGCAACCGGCGACAGCGTGGTGCCGCGATAGCTGGTGAGGCCGCCCGGAAACAGCCACATCAGCTCGTCTGCCTTGCGCCCGCCCATCATGATCGCGGCGCGATCCTTGCCCGCGACCGAGACGACCTGCGCCTTCGGATCGCGCGCCTTCATCAGATCGCCGAGCGTCGGGACCATCAGATGATTCACCGATGCCGCATATTTGCCGCCGCCCGAACTTGTATCCGGCACGGTTTCGTCCTCGGCGCAATAGACGCGCTTGTCGGACCGGGCGACCGAGAGGTCGAAATAATTATTCGCGATGATCCCGGTGTGCGCCGGATGATTTCCGGTCAGGATCGTCGAATGGCCGGGGCAGGTTTCGGTCGCGCCGTGCGACTGATACCCCGCCGGAAATACCACGCCCGACGCAAGCCGCGCGAGACCGCCGGTGTAATGGCTGCGATATTCGGCGAACAGATCGGCCGAAAACTGGTCCACGGAGATTGCGACTATCAGCTTGGGCGGCGGGGTTGCTGCTGTAACCTTTGCGACCGGTGGCGCCGAATCCTGCGCAAGGCCGGCTCCGGCAGTTGCGAAACAGAGGGTGGCGGCGAGAACGGTGGTCAGGCTTTTGAGCTTCACGGGGAACATCTCCATGGCTGGGGTCGTCAGCGCGGGCTGTCCTCTCGACGAAAGCCGCCTATATGGCAAGCCTCGAACGACAGGCAGACACAGGACAGGCATGGATCGCGCGAAAGACGGCTTTGTGACAGACCGAAGTGCATCGGCGACGGTGCGCGCGCTGCTGGCGCTGTTCGCCCTGGTTCTGCTCGCCTTCGCTCCTGCTCGGGCGCAGACCACGCATATCGCGCCGCGGCTGGTCGCCGAATCGGTGGTACCGTCGCCCGGCGGAGCGACGACGATTGCTCTCGCGATGACCCCCGAAAAGGGTTGGCACGGCTATTGGTCGAACGGCGGCGATGCCGGTTTCGGCATGCAAGTCGAATGGAACGCGCCGCCGGGCGTCACTGTGGGCGCCTTTCGCTATCCGGTTCCCGAGGCGCTGACGCTCTTTGGGCTGATGAACCATGTCTATGAACATCCCTATGCGCTGCTCGCCGATGTCCGCGTCGACAGGAGTGTCGCGCCGGGAACCGACCTGACACTGACCGGCATCGCCAACTGGCTCGCCTGCACCGACAAGATCTGCGTTCCCGAAAAGGCGGTGATCTCGGTCGCGATGAAGGCCGGCGACGGAGCCATCGCAGCGGGCGCGCAGCAGCAGTTCGATGCATGGCGCGCCAAGCTGCCGCAGCCGCTCGACCGCGCGGGGGCGTGGGAACGCCGCGGCGCGATGGTGCGGTTCGGCATCCCGCTGCCCGAAGGCACCACACTCGACGTTCCGCACCTCTTCCTCGAAACGCAGGGTGTAATCGACTATCCCGCCCCGCAGAGCTTCAGCCGCAACGGCGATTGGATCATCGTCGAGGCGCGCGCGAAGGGTGACGCCGCCGGCCCGATACAGGGGCTGCTCAAACTGTCGGACGGTCGTGGGCTTAGCGTGCACTTCGAGCCCGAGGCGGTACGCCTGGCGGGCGAGCCGATTGCGGCCGCTTCGCGGTCCATTGACATGGCGCTGTTCTGGACCGCGCTCGGCGGCGCGATCATCGGCGGATTGATCCTCAACCTGATGCCCTGCGTCTTCCCGATCCTGAGCCTGAAAGCGCTCAGCCTCGCCCGTTCGGGCGGCGACGCGCGCGACGCGAAGATCGAGGCGGTGGCCTATACGGCGGGTGCCGTCCTGACCGCACTGCTACTCGGCGGCGCGCTTCTCGCGCTGCGGGCCGCGGGGGAACAGGTCGGCTGGGCGTTCCAATTGCAACATCCGGTCAGCGTCTTCGTGCTGATGCTGCTTGCGATCGCGATCACGCTGAACCTTGCCGGGGTCTATGAACTTCCGTCATTCGGCGGCGGGCAGACGCTGGCCAGTCAAGGCGGCGCGGCGGGTGGCTTCTGGACCGGCGCTCTTGCCGCCTTCGTCGCGACCCCGTGCAGCGGCCCCTTGCTCGGCGCCGCGCTCGGCGCGACGCTGGTGCTGCCTGCGTGGGCGGCGCTCCCGATCTTTGGCGGGCTCGGGCTTGGCCTTGCCCTACCGTTCCTCGCGATCGGTTTCGTCCCCGCGCTTCGCAATCGCCTCCCCAAACCGGGGCCATGGATGGCAAAGTTCCGCAAATGGATGGCGTGGCCGATGGCCCTGACCGCGCTGGGCCTTGGCTGGTTGCTCTGGCGGCAGACCGGATCCGTTACGCACGGATGGCTCCTGCTTTTCATCATGCTGCTCTATATCGCCGAAATGGTGCGCCGGTGGCGGCTCGAAAGGATCAGCCGCAACACCACGCTTATGCTGGTAGCCTTTGCCATCGCCTTTTTCGGCTTCAAGGCGTGGGACCAGTTCGCAATGCCGGTTGCTCCGACGGCAGAAGCGGCCGCGGAAACTTTTTCCCCCGCCGCCCTCGCTGAGGCGCGCGCAACGGGCAAGCCCGTGTTCGTCTATTTCACCGCCGACTGGTGCCTGTCGTGCAAGGCGAACGAGGCGGGTGCGATCAACCGCGCGGCGGTGCAGGAGGCGTTCGACAAGGCGGGCGTCGTCACACTCGTCGGCGACTGGACCAACGGCGACCCCGCCATCACGCGTGCCTTGGCCGAGCATGGCCGCAACAGCGTGCCGCTTTACCTCTGGTACGCGCCGGGCAAGGCCGAAGCCGAAATCCTGCCACAGATCCTGACACCGGGGCTGCTCACCGACAAGGCCGGGGCGATATGATCTCCCTTTTCGTCATTGCGAGCGAAGCGAAGCAATCGAGAGCGGCGGACGCAACGCTGGATTGCCGCGCGGCTTCGCCGCTCGCAATGACGAGGAAAATGTGATGGCCAAACAGCGTGCAGACCAACTGCTCGTCGATCGCGGACTCGCCGAAAGCCGGACGCGCGCGCAGGCGCTGATCCTGGCAGGGCTCGCCTTCGTCGGCGACCGCAAGATCGACAAGGCGGGGCAGCAGCTCGCCGAGGATGCCGCGATCAGCGTCAAGGGCCGCGACCATCCATGGGTGTCGCGCGGCGGGATCAAACTCGACCATGCGCTGACGCATCTGGGCTGGGATATTGCGGGCGCGGTGGCGATCGACGTGGGATCGTCGACCGGGGGTTTTACCGACGTGATGCTGAACCGCGGCGCGGCACGCGTCTATGCGGTCGATTCGGGGACCAACCAGCTCGCCTGGAAGTTGCGGCAGGACGACCGCGTCATCGTCCACGAACAGACGAGCGCGCGCGTCCTGACCGCCGATCATATTCCCGAGCCGGTCGATCTCATCGTCTGCGACGCGAGCTTCATCGCGCTGTCGAAGGTGCTGCCGGTGCCGATGGCCTTTGCCAAAGCGGGCGCGCGCCTCGTCGCGCTGATCAAACCGCAGTTCGAAGCCGAACGGCACGAGGTCGGCAAAAAGGGCGTGGTACGCGACGCCGCGGTGCACGCCCGCGTCTGCTCCGAGGTGCGCGACTGGCTGGAACGTTCGGGCTGGCGCGTCGTTGAGACGGTCGAAAGTCCGATCACCGGACCCGAAGGAAATGTCGAATTTCTCATTGCGGCTACGAAATCCGCAGCTTGACGCGGGCGGTGCGCGCCGCGACAGCATGACCGACACAGATTCGCGCGCGAAGGACCAGATGCATGAGCGAGATTGCCACCCCCGGTCAGCTACGCATGTCCTATTGGCGCTGGGCGATGTTCACCGTCCCGGCGCTCGTCCTGATCGGCAGCCTGATGGGTCTGCTCTCGAACAGCGGCTATGACAATCGCTGGTTCATGGCGCTCGACCGACCCGCGATCGTTCCGCCCGGCTGGGTCTTCGGGGTCGTGTGGACGACGCTCTATGTCCTGCTCGGCCTGTCGCTGGCGATGATCCTCCACGCGCGCGGCGCGCGCGGGCGCGGCTTCGCGCTGGCGCTGTTCTTCGTACAGCTGATCGCCAATTTCGCCTGGTCGCCGCTCTTTTTCGGCATGCATCAGGTGACCGCCGCGCTCTATCTCGTCATTTTCATCCTGATGGTGACGATCGCGACGACCTTTGCCTTTGCGCCGATCCGCAAGGCGGCGGCGTGGCTGCTCGTTCCCTATATGATATGGCTCAGCTTCGCGACGATCCTGAATTTCCAGATCGATCAGCGCAACCCCGACGCCGAAACCCTTGTGCCGGCCGCCGCGACCTCCCAGATAGGATGACGACCCGATTTGGGTGAATACAGGGGACGACCCCGACAAAGGACAGGATAATGCAAAGCGAAAACCGGTTTTTCGACGATCTGGCCAAGATGGTCAACGGTATCGCAGGCACCGTCGCCGGTGCCGGACGCGAAGCCGAAACCGCGATGCGCGAACGCGCGAAGGAATTCGTCGGCCGCATGGACTTTGTGAGCCGCGAGGAATTCGAGGCGGTGAAGGAAATGGCGGCCAAGGCACGCGCCGAAGCCGACGCGCTGAAGGCGCGGCTGGACAAGCTCGAAGCCGCGGCAAAGCCGGCCGCCGCCGCGAAGGCGCCGGCCAAGCCCCGCGCCGCACCCAAGAAGTAACGGAGCGGGCTTTCCCCCGCGCGACTCGCCACCCGGCCAAAGTCGCGCTAAGGGCGCAGCCATGACCGACGATATTTACGACGACGAGGACGGCCAGGAAGCCGCGCCGATGGATATGCTGGCGTCCTATTTTGCGGCGCACGACTGGCCGCACGAAATGATCGGCGAGGACGAGATCGTCGCGACCGCGCAAGGCAGCTGGACGACCTATGAACTGCGCGCGGTGTGGCGGCCCGAGGACGGGGTGCTGCAACTGCTCGCCTTCCCCGACATCCGCGTCGTCGAGGACAAGCGCAGCGTCGCGCACGAAGCGCTCGCGATGATCAACGAACAGCTCTGGCTCGGCCATTTCGAGCTATGGTCGAACAGCGGCACCGTCCTCTATCGTCACGCGATGCTGATCGGCAGCGATGCGGCGATGCCGCTCGACATCACCGAAACGCTGGTCGAAAGCGCCATCGACGAATGCGAGCGCTTTTATCCGGTGTTCCAGTTCGTGCTGTGGGGCGGCAAGACGCCCGCCGAGGCGCTGGCCGCGTCGCTGATCGAAACGCGCGGCGAGGCCTGACCCGTCGCGCCGGGCGCGCTTGCTTACCGCTTTTCGAAGGGCTTGAGGCCGGGGCCGATCTGATTGGCCCCGATCGCCAGCGGTTCGCCGCTCCAGTCGGCGACGAACACCGAGGATCGGCCGATGCCCTGCGGGATGCTCGCGCGATTGCCTTCGATCACCAGCCCGCGCGACGGATTGTCGCGGCTCTCGGCCGCGACCGCGATCAGCGCCGAGTAATTTTCCTTGTCGCGCCCCTGGACGAGCAGATTGCCCGTGATCCGTCCGGTCGAACCCGAGGGCAGATCGATGAGATAATTGGTCGCGGTCCCCTGCGTATCGTCGAAACTATTGTCGCTGATTTCGACCTCGCGCGCGCGGGCCTTCAGATAATGGCCGCCGCTGCCCTTTTCGAAGCGCGTGTGCGTCACGACGACGCGTCCATATTCGCCGGTATAGACGCTGTGCGCGCAGCTCAGCCCGCGGTCGCAGCGGCCGAGGCGCGAAAAGGTCGAGCGGTCGATCGTCAGCGTCGCCGCGGGATCATTGGCCGTCAAAATCCCTTCCTCGCTGTTGCGGAACAGGCTGTTCGCCACGTCGAGATTGCCCTGTTCGAGCCGGATGCCCGCGCCATTGCCGTCGGGAACGCGCATATTCTGGAACACCAGACCGTCGACGCGCGCGGCGCGGCCGCGCAGCACCAGCGCCGCCTTGCCCTCGCAGCTCACGCCGTCGAAGATCGCGCGCCCTGCCTCGGCCGCGACGAAGGCAACGCGACCGGCGGTCTGGACCGCGCAATCGCGATGATAGCCCGTCGCGATGCGGATCGTACCGTCGCCATCGCCGATCGCGTCGACCGCCTCTTGAAGCCGCCCGAAGGCGCGGCCGCTTTCGGCGACCACATAGGGCGCTGCCCCCGCCTGCGCGGGCAGCGGCGCGGGCGCGAACAGCATCGGCAGGGCGAGAAGCGGCAGCATGGGCCGACGAAGGAGCATCTGGATCATCGCCGCGCCATAACCCTTTTGCGGCCCCACGTCCTTCGCGAAGCTGGTTAACGGAGGCGCTGTCCCTTTGTCGGACAGCCCTACCCCGCCGGGTTAACCCGCCCCCTTTACCGATGTCAGTCGAGGTTCGGACGCAGCCAGCGGCGGGCGGTTTCGATATCGACGCCGCGCCGCACGGCATAGTCGGCAAGCTGATCTTCCCCCACGCGCGCGACCCCGAAATAGCTTGCGTCGGGATGGCCGAAATAGAAGCCCGAAACCGCTGCGGTCGGCAGCATGGCAAAACTCTCGGTCAGGGTCGCGCCCGAATTGGCGCCGGCATCGAGCAGGTCGAAGAGGATCGGCTTCAGACTGTGGTCGGGACAGGCGGGATAGCCCGGCGCGGGACGGATGCCGCGATATTCTTCCTTGATGATCGCCTCTGGCGTCAATTGTTCGGCGGGCGCATAGCCCCACAGATCGGTGCGGACATGCGCGTGGAGCCGTTCGGCAAAGGCTTCGGCGAAGCGGTCGGCGAGCGCCTTCAGCAATATGTCGCTATAGTCGTCGTGCGCCACCTTGAAGCGCGCAAGGTGCGGCTCGATGCCGTGGATAGCGACCGAAAAGCCGCCGATCCAGTCGCCGTCGTGGCTGACGAAATCGGCCAGGCACATATTCGGGCGCCCTTCGCGCTTCGCGATCTGCTGGCGCAGGAAGGGAATGCGGACATGCCGTTCTTGCTCGGCAAGGTGAATGATGACATCGTCGCCTTCGCGTCGGCACGGCCATAGCGCCGCGACGCCGCGTGCACGGAGCCAGCCCTCGCCGATGATCTTTTCGAGCATCGCGCGCGCGTCGGCATAGAGGTTCGTCGCGCTTTCGCCGACGATATCGTCGTCGAGGATCGCCGGGAAATTGCCCGCCAGCTCCCACGCGCGGAAAAAGGGGGTCCAGTCGAACCATTCGACGAGTTCAGCCAGATCCCAATTGTCGAACACATGGACGCCGGGCTTTTCTGGCGGGAACGGCCGGATATGCTCGTCGACGACGAACCCGTTGGTTCGCGCATCGTCAATCGGCACCAGCGCGCTCTGCCCCTTGTTGGCGCGCACGTCGCGGATATGTTCGTAATCCGACTTGTAACCGCGAACGAACGCATCGCGCCCGGTGTCGCTGACGAGCGAGGTCGCGACACCGACCGCGCGGCTCGCATCGAGCACGTGCAGGACCGGCCCCTGATAGGCGGGGTCGATGCGCAGCGCGGTGTGGACCTTCGACGTCGTCGCGCCGCCGATCAGCAGCGGCATCGTCATGCCGGCGCGCTGCATTTCCTCGGCCACCGTCACCATCTCGTCGAGCGAGGGGGTGATGAGGCCCGACAGGCCGATCATGTCGGCGTCATTTTCGTTCGCCGCCTCGAGGATTTTCGACCAGGGCACCATGACGCCCAGATCGACGATCTCGAACCCGTTACATTGCAGCACGACGCCGACGATATTCTTGCCGATATCATGGACGTCGCCCTTCACGGTCGCCATCACGACCTTGCCCTTGCCCTTCGCGCCGGGTTCCTTGGCGGCTTCGATGAAGGGCAGCAGGTGCGCGACCGCCTTCTTCATGACGCGCGCCGATTTGACGACTTGCGGCAGGAACATCTTGCCCGAACCGAACAGGTCGCCGACGACGTTCATGCCGTCCATCAGCGGTCCCTCGATCACCTCGATCGGGCGGTCCATCAGCAGCCGCATCTCTTCGGTGTCGTCGACGACATGCGCGTCGATGCCCTTGACCAAAGCATGTTCGAGCCGCTTTTCGACCGGCCAGCCGCGCCATTCCTCGGCCGCCTTTTCCTGCGCTGCGTTGCTGCCCTTGTAACGTTCGGCGAGCGCGATCAGCCGCTCGGTCGGGCTCAGTTCCTCGCCCTCCACCTTGCGGTTGAGGATGACATCCTCGCACGCGGTGCGCAGTTCGGGGTCGATCGTGTCATAGACGTCGAGCTGCCCCGCGTTGACAATCGCCATGTCGAGCCCGGCGGGGATCGCGTGATAGAGGAAGACGCTGTGCATCGCGCGGCGCACCGTCTCGTTGCCGCGAAAGCCGAATGATAGGTTCGACAGCCCGCCCGAGAAATGGGCGTGCGGACAGCGAACGCGGATTTCCTTTACCGCCTCGATGAAATCGACGGCATAATTGTCATGCTCCTCAAGCCCCGTCGCGACCGCGAAGATATTGGGATCGAAGATGATGTCCTCGGGCGGAAAACCGATGGTCATCAGCAGCTTGTAGGCGCGCTCGCAAATCTCGATCTTGCGCTCTTTGGTGTCGGCCTGTCCGACCTCGTCGAACGCCATCACGACTACCGCAGCGCCATAGGCCATGCATTTGCGTGCGTGGTCCAGAAAAGCCTCCTCGCCCTCCTTCATGCTGATCGAATTGACGATCGGCTTGCCGGGGACGCATTTCAGCCCTGCTTCGATCACCTCCCACTTCGACGAATCGATCATCACCGGCACCCGCGCGATGTCGGGTTCGGCGGCGATCAGCTTCAGGAAGGTCGTCATGGCGCGCACAGCGTCGAGCAGGCCTTCGTCCATGTTCACGTCGATGACCTGCGCGCCATTTTCGACCTGCTGGCGCGCCACCTCGACCGCCGCGGTGAAATCGTCGGCGAGGATCAGCCGCTTGAAGGCGGCGGAGCCGGTGACGTTGGTGCGTTCGCCGATGTTGACGAACGAGGAGGAGAGAGTTGCGGTCATCGAACGGTCCAAAGAGAATCAGGCAGCAAGCGGGCGGGCAAGAACGCGGTCGTCGTAGAGCTTTCCCCCGACGTTGAACTGGCGTGTCCCGACGTCGACGAAGCCCTGCTTGCGATAGAAAGCGAGCGCCCGTTCGTTGCGGGCGTAAACGCCGAGCAACAGGCGGCGATGCCCTGCCGCAGCGTCAAGAGCGCAGCGCATCAGTGCGGCGCCAAGTCCGCTGCCATGAAAACGCGACAGCGAATAGATGCGCTTGAGTTCGATGTCGCCCGCCTCGGCAGCGGCGAGGTCGGGCCGACCGATCAGCGCGAAGCCGATCGGCGCGCCGCCCGGCTGCGCCTCGGCAAGCCAGGCGCGCGCGCCCGACGCCAGATAGGCGCGATAGGCGGCCTCCTGATGCTGCGCCGCGCAATGCCCGACGATCGCCTCGCCGTCGAGAATGCCCGCGAAGGTTTCGAGGAAGGTCGCGGCGCCGATCAATGCCAACGCGGCGGCATCAGCCTCTCCGGCCTCGCGAATCGCCCATGTCGGTCCGTCCTCCATCAGGATGCCGCCGCCATCGTGAATGGCTCCAGCCCGGCAAGCCGCGTGCGCACCGGCACCTCGGGAATCCGCCGCGCAGGAAGGCCCTGCACGGCCTTGGCCATCGCCGCAATATGCGCCGGGGTCGATCCGCAGCAGCCGCCGAGGATGTTCACCTGACCATGGTCGGCCCATTCGCGGACCAGCGCCGCAGTCGTGTCGGGCAGTTCGTCATATTCGCCAAGCTCGTTGGGCAGTCCGGCGTTCGGATAGACCATCACCAGCGTGTCGGCGAGGTCGGAGAGCACGCGGACATGCGGACGAAGCTGCGCCGCACCGAACGAGCAGTTGAGCCCCACCGTCAGCGGCTTTGCGTGACGCACCGCATACCAGAAAGCCTCGACCGTGTGGCCCGACAGGTTGCGGCCCGACAGGTCGGTGAGCGTCATCGAGATCATCAGCGGCAGCTCGCGCCCGACCTTCGCCTCTGCCTCGAGCGTCGCGGCGATCCCCGCCTTGGCATTCAGCGTGTCGAAGATCGTCTCGATCAGAATGAAATCGGCTCCGCCCTCGGCGAGCGCGATTACCTGTTCTCGATAGACGTCCTTCAATTCGTCGAAATCGATCTCGCGATAGCCGGGATTGTTGACGTCCGGCGACAGCGACAGCGTCTTGTTCGTCGGCCCGACCGCGCCCGCGACGAAGCGGCGGCGGCCGTCCTGCGCCGCGAACTTGTCGGCCGCTTCGCGCCCCAGGCGCGCGCTTTCGTGATTGATGTCAGCAACCAGCGCTTCGGCGCCATAATCGGCCTGGCTGATCCGGTTCGCGCTGAACGTGTTGGTCGAGACGATGTCCGATCCGGCGGCGAGATAGGCCTCGCCGATCGCGGTCACGACATCCTGCCGCGTCAGCGCAAGGATATCGTTATTGCCCTTCTGATCGTGACCGAGGCCGAGCGATCCCGCATAATCGGCTTCGCCGAGCTTGCGGAGCTGAATCTGGGTGCCCCAGCCGCCATCGGTGAGCAGGATGCGATCCTTCGCCGCCGCGATCAGGGCCTCGCGCGCTGAGATCATGCCGCCTTATCCTTTGCCGGCGCCACCGGCCGCAACCCCAGCATATGACAGATCGCATAGCTGAGTTCGGCGCGGTTGAGCGTGTAGAAGTGAAAATCGCGTACCCCGCCCGCGTAGAGGCGGCGGCACATTTCGGCCGCGACCGTCGCGGCAACGAGCTGACGCGCGGCGGGCAGATCGTCGAGCCCTTCGAACAGCGCGATCATCCATGCGGGGATCGCGGTGCCGCACATATCGGCCATGCGCCGCGTCTGCGACACGTTCGACACCGGCAGGATGCCCGGCACGATCGGCGCGTCAATGCCCGCTGCAGCCGCGGCGTCGCGGAAGCGCAGGAAGGCTTCGGGCGAGAAGAAGAATTGCGTGATCGCACGCGTCGCCCCGGCATCGAGCTTGCGTTTCAGATTGTCGAGATCGGCCTGCGGGCAATCGGCATCGGGATGCACCTCCGGATAAGCGGCGACCGAAATGTCGAACGGCGCGATCCGCTTCAGCCCGGCGACCAGTTCGACCGCGTTCGCAAAACCATCGGGATGCGCCTGATACGCACCGCCGCCGGGGACATCGCCGCGCAGCGCGACGATATGCCGCACGCCCGCGTCCCAATAGGCGCGCGCAACCTCTTCGATCTCGGCGCGCGACGCCTCGACGCAGGTCAGGTGCGCGGCGGGCGGCACCGCGCTTTCGGACGCGATCCGTGCCACCGTCGCATGGGTGCGCTCGCGCGTCGATCCGCCCGCTCCATAAGTTACCGAAACGAAGCGCGGCGCCAGCGGCTCGAGCGTGCGGAACGTGTCCCACAGCTGCGCCTCCATCTTCTCGGACTTGGGCGGAAAGAATTCGAAACTGACGCCGATGTCGCCTTCCAGATTGGCGAACAGCGGCGACGCCGCAGCGCGGCGCGCCTCGGCCAGCGCGTCGAGGGAAGTGGTCATGCGGCGAGCCTTTTGCCTTCGCCGTCGCCCGCGGCGACGGGGGGTTGATCCTGATCACGGCGGCGCGCGCCAAGCCACAGCTTGACCGCGAGCGCACCGCCTTCGAGTGTTTGCGTCCGTTCGAGCGTCAGCCCCGACGCGGCGAACCAGCCGCCGATCTGCGTATCCGAAAAACCGAGGCGCGCGTGCGCCGCCAAGGCGCGCAGATCCTCATCCTCGTGCGGCGCAAAATCGGCAACGAGCAAATGCCCGCCATCGCGCAGCACGCGCGCGGCTTCGGCGATGACCCGCTCGGGTTCGTGGGCAAAGTGCAGCGCCTGATGGATAACCACCGAATCGACGCTGGCGTCGGCGATCGGCAGCGCGAGGAAATCGCCCTGCACGAGATCGACCGGCACCGCCTGATCCGACAGTTTGGCGCGCGCGATGCGCAGCATTTCGGGGCTGCGGTCGAGCGCGGTGATCCGCTGCGCGGTCGGTGCGAAGATTTCGGCCATGCGCCCGGTACCGGTGCCGACGTCGAGCAGATGGCCCAGCGCGCGCCCGCACATCATCGCGACCATCGCGTCCTCGACCTCGCTTTCGGCGACGTGGCGCGACCGGATCGCATCCCATTCGGCTGCATGGTCGGCGAAATAGCGTTCGGCCACCGCCGCGCGCTCGGCGCGAACCGCGGCAAGCCGGCGCGCATCCTGCGCGATCACCAGCGCCTCGCGCGCCGAAAAGGGCCAAGCCCCCGCAGCAGCAGCCATGTCGGCGCCCGGCCCCTGTTCGGCGATGCGCAGGAAGACCCAGCTCCCCTCGCGGCGGCGCTCGACGATCCCGGCTTCGGCGAGGATACGGACGTGGCGCGAAACGCGCGGCTGGCTCTGTTCAAGCACCGCCGCCAGTTCGCCGATCGCCAGCTCCATCTCGCGCAGCAAAGCGACGACGCGCAGGCGCGTCGGGTCGGCCAGGGCCCGGAAAATGTCGATCAGCTCGCTCATCGCAGCATCATATAAAGACTTCTTTATATGTGGTCAACGAATTGTCGTGCAGCAACGGTGTGCGCGCGCGATTGCGACCAACGCCGCGCCTTGGACAAAAAGTCCGTTGCACCCCCACTTACAACCCTGTAATTCCGGCGCCCGATCAACGGGAGCAGGATCGCATTGGTCCGGTCCGCCCGCCGGTCGAGAAGTTCAATCAAGAGGGGTATCCCAAATGAAAAAGTCGATCACTCTGTCGCTCGTCCTCGCTGCGTCGCTGAGCGTTGCCGCTTGCTCGCAGAAGGCTGCTGACGAAGCCGCTCCGGCCGACACCGCGGCCACCGAAACCGTCGAAGGCGCTGCCGACGGCGCGATGGAAGCCGCTTCGAGCGCTGCCGACGCGACCGCTTCGGCCGCGACCGACGCCGCCGCTGCCGCCGGCGACGCTGCCGACAAGGCTGGCGAAGCTGCAGACAAGGCCAGCGAAGCCGCTGCGGCCGCCAAGGAAGCGACCGACGCCGCTGCCGCGAAGATGGAAGAAGCCAAGAAGTAAGCTTCCACTTTCGCCTGCCAAGGCAAGGAAATCGGGGGTCGTCGACATGCGTCGGCGGCCCCTTTTCCTTTTGCGATCAATACCCCGCGGCCACCGCGTCCCGCCGCACGGTTGCCAAGCCGGGCAGGCGCAGTTAGTCTCCGCGCCCAGTGGCCGGTTATCCGGCCGCTTGCACATCGAAAGGAACATATATGCGCAAGATCATCCTCGCCTCGATGGCCGCAGCGGCCTTCAGCCTCGCCGCTTGCTCGGAAAAGGCGCAGCAGGAAACGTCGGAAGCCGGCGATGCGATCGCCGCTGATGCCGCTAGCGCGGGCGACGCCGTCGCCGATGGTGCGGCCGACGCCGCCGACGCGACCGCCGATGCCGCGAAGGACGCCGGCAACGCCGTCGAAGGCACCGTGAATGCCGCCGGCGATGCCGCCGCTGCCGCGGGCGACAAGATCCAGGAAGAAACCAAGAAGGCCGAAGCCAACGACAAGTAAGTCGTCGGCAGGCCCTTGGCCTGATAGGGAAAGAGGGGCTTCGCCGGAATGGCGGGGCCCCTTTTCGCAGGAGCCGACATGACGAAATTTCCAACCCGCATGGTTTTGGCCGCAGTACTGTGCCTCGTCGCCGGCTGCAGCCGCACCGACAATGAGCCCGGTCCCGGCGGCGTCACGGTCAGCGAAGCCAAGGCGCTCGACGATGCGGCCGAAATGCTCGAAAGCCGGGACGGTACCGCTACGAACGCCGACAGCGCCGCGAGCGGCGAATACGGCGGCAAATAGGCTTTCGCCGATGCGAAAGCCGCGATAGAAGACAGGCGTCCCGCAACTGGCGCTGAAGATGGAGTTCCATCGGGGAGCGGGACCGATGCGAGCCGCGCGCCTGGGTGATCCGTCAGAAAAGGACCATCCCGATGACCGACGCGCCGCAAACCACCATCGTCTTCCTGCTGTTTCCCGGTATCACCCAGCTCGATTTTACCGCACCGGCGCAGGCGCTGTGCCGCCTGCCCGGCGCGCGGCTGATCGGCGCCGCGGCCAGCCTCGACCCGATCCCGACCGACTGCGGCTTTGCGATCGTGCCGACGCATGATTTCGCCGCGGCGCCGCAGGCCGATATACTGTGCGTCCCCGGCGGACATGGCGTCGCCGAAGCGCTGGGCGACCGGGCGACGATCGACTTCATCGCGCAGCAGGCGGCCGGCGCCACCTGGGTGACGAGCGTGTGCACCGGCGCCTTCCTGCTCGGCCGCGCCGGGCTGCTCGAAGGGCGGCGCGCGACCACGCATTGGGCCTATACGCATCTGCTGCCGATGGTCGGCGCGCGCCACGAAGCGGCGCGCGTCGTCGAGGACGGTCCCGTCGTGACGAGCGGCGGGGTGACGTCGGGCCTCGATTTCGCGCTGACGCTGGTCGCGCGGATGCGGGGCGACGCGGCCGCGCAGGCGATCCAGCTTGCAATCGAATATGATCCGGCCCCGCCCTTCGCCGGCGGCCACCCCGACCGGGCGCCGGTCGCGGTGACCGAGGGGTTGAAAGCGCGCGTCTATGACGCAGCGGCGGCGCGGATGGCAGCGGCGCTCAAAAGCTAGAGCCGGCCCCTATGCGCAGTTTGCGAGGGCGATCTCGTAGAGTTTGGGCCAATATTTGCCGGTGACAAATAGCCGCTTGCCCTTCGCGTCCCAGGCAATGCCGTTGAGCACGCTGTCGCTGTCGCTGACCCCGGCGCCTTTGCGCAGCCCGGTCAGGTCGATGTAGGAGACGATGGCGCCGCTGTCGGGGTCGATCCGCACGATGACGTCGCTCATCCACACATTCGCCCATACCTGTCCGTCGATCGCCTCGAGTTCGTTGAGCATGGCAAGCGGACGGCCGCCGAAGCGAACGGTGACGCGGCGCTTTTCCACCATCGTCGCGGGATCGAAGAAGCGCAGCGTCGGCGTCCCGTCGCTGAGCACGATCGTATCGCCGAGCGTCGTCACCCCCCAGCCCTCGCCCGAATAGGTGAAGTCGCCGACCGGCTTCAGATCCTTGAAGCGCCAGCGATGGCCGATGCCGTTCTGCCAGGTGACGCCGATAATCTGGTCGCGCCAGCGCGTGATCCCTTCGCCGAACTGGTCGGCGGGGAGCGGCGTTTCGGCGAGCGCCTTGCCGGTCGCCAGGTCGAGACGCGCGATGCGCGAATGGCCGTACTGCCCCGTCCCTTCGTAAAGATGGCCGTCGTCCCAGAACAGGCCTTGCGTGAAGGAGGACGGATCGTGCGGATAGGTCTGGACCACCCGGTAGCCACAGCGTTCGATCGTGGCGCGCGGCGGCGGCGGCGCAGGCGGAGCGACGGCGGCCGCGGGATCGGCGAGCAGCGCGGCAAGGGCGAGAAGCAGGCTCATGACCGCCTAGCTATGCTGCGGCGGATGAACTGGCAATGGCCCGGAAAAAGGTGAGGGGACAGAAAAGGGCCGGAGGATTGCTCCCCCGGCCCCGTTTCTTGTTGGCTGAGCGCCGAACGGTACGGACTTAGAAGTCCATGCCGCCCATGCCGCCCATGCCGCCGCCGCCCATCGGCATCGCCGGCTTGTCTTCGGGAAGCTCGCTCACCGCCGCTTCGGTGGTGATGAGCAGGCCCGAAACCGAGGCAGCGTCCTGAAGCGCGGTGCGCACGACCTTGGTCGGGTCGATGACGCCGGCGGCCTTCAGATTTTCATAGACGTCGGTCGCGGCGTTGAAGCCCTGATCCTGGTTGTTTTCGCGCAGCAGGTTGCCGGCGACAACCGCACCATCATGGCCGGCGTTGGCCGCGATCTGACGCAGCGGCGCTTCGATCGCCTTGCGGACGATGTCGATGCCGCGGGTCTGGTCGTCGTTGGCGCCCTTCAGCCCTTCGAGAGCCTTGGTGGCATACAGCAGAGCCGTACCGCCGCCGGGGACGATGCCTTCCTCGACCGCGGCGCGGGTCGCGTGCAGCGCGTCGTCGACGCGATCCTTGCGTTCCTTCACCTCGACTTCGGTCGCACCGCCGACCTTGATCACCGCAACGCCGCCGGCGAGCTTCGCCAGACGTTCCTGCAGCTTTTCACGATCGTAATCCGACGTGGTGGTTTCGATCTGCGCGCGGATCTGTTCGACGCGGGCCTTGATCGCGTCGCCTTCACCTGCACCGTCGACAATGGTGGTGTTGTCCTTGTCGATCGTGACGCGCTTCGCCTGGCCGAGCATGTTCAGCGTGACCGACTCGAGCTTGATGCCCAGGTCTTCGCTGATCATTTCGCCGGCGGTCAGGATCGCGATGTCCTGCAGCATCGCCTTGCGGCGATCGCCGAAGCCCGGCGCCTTGACGGCCGCGACCTTGAGGCCGCCGCGCAGACGGTTGACGACCAGCGTCGCGAGCGCTTCGCCTTCGATGTCTTCCGCGATGATGAGCAGCGGACGGCCCGACTGTACAACCGCTTCGAGGATCGGAAGCATCGACTGGAGGTTCGACAGCTTCTTTTCGAAGATCAGGATGTACGGATCAGCCAGTTCGACCGTCATCTTTTCGGGGTTGGTGATGAAGTAGGGCGACAGATAGCCGCGGTCGAACTGCATGCCTTCGACAACATCGAGTTCGAACTCGAGGCCCTTGGCTTCCTCGACGGTGATCACGCCTTCCTTGCCGACCTTTTCCATCGCTTCGGCGATCTTTTCGCCGACTTCGATGTCGCCATTGGCCGAGATGATGCCGACCTGCGCGATTTCCGACGAGCCCGACACGGCGGTCGAACGGCCCTTGAGGTCTTCGACGACCTTGGTGACCGCGAGGTCGATGCCGCGCTTCAGGTCCATCGGGTTCATGCCGGCAGCAACCGACTTCATGCCTTCGCGGACGATCGCCTGGGCGAGAACGGTCGCGGTGGTGGTGCCGTCACCGGCCTTGTCGTTCGCCTTCGAGGCGACTTCGCGCAGCATCTGCGCGCCCATGTTTTCGAACTTGTCCTTGAGTTCGATTTCCTTGGCGACCGAGACACCGTCCTTGGTGATGCGGGGGGCGCCGAAGCTCTTGTCGATCACGACATTGCGGCCCTTGGGGCCCAGCGTGACCTTGACGGCGTCGGCGAGGATGTCGACGCCCTTCAGGATGCGTTCGCGTGCGTCGCGCGAAAATTTAACGTCCTTGGCAGCCATGAGGATGCTCCTTTAATAAAAGCGCAGAAAACTGCGTAACTTCACACTGAAATCGGCAAACAGGCTCAGGCGAGAACGCCGAGGATGTCCGATTCCTTCATGATCAACAGCTCTTCGCCATCGACCTTGACTTCGGTGCCCGACCATTTGCCGAACAGGATGCGGTCGCCCGACTTGACGTCGAGCGGCGTCACCTTGCCATCTTCGGCCTTGCTGCCGGTGCCGACGGCGACGACTTCGCCTTCCTGCGGCTTTTCCTTGGCGGTGTCGGGAATGATGATGCCGCCAGCCGTCTTTTCTTCGGCTTCGATACGGCGGACGAGCACGCGGTCGTGCAGCGGACGAAATTGCATGGATGTCCCTCCAGTAATGCAATGGATGTCAGACTTAGCACTCACAGGGCGTGAGTGCTAACAAGCCGGCATATGGGTGGGAGTCAGATGGGCGTCAAGCAGCGCCGATCAACTTTTTTGCGTCAGGCCGGAAGCAGGCCGAGACGGGCGCGCATTCCCCAGCGCATAAGCAGCACCGCGGACACCACGATGAGCCCCACGGCGAGCCCGATCCACACGCCGACGCCCGCAAGCGGGGTCCAGAAGCCAAGGTAGATGGCGGTGCCATAGCCCGCGATCCAGTAGCCGCAGACCGCGATGATCATCGGCACGCGCGTATCCTGAAGCCCGCGCAATACGCCTGCCGCCACCGTCTGGGCGCCGTCGAACAGCTGGAACGCGGCGGCCACGATCAGGAACTGCAGCGCAAAATGGACGAGCGCGGCGTTGCGCGCCGCATCGACATCGACGTAGATCGACAGCACGAGCCGCGGCGCGAGCCAGATGACCGCCGCGGTCACGACCATGAACCCGATACCGAGGATCAGCGACGCCTGCCCCGCGAGCGTAATGCCGCGATGGTCGCGCGCGCCGTAGGAAAGGCCGACCCGGATCGTCGCCGCCTGCGCCACGCCGAACGGGATCTGGAAGGCGAGCGCCGCGATCTGGAGCGCGAGGGTGTGCCCGGCAAGCTGCGCCTCACCGATCCGGCCCATCAGGAAAGCGGCGCCGGTGAACAGCCCGGCCTCGGCCAGAATGATGAGGCCGATCGGGGTGCCGATGCGGAGCATTTCCCAGAAGCGGGGCCATTCGGAGCGCCACCAGTTGCCGAACAGATGATAACGGCGCAGCCGCCGGTCGGTCTGGATCACGATGATATAGGCGATCAGCATCACCGTGCTCGTGATGACGCTCGACAGCGCCGAGCCCTGCAGTCCGAGGGCCGGCATGCCGAGATGGCCGAAGACGAGGCTCCAGTTGCCAAGGGCGTTGACGAACAGCGCGAGGAAGGTGATCGCGGTGGCAATCGTCGGACGCCCGAGCGCCGAAACGAAGATGCGCAACACGCTTGCTGCGATCATCGGCACCATGCCCCACATCAGGATCAACAGGAAACTGGCGGCATGTGCCGTGATTTCGGGGTCTTGCCCGGTTGCGCGCATGATCGGGCCGCCCGCGGCACAGACACCCATGAACAGCACGGACACGATCGCACTGAGCCACAGCGCCATGCGGACGGTGCGCCGCACTTCGCGCACGGCATGTTTGCGCCGCCCGAGTTCGGCGGCGACGAGCGGCGCTGCGGCGCCGACGAGCCCTGTCCCGGTCCACAACAACAGGCCGAAGATCGAGACGCCGAGCGACGAGGCGGCAAGCGGCGCATCGCCGAGCCGCGCCACGAAGATCACGTCGATCGCATGGACCATCATCTGCAGCAGGTTCGCCGCCGCCAGCGGCAGGGCGAGCGCCAGCGTCGCGCGAAATTCGGCGCGGAAAGTCTGCGGCTGATCCGCCGTCAGGGGGTGGGCCTGCTCGAGCATAGCCGGCCCGGATAGGCGCGCTTTTACGGCCGCTCAATAGCGCGCGAGCGCCGCGCGCGGTTTCGGATGCGGGGGTGATAAAAAGGCAACAATCGTTGCCTTAGCCCCTCCACGTCACCGCCATCTCATAGGCGAAGGCGAGGAAGGTCAGCGTCAGGCCGACGACGAACAGGCGATAGGCATAGGCGAGGTAGCGATATTTGCGCCGCGCGAGGACAAGACCGTTCTGGTAGGTGTCGCGCAGGATCGTTTCGTAAATATCCTCCTCGGTCCGCATCCGTGCCTTGACCGCGTCGATGAACTCGTCCTCCTCCATCTGCTCGAACCGGCCGAAGAAGAGGATATTGCTATGATCCTTGCCGTCGCGAAACACCGCCGGCGGCGCCTTGCCGACACGGGGGAGAACCGCCGATATGGCGAGCAGCGCCGAGAGGAAAGAAAAGGTCGCCAGCACCGCGAGCGGCAGCGTGAAGGCCCCCGCCCCGGCGCGCGCCTGTCCGACCGCGAGGGTGAAGACCACGAAGGTCGCGCCCATCAGGATCGACGCCTTTTGATCGGCCATCTGCGACAATTGCATCGTGATCTGCTGATTGGTGCGCACGAGATGCACCGCGTTGGGCGGAAAGGATATGGCGGGCCGTTGCGGCGCCGCGTCCGATTTTTCGCTGTCCATCCAGCCCCCTCCCTGCCCCTTCAGCTTGCGGCGACCTTCGCCCGGATGGCACGAAGGACCGCGAACGGCAAGATGCTGCCCGATTGCCGCCGCAATCGCTTGCCAAGCGGGACGGGGCGCGGCATGCCCGCCCGCAGTTTTTTCATTATGGGACGCACCCGCATGAGCACCCCCCTCGCCGACCAGATCCACGGCCTGATCGAACCTTTCAACAAGAAGGGCGTCGCCCTGACCGACGCGACGACCTTTGCCGGCGACCTTGAATGGGACAGCCTGACGGTGATGGATTTCGTCGCCGAGGTCGAGGATACGTTCGACATCATCATCAGCATGAACATGCAGGCCGAGATCGAAACCGTCGGCCAGCTCGTCGCCGCGGTCGAAAAGCTGCAGGGATAATCACCCCCATCCGTTCGTGCAGAGGAGGGGCTGAGCGAAGTCGAAGACCTGTTCGAGACGCCATTTCGTTAAGCTCTATGGCCCCTCAGGACGAACGGATGGTTTCAGGATTCACATATGACCGACCTTTTCTCCAAATTCGATCCGCTCATCGAACAGCGCGCGGCGCTGCTCGCGACCGGCGTTACCGATCCCTTCAGCCTGGTGATGGAGAAAGTGCTCTCGCCCACCGTCGCGATCTGCAACGGGCGCGAGACGATCCTGCTCGGCACCTATAATTATATGGGCATGACCTTCGACGAGGATGTCATCGCCGCGGGCAAGGACGCGCTCGACAAGTTCGGCAGCGGCACCACCGGCAGCCGCGTCCTCAACGGCACCTATCAGGGGCACAAGGAGTGCGAGGACGCGCTGAAGGAATTTTACGCCATGGATCATGCCATGGTGTTCTCGACCGGATATCAGGCGAACCTCGGCATCATTTCGACGATCGCGGGCAAGGGCGACTATGTCATCCTCGACATCGACAGCCACGCATCGATCTATGACGGGTGCAAGATGGGCGACGCCGAAATCGTTGCTTTTCGCCACAACGATGTCGAAGCGCTCGAAAAGCGGCTGAAGCGCCTGCCCGCCGAGGCCGGCAAGCTCGTCGTGCTCGAGGGCGTCTATTCGATGCTCGGCGACGTTGCGCCGCTGAAGGAGATGATCCGCGTCTCCAAGGAAAATGGCGCGATGGTGCTGGTGGACGAAGCGCATTCGATGGGCTTCATCGGCGAACATGGCCGCGGCGTCGCCGAGGCGCAGGGCGTGATCGACGATGTCGACTTCATCATCGGCACCTTTTCGAAGAGCGTCGGCACCGTCGGTGGCTTCTGCGTGTCGAACCACCCGAAGTTCGAGATCTTGCGGCTCGTCTGCCGCCCGTACGTCTTCACCGCCTCGCTGCCGCCGAGCGTCGTCGCGACCGCGGCGACGAGCATCCGCAAGCTGATGCACGGATCGAACAAGCGCGCGCACCTGTGGGAAAATTCGAAGACGCTGCACAAGGGCCTCAAGGACCTCGGCTTCACGCTGGGTACCGAAGAGCCGCAGTCGGCGATCATCGCGGTCATCATGCCCGACCTCGAAAAGGGCGCGATGATGTGGGAAGCGCTGCTCGAAGAAGGCCTCTACGTCAATCTCGCCCGCCCGCCCGCGACCCCCGCGGGTATGACGCTGCTGCGCTGCTCGCTCTGCGCCGAACATTCGAGCGAGCAGGTGAGCGAGATCCTCGGCCGCTTCGAGCGCGCGGGCAAGCGCGTGGGAATTATCGGCTGAACCGAGCCGCGCCGCCGACCAGCGGATTCATTTTCGGGGCGAACCGAGCGGAACGCCGCGTCGTGCGGTCTTCATCGCTTTGCCCCGGAACGCTTGTTGGATAGAAGATCAGCGTGTTCGAGCGGGATTTGGATCACGACAATGAGGGCCGTCGCGAACGGCTGCGCTTCTGGCTAACCGTCGGGCTGGGCGCGGTGCTGACCGGCGTCGTCGGCGCACTCATCATGCTGATGAGCCGTGCCAACGACAATTATGACCGCTCGCTGAGCTGGCAGGCGCACAGCCTGGAAGTGATTTCACAGACGCGCAGCCTTGATGCCGCGCTGGCGCGCGCCGAGGCGGCACTCGGCCGCTTCGCGGTCGGCCTGAAAAAGGAGGACGGCCGCGTCTTTCAGCAGCAGTGGGGGCTGTCGCAGCAATATCTCGCGCTGCTCCGCCGCAACGTCCGCGACAATCCGGAACAGGCGGCGCTGGTCAAGACACTGACCGCCGAACTCGACCGGCGCGGGACGCAGCTCGGCGATGCGGCGCTCAGCGCCAATTACAACCAGACCATTGCCGCGATCTCGAAATATAACGCCGCCGGACACGATGCCGCGCTGCTGCGCATCGACCGGCTGCTGACCGAATTGATCGGCAACGAACGCGCGATCCTCGCCAACCGGAACCAGCTCGCCGCGTCCGACCGTGCCAGCCTGAACCAGGCGATCCTGCTGTTCACCCTGCTCGCCGCCGCGGCGGCGGTGGTCGCGATCGCGGCGACCGTCTCGCTCGTCCGCGCACAGAGCGAACGGCGCGCGGCGCGGCGCGAACAGTTGATCGAAAGCGACCGCGCCATGGCGCTCGAGGCGGCGGTCAATGCGCGGACCGCCGAGCTGGCCGAAGCGAACAGCGCGCTGCGCAGCGAAATGGCCGAACGCGCCGCCGCCGAGGAGCAGCTTCGCCAGGCGCAGAAGATGGAAGCGGTCGGCCAGTTGACCGGCGGCATCGCGCATGATTTCAACAATATGCTCGCTGTCGTCGTCGGCGGGCTGGAACTTGCGCAGCGGTGGATCGGCGAAGCGCCCGAAAAGGCACAGCGCCACATCGGCAATGCGATGGACGGGGCCAATCGCGCCGCCGACCTGACCCGCCGCCTGCTGGCCTTCGCACGGTCCGAACCCGCGCGCCCCGAAATGACGCCGATCGACGCCTGCATCGCGGGCTTTTCGGAATTGATCGGGCGCACGATCGGCGACCGCATCGCGCTGACGCTCGACCTTCAGACCGAAGGGCTCGCCTGCTGGGTCGACAAGCAGCAATTCGAAAATGCGCTGCTCAACCTTGCCGTCAACGCGCGCGACGCGATGGACGGGCACGGGTCGCTGACGATCCGGACGCTGCGCGACGAAGAGGACGACACCGCCGCGCTGGCGGTGGAGGTGATCGATACCGGCTGCGGCATGTCGCCCGAGGTGCTCAAGCGCGTGTTCGACCCCTTCTACACCACGAAACCCGCGGGTCAGGGCACAGGTCTGGGGATGAGTCAGGTCTTTGCCTTTTGTCGCCAGTCGGGCGGCGAGGTGCAGATTCATTCGGTCGAGGGCGAAGGCACGCGCGTTGCGATGCTGCTGCCCGTCGCAAAGCCGCATGCCGAAGCGGCGGCGCCCGCGGGCGGTTCCGATGCCGTGGTGAGCGAACCGCCGACGGACGCGATGCGCATCCTGGTGGTCGAGGACGACGAGCGCGTCCTGACCGCCACCGTCGACGCCGTAACCGAGCTTGGCCATCAAGCGATCGCTTGCGACGATCCGCGCGCCGCCGCCGGGCTGGTCGAAGCGCATGGCGGGTTCGACCTGATCCTCAGCGACGTGCTGATGCCCGGCCTGACCGGCCCCGAAATGGTCGCAGAACTGAAGGAACGCTGGCCCGATCTGTCGGTGCTGTTCGTCACGGGCTATGCCGGCGATGCCAGCGAGTTCGAAAGCTTTGGCGACCATGACGTGCTGCGCAAGCCCTTTACGCTGAACGCGCTCGAACAGGCGATCCGCCGCTGCGGCGATGCGCGCGCACCGGAGCGCGTCGCTTCCTAGCGGATTGCGCCGCTCTTCACGAGACGTGGCACCAGCGTCAGCGCAGCGACCAACGGCCAGCGGCGCTGCCACGGCTTGATCTCTATCTTGGTGCCCGCATGGCGGTTGATCTTCCAGGCGAGATAATCGATCCCGCCAGCGTAGGTCAGGCTGGCCTTGGCGAGCCGCACGATACTGAGCAGCTTGCCCTCGATCCGCCGCCGCGCCCAGCCGCCGCTGGCGGCACCGGCCGGGATTGCCGCCATCGCCGGCAGGCTGAAGCGGTCGTAGCGCGCGGCGTCCGCATCGACGACCGACTGCGCCCGACCGGTGCGTTCGGCGCGCAATTCGACCGAATAGGTCAACGAAAAGGCGCGCCGCCACCAATCGAGCGGCGCCTCGCCATCGACCGTTCCCGCCGCAGCAAGCAATGTCGGCGCGGCGCGTGCCACCGCCGCCACCGCGCGGTCCCGCGCCGTATCGTCGACGGCCCAGACGAGCCGCGACGGCTGGGCGAAGCGCGCCCAGACCGATACGTTGCGCGTTTCAGGGCCGTTCAGCCGGTGAAAATCACCTTCGCTGAGCACCGCATATTTGGCGATCAGCCCCTCATGCTCGAACGGAAAGACGTTTGGCGGGATGAGGCGGTTGGCGGCCGCGAGCCAGCGCTTCGGATAGGCATCGCCATAGTCCGAAACGATCAGATAGAAATCGAGCATCAGCCCGTCGAGTTCGCTCTCGCGCAGGCAGCTGCCGTAGAAGAGCACAGCGCGGGCGCTGCCCGGACAGCGGGCAGCGATCGCCGACGCCATCGCAGCGACGCGCGGATCGACGTGTATCGCAAGCTCTTCGCGGACGAGATCGGTAAGCGCCGACATGCGAGCGCTCAGGCGGCGAGGCGCAGGAAGGGCACCGGCTGGGTCGAGGTCAGGATGATCGGCCGGCCGTGCTTTGCCTCGAAAATCTCGCCGTCGAGGATAACGTTCGAGCGTTCGCCCTCGATACGGATCTCATCGCCCTGTTCAAAATGGACCCCGGCGAGCTGATGCTGGCCGAGGGTCCCGCGCCAGGTGGCCCCGAGCATGCGGAACAGCGCGCCGACGCTGCGATCGACCGCGAGCAATTTCATCCGCCCGTCGCCGCCGTGCGTATCGCTGGTGCGGATACTCAGCAGCAGCTTTTCCAGCGTCGTGACGATGAGCAGCGAGAATTTGCCCTTGAGCTGGCCCTGGCGGATCAGCGACACGGTCAGCGGCTCCGGCTTCGGCGGCAGGCGCCCGCCGCCAATGCCGAAGATGATCGCGAAAAGCCCAAGGATCGCCGCCAGCACATGCGACAGGCCGTTCGGCAGGCCGAGCGGATAGATGCGGTTGCGGCAATAGAGCATCACGTCGGCCAGATAGGCACCGCCCAGGAACATGCCGAGCACGGGGCGATTGCCGCCGCTGTCGAGCGCGATCAACTGCCGTTCGATGACATGATCCTCGAGCCGGCCATTCGACACGAGTTCGACGACGCGCTCGAGCGCCTTGATCGGATCGCCTTCGGCGCCGAGATCGAGCGCGATCAGGTTGGTCTTGCCGTTCGGCAGCACCGCGACAGGCGGCGGCGAACCGCCAAAATGGCCGCCCGAATAAAGTTCGGTCAGCGCGGCCTGAACGGTGCCGTCACCGCCGTTGATCGCGACGATGCGCGGGCTGACCATGGCGATCGTACGGATCGCTTCACCGATCTGGTCGACATCCTCGACCTCGTAATGAAAAATGTCGGGGTGCGCCGCGCAATATTCCCGAACCCGCGGCAACAGGGCACGATTTCCCGTTGAGCGCGGATTGGAAAGAAGGGCGACGCTTGCCATCGGGCCCCTACATATATTTCATGGTGATCGAGATCGTCTTCGGCGCGTTGCCGACATCGAACCCCGTCTTCTTGTAGCTCGGCTTGCCGAGGTTGAAGATGTTGATGCTCGGGTTGTTCGACATGCCGCCGCCGTCCGAGGTCAGATCGGTCTTGCCATTCCCGTTGACGTCGTGGCGCACCGCGATGCCGTAGTGGCCCGCTTCGGGCAGCGGCACGCAAACGGTCATCGACCCGGCCTGTGCCGGCACTTCGACACGGGTGATCCAGCGCCCCTTGGCCAGCCATTCGGACGCGGTGGCACGATAGCTTTGAACACGAATCTTGCCCGTCCCGGCCTTCACGCCGTTGATGTGGACGAGGGTGGACGGACCGCTCCGGCATTTCGACAGGTCGTTGGTGATAACCTGTCCCTCTGCGTTCGCTGCCACGGATACGGCGAGCAGAGCCACGCAGAGCGACGCCGACATAAATTTCGACATGACGCATTAGCTCCCAGTGGTTATAGCCACGCCAGCACCGAGCCGACATGGGTCCCTGTTGCCCTTGAATCCGGATATCGGAACCATTTGCGGCCAAATCATGGTGATGGGGCGACGAAAGATTGAATAGACTGCCCGCCATCGACCGTTACATCGCGCGGCTCATCTTCTTTCCCATGCTCGGTACGCTGGTCCTTTCGGCCATGCTGCTGGTGCTGGAAAAGATGCTGCGCCTGTTCGATTTCGTCGCGACCGAAGGCGGTCCGGTGAGCGTCGTGTGGCGGATGCTCGCCAATCTTATCCCCGAATATCTGTCGCTTGGCATCCCGATCGGGCTGATGCTCGGCATCCTGCTCGCCTTCCGCCGCCTCGCGACATCGAGCGAGCTCGACGTGCTGCGCGGCGTGGGGATGAGCTTCGGACGGCTGATGCGCGTACCCTATGCCTTTGCCTTCGCGCTGGCGCTGCTCAACCTCGCGATCGTCGGCTTTATCCAGCCCTATGCGCGCTACGCCTATGAAGGGCTGCGCTTCGAATTGCGGTCGGGCGCGCTCGGCGCGTCGATCAAGGTCGGCGAATTCACCAAATTGGGCAGCCGGATGACTCTGCGTATCGAGCAGAGCTATAACGAGGGGCGCAATCTGCGCGGCATCTTCGTGCGCGGCGAGAACAAGGACGGGCAAAGCGTTTCGGCAACCGCCGCCGAGGGCCAGTTTCTTGCCACCGACGATCCCGACACGATCATCCTGCGCCTGACGCGCGGCGTGCTGATCCATGAATCGCCGAAATTCGCGGTGCCGCGGGTATTGACCTTCGACAGCCACGATCTGCCGATCCCGCTACCCAAGATCGAGGCGTTCCGCACCCGCGGCGGCGCCGATCGCGAACTCACCATCCCCGAATTGCTGGTAGTCGGTCACGATCAGGCCGAGCCATTGGCGACGCGGCTCGAATCGCGGGCGAATTTCCACTTCCGCATCGTCGAGGTGGTGTCGATGTTCTTCATCCCGCTGATGGCGATCGCGCTGGCGATTCCGCCCAAGCGATCGACAAGCTCGCTGGGCGTCTTCCTGTCGATCGTGCTGCTCGTCACCCAGCACAAGATCAACGAATATGCCGAGGCGCTGGGCGCGCGCGGGGCGGTCGATCCGCTGTTGGCGCTTTGGATTCCGCTGCTGCTGTTCGGCGCGCTCGCGGTGTGGATGTATTATACGGTGGCGCATGTCCCCGGCGGCCAGCCGATCGGCGCGCTCGAGCGCGTCGCGGCCAAGGCGGAACAGAAAATCCGGGCCTTCATCCGCCTGTTCCAGCGCAAGCAGCAGCCTATCTGACGATGAACCAGCTCCATTTCTTTCCGTCGCGAACCATGGCGCTCTATGTCGGGCGGCTGTTCCTGGTGCGCAGCTTCGCGATCCTGTTCGCGCTCGTGCTGGTACTCCAGACGCTCGACCTGCTGGGTGAGAGCGGCAAGATCCTGTCGGTCGCGGGCAACAGCGACAGCGACGTGTGGCGCTATGTCGGGCTGCGCCTGCCGCAGATCATCGAAACCTTTCTGCCCTTCTCCGTTCTGCTCGGGACGATCTTGACGCTGATCACGCTCAACCAGAACAGCGAGGTCATCGCGATGAAGGCGTCGGGCATGTCGGCGCATCAGGTGCTGGCGCCGCTGTTCCTCGCCGCACTGTTCGTCGCCGCGATCAGCTTCGGCTTCAACGAAAGGATCGTGACGCGCGCGACCGCGGCGCTCGCCGCCTGGCAGAAGGTCGAATATGCGCAAATTCCGAAAGACACCGGGATTCGATCGAACATTTGGGTTCGCGACGGCAATAATCTGATCAATGCCGCGACCGTCAGCGGCACCGGGACGGCGATCACGCTGCACGGCGTGCGCATCTATGAACGGTCGGGCGGCGTATTGTCCTCGATATTGTCGGGCGACAGCGCGCGGCCGGTCGCGGGTGGGTGGGAACTCACCAACGCCAAGCGCTTCCTGCGCCGCGCCGGTATCGTCCAGCCGCTCGGCACCATCGTCGCCGCGCCGGGCGTGCGTCCCGACCAGTTCACGCTCGCGCAGGTCGATGGCGATCAACTGCCCTTCACCGAACTCAAGGCGGCAATCGGCGATCTCGAGGCAGCGGGGCGACCCGTCGATGCGCTGAAAGGCGTGTTGTGGCACAAGATCTCGGGGCCGCTCTCGGCGGTCCTGATGCCGCTGCTCGGCGCCGTCGCGGCATTCGGCCTGGCGCGATCGGGCAAGCTGTTCGTTCGCGCCATCATCGGCATGGCGCTGGGCTTCGCCTATTTCGTCGCCGACAATTTCGCGCTCGCGATGGGCGACCTCGGCGCCTATTCCCCCTTCCTCGCCGCATGGGGGCCCTTCATCCTGTTCGCGCTGATCGGCGAAATGATCCTGATCCGGACCGAGGAATAGCGTCCGGACTCCGGGCGCATAGCCGCCGCCCCCCAAGCACCGCCCTGTTTCGGGCCCGGCCCGAATGTTTCGACGGGCAGGCCGACGCCCCTCTCCCCACCCGGAGGCCGACAGCGCCCAAAAGAAAAGGGGCCGCTTTCGCGGCCCCTTCGCATTGGTTCGAGGGTCGAAGGATCAGTCCTTCAGGAAGTCGGGCACATGGCCCTGATCTTCCGGACCGTCTTCGCTGCGCTCGCGGCGCGGGCCGCGGTCGCCGCCGTCGCGGCGGGGGCCGCGATCGCGGCCGCCACGGCCACGGTCGCCGCGATCGCCGCCGTCACGGCGCGGACCACGGTCACCGCGCGGTTCGCGGGGTTCGCGCGCCGGACGCGTGTCTTCCAGTTCCTCGCCGGTTTCCTGATCGACGACGCGCATCGACAGGCGAACCTTGCCGCGCGGATCGATCTCGAGGACCTTGACCTTGACTTCCTGCCCTTCGGACAGGACGTCGGCGACCTTTTCGACGCGTTCGTTCTTGATTTCCGACACGTGGACGAGGCCGTCCTTGCCGCCCATGAAGTTCACGAAGGCACCGAAATCGACGAGGTTCACGACCTTGCCGTTATAGATTTTGCCGACTTCGGCTTCCTCGACGATGCCGAGGATCCACGCCTTGGCGGCTTCGATCTGGGCGGTGTCCGACGAAGCGATCTTGATCGTGCCCTCGTCGTCGATGTCCACCTTGGCGCCTGTCGTCGCGACGATTTCGCGAATGACCTTGCCGCCGGTGCCGATAACGTCACGGATCTTCGACTTGTCGATTGTGATCGTTTCGATACGCGGCGCATGCGCCGACAATTCGCTACGGACTTCGCCGAGCGCCTTGTTCATTTCGCCGAGGATGTGCGCGCGGCCTTCCTTGGCCTGCGCCAGTGCCTTTTCGAAGATTTCCTTCGTGATGCCGGCAATCTTGATGTCCATCTGCATCGTGGTGATGCCTTCGGACGTACCCGCCACCTTGAAGTCCATGTCGCCGAGGTGATCTTCGTCACCCAGAATGTCCGACAGGATCGCGAAATCCTCGCCTTCGAGGATCAGGCCCATCGCGATGCCCGACACCGGGCGCGCGATCGGCACGCCGGCATCCATCATCGCAAGGCTGCCGCCACACACCGACGCCATCGACGACGAACCGTTGGATTCGGTGATGTCGCTGGTCAGACGGATGGTATAGGGAAAATCTTCCTTCTTCGGCAGCACGGGGTGCAGCGCACGCCACGCCAGCTTGCCGTGGCCGACTTCGCGGCGGCCCGGCGCGCCGAAGCGGCCGACTTCGCCGACCGAATAGGGCGGGAAGTTATAGTGCAGCATGAAGTTCTGATACGACAGGCCGTTGAGGCCGTCGATCATCTGTTCGGCTTCCTTGGTGCCCAGCGTGCAGGTCGCGATCGTCTGGGTTTCACCGCGGGTGAACAGCGCCGAACCGTGCGCGCGCGGCAGGAAGTGCGTTTCGGCGACGATCGGACGGATCTGCGTCGTCGTGCGGCCGTCGATGCGCTTGCCGTCCTTCAGGATCGCCGTGCGGACGATTTCGGCTTCCAGCTTCTTGGTCAGCTTGATGCCGGCCATGACTTCCTGCGGGCTGAGGCCATCGGCTGCAAACTGTTCCTTCGCCTTCGCGCGCGCTTCGTTGAGCGCGTTCGAACGGGCCGACTTGTCGGTCAGCTTGTAGGCGGCGGCTATGTCCTTGCCGATCAGCTTCTTGAGCTTGTCCTTGATCGCGGCATTGTCGTCCGACGACGCGATTTCCCAGGGTTCCTTGGCAGCCTGTTCGGCAAGCTTGATGATCGCCTTCACGACTTCGCGGCACGCATCGTGCGCGAACAGCACGGCGCCGAGCATGATCTCTTCCGACAGCTCGTTCGCTTCGGATTCGACCATCATCACCGCGTCGTGCGTCGCCGCGACGACGAGGTCGAGGTCGCCTTCGGCAACCTGTTCGTCGGTCGGGTTGAGGATATATTCGCCGTCGAGATAGCCGACGCGCGCAGCGCCGATCGGACCCATGAAGGGCACGCCCGAAATGGTGAGCGCAGCCGAGGCCGCGACCATCGCGAGGATGTCGGGTTCATTGTGGCCGTCATAGCTCAGCACCTGAGCGATGGCGTTGATCTCGTTATAGAAGCCTTCGGGGAACAGCGGGCGGATCGGACGGTCGATCAGACGGCTGACCAGCGTTTCCTTTTCGGTCGCGCCGCGTTCGCGCTTGAAGAAGCCGCCGGGGATGCGCCCCGCGGCCGAATATTTTTCCTGATAGTGGACGGTCAGGGGGAAGAAGTCCTGCCCTTCCTTCACCGACTTGGCGGCGGTTACGGCGCACAGGACGACCGTTTCACCCAGTGTCGCCATCACGGCGCCGTCGGCCTGACGGGCAACCTTGCCCGTTTCGAGAGTCAGCGTTTCACCGCCCCACTCGATCGATACTTTTTTCACGTCAAACATGGAATTTCCTTCGCCCGCCGGGCCCTATGCCGGGCGGGGCCTCTGTTCCGGGCAATCCGGCCCGGGCGGGTCGGGGCGTCTGTCTGCCCCTATGGCGGTCCCGCCGGATGCGGGAACGGCCCTTTAAGCATGTGTCCCCGCGAAGGCGGGGACCCAGTTCTGCCAGTTCGGTGCAAGCCCGCCCTGGATCCCCGCCTGCGCGGGGATAACGCAATACGTAAACGGCCCCCGAAGCCGGGGGCCGAACGATTGCGTTACTTGCGAAGACCCAGCTTCGCGATCAGGTCGGTGTAGCGTCCCTCGTCCTTCTTCTTGAGATAGTCGAGGAGGCTGCGGCGCTTGTTGACCATCATCAGCAGCCCGCGGCGGCTGTGATTGTCCTTGGCGTGCGACTTGAAATGGCCGGTCAGCGTGTTGATGCGATCGGTCAGGATCGCGACCTGCACTTCGGGCGAACCCGTATCGCCCTTTTCGCGGGCATGTTCCTTGATGAGTTCGGCCTTGCGTTCGGCGGTAATCGACATGTGCTTCGTCCTTCGAACATCCTGTTACAGATTGAAGCCCCGCACGACCTTCAGCGTTCCCGCCAAAGCCTCTATCAATGCCACGGGCCGATCGTCGGCGTCGCGTCCCCAATAGAGCCCGTCCTGCGTGCTTCCCCCGGTCCAGACACGACCCTGACGGATCGCCCCTGCCGCTTCCGGGGAAAGGTCCAGAGCCGGGATGTCGACCAGCCCTGCCTCCAGCGGCAGAAATATCTCTGATTGGGCGGCGCCTTGGCCGAAAGCGTTCAATTTGTCCAGCGAAATCGCCTGATCCAGCGCGAAGGGGCCCGCCTTCGTCCGGCGCAACATGGTGACATGCCCGACGGTGCCGACCGCCCGCGCAATGTCGCGCGCAAGGCTGCGGATATAGGTGCCCTTCGAAACATGTGCCGTGAGGGTGATGGAATCGAGCCGCTCCGCCCCCTCCGCGTCACCCCGGCGAAGGCCGGGGTCTCGCCGTTCCGAGTTAGAACCGCCAACGGCGAGATCCCGGCCTTCGCCGGGATGACGGATGCCTAGGGCATGGATCGTCACCGCCCGCGCCTTCATCTCGACCGTTTCGCCGGCGCGCGCGCGGTCATAGGCGCGCTCGCCGTCGATCTTGATCGCCGAATAGGCGGGCGGCACCTGTTCGATCGGCCCGGTAAAGCGCGGCAGAATCGCAGCAATTTCCGAAAGCCGCGGCCGCACGTCGCTGGTCGCAACGACGTCGCCCTCCGCGTCGAGCCCGGCGGTCTCGGTCCCGAACGCGATCGTGAAATCATAGACCTTGCTCGCGTCGAGCATGCGCCCGCACAGCTTCGTCGCCTCGCCGAGCGCGATCGGCAGCACGCCCGAGGCAAGCGGGTCGAGCGTCCCGCCATGGCCGACCTTGACCTTGCCCAGCCCGGCTTCGCGGCACACGCGCTTCACCGCGGCGACCGCCTGCGTCGAGCCGAGCCCGACGGGCTTGTCCATTATGATCCATCCGTTCATCGCCGCGCGGGCTAGGCCGCGCAGGCGATGCTTGTCAATTCGACCGGGATCGATTCGATTGGGCTCAATTCGACTTGGCGGCGTCCGCAGCGGCCTTGGCGGCTTTCTCCGCCTCGCGCGCTGCCTTGCGCTCTTCCTTGGTCGGCGGCGGCGCCGACGTCACGAAGGACGAAATCGCACAGCGCTCGCCGCGCACCAGAAGCGACGCGAACTTGTCGAGCCGCGAGGTTCCGCGCGTATCGACGCCGATCGCCTGCGCAAAATCGATGTCGCGGCACGGACCGAAGAAGGTGGCATAATACCAGTCGCGGCGGCTGTCCTGAATCCACACGCCATCCTCGCCATCGGCCTGAAAGGTGCGGATCGTCGCGTTGCTGGGAAAGCTGATGCCGGTTTCGACGCCCAGCGCGCGCGATTCCTGCGGTGCCCCTTCGGCCGCCACAGTTGCTGAAAGGGGGAGCAAGGCGGCGGCCAGGGAGAGTGCAAGAGTTTTCATGGCGACTCATCTAGCGCGAACTGGCTGAACTCATGCTGACTGAGGCCGCAATCCTAGCGACGGCGCGCGACCGGCCATAGCAGCAATCCCGCCATGAAAGCCGTACCGGCATATAGGAACCAGGATCGCGGGGCGAACGTGAATGGGTTCCAGAATAGGAGCAGGTTGAGTGCGTGCCCGGCCAGCAGTGCCAACCACAGCGCACGCCGCGTGCGCCCCCACCAGCGCCGCGCCGCGAACCGGTCGATGATCAATGTGAACAGCAGCGTCACCGCCGTGCACACGATCCATGCAAATCCCATAAAAAGCCAAGCCACGCCCATCGCCGGACTATGGCCGGGCAGCCCAATCGTCCGCAAGAAGGCTAAATAACCCAGTATGCCGCAAATAGCCGGTCCAGGTGATGCGTTCGGCGCGTAGCACGCCCTCCTTGACCGCGCCGAGCTTCCCGACCGCCGCCTGACTGCGTGCATTGCGTTCATCGATGCGGAATTCGATCCGGCGGATGCCGACTGCAAACGCATGATCGATCATCAGTTTCTTGACACGCCCATTGAACCCCGTGCCGCGCGCGGCGGGTTCGATATAGCTGTTGCCGATCTCCACCGTCTGCGCCGACACATCGGGACGCAGATAAGCGGTCATGCCGACCAGCCGATCGCCGTCGATGATCGCATAGGGCATCCGGCTTTCATGCCCGATCAGCGTGTCGAAGCTCGCGTCGAAATGATCGGGATCGAAGCTCGACGAATAGATCGGCCAGATGTCGGCATCGGCGGCGCAGGCGGCGCGCAGCGCCTCGCGGTGCGGCTCGGCCAGCTTGACGAGCCGGAGGTCGCCGTCGGCCAGTTCGACATAAAGCCGGTCAAGCATCGGCGACCGCCTCCTGCAAAGCCTCTGCCGCAGCCCGGCGCTTGGCCATGAAATGGCGGCGGCACATGGCGACATAGCGGTCGTTGCCGCCGATCTCGGTCTGCGCGCCCGCGACCACCGCACGGCCGGCGGCATCGACGCGCAGGTTCATCGTCGCCTTGCGCCCGCATTCGCACACCGCCTTCAGTTCGACCAGCGCGTCGGCGATGCCGAGCAACGCCGCCGAGCCGGGAAAGAGATCGGCCGCAAAATCGGTGCGCAGCCCGTAACAGAGGACCGGAATATCGGCCTCGTCGGCGAGCCGCGCCAGCGCAAACACCTGATCTTTCGAAAGGAACTGCGCCTCGTCGATCAGCACGCATGCCAGCGGGCGCCGCCGATGCTCGTCGCTCACCGCGGCCCACAAATCGCTTTCGGGATCGAATTTATGCGCCTCGGCGAGCAGGCCGATGCGGCTGGTGATCTGCCCCGCGCCGTAGCGGTCGTCGAGCGCGGCGGTCCACAGCATCGTCTCCATCCCGCGCTCGCGATAGTTGAAATCCGCCTGCAGCAGCGTTGTCGACTTGCCCGCGTTCATGCTGGCATAATAGAAATAGAGCTTGGCCATGGCATGAGCGATACCGCCTCGGCGGCGCCGCGCAAGCCCAATCAGGCGGCGCCGAGCAGCACGCGAAAACGCGCGGGCTGCGGCAACAGATCGGCGAGCGTGTAGCCGTCGAGATGCGCGGTGAAGGCTGCCAGCGCCCCGGCGAGCGCCCCCTGCAATCCGCAGCCGCCGCGCACCGGGCAGGTCGACGACGCTGGGTTCATACACTCGACGAAGCCGTCCAGCCTTTCGAGCTCGCGGACGACCGCGCCGACGATCACCGTCTCGGGCGCCTTGGCGAGCGTCAGCCCGCCACCGCGTCCGCGCTGCGCCGCGACATAGCCGAGCGCCTGCAGCCGCTGCGCCACCTTGGCGAGATGATTGCGCGACACGCCATATTGGCCAGCGATCTCGTCGACCGACATCTGCCGCCCGGTCGCCGCCAGCGCCATCAGGATGCGCAGCGCATAGTCGCTGTGAAGGCTCAATCGCATAAAATAGGTATATGAAATATTGCTTTTATGCGCAAGGCCGATAAAGCGGCAAATGAAATGCCGTTTATCGAGTCGAGGCAATGAAGAAGACCGTCCCCGCCCACCCCCATGCCATCGCCGCGCGCGAGGACCGGCGCGCCGCCGCCATCGCGATGGGAGTCGACGAAGCCTTTATCGCGACGCTCGTCGATCGCTTCTATGCCGCGATCCGGCGCGACGCCCTGCTTGGCCCGATCTTCGGCGAACGCATCCACGACTGGCCCGCGCATCTCGCGCAGATGAACCGCTTCTGGCAGTCGATCCTGCTCGGCGCCGGCAATTTCACCGGCAATCCGATGGCCAGGCATCTTGCGATCCCGACCATCGGCGAAAGCCATTTCCAGCACTGGCTCGGCCTCTTCTACGCGACGTTGCGCGATGTGGCACCGAGCGAAGGGGCGGTCGCGCTGGTCGGTGCGCGGGCGCGGATGATCGCCGAAAGTCTGCTCACCGGCATCGCCGTCCACCGCGACCGCGACCCCGACATCACCCGCAGGATGGTGCTGCCCCACGTCTGATACCCGCCGCGCGCCGGCAGCCGCCGACACCGCAGCTTGACTCGCCCGCCCCCGCTGTCATGCTGCGCACAAAAGATGCAGCATTAACAGTGGGGAGAGCTGCAATGCGATTGATGCCGGTGACCGATGCGATGTTCCTGTGGGGGGAAAGTCGCGAGATGCCGATGCATATCGGCGGCATCAACCTCTACACGCTGCCCGACGATGTCGACGAAACCGACTGGCTGAACGAACAGCTCGCACTGTTGCGCCAGTCGGAAGGGCTGCGGCGGCCGTTCAGCGAAGTGTTGAAGCTCACCCCGCTCGGCCAGTACGGCCCGATCCGGCTCGAACCCGACCGCGACATCGACATGCACTATCATGTGCGCTCGGCCGCGCTGCCCAAGCCGGGGCGCTATCGCGAGATGTTCGAACTCGCCTCGCGCCTCCATTCCAGCCTGCTCGACCGCACCCGCCCCTTGTGGGAAATCACGCTGATCTCAGGGCTCCCCAATCGGCAGATCGCAACCTTCAAGAAGGTGCATCATGCGCTGATGGACGGCGCGGCGAGCATCCATTTCTATAATTCGATGTTCTCGCCCGACCCCAAGGAACGGCGGACCTGCTCGCCGCTGTCGGTCGAGGCCTATGAAGCCTATAAGCGCAAATTCCCGTCGCCCAAAAAGCCGCCGCGCCCCAGCCTGACCGACATCGCCGCGATCGGCGAGTTTCTGAAGGAGCAATGGGGCAACAGCGTCGGCGTGACCAAGGCGCTCAACCAATATGTCGCGGCGATGTTCGGCATCGGCGGCGAAGGGCTGGTCACCCCCTTTGCCGGCGTGCCACGCACCAGCTTCAACCGCAACATCACCGGCGCCCGCCGCTTCGTCGCGCAAAGCTGGTCGCTCGAACGCGTCCGCGCGGTCGGCAAGGCCTATGACGGGACGATCAACGACGCGGTGCTCGGCATGTGCGCGGGCGCGATGCGCAAATATCTGCAATCGCTGAACGAGCTCCCCGACAAGCCTTTGAAAGCCATGGCGCCGGTGTCGATCCGGCCCAAGGACGATATCGATTCGGGCAATTCGGTTGCCTCGGTGACGGCCAATCTCGCGACCCATATCGACGACCCCGCCGAACGCATGGCGGCGATCCAGGCGTCGATGAACGCCGCCAAGGCGCAGTTGCGCGCGATGACCGCGCAGCAGATCCAGCTCTATACCGCGATCACCAATTTCCCGCAGATGCTGACCGCGCTGACGCGTACCGCCGACAAATTCCCAGCCTATTCGGCGACCATCTCCAACGTCCCCGGCCCGCGCGAGCAGATGTACTGGAACGGCGCGCGGCTCGACGGCATGTATCCCGCAAGCATCCCCGTCGACGGCATGGCGATGAACATCACCCAGGTGTCGAATTTCAGGAATATCGACTTCGGCATCACCGCCTGCCGCCGCAGCGTGCCGCACGCGCAGCGGATGATCGACTATCTGGAAGAAGCGCTGGTCGAGCTGGAAGCCGCGGCAGGGATCAAGACACCGAAGGGAAAATAGCGCCTATCCGCTCCCACCAACCCGTCATCTGGGCTCAGTCTTGAATTTCGCCCTCGCCGCTGCCCAAGTCGCGCGCCACTTTGGGATCGCGCAGCAATTGGTCGATGTGGCTCGCTTCGTCGAAGCTTTCGTCGGCGAGGAATTTGAGCTTCGCCGCATATTTCATGCGGATGCGGTGCGCGACTTCGCGCTGGAGATAGGCGGTGTTGGTGCGCAACGCCTTCAGCACCGCCTCCTCGTCGCGGCCGAGCAGCGGCTTCACGAATACCGTGGCATGGCGCAGGTCGGGCGACATGCGCACTTCGGTCACGCTCACCGGATGCGTCGCGAGGACATCGTCATGCACGTCGCCGCGCTGAAGTATCTCGCTCAGCACATGGCGCACCTGTTCGCCCACGCGCAGGACGCGGACCGAGGGGCCTTCGGATTTTTCGTTATGCCGCATCGCACCCTCCATGTTCCCCCGCGAAGGCGGGGGTCCAGAGCGTCAGGAATTCAACGTCGGGTATAAATCGTTCCACAGCGGGTTCATCTCTTCGATCGCGCGCAATTTCCAGGCGCGATTCCATTTCTTCATACGCAGTTCGTAAGCACGCGCATCCTGAATGTCATCAAAGGCGAGGTGCCAGACGAGCAGCTTGCAACCATAGTCATGCGTGAAGCCTGGTACGACGCCGCTCCGATGCTCCCACGCGCGCTTCGCGAGGTTGCTCGTGACGCCGATATAGATGGTACCATTGCGCCCACTGGCCATGATGTAGACATAGCCCGGCCTTGTGCCCATCCATCGTCGCTCCACGCCGCTCTGGGCCCCCGCCTTCGCGGGGGCGCAAAGGGATCACAACGTCCGCGCGCGTTCCTCGACCTCGAAGACTTCGAGGTGATCGCCCGGCTTGATGTCGTTGGTATCCGCCAGCACGACGCCGCATTCCAGGCCCGCGCGCACTTCGGCGACATCGTCCTTGAAACGGCGGAGCGACGCGATGGTCGTTGCCGAGACGATGACGTCCTCGCGCGTGAGACGCGCGTGGAGCCCCTTGCGGATGATGCCTTCGAGCACCAGCAGACCCGCGGCCTTGTCGCGCTTGCCGGCCGGGAAGACTTCCTTGACCTCGGCGCGGCCGACGACGGTTTCGACGCGTTCCGGACCCAGCTCGCCCGCCATCTCCTTCGCGACTTCCTCGGTCAGGTGATAGATGACGTCATAGTACATGAAGCGCACTTTTTCGCGGTTCGCGATCTCGCGCGCCTTGGCGTTGGGGCGGACGTTGAAGCCGATGATCGGCGCATTCGTCGCCGCCGCCAGCGTCACGTCGCTTTCGGTGATCGCGCCGGCTCCCGAATGGAGCACGCGGACGCGAATCTCGTCGGTCGACAGCTTGTTGAGCGCGTTGACGATCGCTTCGACGCTGCCCTGCACGTCGGCCTTGATGACCACCGGATATTCGATGACATTGGCCTTGTCGGCGAGCGCCGAGAACATGCCTTCCAGGCTGACCGGCGCCTGCGCCGTCCGCTTCTTGAGCGCCTGTTCCTGACGATAGGCGGCGACTTCGCGCGCGCGCGCCTCATTTTCGACCACGGTCAGCGTGTCGCCCGCCATCGGCACCCCGCCGAGGCCCAGAACCTCGACCGGCATGGACGGACCGGCTTCCTTGATCTGCTGACCCTGATCGTTGACGAGCGCGCGGACGCGGCCGCTTTCGGCGCCGCAGACGAAGATGTCGCCGACCTTCAGTGTACCGCGACGGACGAGGATCGTCGCAACGGGGCCGCGGCCCTTGTCGAGCTTGGCCTCGACCACCGTCCCCTCGGCCGAACGGTCGGGGTTGGCCTTGAGCTCCATGATCTCGGCCTGAAGTGCGATAGCGTCGAGCAGCTTGTCGAGGCCAGTCTTCTTGAGCGCCGAAACTTCGACATTCTGGACGTCGCCGCCCATTTCCTCGACGACGATCTCGTGCTCGAGAAGGCGTTCGCGCACGCGCTGCGGGTTCGCGCCTTCCTTGTCGACCTTGTTGATCGCCACGATGATCGGCACGCCGGCCGCCTTCGCATGGTTGATCGATTCGATCGTCTGCGGCTTCAGCCCGTCGTCGGCCGCCACCACCAGCACCGCGATATCGGTGACGTTGGCACCGCGCGCGCGCATTTCGGTGAAGGCTTCGTGGCCCGGCGTATCGAGGAAGGTGACTTCGCTCCCGTCGGGGGTCTTCACCTGATAGGCGCCGATATGCTGGGTGATGCCGCCGGCTTCGCCCGACTGGACGCTGGTGCCGCGCAGCGCGTCGAGCAAGCTGGTCTTGCCGTGATCGACGTGGCCCATGATGGTGACCACCGGCGCGCGGGGCTTCATCTGTTCGGGCGCATCGACGTCCTGATCGTTGCGGATATCGACATCGGCTTCGCTGACGCGTTTGATCTCGTGCCCGAATTCGGTGACGAGCAGTTCAGCCGTATCCTGGTCGATCGTCTGATTGACGGTGACCATCATGCCCATCTTGAACAGCGCCTTGACGAGATCGGCGCCCTTTTCGGCCATGCGGTTCGCCAGTTCCTGCACGGTGATCGTGTCGGGAACGACAACTTCGCGAACCTGCTTTTCGCGCGGACCGCTCGGCATCAGGTGCGAACGCTTTTCCTTTTCGCGAGCGCGCTTCAGCGCGGCGAGGCTGCGCGCACGCGCGCCTTCATCTTCGTTGAGCGCGCGCGTGACGGTCAGCTTGCCCGACTGGCGCCGGTGATCGCCGCGATGTTCCTTCTTCTGTTCGGGGCGCTTCGGTTCGGGACGCTTCGGCGCCTCGACCGGCGTGAAGCGACGCGGCGCGGGCGCAGCGCTGCTCGTCGTGGCGGCGCGCGGCGCGGCTTCGGCCGGCTTGGCTTCGGCAGCAGGCGCGGCCGGCGCTTCGGCGGCGGGCTCGGCAGCAGCCGGAGCGGGCGCTTCCTCGGAAGCCTTGGACTTTTCCTCGCGCGCTTCGGCGGCACGCGCGCGCTCTTCCTCGAGCGCGCGGGCGCGTTCGGCCTCTTCGCGGCGGCGCGCTTCTTCAAGCGCGGCGAGACGCGCCTCTTCGGCTTCGCGCAGCAACTGCGTCTGGCGCTCCTGACGCGACATCAGGCTGTCGGCCTTGGGCGCGGCAGGCTTGGGTGCCGGTGCGGGCGCAGCCGGCTTCGGCGCGGGTGCAGGCGCGGCCTCGACCGCTTCAGCCTCGGGCGCGGGCGCCGCTTCGCCGGGACGGCCAAGCACGCGGCGGCGCTTCACCTCGACCACCACCGTATTGCGGCGGCCGTGGCTGAATTGCTGCTGCACCTGTCCGGCCTCTACCGTACGCTTCAGCCCCAAGGGCTTGCGGGTCAGAGTCGGCTTGTCCTGTTCGTCACTCATCGAAACGTCTTATTCCTTCAATACGCGTCCGAAACCGGAGAGTCCGTGTCGGGCTCCCTGGACGCCATCCCATTCCCCGCCGTGCGGGAATCCTGATCGGAAACGCGGTTGGCCGCGTCCCTAAACCATCCGGTGAAAAACTGCCAGCGGCTCAAATGCGCCAGCACCCGGTCAGCGGCACGGGCGTCGGTCACGCCCAGATGCACCGCATTTTCACGCCCCAATGCCATAGATAGGGTGTATCGGTCCACCGGCAAGACCGTGCCTTCACGGCCGGACCCTTCGTGATCCTCGCCGACCCGCCACGCCTGTGCCAGTTTCTTGCGCCCATCTTCGCCGGCATCCTGCGCATGCAGGAGCAGGCGGACCTGGCCGCGGCGCGCCGCGTCCTCGATCCGCTCGCTGCCGAGGATCAGCATCCCGCCGCGCGCCTCAAGCCCCAGCCGGTCGAGCGTCGCACGCGCGAGTTGCGCCTCGATCCGCGCGCCCAGATCGTCGGGAATCGTGAAGGCGCTGTCCTGCAGCGCCCGCGCCAGCCCGCCCTTGAGCTTGCCTTTCGCCTGGGCCGCTTCCAGCGCGTCGCGGTCGACGCCGATCCACGCGCCGCGCCCCGGCGCCTTGCCGAGCACGTCGGGCGCGATCGCGCCGTCGGGCCCGAGCGCAAGGCGCACGAGCCGTCCGGCCGGCGCCACGTCGCCGGCTACCACACAGCGCCTTTCGGGCGCGTGCTGTCCGCGCTTACCCGCGCGGTCGGTTTGGCTTAGCTGATCATTGCGCGGGGTCCGCATCGGCGGCCTCCCCGGTCTGGGCTTCGGCTTCGGCAGCCGGTTCGTCGTCGAACCAGTGCGCGCGCGCCGCCATGATGATCTCGTTGCCCTGCTCTTCCGACAGGCCATATTCGCCGAGCACGCCGCCCTTGTCTTCGGCGCGTTCCGAACGCTCGCGCGCCGGGCCGCGGCGATTCTCGCTGCGCTTCTTCGCGATCAGTTCGTCGGTCGCGAGATCGGCCAGATCGTCGAGCGTCTTGATCCCCGCCTTGCCGAGCGTGACGAGCATCGCTTCGGTCAGGTGCGGCAGTTCGGCCAGATCATCCTCGACGCCAAGCCCGCGGCGTTCCTGGCGCGCGGCTTCTTCGCGGCGTTCGAGCGCTTCGGTCGCACGGCTCTGCAGCTCTTCGGCCAGCTCGTCGTCGAAGCCTTCGATGCTCGCCAGTTCGTCGAGCGGCACATAAGCGACTTCTTCGAGTTCGCCGAAACCTTCGGCAACGAGCAGCTGCGCGAGCGTTTCGTCGACGTCGAGTTCTTCCTGGAACATCGTCGAGCGTTCGACGAATTCGCGCTGGCGCTTTTCGCTCGCGTCGGCCTCGGTCATGATGTCGATCTGCTTGCCGGTCAGCTGGCTGGCGAGACGGACGTTCTGGCCGCGGCGGCCGATGGCAAGGCTGAGCTGATCGTCGGGAACGACGACTTCGATACGGCCGTCATCTTCGTCGATGACGACGCGCTGCACCGTCGCGGGCTGCAGCGCGTTGACGACGAAGGTTGCGGTGTCTTCCGACCAGGGAATGATGTCGATCTTTTCGCCCTGCATTTCCTGGACGACCGCCTGAACGCGGCTGCCCTTCATGCCGACGCACGCGCCGACGGGGTCGATCGAGCCGTCATAGCTGATGACACCGATCTTGGCGCGGCTGCCCGGATCGCGCGCCGCGGCCTTGATCTCGATGATGCCGTCGTAGATTTCTGGGACTTCCTGCGCGAACAGCTTCTTCATGAAGTCGGGGTGCGCGCGGCTGAGGAAAATCTGCGGCCCGCGATTTTCGCGGCGCACCGACAGGATCAGCGCGCGGACGCGATCGCCGACGCGCATCAGTTCGCGCGGGATCTGCTGGTCGCGGCGGATCACGCCTTCGGCGCGGCCCAGATTGACGACGATGTGGCCGAATTCGACCGACTTGACGACACCGGTGATGATCTCGCCCGCGCGGTCCTTATATTCCTCGAACTGGCGCTCGCGGTCGGCTTCGCGGACCTTCTGGAAGATCACCTGCTTCGCCGACTGGGCGTCGATGCGACCAAGGTCGACCGCGGGCAGCGGATCGACGATGAAGTCGCCGACCTTCGCATCCTTCTGCAGCTTCTGGCCGGCGGCAAGGTCGACCTGCTTGAAATAATCATCGACCTGTTCGACCACCTCGACGACGCGCCACAGGCGCAGGTCGCCGGTCTGCGCGTCGAGCTTGGCGCGGATGTCGTTCTCGGCGCCGTAGCGGGCGCGCGCCGCGCGCTGGATCGCTTCCTCGATGGCCTCGATGACGATGCCCTTGTCGATCATCTTCTCGCTGGCGACGCTGTTGGCGATCGCGAGCAGTTCGGCCTTGTTGGCGGAAATGGCAGTGGCCATCAGTCCTGTCCTTCTTCTTCCATGTCGTCGGCACCCTCGATCGAGAGCGGGACGGTTGCGGCAATCAATTTGTCGGTAAGGACGAGCTTGGCCGTGTCGATCGCGTCGAACGGCAGCTTGTGCTCGATCCCTTCCTTGTCGAAAATCGTGACGATGCCGGCGTCGATGCCGGCGAGTTCGCCATTGAAGCGCAGGCGCCCGTCGCGCTTTTCCTTCAGCGCGACCTTCGCCTCATGCCCCGCCCAGTCGGCGAAGTCGGCGGGACGCGTCAGCGGGCGGTCGATCCCGGGCGACGACACTTCGAGGCGGTAGGCGCCCTCGATCGGATCCTCGCCCGCTTCCTCCAGCGCATCGAGCCGGTCCGAAATGCGGCGCGACAGATCGGCGCAATCGTCGATCGTCAGCTGGCGCGTATCGGGCCGTTCGGCCATCACCTGCAGCGTCGGATCTTCCTCGCCGCCGAAAAAGGCGACGCGCACGAGCGCAAGGCCCAACGCCTCGGCTTCGGGCGCGATGATCGCATTGAGGACGTCGAAATCGACCAAGCTTCATTCCCAAATATCGCGACCGGAAAAGCCATGCGTTTACGGCCGCCGCGGCCCGCGGCCCCGACGTCCTATCTGGCTACCCATGTCTAGGAGTGAGCGTGCATATAGGCGCGTTGCGGGGAGTCGGCAAGCGGAGATTGGGGTAGGCGGCTTTCGGCCGGTTGGGTCATCGGGCCGGATCGGCATGGATGGCAGGTAACGACCGATTGCTGACGTAGGAAATCCTTAGGCCCTAATCGGCATACAGGTAGCCAATTAGCAAGAGGTCTCGATGTGATGGAACTGTTACTCGACTGGATCGAACTGGTCGTAGCATTGGCGCTAGTGCTGGCAGTCGGGGTTGCCTGGCTTGCTAGACCACTATTTGAACATATTTCGGGCCAAAGAATGCAGCAAAGCAACTTCGTCGTGTTTGAGGCATACGAAGTCCATTGGCAGTGCCTGAAAAGCGACATGGAGAGAGCGGGTTGGCGGTCCACCGATATTGAACCTGCGCACGGTGAAGCGAACCTGTATCGCTTTCAGAAATGCACCCCTCTCGCAGAGAAGCTTGGCGATCTCATAAACAAGGGGATGCCGGAAACAGCGAACCGCAAAGAAGGTGCCGACCTGCTAATCAAGGTCGCCGAACACGGAATTGCATGAGATCGAACTGAAAATAACGTTTGTGGGGGCTCCCCGCCCTCAAAGCGGCCTCCCCGCCCACCTTTCCACTTCCCTCGCGCGCGCGGTCATGCTCAATGCGCCGGCATGGTCGACGATTCCCCCCTGCTCGCGCTGTCGAACGTCCGCGTCATGGCGGACGAGGCGTGCATTCTCGATCTGCCCGCGCTGACCATCCCGGCGGGCGAGAGCGCCGCGATCCTTGGCGCCAACGGTTCGGGCAAATCGACATTGGTCAAGCTGATCGCGCGCCAGCTTTATCCTGCTTGGGGTGCCGATGTCCGCATCTTCGGGCAGGACAGCTGGAACGTCTTCGACCTGCGCAAGCTGCTCGGCATCGTGTCGTCGACGATGCAGCTCGACTTCGACGCCGAACCTCCGCTGGAGGTACTCGACTGCGTCGTCTCGGGCTTCTTTGCCTCGCGCGGGCTGTGGGCGCATCAAAGCTACACGCAGGATATGGTCGATGTTTCGGTGGCGGCGCTCGGCGATGTCGGCGCGCAGCATCTGATCGGGCGCAGCATGGCGAGCCTGTCAACGGGCGAGGCCCGCCGCGTCCTCATCGCCCGCGCGCTTGCGCACCGCCCGCGCGCGCTGCTGCTCGACGAACCCTGCGCCGGGCTCGACCCCGCGGCACGGCATCATTTCCTCGACATGCTGCGTGGCGTCGCGCGCAGCGGGGTCGCGCTGTTGCTGATCACCCATCATATCGAGGAGATATTACCCGAGATCGACCGCATCGTGATGCTGCGCGGCGGCCGCCTCGACCGCGACGGCGCCAAGGCCGATCTGCTGACCGGCGACAGCCTGACGCGCCTGTTCGGCCTGCCGATGACGGTGACGGAGCGGCACGGCTGGTATCAGGCGGATATCCACCCCTGACCGCCGCCGCATTGCCTCCTGTCCCGCTGCGGGACAGCGCACACGCGGTGCAATCTTTTATTCGCACCTCGCGGCATAAGCAGGGATCGCAGCACGCCTGGGCGAATCGGCCGATCGGGCGGGGCACCGGATTTTGACGCGCGCATGAAACCCGAACTCAACCTCGACGCTCCCGGCTATGCCGACGCCCGCGCCGCCTGGCGCGGTGCGCCGCGCGCGGCCGCTGCGGCGGCGGGTCCGGGGCGCAACTTCTGGATCGGCCTGCTCGCCGCCGTGCTTGTCGCCAGCGTGGCGCTCGCGCTGTCGAGCGGCCAGTTCCGCCCGCGCGGCTTCGGCCCCTACAGCGTGTCGGTGCCGCTGACCTTCAAACCCTATGACCCGACGCGCTGGGCGGTGATGAATTCGGACAGCTATGCCGACGCGCTCAAGATCGACCCGACGCTGCCCGATCCCAGCAGCGTCGGCTATGCCGATGCGACCGCGCTGCCGCCCGCCGATCCGGCGCAGCTTCGCGACGAAGCCTTTGTCGGCCCGGCGGCCAAATCCTATGTCTTTCGCGGCGTCACCGCGCTCGACCGCGAACGCGCGCATTATTGCCTGACCTCCGCCCTCTATTACGAGGCGGCCTCCGAAAGCGATGACGGGATGCGCGGCGTGGCGCAGACGGTGCTCAATCGCGTGCGCCACCCGAGCTTTCCCAACACCGTGTGCGGCGTCGTCTTTCAGGGTTCCGAACGCGCCGGCGTGTGCCAGTTCACCTTCTCGTGCGACGGCGCGATGGCGCGCGCGCCGAGCCGCGACAACTGGCTGCGCGCGAGCCGCATTGCATCAGCGGCCCTGAACGGCGCCGTCTTTCCGGGCGTCGGGCTCGCCACCCATTATCACACCACCGCGATCTGGCCGCGCTGGGGCAAGAGCCTGGTGATGACCAACATCGTCGGCGCCCATATCTTCCACCGCTGGCGCGGCCGCTGGGGCATGCCCGACGCGTTCCGCGCGCCCTATCTGGGCCGCGAGCCGGTGCCTGGCCCCTATCTTCCCGTCGCGCAGCAGCTTGCGATGCTGAAGAAGGGGCCGATCCCGGGCGCGCCCCTGTTGCCCGCCGCTGCGGTCGATCCCTTGCCCGCAGGCGGCCCCGCGCCGCTGCCCGGCACGCTGAGCGCGCCGGCGCAGACCGCGGCACCGTCCCCTTCGGTGACCGCCGCGCCCACGCCGCCGGCCTACAGCGACCCGCGGCTCAACCAGTCGGGTCAGATCCGCGAGGAATATCAGAAGAGCGGCGAGTGGATTCGCTAGGCGCGACGCGCTAGCTTCTTCTGCTCACAAGGCGAAGGAGGCGTTTCCATGGGGCATGTCAAAGGCATCGGCGGCCTGTTCTTCCGCGCGCGCGACCCCGCCGCGCTCAGCGACTGGTATCGTGACCGTCTCGGCGTCGGCGGCGGATGCAGCGCCGACGACAGCGCGCCGGTCAATCAATGGGTGTGGACGGTGACCGGCGGACCGCTGGTCTTCTCGCCTTTCAAGGCCGACACCGACTATTTCCCGGCTGACCGCCAGTTCATGATCAACCTGCGCGTCGACGATCTTGACGCGGTGCTCGCGCCGTTCCGCGCCGCCGGCGAGGAGGTGATTACCAAGAAGGAATGGGATGATCCGTCGGTCGGCCGCTTCGCGCGCGTCCACGACCCCGAAGGCAATCCGATCGAATTGTGGGAGCCGGCGCAAGCCGGCTAGATCGCCGTCCCGGCGAAAGCCGGGACGACGGAAGCCTTACCTGCCCTGGCTGCGCCAGCGCTTGACGACGCGCTCCAATATTTCTGGCTCGCCGCCGGTTTCGCGCCAAAGCTGCGAGAAGAGCGGATCGCTCGACGCGGGGCGCTTGTCTTCCTCGAGCGTGTCGAGGTGGACGCGAATCGGGATCGACACGCCCTCGCCGCAGATGATGCATTCGCGGTTGCGCAGCGCCGGGATCGAATCGATGAAACCGCGCGCGCCTTCGGGCATCGCCGCCTTCACGAAATGCTGGTCGCGTTCGTTGTTGAGGCGCATCGAGATGATCGTGCCGCACTGCGACAGCACGCCTTCGGCAAGGTCGGACGGGCGCTGGGTGATGAGGCCCAGCGACACGCCGTATTTACGGCCTTCCTTGGCGATACGTTCGAGGATCTTGCGCACCGCCTGCCCCTGTCCGCTATCCTTCGACGGGATGTAGCGGTGGGCTTCTTCGCAGACGAGCAGGATCGGACGCTGCGGCTCGCCGCGCGACCAGATCGCATAGTCGAAGGTCAGGCGCGACAGCACCGCGACGACCACGCCCGTGATGTCCGACGGCACCCCCGATACGTCGATGATCGAGATCGGCCGACCGTCCGACGGCAGGCGGAAGATCTTGCCAAGGAAGTTTGCCATCGTGTCGGCGACGAGCATGCCGGAGAACATGAAATTATAGCGCGGGTCGGCGCGCATTTCCTCGATCTTGCCCTTGATGCGCATGAAGGGCGCCGACGAGGTCGCCTTGTCGAGCTTGCCCATCTCGTTCTGCAGGATGTTGAGCAGATCCGACAACAGATAGGGGATCGGCGAATCGACCGTGATCTTCGTCATCCCCTCGGCCAGCCGGTTCTTGAGCCGCGCCTGGAGCAGACATTTGGCGAGCACGTCGCAATCGCCCTGGCGGTCGCGCCCCTCGCTGGTGACGAAAACCTCGCAATGTTCCTCGAAATTCATCAGCCAATAGGGCATCGCGAGATTGTCGACGTCGAACAGCGCGCCGGTGCCCTTGAACGCCGCCGAATATTCGCCGTGCGGGTCGATCATCACGATATGGCCTTGCGGTGCCAGTTCGCAGATCTTGTGCAGGATCAGCGCGGCGCTCGTCGATTTACCCGTACCGGTCGATCCGAGCAGCGCGAAATGCTTGCCGAGCATCGCGTCGACATACAGCGAACCGCGAATGTCGCGCGTCGGATAGACGGTCCCGATCTCGACATGCGCCCGCTCGTCGGCGGCGTAGATCTGCTTGAGGTCGGCGCTGGTCGCAGCATAGACTTGGCTGCCCGGAATCGGATAGCGCGTCACGCCGCGACGGAAATTGTGGATGCGGCCGGTCAGCTTTTCTTCTTCGCCTTCGCCGAGGAAGTCGATCGCCGCGACGATCAGCCCCTCGCCGCGCTCGTAAAGCTGCTGGTCGCGCACGCTGGCGAGCAGCCAGACATTGCCGACGCGCACCTTGACCTGCGCACCCACCTGGCCCGCCATCGCGACCGACGGGTCGTTCGATGTCGACAAGCCCTGCAACGCCGAAGCATCGAGCAGGATGCGCGAAGCCGAGCCGGCAATGTCGATCACTTCGCCGATCAGAAGGTCGTCGCGGTGGTGCGCCTGCACCGGCGCAATCGGCGCCGCCGTTCCGCCGCCCGCCAGCCTGACATGCTGCGCAGCCGTCGCGTCGCCGGTACCAAAACCGCCCCCATGCATATCCATATTCAGCCCCGCCATATGTTTGTCCCGCGGCGACTATCGCAGGCGAGGGTAAACAAAGCGCTTATGATAGATCAGCGGCGGCGGAAAAGCGCCGATGCGGCATAGCCGAGCAGCAGCGACAGCGCGACCGCGGCAAGGCCGTAGAGGAACCCGTGCCGCTGCGCCGCGAGCGCGACGAAACGTTCGAAGCCCGCCTTGCGGATCTGAACGTCGCGCGAGGCGACGGCCAGCACGCGTCCCTTGCTGATCAGATAGGTTTCGGCGCGGTAGGTGCCCACGGGAACGCGCGCCGGCACGGGGATTCGCGCCCGATACAACACGCCTTCGGTAATCTCGACCGCCGAAGGGTTTTCGTAGAACAGCCCCATGCGGCGATAGAGATCGACCAGCCCCGCCTCGAACCGCTCGAGCTTCTTCGCCTCCGAAAAGCCGGTCGGGGACATCGACAGATTTTTAAGGCCAAGCTCGAAGATCGCCGCGGTGCGTTCGTCGACCAGCTTGTCGACCGGGCGCGACGACCCGATCGCGTAGAAACCGGGCGAGGTGCGCAGCCGGATGCTGCTGGCGTTGACCCACATGCCAGCGATGCGCTGCTTTTCGCGCAGCACCACCGGCCGCACCGGGCCCTTCAGAACGACGACGATGTCGGCGCGATCGTCGGGCAGGCGCTGACCGGGATAGAGGATTGCGCCGAACAGCAGCAATTCCTCGCCGGTGAAGCTGTACTGGATTTCGATCGAGCGGCTCGACACGTCGGGCACCAGACGCGGGTCGACCGCCTGCGCCGCGGCGGGCAGCAGCAACAGCAGCAGCGCTGCGATCGAGGCGCCGATCCGCGTCACTGGACGGTGTAGATTTCGTCGGGACGGATGAAGAGGCCGACCGCCATGCGCAGTGCGACGAGCAGCACGATGATCGCCAGCGCCATGCGCAAATATTCAGGGCGGACCTTTTGCGCGAAACGCGCGCCGATCTGCGCGCCCGTCACGCTGCCGAGCAGCAGCAGGCCGGCAAGGACAATATCGACCGCGCCCGTCGTCATCGCATGGACCATCGTCGTCGCGATGGTGACGAACAGGATCTGGAACAGCGAGGTGCCGACGACCACCTGCGCTCCCATGCCGAGCAGGAAGATCATCGCCGGGACCATGATGAAACCGCCGCCGACGCCGAGCAGCATCGTCAATATGCCGACGAGCGCCCCGAGGATCAGCGGCGCGAGCGGCGAAATATAGAGGCCCGAACGATAGAAGCGCCAGCGCATCGGCAGGTTCGCGACCATCGGATGGTGGCGCCGCTTGCGCGCCGGCGCCGGAAGCCCGGCCTGCAGCGCGCGCAGCGCACCCCATGCTTCGCGCGCCATCAACCCGCCGACCGATCCCAGCAGCACGACGTAAAGGATGTTGATCGTCGTATCGATCTGCCCCCATGCGGTGAGCAGTTCGAACAATCCGGCGCCGATCAACGATCCGAGCAACCCGCCGGCGATCAGCACAGCGCCCATGCGCAAATCGACGCCGCCGCGCTCGAAATGCGCGAGCGCGCCCGATACACTGGCCCCCGTCACCTGCGTCGCGGCCGACGCCGCGGCGACCGTCGGCGGGATACCGTAAAAGATAAGCAGCGGCGTCGTCAGAAAGCCGCCGCCGACGCCGAACATGCCCGACAGAAAGCCGACCCCGCCGCCCAACAGCACGATGACCAGCGCGTTGACCGACAGATTGGCGACAGGAAGGTAAAGATCCATGGGCCCCGTATGCACGTAAGCGGCGCAAAACCAGCACCGATTCCGCCGACCCTAGAGCCTTTTCAGCGCAGGTGGAACCACCTGACGAGCGGGATAAGCGCGCAAAAGGCAAATCCCGCGCGCCGCCTGTGTTGCGGGCAGAAGCCGTCCCAAGAACGCGCTGTCCCGGCACATGAAATCGGCCGTGCCACCGCGCGCCGGGGGGTTGTCAAAAGTCGCTCGCCAGCGTCAGCGCGAGGCCGCTTTCGGGGCGGGCACCGCCAGCGACGCGCTGTCGCCAGTCGAGCGCGATGCTGCTGCCCTGGCCGACATCGGGCAAGCGGAGCGTCAGCCGTGGCCCGACATCGACGCGTGCGACACCGGGCTGTATGGCGCCTGCCGCCATCCCGCCCACGCTGACGCGGGTCGGACCCGCCGCCGCTATCTCGCGATCGATCGAAATCGCACCGTCGGCAAAGACGTCGCCCCGGCGCAGCCCGACAACCCCCGCCTCGCCATAGGCGTCGAGCCGGAAGTCATGCGGCAGCGGTAGCGCGCTCACGCCGCCGACGACCATTGCGGCAAAGGCGCTGCGCCCCTCATGGCCGATCGCCATCCGGCGCTCGACCGCGACATCGACGGGCAGGCCGGGTGCCGGAGCAAATGCCAGTCCGAGCGCCAGTTCGCTCTGTTCGGGACGGCGCAAGGCCGCGGTCGCCCGCCCATAGACGCGCAGCGCTCCGTCTCCGGCGAGCGCGTGCGCGACGCGGAAGCCCGCCTGCGAACCGCCCAATTGCCCGTCGCCCGCCAGCGACCGCCCGTCGCCGTCCCGCAAATAGACCCATGCCGATGCCGACAGCCCCGTTAATTGCCGCTGCATCCAGAAGGCGCCGCCGCGACCAGGCGCTGCACGCGCGGGCGCGGTCGCAAGATTCCACGTTCGTGATTCTGCGGCCGCGGCGCGCGGCGGGGCGGCGGGGAAGAGGCGGGCCATCAAGGCGAGGCTCAGCTGCGGCAAATCGGCGCCGAGGTCGGGCACTGCAGGGGTTGCGGCATGTCGCGGTCGCCGCGGCAAAGCGCCATGGGCGATCCGCTGCACGACCGGCGCCGACGCAGCCGCGATCGCACCCTGGTCGGGCGCGCCGGACAGAACCGTCGGAAACCAGGGCGGCGCGACCGGTATCGGCGGCGCGGGAGTCGCGGCGCTCCACAGCATCAGCGCGCGCAAGGCGATCCAACCACCGATGCAGAATGCCAGAAACCGCAGCGCCGGGGCGCCGCCGGACGCCGGACCGCTATAGGCCGTGCGATTCACCGCAACCATGCTTCGGAAAGGAGCAAGGGACGCGGAGCCTCGACGGCGGGGTGATCGGTCTTGTCCCAGACCACCCGCCCCGAACGCTGCATCGTCCAATAGCATGCGATCGCGCGCCGTGCCGCAAGGACCGCGATCAGATTGGCGACAAAGGCGCGCGGCACCGCCGCGAAACCGGCGCGAAGCCCATAGCAGCGCGCGGTGAAAAGAAAGCGCATCGAAAGCCGCCACAGCAATAGGACGGCATTGAAAGCAAGCAACCAGCGCAGCGTGTCGCCGATGTCTACCGCGGACCAGCCGAACAGCGCTTCACCCGCCATGGCCAGCCCCGCCAGGATCATCCCGATATAGGCCGCCAGAATGACGATCGCCGCAAGCGGCGCGCGCCGGTCGCGCCAGAGCATCCAGCGCGCGGCCCAGGCGCGCGATGCGCCGCGTGGGCCATCGTCGGGGCGCGCGGCTGGCCAGGCGACATGATCCCATCCCGCGAGCGCGATGCCGACGACCCACCGCGCCTTCTGCCGCGCCGCCGCCTCGACCCGTGCCGGAAATTCGCCGCGCGAGACGATCCGTGTCCCGTCGCCGTCGACCGCATCGACGAAGAGCGCCGACAGGCCGAAGGCATCGAGCAGCATCCCGACCTCATAATCCTCCGCCAGACTGTCGGCGCGGAACGGGTCGCCCCCGCGCTCAATCGCCAGCAGCGACAGCGCATTGCGCGTCAGCGCGGTTCCGACGCCCGCCGACGGCAGCGGCAGGCGAAGGCGCGAGCGCAGCGCCAACTCCTTGCCATGCGCCTCCGCAAACTCGTCGGCATAATGTCCGCCGATCCAGCGTTGACCGGGTTCGTAATGCGGCACGACGGGGATCTGCACCATCGCATCCTGCGCGAGATGCACGCGATAGAGCGCGATTTCGGCCGGATGCACCCGATCTTCGGCATCGTGGAGCACGACTGCGGCAAAACGCCGCCCCTCGGCGCGTTCATCCTCGCCCAGCGCGTGCCACATCCGGTTGAGATTATCGCCTTTTGTCGTTGGCCCGGCCGCCGGACCAATCACCAGCCGCACCCGCCGGTCGCGCGCCACCAGCGGGGCGACCGCCATCAGCGTCGCGGCATCATTGGGGTAGCAGCCGACATAGAGCCGGACATCCTCGCCATCCCAGCTTCGCAGCATGTGGGTGAGGGTCGCGGGCAACACCGCCGCCTCGCGCCACGCCGGCACGAAGACCGCAACCGTTCCCGAAACCGGATCGCGCCCGCGAACAGCGTCGCGCCGCGCCCGGCCAGCCCCGAACCAGAGCGCATCGAACAAGAGATCGTCGAGCCCGAACAAAAGGATGCCCACCGATGCGAACAGCATCAGTTCATGACCGGCACCCTGTACCAGCCAGCCCAGCCATGCGGTCGACCCTTCCACCCGCCTGCCCTGCTCTGCCCCTGTCTCTGACGTCTTGGCGTCACATATCGCAATGCCTAATCGGCGGAATCGGTTTGTAAAGCGTGACGCAGCCGTTCGAGCGCGCTACGACGTCCACCAAATGGCCCCCAGACAAAAAGAGGTGTAATTTCGTGACCCGCAGTTCGTCGCCACGCTCGGCTCTCCGCGACTTTCTTGAAAGCGAGAGCGCCGGCGGGATGTTGCTGATTTTCGCGGCCGCTTTGGCAATGATTATCGCCAATTCGGCACTGGCCACCGATTATCACCACGCAATCCATGCGGTGACGGGGCCGACGCTGACCGACAAGCTGGGTCCGATGACCGTTCACCTATGGGTGAATGATGGCCTGATGGCGATTTTCTTCCTGCTCGTCGGGCTCGAGATCAAGCGTGAGTTCGTTGACGGACGCCTTGCGAGCTGGGATCGGCGGCGGCTGCCGATGATCGCCGCTGCAGCGGGCATGGCGGTTCCCGCGGTGATCTACATACTGCTCGCGGGGGGCACGGCGGGTCTTGCGCAAGGCTGGGCGATCCCCGCTGCGACCGACATCGCCTTTGCGATCGGCGTGCTCGCGCTGCTCGGCAAGCGCGCGCCGACGTCGCTCAAGCTGTTTCTGGTGACCGTCGCGATCGTCGACGACATGGGTGCGGTCGCGATCATCGCGCTTTTCTATACGGCCGAAATCAACATGCTGGCGCTCGGCGCTGCGGCGCTGCTGCTCGGCGTGATGTTCGCGGTCAACCGCGCCGGGGTGAAGCATCTCGCGGTCTATCTGCTGCTCTTTGCGCTGCTCTGGTACGCAATGCTGCTCTCGGGCGTGCATGCGACGATCGCCGGCGTCCTCGCGGCGATGGCGATCCCCTTCGAACGCACGCCGGGCGCGCCGGACAGCGAAACCTCGCCGCTCCACCGCCTGGAACATGGTCTGCACCCGTGGGTCGCCTTTGCGATCGTGCCGCTGTTCGGCTTCGCCAATGCCGGTGTCGACGTGCGCGGACTGGGGCTCGATCAGATTTTCGCGCCGCTGCCGCTCGGCATCGCGGCCGGGCTGTTCTTCGGCAAGCAGGTCGGCATTTTCGGCAGCGTCTGGCTGGCCGTAAAGCTGGGGATCGCGGGCAAGCTGCGCGGTGCGACCTGGCTGCAAATCTATGGCGTGTCGGTGCTGTGCGGGATCGGCTTCACGATGAGCCTGTTCATCGGCGGCCTTGCCTTCCCGGGCAACGCCCTGCTGATCGAGGAGGCCAAGATCGGTATCCTGATGGGATCGCTCGTCGCCGCGCTGACCGGTTTTGCCGTGCTGCGCTTCGCTCCGCTCCATCCCGACCATTCGGGGATCGAGACGAGTTCGGACGCGGAAATCGCCCGCGACGGCGACGTCAGCGACACCTCCGAAGTGCGGCCCGCCACAGCTGGCTGATGCCCCGCCGCAGCGCTCTTCTGGCCCTTGCCGTCCTTGCGGGCATGACCCTGTCGGGATGCTATGCGCTCGACCCCGAAATGCGGCGGGTCGTGGCGCAGCGCAAGGCGGCTGAACGCGCAGCAAAGGACGCACCAACCAAGCAGGCGCCGGCGGAACCGGCAATGGCCGTCACCATCCTGCCGCAAACGGTGCTGCCGCCGCCGATGCCGGCGCCCGCCGGAGCGGACGCCGCGCTCGATCCCGCCGTGGCCGCGGTTGCGCGCCACACGCTCGACAGCGTGGCGCATGATTATGTCGGGCTGGTTCTCGAATTGGGCACGCATAACAAGAGCGATATCGACGCCTATTACGGACCGAAGGCGCTGATGGCGGCCGCCGTGACAGATCCGCGCAGCCTTGCGATGCTGGGCGAAGCTGCGCGCCAGCTCTCGGCATCGCTTGACGACGTCGCGCCCCACCTGACCGCAGCCGCCGACCAACGGCGCTTGCGCGCGCTGAAGGCGATGCTGCTCGCGGCCGAGACGCGCAGCGAAATGTTGCAGGGCAAGCGCTTTGCCTTTGCCGACGAGGCCGAACGGCTTTTCGGCGTGCGCCCGACGCTCGAACCGCTGTCCGCCTATGACGCCACGCTGGCTACCATCGCGCAGCTCGTCCCCGGCGACGGCGAATTGGCCGATCGCGTCGAAGCCTATTTCGACCGCTTCACCATTCCCGCCGCCCGGCTGAAGCCGACCTTCGACGCCGCGATCGCCCAGTGCCGTGCGCGGACCGCCGCGCAGGTGGCGATGCCCGAAGACGAGAATTTCGACCTGCAGTTCGTCACCGGAAAGAGCTGGAGCGGCTATAATTTCTACATGGGCGGCTATCGCAGCATCATCCAGGTCAACACCGACCTGCCGATCCGCCTGTCGCGCGCGCTCGATCTCGGCTGCCACGAAGGCTATCCGGGCCACCATCTGTTCAATCTGCAAATCGAAGCAAAGCTGGTCCGCGACCGCAACTGGATCGAATATAGCGTCTACCCGCTTTACAGCCCGCAAAGCTTCCTGGCCGAAGGAAGCGCCAATTACGGCATCGACCTTGCTTTTCCGGCTGACGAACGCATCGCCGTCGAGCGCGACACGATCATGCCGCTGGCAGGCATCGAACCACCCGCCGACGAGCGCTACTGGCAGCTTCTCGACGCGATGAAAGCGCTGTCGGGCGCCCGGCTGACGATTGCGCAGCAATATCTCGACGGCGCGATCGACCGGCCGACGGCGGTGGCGTTGACGCAGAAATATGGGCTCGTTTCGCGACCGCGCGCCGAGCAGATGACCGATTTCACCGAAAAATATCGCAGCTACGTCATCAACTACGGGCTCGGCGAAGCGATGGTGCGCGACTATGTCGAACGCGGTGCGCCGTCCCGCGACATGATGTGGCGCCGCTTCCTCGGGCTTCTCGGCGAACCCACCCTGCCAGCGGATCTCGCCGCGCGATGACCCCCGCGGTCGCCCTTCTCTGGCTCGGCCAGGCGGGATCGCCGCGGCGCCCGCCTGCGGGAGTGGCTCCGCGCGATTGATCCGTCGGCGCGCCCGAGCGGCGCGCCCTTTCGGTTCCATCAATCGCAAGGATTTCCCATGCACCTGGACAAACAGGATATTCACCAGCGCATCGAAGCGCCGGTCATGAAGGATTATGGCGTCTATCTGGCGGTCGACCGTCTGCTCGATTGCCAGAAGCCGCTCGCAGAGCTTTGCACCCCCGACGAATTGCAGTTCCAGATCGTCCATCAGGTGGAGGAATTGTGGATGAAGCTCATGGCCTTCACCCTCGCCGAAATCGACGGCCATATGGCGGCGGGCGAGACGATGCGCGTCCTGTCGCTCTTCGACCGCGTCAACCGGATCATGCGGCTGATGACCGATCAGCTGGCGCTGCTGGAGACGATGAGTCCGTTCGACTATCAGGCGATCCGGCGTCAGCTCGGCAATGGGTCGGGGCAGGAAAGCCCCGGCTTCCAGCTCCTGCTCACCCTGCCGCAGCCGCTGTGGGCGCGCTACAAATCGGCCTATCTCGATCCCGCCGGGCGCTGCGTCGCCGACGTATACGACACCGGCTACCGCCACGACGAGGCCTATATGGTCGCCGAGGCGCTGATCGAATTCGACGAGTTGTTCCAGATCTTTCGCGCCCATCACATCTATCTCATCCACCGGTCGATCGGCATGGGATCGAAATCGCTCAAAGGGCGTCCGGTCGAACTGCTCAATGCCGGCGCGCGGCATCGATTCTTCCCCGAACTGTGGGACATTCGCGCCGCAATGACCGACCGCTGGGGCGCCGAATATGGCGTCAAGCGCGACAGTATCAGCGGCAATGCGCCGGCCGGACACGGCAGCGGCCTGTGAGCGGCGCGCTGCTGCCGGCCGCGGTTGCCGGGCACTTTTTCCTGCCGCCCGGCGCCGTCTATCTGAAAAGCCACAGCGTCGGATGCCAGCCGCGCAGCGCCGAGGCGCTGCTGCGCGACCGGATGCTGACCCCGTGGCGCGAGACGGGCGAGGCCTGGCCGCACTGGCTGGAGGCGATCGACGCCTGGCGCGCCGCGCTGGCGGAGCTGATCGGTGTCGAAGCAAGCGATCTGTGCCCCGCCACCAATGTCAGCGCGGCGCTGTCGCGCTACCTCTCGGCGCTAGGCACCGCGACGACCCGGCGCACCATCCTGCTCGCGCCGAGCGCCTTTCCGACGATCGGCTATGTCGCAAGCGGGCTCGCCGCCGCGGGGTGGACGACGCGCTATCTGCCTGCCGCCGCCGATGTGCGCGATCCCGCGCAGTGGGCATCGGCGCTGGACGACGATGTGGCGCTGGTTGTTGCGATGCACGTCAGCTCGAACAGCGGCGCGCTGACCGACATCGCCGCCGTCGCCGCGGCCGCGCACGCCGCGGGCGCGCGCTGCATCGCCGATTGCGCGCAATCGGTCGGCCTTGTTCCCGTCACGCCCGCCCTATGGGGCGTCGATGCGGTGATCGGCACCAGCGTCAAATGGCTGTGCGGCGGACCGGGCGCGGCGTGGCTATGGGTCGCGCCGCACGACCGCACCGCGCTCGATCCGATGGAGCGCGGCTGGTGGAGCCACGACAATCCGTTCGAGATGGATATCGAAAGCTTCCGCTATGCCCCCGACGCGCGCCGCTGGTGGGGCGGCACCCCCGATGTCGCACCATTCATCCTGTCGACCGCGGGTATCGAAGCCGTCACCGCAATAGGCGTCGAGCGGGTGCGCGCGCATAATCGCGCGCTCCAGACGATCCTCCGCGCCGCGCTTGAACCCCGGACGCCGCAGTGGCGCTGGCCCAAAGGCGACATCGGCGGAACGCTGTGCATCGACACCGGCGCCGACCAGCCGCGTGTCGCCGCGGCGCTCACCGCGAATGCGATCAGCGCCGACTTCCGCGGCACCACCGTCCGGCTGTCATTTCACGCCTATAATGGCGCCGACGACGCCGAAGCGGCCGTTCGCGCGCTCGTCTGACGGTCGCCCCTAGAGCGCCGGGCGCCGGTCAAACCAGGGCTGTGCCTCTTCGAGCTGGGCCGCGAGCTGGAGCAACAGCGCCTCTTCGCCGAAGCGCCCGACGAACTGCGTTCCCATCGGCAATCCCTCGGGCGTCCACCACAGGGGGACATTGATTGCGGGCTGCCCCGTCGCATTCTGGATCGCGGTGAAGGGAACATAGTCGGTCATCGCGCCGAAGCCGGCCACCACATCTTCGCTGTCGAGTGGGAAACTGCCGTTGCGCGGCGGCGGGGCGCCGAGCGTCGGGGTCAGCCAGATGTCATGGTCGGCGTGCCACGCCGCGACCGCGCGCGCCATCTGTTGCAGCTGGAAGATCGCGCCCCACAGTTGCGGCGCGCTGATCGCCTTGCCCATCGCGTACAGGCCGCGCGTCAGCCCCTCCAGATTGTCGGGACCGGGCGTCTGCCCTGTCATCATCGCGATGCCGTCGATCTGCATCGCCGCGCCGCTCGACCATATCGCCATGAAGGCCGGAACCATCGCATCATTGTCCACCGGGGGCGATGCCTCCTCGACATGATGACCCAGGCTCTCGCACAGTTTTGCCGCATGTTCGACCGCGGCGACCGCCTGAGGATCGAGCGCCCGCCCCCCCGGCGCCGAGCGCGCGAATGCAATCCGCAGCTTGGGGCATGGCGCCTCGGCGGCCCGGCGCCAGCTCGGCGGAGCGGACGGCGCCGCATAGGGATCGCCGGGTTCGGCGCCCGCGGTGACGTCGAGCATCGCCGCGGTGTCGCGCACGCTGCGGCTGACGATATGTTCGGCGGCGAGGCCGCCCATCACATCGCCGAGCATCGGCCCCAAGGGGTTGCGCCCGCGCGTCGGCTTCAGCCCGACCAGCCCGTTACAGCTTGCCGGGATACGGATCGATCCGCCGCCGTCGTTGGCATGCGCGACGGGCACCATGCCGCTCGCCACCGCCGCGCCCGATCCGCCCGACGAGCCGCCGGTCGAATGCGCCGGGTTCCACGGGTTGCAGGCGGGACCGTACAGCTTGCTCTCGGTCGTCGCGACGACGCCGAATTCGGGCACATTGGTCTTGCCGATCGGGATCAGCCCGCCCGCCAGGAAACGCTGCACCAACGTCGCGGTAAAGGGCATCGGAACGGGCGGCGAGATGCGCGATCCGTTGCGCGTCGGCCACCCGGCGAGATCGCCCAATATATCCTTGAGCAGGAAGGGAACGCCCCGGAACGGCCCGTCGGGAAGCGGCGCCTTCGCGCGCGCCCGGGCGCCATCATAATCGGTGAAGATCACCGCGTTCAGGCGCGGGTTGAGCGCCTCGATCCGTTCGATCGCGCTATCGACCAGCTCGAGCGGCGATACCGCCCCCTTCGCGACGAGGTCGGCAAGGCCGAGCGCGTCGTAACGATCATATTCGGCAAACCCCACCGGCCCGTCCTTTTCGTATCAGATGTCGACGACGATCTTGCCGAAATGCTTGTTCGCGGCCTGATGGCGGAACGCATCGGCGAGGCCTTCGAGCGGGAAATGATCGCTGATCACCGGCCGGATCGCATTTGCCTCGATCCCGGCGATCATGTCGAGCTGCTGCTGGCGGCTCCCCACGGTCAAACCCTGAACGCGCAGATTCTTCGCCATCAGCAGCGCGGTCTGCACCGGCCCGGCAAAGCCCGCGAGCACGCCGATCAGCGCGACATGGCCACCGACGCGCGTCGCGATCATCGACTGGTCGAGCGTGCCGGCACCCCCGATCTCGACCACGCAATCGACCCCGCGCCCGCCGGTCAGTTCCATCGCCTTTGCGCCCCAGGCGGGAACCGCCTTGTAATTGATCAGCTCGTCGGCACCGAGATCCTTGAGCCGTGCGAGCTTATCGTCGGACGAGCTGGTCGCGATCACCCGCGCGCCTGCGGCCTTGGCGAATTGCAGCGCAAAGATCGACACCCCCCCCGATCCCTGCACCAGCACGGTCGAACCCGGCCGGATCGTATCATCGACGAACAGCGCGCGCCAGGCGGTCAGCCCGGCGCAGGTCAGCGTCGCGGCCTCCGCTGCCGAATAGCCCGCCGGGACGCGTGTAAACCAGTGGTCGGGCGTCACGACGACATCGCGGGCATAGCCGTCGATGCCGTCACCCGGCACCCGCGTGAAGGCACTCGTCGGCGGCGCGCCGTCGATCCAGTCGGGAAAGAAGATCGAGACGACCGGATCGCCAACCGCAAACTGCGTCACCCCCTCACCCACCGCCTCGACCACGCCGGCGCCGTCGGACATCGGGATGCGCCCGTCGGCAGCGGGGATCATGCCCGCCACCACCGCATAGTCGTGGAAGTTAAGCGACGACGCCGCCAGCCGCACCCGGATCTCGCCCGGCCCCGGTTGCCCGGGGTCGGCGAGATCGGTGAGCGTCAGATTGTCGAGCGAAGCGGGAGCGCGAAGCCGGACCGCCCGCATCATTCCGCCGCCATCGCCAGCTCGACGCGCTGCGGACCGCGGATCACGCCGCCCGGATAGGCGCCCTGCGCTTCGCCGTCCCTGAAGGTGACGACGCCCGACTTGACCGTCGCAACATAGCCATCGGCCTTTTGCAGCAGACGCTTGCCGCCCGCCGGCAGATCGAAGGCGAGCCACGGCTTGCCGAGCTTGATCGCTTCCATGTCGATGACGTTGAGATCGGCGAGATAGCCCGGTGCGACCAGCCCGCGATCTTCGAGCCCATAGAGCAGCGCCGTGTCGCGGCACTGGCGCTTGATCGCCCGTTCCAGCGGCACGCGCCCGCCGCGCTTGCGATCGCGCACCCAATGCTGAAGCATGAAGGTCGGCGACGCGGCATCGCAGATCGTGCCGCAATGCGCGCCGCCGTCCGACAGGCTGTTCACCGTATCGTCGCTGTCCTGCAGCGCCTCGAGGAAGTCGAGGTTGCCGTCGGCATAGTTGAGGATCGGCAGATAGGCGAAACCGGTCGCATCGTCGCGGCACAGCAGATCATAGGCATATTCGGCCGGATCGACGCCCGCCGCCGTGGCGCGCGCCGCGATGCTGGCATCGGCGCCGGGCTCATAGTCGAAATCCTCGTCCATCTCGAACTGCATGGTCCAGCCGCCGGCGACGACCATCAACAGCCCCATGATGTCCTGCGGCGCTTCGCTGAAGTCATTGTCTTCGGAAAGGAGCTGCGCCTTGAACGCGGGGTCGAGCAGCTTTGCCTTTTGCTCGTCCCACGACAGGCCCTCAATGGCGCGCCACGACGGGCGGAAGCGGAAGGGATGGACGGTGCCGCGCCACGCCATGATGATGCCGTTGCCGCGCAGCGCGATCTGCGCGACGATATTGGCACCCTTGGCATTTTCGGCGCGCATCGTTTCGATCTGTTCGTCGAGCGGCAATTCCTTGGCGATCGACTGGAGCGCCGCAAAGGTCACGGGCAGCCCGGTTTCGCGGCTCAGCTTGCCCATCCAGTCGAACTCGTTCCATTCGCGGTTGAGGTCGCTCGCCATTTCGAACACCCCATAACCGACGCGGCCCATCGCACGGCCGATCTCGATCAACTCCTCGGCGGTCGCGGTCGTGCCGGGGACGACTTCGCCGTCGACCGATTTGTGGATGACGGTGCGGCTCGTCGAAAAGCCGAGCGCGCCGGCGCGCACCCCCTCTTCGACGATGCGCGACATTTCGGCGATGTCCTCAGCCGTCGGCACCGCGCCCGGCTGTTCGCGGTCGCCCAGCACATAGGCGCGAACCGCGCCATGCGGAACGTGGCACGCGACATCGATGGTGCGCGGCAGTTTTTCGAGCGCATCCATATATTCGGGGAAGGTTTCCCATTCCCAGCTCATCCCTTCGGCGAGCGCGGTGCCGGGAATATCCTCGACGCCTTCCATCAGGCCGATCAGCCAGTCGTGGCGGTCGGGCCGCGCGGGCGCGAAGCCGACGCCGCAATTGCCCATGACGACGGTGGTGACGCCGTGCCAGCTCGACGGCGCCATTTCCTGATCCCACGTCGCCTGCCCGTCATAATGGGTGTGAACGTCGACGAAGCCGGGGGTGACGATCTTGCCGCGCGCGTCGATTTCCTCGCGCCCGGCGCCGAGGTCGGTGCCGACCGCGACGATGCGATCGCCCTCTACCGCCACATCGGCCACCATGGACGAACCGCCCGTGCCATCGACGACGGTGCCGCCGCGAATCACCAGATCGTACATCTCGCTCTCCCGTTATTTGGTTTCAGTGCGAAACCTATCATCAAATTCGGACAGTGCAAATAAGCGCGCGCGGCGTGCGGCGAACGGCTATAGCCGTGCGACAAACCAACGGGAGTCGATGCCATGATCCGTCACTTTACCCTTGTCGCCACCGCCGCGGCTCTTGCCGCAGCCGCCATTCCGGCCATCGCCGCCGACGCGCCCGCCGCCGATTATGCGGCAGCGCTTGCCGATCCGGCGCGCCCGGCCGCCGACCGCGAGCGCGACGCCGCCCGCAAGCCCGCCGAATTGCTCGCCTTCGCCGGCATCAAGCCGGGCCAGAGCGTTGGCGATTATGTGATGGGCGGCGGCTATCTGACCCGCATCCTGTCGGGAGCCGTGGGCACCGCGGGACATGTCTACGCTTTTCAGCCCGCCGAGTTCATCGCCTTTCGCAAGCAATATGGCGACGATCAGACCGCGGTCGCCGCGGCCTATGCCAATGTCGATGCGGTTGGCGGCGCCTTTGCCGCTCCGGCTTTCCCGGTGCCGCTCGACGCGATCGTGACGGTGCAGAATTTTCACGATCTCTATTTGAAGCCCTTCCCCGAAGGGACCGGCGACAAGGCCAGCGCCGCACTCTTCGCCGCGCTCAAGCCCGGCGGCACGCTGGTGGTGGTCGATCACAGCGCGGCGGACGGCAGCGGCACGACGCTGTCCGACAGCCTGCACCGCATCGACAAGGCCGCAGTCGTCGCGGCGCTGACCAAGGCCGGCTTTGTGCTCGAGGCCGAGAGCGACCTTTACAAACGCCCCGAAGACCCGCGCACCGCCAATGTCTTCGACCCTGCCATTCGCGGCAAGACAGACCAGTTCACGCTGCGCTTTCGCAAGCCGGAATAGATGGATAGAGCGCCCCGATGAGCAGCGATGACGAAGATTATGTCTATGACGAGGCGAGCGGCGAATGGCTGTCCGCCAGCGAAGCGCGCGACCGGGCCGCGGCGGCCAATGCGCTTCCGCAAGCGAAGGACGCGGTCGGCAATCTACTGAGCGACGGCGACTCGGTCGTCCTCATCAAGGATCTGCCGGTGAAGGGCGCGGGCCAGACGTTGAAGGTCGGCACCGTCATCAAGTCGATCCGGCTGACCGCCGATCCCGACGAGATCGACTGCCGCTACGAAGGGATCAGGGGCCTGGTGCTGCGAACGGAGTTCGTACGGAAGCGTTAGAGTCGTGCCTTTTTTGTCGCGTGTCCCCGCGAAGGCGGGGACCCATCTCCGGTCGGTTCCAGTTTGCACCTTTCGATGATGGACCCCCGCCTTCGCGGGGGAACACCACCTTTATATATAACCCTCAAATCTTCCCCAGCGTCTCGCGCCGCGGGCCGAGATAGCCGAACAGATAGGCCGCGACCTTGCGCATCTGAATCTCCTCGGCCCCTTCGGTGATCCGGTAGCGGCGGTGGTGGCGATAGATATGCTCGAAGGGCTTGTGGCGCGAATAACCGATGCCGCCATGCACCTGCATCGCGCGATCGGCCGCCTGACAGACGAGCCGGTTCGCCCAGTAATTGCACATGCTCACCTTGTCGGAGAGGGTGCGCTCGACCTCCTTGTGCGGCATATTGTCCATTTCCCACGCCGTCTTGCGGATAAGGAGGCGCAGCATTTCGGCCTGCGTCGCCAGCTCGACGAGCGGGAACTGGATCGCCTGGTTCTTCGCCAGCGCTTCGCCGAAGGGCTTGCGCTCGCGCGCATAGCGCACGCTTTCCTCGATGCAGTAAACCGCCGCACCAAGCGACGAGGCCGCCTGACGGATGCGGTTCTGGTGGACGAAGCTTTGCGCGATCGACAGGCCGCCGTCGACCGGGCCGAGCCGCGCGCTGTCGGGCACCCACACATCGGTAAAGCTGACACGCGGGTGATCGGTGGGCATGTTGAAGGTCCAAAGATATTCCTCGATCACGAGGCCCGGCGACGGGTTGGGGACAAGCAGGCAGGTGATCCCCTTGGCATCGCCGTCATTGCCACTGGTGCGGCAGAAGGTCGCGCAATGGGTCGCGACATGCATCCCCGTCGTCCACATCTTCTCGCCGTTGATCAGCCAGCCTTCGCCCCCGTCGCGGGTTTCGCGCACCGCGCGCGTTTCCATGTGCGTCGCGTCGCTGCCATGATCGGGTTCGGTGAGGCCAAAGGCGGTGCGGCGTTTGCCTTCGAAGCCGCCGAGGATGAACTCCTGCTTCTGATCGTCGCTGGTACCAAATTGTTCGAACATCTCGACGAAGGGAAAATTGCCGACGATGCTGTGTTCGTTCTGCAGATCATTGTGGAGGCCGAGGCCCTTGGCGGCAAAATGCTCGCGGATCACCGCCATCCACAGGTTCGATCCGTCCTTGCCGCCATATTTCTTCGGCGCCGAAAAGCGCCAGTGGCCCGCGGCATCGGCTTTGCGGGTCGCCTGCTTCAGCAGCTGTTCCCACTCGTGGCGCGGCAGTCCCTGATTGTCCCAGTCGGTGCGCGCATGTTCGCGGCGATGGTCGAAGAAGCGGATGTTGTCGTCCGCCTCCTCGAGCGGTTTGATCTCCGCTGCGATGAAGGCGTCGAGTTCGTCCAGATAGGCCTGCAAATCGGCCGGAACCGCAAAATCCATCGTCTCTCTCCCGTTTGTCTCTATCCGTTCCAGGCGGCCCGCGCCGCGGCGAGCGCGGCATATTTGGGACTGTCGACCGCGCATTTGTCGAGCGCCGCGCGGCGCAGGCGCGCGAGCAGGCCGGGGTCGGCAAGCGTCGCCCGCCCGGCCAGTATGTCCCCGGCCAGCGCCTTGTCCTCGGCACGGATGCCCGCGCCAAGATCGCGCATCACGATGCCGAGCGCGTTCATCGCGACCGCGACCTGAAATTTGCCGTGCCCCTCGGCCTGCGGCTTGATCGCCTCCCCCAGCCAATCGCGCACCGCCTGCACCATTTCCTGCGTCGTCGGTTCGCCGACCGGCGCCGCGGCGGCGGCAGGCGAAGGCGGCAGCGGCGCCGCGCGCTCGGCCGCGGGCGCCCCATCTTCGAGCAGCCGGATGATGTCGAGTTCCTGTTCGGCAGTGCGCCGCCCCACGACCACGCGTTCGACCGTCGTATCGGCGCCGCTCCGCCACGCCTGCCCCATCTGCAGACAGCCGAGCGCCCACCACAGGGTGCGATAGACGAGCCAATATTTGAAGCGGTCGCGGTCCACCGGACGCCCGCCCGCGGCCTCATAGGCGGCAAAATAATCGTCGAGGCTGCCGACCCCGAACGCCGGCTTGTCGAGCATGCCGAACCGCCACACCGTCATGCAGCCGAAGGCCAGATCCTCGTGCGCGTCGCCCAGATGCGCGAGTTCCCAGTCGAGCACGGCGGCAAGACCATCGGCATCGACCATGACATTGCCCATGCGATAGTCGCCATGGACGAGCACCGGGTCGGCGGGTTCGGGCAGATGATCCTCGCACCATTTGACCGCGAGCGCGATCGCCGGCCGGTCGCCGCCATAGGAAAGGAAGCGCGCCTTGAGCTCCGCGAGCGCTGCGGCGGTATCCATCACCGGAATTTCGGCCGGGATCGCGTCGCGCGGCAGCGCGTGGATCAACGCCAGTTCGCGCCCCAGATCGGCGACGAGCGACCGCGGCGCCGCCGCTAATATCTTCGCCGGGCTGACTTCGGCGATGACGCGCCGCATGACATAGCCCGTGCCCATGCCGTCGGCATCGGACAGCACCCCGATAACCTCGGGCGCCTTGACCCCGCCCGCGTGCGCCGCCCGGACCAGCGCAGCCTCGACCGAATGACCATAAGGCCGCCCTTCCATATATTCGGCCGAGGGCGCACGGCGCAGCACATAGGCACCGCCGCCCCAGTCGAACGCCCAGCTTTCCATATTGGCGCCGCCTGAAAGGCGGATCAGATTCGACAGGTCGCCGGCACCGGCAACGCGCATCATGAAGGGAGGCAGCAAGGTCGACAGATCGGACATTACTTCCCCTTGCTAAGTATTTTCGGGCTCCGCAAGCCCGTAATCGTGACAGGTGGGCGCGGCCGCGCGTCAGATGTTCGCACGCCCCCGCTGCATCACCGCCATCCGCCGCGCCTCGACCTCCTCGGCGCGAACGGCGCGGTTCGCCGCCGACGACCGCGCCTGTTCGAGCGCCATCGCGTCACCGAAGGGCAGCGCATAGCCGTCGTCGATCAGCCGCTTGTAGCGTCGTACCATCGCCGGATCGGCGCTGGCGATATCGCGCGCGAGCGCCTGCGCCGCGGGCACCAGTTCTGCGGGGGCAACGACGCGATTGACGAGGCCCCAGTCGCGCGCCGCTTCGGCGCCCAGGAAATTACCCGTAAGCGACAATTCCTTGGCGCGGCCGATACCGATCAGCCGCGACAATTTCTGCGACAGGCCCCAGCCGGGCATGACCCCGACGCGCGCATGTGTGTCGGCGAAGCGCGCTGCCGTCGATGCGATCAATATGTCGCAGGCGAGCGCAAGCTCGAACCCGCCGGTGATCGCAACCCCGTTGATCGCGCCGATCACCGGCTGCGGGCAGAGCTCGATCGCCTTGACCGGATTCTCGTCGGCGTCGGTGGCATTGGCGGCGCCCAGATTGCTAGTGTCGGCCCCCAGTTCCTTGAGGTCGAGCCCGGCGGTGAAGGCCCGCTCGCCCGCCCCCGTCAGCACGATCGCGCGCACACTGTCGTCGGCGGCAAGCCCCCGCATCACCGCCGCAAGCTCGGCGCGCAGCGCCCGCGAGAGCGCATTCATCGCCTCGGGGCGGTTCAGGGTGACCGTTGCTACGGCATCATAATGGGCGACGAGGACAAGGGACATCAGGCGATTTCTCCGAAAGATCGATAATCGTCGACATGCGCGTTGGCACGGCGGAAGTTGGTGAAGCTCATGCTCGCCGACAGGTCGAGCGCCTCGACCTGATGCCACCAACCGACGGGCAGGAAGATCGCCTCGCCCGGCCCGATTACGCATTCGAGAACCGGCGGCGTTTCGGCGGTGCCATCGCCCGCCGGCAGCGCTTCGTTGCCCCAGTCGGAAAAGCAATGGCGGCTGTTGCGCATCCGCGCAAAGGCCCAGGGCGGCGCCATGCGGACCCGCTTGCGGCCCATGACCTGTACGAGCAGATTGTTCGTCAGATCGTGGTGCCAAGGCGTCAGCGTCCCTTTGGGACCGAGCCAGAAAAAGCCGTCGCGGCCGTCGCGCGGTTCCAAGAGGTCGATCGGCGCCAGGTCGTCCCACAGGACCGCGAGCGCCGCCGCGTTGGTACCGCTGTTATAGGCCGTCAGATAGATGTCGTTGCTGACCTCGTCCCCCCGCAACCAGTCGATCAGCTCGCCGAACCGCAGCATCCGCCGGTGAGCGTCCTTGGCGAGTTCATAATCGGGGTCGCCGTCGCGCCCCACCTGCGCCTCGACCGCCGCGCCGCCCGCGACCGCCGCAAAATGATCGAGCGACCAGCGCGACAGCGCGGGCCAATGATCGACCAAGCCGGTCAGCTTCGCCGGACGGTTCGCATCATAATAGCCGCGATAGAATTCTGCGGTGGCAATGCGGTCGACAGTATCGAGCGCGAAGCCGCCTTCGCTCTCGCGCGCAAGCCGCGCCTGATTGGCGAACAACCATTGCTGCTTGGCACCGCGCGACGCCTGCCGCCGCAAGGCGAGCGCCATCGGGTCCTTTGCGAGCCGCTCGACCTCATATTTCGCCGATGCCGCCGACACGCCCGCGGCGATCAGCCGCGCATGCAGCGCCGCATCATCGTCGCCCGCGGCCAGCCCGTCGGCGAGGATAAGGCGCTTGTCGGCTTGGGGCATCGAACGACTCCAAAGGGGCAGCGCCCACCCTATGATCGCGAATGCGTCGGTATCAAGACGCCCGGCTCAGCGGCGCTCCGTCGCGGGCTCTTCCCCGGCCGCGCCTTCCGCCGTCTCCTTCGGCGGTTCGGCGGGGGTGAAGCTGCCGTTTTCGATCAGCCATTGCGGGTAGCGGCCCTGGATGTCGGCCATGATGCGGTCGATCGCCGCAGCGACCTGTTCGCCTTCGCCCTCGCGGTCGCGCTGGACGACGACGCGGCGCGCCTGCGCATCGACCAGCACCCGCGCGCGCGGAATCAATTCGCCGATGGTCAGCCCGGCGATGATCCCCATGCTGTCGGCGTCACGCTGTTCGAGCGTGGCGAGCCGCTGGTTCAGCCGCTCCTCGAACTGCACCGCGGCGTTGGTCTGCTGCTTGAGCTGGACGAGGTTGACGCTGACGTCGCGGTCGAGATCGCCGCGCACCTTGGTGGCAAGCTGATCGTTGAGCTGCGCCGAATATTGGTCGACGAGGACAACGCCGTCGACCGCCACCTCCTCGCCCTCGGTGCGGACATTCAGGCTGTCGATGCGATCGCCGTCACCGAGCAAGCGGTTGAGTTCGGACTGCACCGCCGAGCGTGCGCGGATCTCGCGCGCGATATTGTTGAGCGACAGCGCCAGCGGGATCGACAGCACGCCCAGCGTGACGATGATTCCGGTTATCTGCATCGCGGTATGCTGCGGGGTCAGCGACGGGCCGAATTTGTTGACCCTTGCGACGATCGTCGCGGCAAAGGCGATGGCGAGCGTGTTCGTCAGGAAGAGCAGCGCCGAACCAAGCGCGAAGTCGGGGCGGCCGGTGGCAAGACCGAAGCCGATCGTCGAGAGCGGCGGAACCAGTGCGGTCGCGATCGCGACGCCGACCATGACGCCCGACAGCTTGCGCAGGATCGCATAGACGCCGGCGATGCCGCCGACGACGGCGACACCGAGATCGAGCAGCGTCGGCTGCGTCCGCGCGCGCAGTTCGGGGGTGACGTCCTTGATCGGCGACAGCCAGATGATCAGCATCGCGACGAGCACCGCGACCGCCATCCCCGCCGCCATGGTGACGAGCGAACGCTTGATGAGATTGGATTCGAGCGTCGCGAGGCCAAAGCCGACGCCCATGATCGGGCCGAGCAGCGGCGATACCAGCATCGCGCCGATCACCACCGCCGCAGACCCTTGAAGCAGGCCGAGCGTGGCGATCGCCGCCGACAGCGTGATCAGCAACAGGAATTTCTGATTGAGCCGCGCGTCGCGCGCGACGCTGGCCAGAATCAGCGCGCGGCCATGGACGGCTTCTTCGTCGTCGGCCGCGCGGTCATCATCGTCGATTTCGCGCCCCGGCCCCGGCCGCGCGGACCGGCGACCGCCGGCGTTGAACGGCGCGTCGCCCAGTCCGGGCACTCCGGGATGATTGCCGGCCATATGGTCGGGCGGTTAGATCTTGCCGGTCAGTTCGGGCACCGCGCTGAACAGATCAGCGACGAGGCCGAGATCGGCGACCTGAAAGATCGGAGCGTCTTCGTCCTTGTTGATAGCGACGATCGTCTTCGAATCCTTCATCCCCGCGAGGTGCTGGATCGCGCCCGAGATGCCGATCGCGAAATACACCTCCGGCGCGACGATCTTGCCGGTCTGGCCGACCTGATAGTCGTTGGGGACATAGCCCGCATCGACCGCGGCGCGCGAAGCACCGAGCGCGGCACCGAGCTTGTCGGCGAGCGGAACGATGACTTCCTGATATTTCTCGCTCGAACCCAGCGCACGCCCGCCCGACACGATGATCTTCGCGGAGGTGAGCTCGGGACGATCCTGCTTGGCGATTTCGGCGCCGACGAAGCTCGAAATGCCGGCGTCGCCGCCAGCCGAGACGGCTTCGATCGCGCCAGAACCACCGGTGCTGGCAGCCTTGTCGAAGGCGGTGCCGCGAACGGTCAGAACCAGTTTCGCATCCGAGCTTTCGACGGTCGCGATCGCGTTGCCGGCATAGATCGGGCGGGTGAAGGTCTTCGGACCCTCGACCGACAGGATTTCCGAAATCTGCATCACGTCAAGCAGCGCGGCGACGCGCGGCGCGATATTCTTGCCGGTCGTCGTCGCGGGCACGACGAACGCGTCATGGCTGCCCATCAGATCGGCGACGAGCGGCGCGATATTTTCGGGCAGGTTGTGACCGAAGGCGGCGTTGTCGGCGACATGCACCTTGCCCACGCCCGCGATTTCCGACGCCGCCTTGGCAACGCCATCGACGCCTTCACCGGCGACGAGCAGATGGACTTCACCAAGCTTCGACGCGGCGGTCACCGCAGCGAGCGTGGCATCCTTGACGGCGCTGCCGTCATGTTCGACCCAAACGAGCGTTTTCATGAGTGCACTCCCATCGCCTTCAGCTTGGCAACCAGTTCATCGACATCGGCGACCTTGACGCCGGCCGAGCGGACGGGCGGTTCCGAAACTTTGACCGTCTTGACGCGCGGCGCCGTGTCGACGCCGTAATCGGCGGGCGCCTTGGTATCGAGCGGCTTCGACTTCGCCTTCATGATGTTCGGCAGCGACGCGTAGCGCGGCTCGTTCAGACGCAGGTCGGTGGTGACGATCGCGGGAAGCTTCAGTTTCACCGTTTCGAGACCGCCGTCGACTTCGCGCGTCACGCTGACATGATCGCCTTCGACGTTCACGGCGCTGGCGAAGGTGCCCTGCGCCCAGCCGGTGAGCGCGGCGAGCATCTGGCCGGTCTGGTTGTTGTCGCCGTCGATCGCCTGCTTGCCGAGGATCACGAGACCCGGCGTTTCGGCATCGGCAATCGCCTTCAATATCTTCGCGATCGCGAGCGGTTCGGCTTCATCGTCGGTCTGCACCAGGATTGCGCGGTCGGCGCCCATCGCGAGCGCGGTGCGCAGCGTTTCCTGCGCCTTGGCCGGGCCGACGCTGACGGCGACGATCTCGGTCGCGACGCCCTTTTCCTTGAGGCGGATCGCCTCTTCGACAGCGATTTCGTCGAAGGGGTTCATCGACATCTTGACGTTGGCAAGGTCAACGCCCGTGCCGTCCGCCTTCACCCGCGGCTTCACGTTGTAATCGAGCACCCGCTTCACGGGGACGAGGATTTTCATGGCTTTTCAGCTCCTCTCGAAGAATTGTGCAGTGCGCCATAATTGGCGTTTACGTAAACGTCAACCTGTGGGCGACCCCTTCCGCCGCAAGAGCGGAAGGGGAAAACCAGTCAGGCCGCCTTCGCAACCTCTGCGACGATCTTCTTCGCCGCGTCGCCCAGATCGTTCGCGGGAACGATCGCGAGACCCGAGTTCGCCAGGATTTCCTTGCCCTTTTCGACGTTCGTGCCTTCCAGGCGGACGACCAGGGGCACCGACAGATTCACTTCCTTCGCCGCGGCGACGATGCCTTCGGCGATGATGTCGCACTTCATGATGCCGCCAAAGATGTTGACGAGAATGCCCTGAACGGCGGGATCCTTGAGGATGATCTTGAACGCCGCGGTGACCTTTTCCTTGTTCGCGCCGCCGCCGACGTCGAGGAAGTTCGCCGGGAAAGCCCCGTTGAGCTTGATGATATCCATCGTCGCCATCGCCAGGCCGGCGCCGTTGACCATGCAACCGATATTGCCGTCGAGCTTGATGTAGGCGAGGTCATATTCGCTCGCTTCGACCTCGGCCGGATCTTCTTCGGTCAGGTCGCGCAGCTCGGCGAGATCCTTGTGACGGAACATCGCGTTCGAATCGAAGCCGACCTTTGCGTCGAGGACATAGAGCTTGTCGCCTTCGTCGGTCGGGCAGATGGCGAGCGGGTTGATTTCGATCTGCGAGGCGTCGGTGCCGAGGAATGCGGCATAGAGGCCCTCGAGGATCTTTGCCGCCTGCTTGGCAAGATCGCCCGACAGGTCGAGCGCCTTGGCCACCGCGCGGCCGTGGTGCGGCATCAGGCCGGTGGCGGGATCGATGGTGATGGTGTGGATCTTTTCGGGGGCCGAGTGCGCGACTTCCTCGATGTCCATCCCGCCTTCGGTCGACGCGACGACCGCGATGCGGCTGGTGGCGCGATCGACGAGCAGCGCGAGGTAGAATTCCTTGCCGATGTCGACGCCGTCGGTGATGTACAGGCGGTTGACCTGCTTGCCGGCCTCGCCGGTCTGGATCGTCACCAGCGTGTTGCCCAGCATGTCCTTGGCGTGCGCTTCGACTTCCTCGATGCTCTTGGCCAGGCGAACGCCGCCCTTGGCATCGGGGCCGAGTTCCTTGAACTTGCCCTTGCCGCGGCCGCCCGCGTGGATCTGTGCCTTGACGACGTAAAGCGGTCCGGGGAGCTGCTTTGCCGCCGCGACGGCTTCCTCGACACTCATCGCGGGAATGCCCTTGGGCACCGCGACGCCAAATTTCGCGAGCAGTTCCTTGGCCTGATATTCGTGGATGTTCATGAGCTCTGCCGGGCCTTTCGACTCTGTAAGCGGGGAGATATGCGGCGCCGCATAAGCACAAGTTGCGCGGCAAGGCTACCCCTGCCGCGCCCAGAAAATCTTGACACGCGCCAAAGCGGCGGTTGGATCAGCGCAGCGCGCACACCGCGGCGGAGCTGGTCGTCACCGCCAATATCTCCGGATCCTTGAGCGCGCGGACCTTGCGGAAGAACTGGTCGAGCGTCAGGTCGGTGATTTCGCGGTCTTTCAGGCTGCCCAGCGCCGACAGGCGGCGAAGCTGGACGAGCGACAGCCGGTCGACCATGCGCCCCGCCATGCACGTCGACATCGCCTTCGACAGACCTGCATTCTGAAGCCCGTTGCGCAGCCGCGTCTCGGGCGTCGCGCAGGCGGACAGGACCAGCGGCAGCGCCAGCAGCGGAACCATCACCCGTTTCATCGAAGCCTACTTTCCGTGAAATTCGGCCACCGCGCCGGAAACCGCCTGCATCAGCGCCATGCGCGCGGGGATCGACGCCGACGTGTCGCCCAGCATCACGACGATGGCATAGCGCGTGCCGTCAGGCGCGGTGGCGATGCCGATGTCGTTATAGCCTGCCGTCTCGCCTTTGTAATCCTGGCCGGTGCCGGTCTTGTGCATGAAGTCCCAGCCCGAGGGGAGCCCGGCCTTCAGCCGCTTCGGCCCGCTGTGCGTCCGGCTCATCACGCCCATCAGATATTGCGTCGATTCGGGCGACAGCAGCGCCCCGCGCGCCAGCCGGGTCAAGGCGCTCGCGATCGCCGCCGGCGCGGCGCCGTCCATCGGATTGGCAAGATAGGCCTCGCGCGCGGCCTTGCGCGTCGAATCGGGCAGCGCGGCGCGCGCCTGCTGGAAGGCATTGCCCCGCGAATAGCTCTGCTGCCACGACAGGCCCGCGGTCGCGCTCTGCAACAGGCGTTCGCCGGGACCGAAACGGATAGATCCCAAATCCTTCTTCGCGATGAAGCGCCGGACCGCCTCGGGACCGCCCACCGTGCGCAGCAGGCTGTCGTTGGCGGTGTTGTCGCTGTGCGTGATCGCGGTTTCGATAAGGTCGCGCACGCTCATCGTCACCTTGCCTTCGGACCGCACGCGCGCCGCGAGCGGCTGATGGAACAGGGTGAGGTCATTGGGGCCGATGTCCACCTGGCGGTCGAGGCTGAGCTTGCCCTGGTCGACCGCATCGAGCACGGTCATCGCCACCCACAGTTTCGACACGCTCTGCTGCGGGAACAGTTCGCCGCCGCGTTCCGAAAACGACCATTCGCCGTCGATACGCTGAACCGCGATGCCGGTCTTGCCGGGAAAAGTTCGCCAAAGCTGGGAAATCCGGTCGCTGAGACCACTCGGCGGGCGCCGGAAGCCCGGATCGACGACGTCCTTTGGGGGCGCATTCACCGCGCGCGCCGGGGTTGCGGTGCTGACCGGCGGCCCGATGGGCACGCTGACCGCACCGCGCGGCGCCGTTTGCGCCTGCCGCGGCGTCGGCACCAGTGCCGCGCCGCTGACGCAGCCCGCCAGCGCCATACCGCCAATCGCCATACCGAGCAGCCGCCTGCCCGAAAATCCCAACGCCATCATAACCCCGCAACCCGCGACCAGTTTATCGCCCGACCTTTTTGGTCGGCACCATGCGTCCCGCACTCCGCCTGCGCGGACCAGCGATTTGCGGTGAATGATTCCTATCGCGCGATAAGTGGCGGAACACTGAACGGCTCGCCGCGTGCGGCGCCGTTCAGGGCGCCGGGGTCGCCCGCACCCATTCGGGATAGAGGCGTTTCAGCGCCGCCAGCTTGGGCGCGTCCCAGCGGCGGATATAGCCATTGTCGGGATGCAGGCGCATGAAATCCTGATGATAGGCTTCGGCGCGGTAAAAGCCCTTGTAGCTTTCGATCGGCACCACGATCGGCGCCTTGAAATAACGGCCCTTGCCGATCTGTGCCAGATACGCGGTCGCAACCTGCCGCTGTGCGGCATCCATCGGCACGATCGCGGCGCGATACTGGGTGCCGCTGTCGGGCCCCTGCCGGTTCTTCAGCGTCGGATCGGCGACCACGGAAAACAGGATGCGCAACAAGGTGCCATAGCTGACCACCGACGGGTCATAGACGATACGAACCGACTCGGCGTGCCCGGTCGTGCCGGATGAGGTCTGATCATATTCGGCGGTGGCCTTGCTGCCGCCATGATAGCCCGATTCGACCGACACGACGCCCTTCACATTGGAAAAGACGCCTTCGACGCCCCAGAAGCATCCGCCCGCGAACACGGCAACCGCGCGCTTCGTCTTTACTGCGGGATCGACGGCCGCCGCGGGGAGCTTGACGACGCTTTCCGCCTGCGCGGGCGCGCATTGCGCCAGCACCGCGGCAGCAATCAGCGCGGCGAAGGGGCGCCGCATCGCGGTCAGATCGGCATGGCGACCGCCGGCTGATTCAGCACGACGATCAAGGCACCAATGGCGAAGCCGGCGAGCATGGTCGGAAACCAGTCGGAGCGGAACATCGAAAACATATAAGCCTCTTTTTGTCATATTGTCGTTTTCGCGGGGGAGGCCCCCTCGGTTACAGCGACGATATGGCGCGCCCCGTGCCGCCGTGCAGTGACCGCCATCACCCATAGCGACGATGGCTTACTATCCGGTGAACCGGATGAGGGGGCATCGTTCAGACGGCGCCGGTCCGGCGCCGCGGTCAGCGCAGCGCGGCGCAGGCCTGCTGGATGCGGATGCACGCTTCCTTGAGCACCGCCTCCGACGTCGCATAGGAAACGCGGAAGGCTGGCGACAGACCGAAGGCCGCGCCATGCACCGCCGCGACGCGCGCGGTGTCGAGGAAATAATCGATCAGCGCTTCGTCGCTGTCGATCGGCTTGCCGTCGGGGGTCGTCTTGCCCATGCAGCCGCTCGCGTCGGGATAGACATAGAAGGCCCCGTCGGGAACCGGGCAGTTCAGCCCCGGCGCGTCGTTGAGCATCGCGACGACCATGTCGCGGCGCTTGCGGAACGCGGCGTTGCGCTCCTCGAGAAACTGCTGCGGCCCGCCGAGCGCGGCCACCGCCGCGGCCTGTGCCACCGAACAGGGGTTCGAGGTCGACTGCGACTGCAGCTTGCCCATTGCCTTGATCAGCCATGCGGGGCCGCCGGCATAGCCGATGCGCCAGCCGGTCATCGCATAGGCCTTGGAACAGCCGTTGACGGTCAGGATACGGTCGATCAGGTCGGGGCAGCGCTGCGCCAGCGTCGAGAAGGCGAAATCGGCGTACCAGACATGTTCGTACATATCGTCGGTCATCACCATCACATGCGGATGGCGGCGGATGACCTCGCCCAGCGCGTCGAGTTCCTCGGGCGAATAGGCGGCGCCCGACGGGTTCGACGGCGAATTGAAGATGATCCAGCGCGTCTTCGCGGTGATCGCGGCGTCGAGCTGTTCGGGCGTGATCTTGTAATGCTGCGCCGCCGACGCCTCGATCGTCACCGGCGTGCCGCCGGCAAAGGCGACGATGTCGGGATAGCTGACCCAATAGGGTGCCGGGATGATCACCTCGTCACCGGGGTCGACAGTCGCGACGAGCGCGTTGAACAGCGTATGCTTGCCGCCGACATTGACCGTGATCTGGTCGAGCCCGAAGTCGAGCCCGTTGTCGCGGCGGAACTTGCCGCGGATCGCTTCCTTGAGCGCGACCGTGCCGTCGACCAGCGTATATTTGGTCTGGCCGCCGCGGATCGCCTCGATCGCCGCTTCCTTGACGAAATCGGGCGTGTCGAAATCGGGCTCACCCGCCGACAGGCCGATCACGTCGACGCCGTCCGCTTTCAGCTTGGTGACGCGCGCGGTCATCGCGAGCGTGGCCGAGGGCTGGATGCGGTTGAGGGCGGCGGAGGTGTGCGGCTTCAGCGACATGACGATACTTTCCGTGGCTTGCGCGGACAGGCTGCAAAATGACAGGAAATTGCGCTGGGCCGCGCCTAAAGCCTCTGCCCGCAATAGGCAAGCGGGGCATGGGATAAATTACCTATGCGGGCCTAAAGTCCTCCCCACCTCTCATCGTCACCCCGGCGAAGGCCGGGGTCTCCCCGGTGCGGACCGAACGAAGGGGCGAGACCCCGGCCTTCGCCGGGGTGACGATCATGTTCGAGCGGGCTGCGCCAGTCGCGCCGGGATCAGCCCGCGCAGCGAATTGCCGATGAAGAAGCCGTCCGCCAGATCGGCGAGGCGCAGATGCGACTCGACCGCCCGCCCCTTTTCGACCAGTTCGGCGCGCAGCACGCCGGGCAACAAGCCGAGCGACAGCGGCGGCGTGAGCAACAGGCCGTCGCGTTCGACGAAGATATTGCTCCAGCTTCCTTCGGTCACGAACCCCGGCTCGTCGACGAACACAACTTCGGCGGTGCCGTGCGCCGCACGCACTTCGTCATAGGCGCCGCGAAGGCTGGTCTTGTGGGTCAGACGGAAATCGCCGGGAGCGAGCGGCGCAGGCGCGACGGCGACCGGCACCGGGAGCTCGGCAAGCCGCGGCAATGGCGACACCTCGACCGCAAGCGCGCCCGAAGGCGCGAGCCGCATCCGCACGCGCGCTGCGCTGCGCAGGCGAAAGGTCGCCGACTGCAGATTGTTGCGCGCGCCGTGGCGGTCGAAACGAAAGCCCAGCGCCTCGGCGCTCGCCTTCATGCGCGCCAGATGCCCCTCGAGCCGCTGGACGCCGTCCACGGGATCGAAGTGCATCGTCTCGATCAGATCGAAGCTTTGCCCGGCAGCGACCACAAATTCCCCCTTGGCCAGACATTCGCGCCATTCTTCAGCCGGTTCGCTGTCGGCGACGATTCCGGAACCCAGTCCCAGCGTGGCGCAATGCGCTCCGTCGCGCAAGTCGCGCTGCGACGGAAAGACGAGCGTTCGGATCGCGACATTGAACGCCGCCTCGCCATCGGGCGCGATGAAGCCGATCGAACCGGTGTAAAGTCCGCGCGCTTCGTCCTCCAGTTCGTCGATGATCTCCATCGCCCGCACCTTGGGTGCGCCGGTGATCGACCCGCAGGGAAAGGCGGCGCGCAGCACGTCCGCGGCCCCCTTGTCCGCGGGCAGGCGCGCGGTGACGTCAGAGACGAGCTGATGAATCGTGGGATAGGTTTCGACGCGAAACAGGTGGGGCACCGCGACCGATCCGGCCTCGGCAACGCGCGACAGATCGTTGCGGAGCAGGTCGACGATCATCAGATTTTCGGCACGCTGCTTGGGATCCTGCGCGAGCGCCCGCGCCCCGCGCGCGTCGCTTTCGGGATCGGCGCGACGCGCGGCCGTGCCCTTCATCGGCCGCGCCATCACCGCGCCGCCGCGCAGCGCAAAGAAAAGCTCGGGCGACAGCGACGCGATCGCCTGCTCGCCGGTCCAGATAAAACCGCCATATCCCGCCCGCGCCGTCTGCCGCAGCCGCGCATAGACGGCGAGCGGATCGCCCGCGAAGGGCACGTCGGCGCGAAAGGTCAGATTGGCCTGATAAATGTCGCCGGCGCGAATATAATCGAGAACCCGCGCGACAGCGGCCTCATAGTCCGCACGCGCCACGCGCGGCTGTGGAGCGCCGATCCAAGCGGCATCGGGATCGGGAAGAAGCGACGCAACTGCGTCGGCATCGATCCGCTCGACACGCTCGAACAGGCCGAACCAGCCGAGCGGCGCATCGAAGTCCATCGGCAAGGCAGAGCGGTGCCGCGAGGCGGGCGCCAGCGCCTTGCCCCCATCATAAGCGAGATAGCCCGCGGCATGCAGCCCGCGCGCGCGCGCCGCCGCCAGACCATCAAGCAGAGCCGCCACGTCCCGCACCTCACGCGCGCAGAGGATTTCTATCGGATCGCGGAACAGCCGCGCGCACGCTGCATTCTCTGCCCGCGCGTCGTCGAGCAGTACAAAGGGCGAAGCGCCAACCGTCGGCCGGCTCAATCGCGCGGTCGTGGTCATGGCACGGCAGTCAAAGGCGCCAGGCTGTCAGCGGTCGCGCTTCATGCGGATCGACCGCCCACCCTCTACGCTGGCGAAATAGCTGCCCATCGTCGCGGTCTTGATATGGATCTTCTGGCCGGGCTTAGGTTGCCGCGGCAATACCGTGGTATCGATCTGCGACCAGACGGCGCCGTCTTCCATCGTCATCGTATATTTCCCAGACTGGTTCATGCTCACCGATTTGATGACCGTATCGATCTCGCGCACCTCATCCTCGTCGCCGCCGAAAATGCCGCCGAGCTTGGGAAAGCTGAACCCGAACAGGCCACGGCGCGTCTTCTTGGCCGTTTCGCGATCGGTAAAGACAATTTCGCGGGCCTCGTCCGCACTGGCAAGCGACCCAACCTCGCGGTCGAAACAGGCAAGACGCTGCGCCGGATCGGCGATGTCGCGGCATGCGTAGAGCTGTTCGATCTGCGCCGGGCGGGGCGGGGCCTTGTCTTTGTCCTTTGCGGACGCGGGGGTCACGATCAGACAGCCCATGACGGCAACGGCCGCGACGATCCGAGATGAAAGCTGCGACATGACAATCCCCCTGCAAAGACGATGGCCCTGCCTAGCCGCCGCGGCGCCGGCCCGCAAGCGCGCTGCCGATTGCGATATCGGCTTACTGACCCTAGTGTAAGGAAATCCCGCCTCATTTTGCGAAAGGACGTCATCTCCCGATGGGCACGCTCTACGACTGGTCGACCGATTATCGCCACCCCGCCGCCTGGGACCAGTCGTTCGCGCCGCTCTCGCTGCCCGCCATGCTCGCCGACAGCGTCGCGCGGCGCGGCGAGGCGCCGATGCTCGACTTCATGGGGCGCCGTTTCAGCTATGCCGAAGTCGCGGACGGGGTTGCCCGCGTCGCGCGCGGACTGCAGCAGCGCGGCATCGGTAAGGGCAGCCGGGTCGGCCTGTTCCTGCCCAATGTCCCGCATTATGTCGCCGCCTATTATGGCGCGCTCGCCGCGGGTGCGACCGTGGTCAATTTCTCGCCGCTCTACACGGTCGCCGAACTCGAGGCGCAGGTGGAGGATTCGGGAACCGACACGCTGTTCACGATCAGCGCCTCGGCGCTGTTGCCGACCGCGCTCGCGGTGCTCGAGGGGTCGAGCCTGAAGCGGCTGGTCGTCGGCTCGATCGCCGGCGGGCTGCCCGCGGCCAAGTCGATCCTCTACCGCCTGTTCCGCCGCAAGGAGACGGCGGCGGTGCCCGACGATCCGCGCATCATCCGTTTTTCGGCGCTGACCGACAATGATGCGCGCCCCGATCCGGTCGCCATCGACCCGGAAGGCGATGTCGCGCTGATCCAGTATACCGGCGGCACGACCGGCACTCCAAAGGGCGCGATGCTGACGCACCAGAATCTGACCGCCAACGCCCGGCAGGTCAATGCGATCGACCCCGACCGCGACGCCGACGACCGCATCCTCGGCGTGCTGCCCTTCTTCCACGTTTTCGCCAATACCTGCGTCCTCAACCGGACGGTGCTGAACGGCGGCATGATCGCGATGCTCCCGCGCTTCGACGCGAAACAGGCGCTGCAGACGATCACCCGGACAAAGGCGACGGCGCTGCCGGGCGTGCCGACCATGTATCAGGCGCTGCTCGACCATCCCGACCTTGCCAAGACCGACTTTTCCAGCTTGCGCGTCTGCATTTCGGGCGGCGCGCCGATGCCCGCCGAACTGCGCGAGAAATTCGTTGCGGCGACCGGCGCGTCGCTCGTCGAAGGCTATGGCCTTACCGAAAGCGCCGGGGTCGTCGCGACCAACCCCTATGAGGGTCCGGTCAAGGCGGGAACGATCGGCCAGCCGATCCCCGCGACGCATATCCGCCTGCTCGACAAGGAAGATCCGGCCAAGGACGCGCCTGAGGGCGAGCCCGGCGAGCTGGCGGTCAGAGGGCCGCAGATCATGCGCGGCTACTGGAACCGCCCCGATGCCGACCAGGACAGCTTCACCGCCGACGGCTGGCTGCGCACCGGCGACGTCGCGACGATCGACGCCGACGGCTATATCCGCATCGTCGACCGGCTGAAGGACATGATCGCGGTCGGCGGTTTCAAGGTCTATCCAAGCGAGATCGAGCATAAACTCTACCAGCACCCGGCGGTGAAGGAAGCGATCGTGCTCGGCGTCCCCGATCCCTATCGCGGCGAACATCCCAAGGCCTTCGTCACGCTGGAAGAGGGTTATGACGTCTCGGGCGACGCGCTCGCCGCCTGGCTCAACCCGCAGCTTGGCAAGCATGAACGCGTGAGCGCCGTCGAGGTGCGCGATCATCTGCCCAAGACGATGATCGGCAAGCTGGACCGCAAGGCCTTGCGCGCCGAAGCGGGGGGATGACAACCGCCCCTTCTCACCCCCGCCTTCGCGGGGGTGACGGGAGAGGCGCTGACGCGAAGAAATGTCATAATGTGACATTGTAACCTTTGTCATGTTATGCCATATCAAGGCCTGCAATTGCTTTCCTTGGAGAATCGGGTGACGCACGTCGCCAGCCATGCCCCTGTTCTAACGCGCCTTAGTGCGCTGGTTCGGGCTGCGCGCGATTCGCGGCCGCTGACCGCTTTGACGGGCGATCAGCTCGCCATCGGCCTGTCGGGCCTGTGCCTCGTCCACTGCCTTGCCAGCACGATCTTCTTTGCCTCGATCGCCTCGGTCGGCGGCGCGTTGTTGCATCCTGCCTTTCACGAGATCGGGCTGGTCGTTGCGATCGGCTTTGCGCTGGTTACGCTCGTCGCCGGGGTGCTCAGCCACGGCTATATGATGCCTTTCGCGGTCGGCAGCTTCGGGCTGGGCATGATGGCGGGCGCGCTGTCGCGGCCGCATGACGGCAGCGAAGTGCTCGCGACGATGATCGGGGTCGCGGTTGTCGCGCTCGGGCACGATCTCAATCGCCGCGCGGCGCACTGATACGCATTGCCCGCAGCTTGCGGGCGCCCTCCAAAGCGCCTACATTATCCCTATGGGCAAGCACGAACATGCGCATATCGAGGCCAGCGGCGCCTCGCTCGCCAATGCGGCGCAGGACGCGCTCGAAAAGGCCGGCGAAGCGTGGACCGACATGCGCGCGCAGATTTTCGATGCGGTCGCCGAAATTGGCAAGCCCGCGAGCGCCTATGAAATCGCCGACATCGTCTCGCAAAAACGCGGCAAGCGCGTCGCGCCCAACAGCGTCTACCGTATCCTCGACCTGTTCGTTGCCAACAATCTCGTCCGCCGGGTCGAAAGCGCCAATGCCTTTGTCGCCAACAGCCATCCGGGCTGCCTGCACGACTGCATCTTCCTGATCTGCGACAGCTGCGGCAACGCCGTCCATGTCGATAATGACAAGCTGTCCGACGGCGTGCGCGCCGCCGCCGCCGCGACCGGATTTGCTGCCGAGCGCCCGGTGATCGAAGTGCGCGGCAAATGCGCCGAGTGCCAATAGGTTGAATGCGGGCGCGCTGCCAGCGGTACGCTGGTGGCTCGCGGCGCTTTTCCTCGGTTTCGGCACCATAACGGTCGGCCTTTGGCTGAGCCAAACCTTCCCGCAAGACAGCTTCGCCGCCGAACCCGGCTATGGCGCGCCGGTGCTTGCCTTCGAATTCGCGGGCGGGCAGGACGATCTTCTCGCGATCTTCGGACCCGATAGCGACCCGCGGCAGGTCGGGCGCCTCGCCGCAATGCGAACCGGCAACGAGCGCGACTATCTCTACATGCTGCTTTACGCGGGATTCCTCGCCAGCGGCCTGATCGCACTGGGTCGCGAGACGGGGCTCCGCATCGTCGCCGTGGCCGCGGCGCTGCCGATCCTGGCCGCTCTTTGCGACGGGTATGAAAACTGGCTGCTGTTCGACATCCAGGCCGCCTTCACTGCAGGCGATTATTCGCCCGCGATGGCAAGCCTGCCCTATCCGGTCGCCGCCAAATTCGTATTGCTGGCGCTGACCAATGTCGCGATCGGGCTTGCGCTCGCACAGCTCGGCGGGCGCTGGTGGACCCTGGCGGGAACACTCGTCATCGTCGCCTGCGTCCCTACGCTGATGGCGATCGCCCTGCCCGCCCATTATGGCTGGACGCTGCTCGCAGCCGCGGGTGGCGGCTGGATCGTGCTGCTCGGCACCGCGGCGATCGCCTCCTGGCGCGGAGTTGTGCAGGCTCGTCCACTCGTCGTCGCGCCCACCGCGCCACCACCTCGCCCGATCGCCCGCCCGTCCGCGCGCCGCCAGGCGAGCCCGCCCGCGACCGGTTTCGGGCGCCGCAGGCGCTGACCCCTTTCCGTTGCCGCGATGCGGGTCTAGGGAAACCGCGACTCACGAAACCGGGCAAAGGGCTGCACATGAACACCGTCATCATCCGCGAAGACGACCTCATCGAAACCGTCGCCGACGCGCTCCAGTACATCAGCTATTTTCACCCGATGGACTATATCCGCGCGCTGGGTGCAGCCTATGAGCGCGAAGTGTCGCCCGCCGCGAAGGACGCGATGGCGCAGATCCTCTCGAACAGCCGCATGTGTGCCGAAGGGCACCGTCCGATCTGTCAGGATACCGGCATCGTCACCGTGTTCATCAAATGGGGCATGGACTGCCGCCTCGACAGCCCGCGCAGCCTGCAACAGGTCGTCGACGAAGGCGTCCGCCGCGCCTATCTCCACCCCGACAACAAGCTGCGCGCCTCGATCCTCGCCGATCCAGCGTTCAGCCGCGTCAATACCAAGGACAACACGCCGTCGGTGCTGAATGTCGAAATGGTCCCCGGCGACAAGGTGCATATCGACGTCGCGGCGAAGGGCGGCGGCAGCGAGAACAAGTCGAAGTTCAAGATGATGAACCCGTCGGATTCGATCGTCGACTGGGTGCTCGAAATGGTGCCCCAGATGGGCGCGGGCTGGTGCCCCCCCGGCATGCTCGGCATCGGCATCGGCGGCACCGCCGAAAAGGCGATGCTGCTGGCCAAGCAGTCGTTGATGGACCCGATCGACATGACCGAACTGCTCGCACGCGGGCCGAGCAATCCGACAGAGGAACTGCGCATCGAGCTTTATGAAAAGGTCAATGCGCTCGGCATCGGCGCGCAGGGGCTCGGCGGCCTCGCGACCGTGCTCGACATCAAGATCAAGGATTGGCCGACCCACGCCGCGTCGAAGCCCGTCGCGATGATCCCGAACTGCGCCGCGACCCGCCACGCGCACGTCACCCTCGACGGCAGCGGCCCCGCCTATCTCGAAAAGCCGGTGCTCGCCGACTATCCGCAGATCGACTGGGCGCCCGACAGCGCGGCGAAACGCGTCGACCTCGACACGCTGACCCCCGAAGTCGTGGCCAGCTGGAAACAGGGCGACCGCATCCTCCTCAATGGCAAGATGCTCACCGGCCGCGATGCCGCGCACAAGCGCATCGCCGACATGCTCGCCAAGGGTGAAGAGCTGCCCGTCGAGTTCAAGGGCCGCGTCATCTATTATGTCGGCCCGGTCGATCCGGTGGGCGAGGAAATCGTCGGCCCCGCCGGCCCCACCACCGCGACGCGCATGGACAAGTTCATGGACATGATGCTCGAACAGGGCCTGCTCGCCTGCGTCGGCAAGGCCGAACGCGGCCCCGCCGCGACGCAGGCGATCGCCAAGCACAAGAGCGCCTATCTGATGGCAGTCGGCGGCGCCGCCTATCTCGTCGCGCGCGCGATCAAGGGCTCGAAGGTCGTCGGCTTCGCCGACCTCGGCATGGAGGCGATCTACGAATTCGAGGTCAAGGACTTCCCCGTCACCGTCGCGGTCGATAGCGAAGGCCAGAACGTCCACGTCAACGCGCCGAAAATCTGGCAAAAGCGGATCAACGACGAAGGGCTGCTTGAGAAAGCCTAACCATCAAAGGCTGCTCTTCCGTTCCCGTCATCCCAGCGAATGCCGGGGTCTCGCCGGTGCATCCTTGCCATCCCCTCCAATTTGAAGAACACTCCCGCACAGCATACACAGCATAGGGGACGCGTGATGGATTTCCGGGAGCTTGACCGATTGAACCGCCGCGCATTGCTGCGCGGCACCGCGATGCTGGGCGCGGGTGCGATGATGATGCGGCCGCTGCCGACGCTGGCTGCAAGCGGCCCGATGGCGGCGATCCGCAAGGCGGCCGAGGCGGGCAAGGAGGCGTCGGTCAAGCGGCTGCGCGACTGGATCGCCCTGCCCTCTATCGCGGCGGAAAATCGCAACATGGCCGAAGGCGCGGCCTATATGGCCGAGCTTGCGAGGGACGCGGGGTTTTCCAATGTCGAGATCGTTCCTACCGACGGCCAGCCCGGGGTGTTCGGCACCATCGATGTCGGGGCGCCGCGCACGCTCGGCATCTATTTCATGTACGATGTGAAGCAGTTCGACCCCGCCGAATGGTCGTCGCCGCCGCTCGAAGGCAAGATGGTCGACAAGCCGGGCTTTGGCCTGTCGATCGTCGGGCGCGGCGCGGTGAACCAGAAGGGGCCCGAGGCGACCTTCCTAGCGGCGCTTCACGCGATTCGCGCTGCGAAGGCGAAATTGCCCGTCAACATCGTCCTGATCTGCGAGGGCGAGGAGGAGATCGGCTCGCCGCATTTCCGCCAGGTCGCGACCAAACCGAATGTGCTCGCCGCGCTCAAGAAATGCGACGGCATTTTCATCCCCTTCGCCTCGCAGGACAAGACCGGCGCGGTCGATGTCAATCTGGGGTCGAAGGGTATCATCGAACTTGAACTGATCGCCAGCGGTGAAAAATGGGGCCGCGGCCCCAAGGGCGACGTTCATTCCAGCCTGAAGGCGATGCTCGATTCGCCAGCGTGGCGGTTGGTGCAGGCGCTCCAGACGCTGGTCACGCCCGACGGCAATACGCCGGCGATCGAGGGCTGGTTTGAAAATGTCCGTCCGCTTACCGAGCGCGAAAAGATGCTGATCCGCGAAGCCGCAAAGGGCGCCGACGAGGCGGCCGAAAAGCAGGCGCTCGGCGTCAACGTCTGGATCGACAACCTCAAATATGACGATGCGCTGATCCGCCTCGCGCAGGAACCGACGGTCAATATCGAAGGGTTGGTCGCGGGCTACACCGGTCCCGGCGGCAAGACGATCCTGCCCGGCCGCGCGGTCGCGAAGCTCGACCTGCGCCTCGTCCCCAACCAGACGCGCGCCGAGGCCGAAAAGAAGCTGCGCGCCCACCTCGACAAGCATGGCTTCACCGATGTCGAAATGAACGTGTCGGGCGGCTATGATCCGACCGAAGTCGCCGAGGACAGCCGCCTCGTCCGTACCGAGCTTGCCACCTACAAGGCGCTGGGCGTCAAGGCGAACATCAACGCGCGTCTGGCGGGAAGCTGGCCGGGCGCGACCTTCACCGCGCCGCCCGTGTCGATCCCCGCCGCCCATTTCGGCATCGGTCACGGGTCGGGCGCGCACGCGCCGAACGAATATTATCTGATCGATTCGACCAATCCCAAGGTCGCGGGCATGGTCGATGCGACGATGGGCTTCGCCGAATTTCTCTACACCCTCGCGGCGATCAAGTGACCGGCGATCTCAACGGGGTCGCCCATGTGATCCTGACCGCCGGCGATTTCGCGCGGTCGACGGCTTTCTGGCGCGACCTTATCGCCTATCTCGAGCTCAAGGTGGTGCTCGACAGCGACGCGATGCTCTACGGCGTCGGCGGCCGCACCGCGATCGGCATACGGACCGGCAGCCCGGAAAATGCCGGGAAACGCTTCGATCAGGGCGCGCCGGGGCTGCATCATGCCTGTTTCCGGATGCGCGATCGGGACGCGGTCGACCGCCTTTATGCCTTGTTGAAGGATCGCAGCGACATCGTCTTCGTCCACGGCCCGCAGGAGGAGCCCTGGGCGCCGGGCTATTATTCGATCCTCTTTGAAGACCCCGACGGCATCCGCATCGAATTCAACCACGTCCCCGGCGTCGGCCTGCTCGAAGCGGGCCGCGAGATCGGCGGCGCCGAAATCTTCGATTAAAAGCCGTAAACGAGCGTGAAGCGGGTGAGCGTATCGACGGTCTTGACCCCCGCCGGCGGATGGGTGTCGATGTCGGCCGAATAGGAGACCCGCGCCGACAGCGCACCCGAAAGCTTCGCATTGAGCGCGGTCAGCGAGCTGGTCGTGGTCGTGCGATCGCCGACGATCGTCGAGGCGACCTGGGTCAGCCGCAGGTTCGGCGACATCTGCCACCCGAAATCGAGCCCCGCGAGCCCGGTGAGCTCGCTCTCATGCCCGCCCGCAACCAGTTCGGTCTGCCGCCACGCCGGCCCGGCCTTCAGGTTGAGCGTCATCGTCTTGCCGTCGATCAGCTTGTAGCCAAGCCCGCCCGACGCGCTCCAACGCGCATCGAACCCCTGCATCCGGTCGCGCTCCCACCGGCCCAGGCCAAAGGCAAAGGCACGGTTGCCCATGCGGATTTGCGGTTCATATTCGGCAAGATATTTCTCGATCGTCGTCTTGCCATTGGTGCGCTGATAATCGGCCTGAACGCGGAAGCGCTGATCCCAGTCCAGCCCCTTGCGCGCCAGCGCGATGCCGGCGCTGAGCCCGGTCGATTTCGAATTGCCCGAGCTGTGCGAGGCACCGATCTGCCCCTCGCCCTTCCAATGCTGCCAGAATTTCGCGCTCGCCAGCCGCGCCCGCGCCGCATCGGCCGCCGCCTGCTTCTCGGCCGCGCGCTTGGCGCGATAATCGACCAGCAGCGCATCGATGTCGGCGACCTGTGCGGGGCTGGTCTTTTTGGCAAGCGCCCCCACCGCTTCTACATCGCCGTCCTTCTTGCTCGCCATGGCGGCGGCCAGCATCTGGAGGACCGGATCACGCTCGGGCTCCCGCTTGGTTCGCGCGCGCCAGGCCGAGAGGATCGCGTCGATTTCATCGAGCGATCGCGGATTGGTCGCCTTGGCGAGCGCCACCACGGTTTCCACATCCTTGCGCTCGCCGCTGTCGATAGCGGCGCCAATCATCGCACGCACCGGATCGGGCAAGGGCAAGGGCCGCGCCTCCATCGCCGCCGTGACCGCCGGCACCGTCGCGGCGGGCAGCGCCGGACCGGCAACGGCGGCATGCGCCGGCGGCGCGCCGACAGCGGTCAGGAGAATGGCAACCGGCAGCGGCGCGAACTGTCTCATCGAACGGGATCCTTCTTGTGGGGATGCCCCGGGTAATTGCCCCGGGACCGGTTTTCCGATCGGGCGTAGAGCCGTGCCGCCGCTCTTAACCGCAAAGCCGCTGGCATTTCCACCCATTAGGCCCCATTTGATGCGCATGTGGATCGCGATCATCGCCATTTTCTGCGCCGGGGTGGGCAATTTCGCGATGCACCGCGCCTTCATGGAAAGCGACGATCCGCTGGTGCAGCAGATGGTCCGGCCGCTCGCCGACAAGGTCGGTCCGCACATCACCTACGTGTTCGAATTCCTGCTCCTCGTCGGCGCCATGGCGATCGCGACGCGCAACTGGTTCACCGCGATGCTGCTCTATGGCCTTTACACCATCTTCAACGCGATGGCGTTCAGCTGGGTGATGAATCGCCCACGGTGAACCGCTCGGCAAAGCGCATCATCCCGGCGGCGCAGCACCCCGCACGCGACTGCTCTCTTTACTTGCCCACCCACCTTCCTATGTCGGTTTGATGGTCAGCCCCGCGCCCTCGCTTCCCAAATCCTTCGCGCAGCTTTCTCCGGCCGAGGCCGCCGAATTGCTCGCGGCGCGCAAACTGCCGCCGGTCGAAAGCTGGCATCCGGCGCGCACGGGCGACAGCGCGATGGAAATCCGCGCCGACGGCAGCTGGTATCATGAAGGCGGCCGGATCAACCGCCCGGCGATGGTGAAGCTGTTTTCGACGATCCTGCGCCGCGAACCCGATGGCGGCCATGTCCTGGTCACCCCGGCCGAAAAACTGGCGATTGCGGTCGAGGATACCGCCTTCCGCGCCGTCGAGATGAAAAGCGAGGGCGACGGCGCGGCGCGCACGCTGCTGTTTCGTCTCGACACCGACGATCTGGTCATGGCGGGCGCCGATCATCCGCTGTCCTTCGGGCGCGATCCCGACCGTCCCGACCCGCTGCTCCATGTGCGCGGCGCGATCGGCAACGGGCTGGAGGCGCGCATCGACCGCGCGCTCTATTACGAGATTGTCGAGATGGCGCTGGCCGAAGGCGGCGATCCGCCCGCCATCTGGTCGAACGGCGCCTGCTTTCCGCTGGTGGACCGCTGATGCTCTCGGCAAAGCTGCGCGATGCGCTCGACAATCTGCTTCCCGATCACGGCGAGGATGAGGGCTATCTGCTCCATCGCGGCGATTCGCTGCGCGACGCGGCGGTGCTGATCGCCTTCACCGACCGGCCCGACCCCGGCGTCATCCTGACCCAGCGGCCGCAATGGCTGCGCAGCCATGCGGGACAGGTCGCCTTTCCGGGCGGCAAGATCGATCCCGGCGACGCCGATGCGGTCGATGCGGCGCTGCGCGAAGCCGAAGAGGAAATCGGCCTGCACCGCCGCGACGTGGCGGTCGCCGGGACGACCGACGCCTATCGTTCGGGCAGCGGCTATCACATCACCCCGGTCCTCGGCGTCATCCCGCCCGACCTGCCGCTCGATCCCAATCCCGACGAGGTCGAGGACTGGTTCGAAGTGCCGCTCGACATCCTGTTCGATCCCGCCAATTACGAACGCCAGCAGGCGCATTGGCAAGGGCAGGTGCGCCGCTATTATGACATGCATTGGCAGGGACGGCGGATCTGGGGCGTGACGGCGGATATCATCATCAATCTGGCGCGGCGGCTGCCGCCCGGCTGGCATCGCTGAGATGGGGGTAACGATGCTGCCCGACGCCGCGTGGCGCGGCCGCGCGGGATTGCGCCGGATCGTCGCCGCGCTCGGCGCCGACGCGGTGAAGATCGTCGGCGGGGCGGTGCGCGATACGCTGCTCGGCCTGCCCGTAACCGACATCGACCTCGCAACCCCGCTGCTGCCGCAAGAGGTGACGCGGCGGCTCGAGGCGGCCGATATCAAGGTCATTCCGACCGGCATCGCGCACGGCACGGTGACCGCGATCGCGAGCGGCGATCATCACGAGATCACGACGCTGCGCCGCGATGTCGAAACCGACGGCCGTCGTGCTACGATCGCCTTTGCCGACGATTGGCGCGAGGATGCCGCACGGCGCGACTTCACGATCAACGCGCTCTATGCCGATCCGCTGACCGGCGCGGTCGACGACTGGTTCGGCGGGCTTGCCGACCTGCAGGCGGGCTGCGTCCGCTTCATCGGCGATGCGGCGACCCGGATCGCCGAGGATCATCTGCGTATCCTGCGCTTCTATCGCTTTGCGGCGCGTTTCGGGGACGGCGACCTCGAACCCGTCAGCCACGCCGCGGTGACTGCCGCGCGCCAGTCGCTCAAGAGCCTGTCGCGCGAGCGCATCGCCGACGAATTGACCAAGATATTGTCGCTGCCTGACCCGCGCGCAATCGTCGGCCAGATGGCGGCCGACGGCATCTTCGCGGTGATCCTGCCCGAACTCGATCCGACGTTCGCCGCAGCGCTCGACCGCTTGCTCGCCAATGAAAGCGCGACCGCGGCGGCGCCCGCGGCGCTGCGCCGGCTCGCCGCGCTGTTGCCCGCCGACGCCGGTATCGCCGATCAGGTCGCGAGCCGGCTGCGCCTGTCGACGCGGCAACGCAAGCATCTGTCGGCGATCAGCGCGTATCGCCATGACGCGCGGCCGGTGCGTCAGCTTGCCCATGCCATCGGGATCGAGGCGGCGCGCGACGCGCGGCTGCTCGGCGGGAATGAGAGCGATGCAGCGGCTGCGGTCGCGGCGCTCGACGGCTGGACCGTGCCGCAGCTTCCGGTGCGCGGCGGCGACATCGTTGCACGCGGCATCGCGGCGGGCCCGGAGGTTGCGCGCATCCTGCAAGGCGTCGAGGCGCAATGGGTGGCGGAGGATTATCCGGACGCCGCGCGCGTCGCGGAACTGGTCGATCAGATGATCGGGCGGAGCAGCGACTGACGCCAATAGGCGATCGCCGCGCGGGCATCCATCGGCCGCGCGAACAGATAACCCTGACCGAAATCGCAGCCGAGCGCCGAGAGCAGCCGCGCTTGGTCGGCGGTTTCCACACCCTCGGCCGTGGTGCGCATGCCGAGCACTTCGGCAAGGCTCTGGATCGTGCGGACGATGGCCGCCTTGTCGCGGTCCTCGACCATATGGTCGACGAAGCTACGATCGATCTTGAGAACGTCAAGCGGCAGGCGCTGGAGATAGGCGAGGTTCGAATAGCCGGTACCGAAATCGTCCATCGCGACCCGGGCCTCGACCGCCTTGAGTTCGCTCAGCACCGACAGCGCAAGGTCGGGATCGCCGATGATCGCGCTTTCGGTGAGTTCGATCATCAGCCGGTCGCCGCCGATGCCGTGCCGCGCCAGCGCCTCGCGGACCACCGCCGCGACATCGTCACGAACGAGCTGGATCGCCGAGACATTGACCGAGATATAGCAGTCGACCGGGGCATCATTCTCGCGGTCCCACGCGGCGAGCGTTTCGGCCGCCTTGGCGATCGCCCATTGGCCGAGCGGGACGATCAGTCCCGAATCCTCGGCAACAGGGATGAATTCGGTGGGCGACACCGCGCGGCCGGCGCTGTTGTTCCAGCGCGCCAGCGCCTCGAAGCCCGCAACCTTGCCGGTCGACAGTTCGACGAGCGGCTGGAAGTCGAGGTGCAGGCGGTCTTCCTCGATCGCGTTGCGTAATTCGGTTTCGAGCCCGAAGCGATTGTCGGCGAGCAGCGCCGCCTCGGGTTCGTAGATTTCGATGCGGTCGGTCTGCTTCGCCCGCTTGAGCGCGATCTGCGCGTGGCGGATCTGGTCGGCGACATCGGTGTCGGGCGCGGATTGAATCGCGCACCCGAGCGCGCAATCGACGCTGACCTTCAGCTCGCCGATGCGGAAGGGGTGGTCGAAGCAGCCCCGGATGCGGCGCGCCATTTCGCGGACGTCGGCCTTGCCGCCCGCGATGCGCGTCGAAATCGCGAATTCGTCGCCGCCGGTGCGCGCCAATATGTCGCCGCTGCGCAGGCTCGATTTCAGGCGCCGCGCCACGGTAATGATCAGCTCGTCTCCGGCCAGCGGACCGATATGTTCGTTGATGCGGCTGAACCGCGCGAGGTCGAGCAGCAGGATGGCATGATCGCCCGCTTCCTGCTCGGTACTGCGCTGTTCGACCAGTTCCTCGAACCCGGCGCGATTGGGCAGGCCGGTCAGGCTGTCGGAAACGAGTTCGCGGCGCAGATTGCGCTCGGTCATCATTTCCTGCGTCCGGTCGATCAGGGTCAGGAGGAACAGCGAATCGTCGCCGCTCTCGTCCGATAGCGGGCCGATCGATCCGCGCAGGTCGCGCGCCGCCGGGCCTTCGCCCAGGCGGCAGGAAAATTCGTGGACGCCGCCGATATGCTGCGCGGCCTTTTCGATCGCGCGGCGCAGTTCGATCGGCGCCTCGACACCCGCCGGCGACAGGTCGAGCCGGTCGAAGGCGGCGTTGCTGGCGTGCAGGCGAAAATTGCCGCGCGCTAGCGGCCGCACAAGCGCGGCGGGGACCGGTAAGGCGTCGATCCAGCCGACAAACAAGGATGGCCGGTCTTCACCGGTTCTATCTATTGGCATAACAAAGGGTTTGATGCGACCTTTCCCCATTGGTCGATGCCTAAGTGACCGGAGGTAAAGAAGCTATTTACGGCAACGTAAATTGCGATCAGTCGAAGCGATTGTTACGCGGGAAACCGGTTGGCGGCATCCGCCCCGACGCACTGCGCGCGACGCGCCACGGCCCGAGGTCGGTTTCGGTGCGCACGCGCCCCGTCTCGCCCCCCATCGTCCAGCTCAACCCTTCGGCAAAGACGAAGCTCGTCGCGTCGGACAGGCCGCCATCGCGATATTTCTGCAGCATCACGCCCTGACCGCGCGCCATCACCGGCACTTCGGCGATCGGGAAGACGACAAGTTTGCGGTTCTCGCCGATCACCGCGACGCTGTCATGGTTCGCCGCGATCGTGCGGACGACCGACAAGTGTGCCTTGGGCTTCAGATTGACGACATTGCGGCCCTTGCGCGTTTCGGCGATCACATCGGCCATCTGCGCGACGAAGCCGTGCCCGCTCGACGAAGCGAGCAGCAGCCGGCCGTCGGCGCTCGCCGGGATCAGCGCGACGATGCGCGCGTCGGGGTCGATGTCGACCATCAGGCGCAGCGGCTCGCCGAAGCCGCGCCCGCCGGGCAGCTTGTCGGCGCCTACGGTATAGAAGCGCCCGTCGCTCGCGGCGACGAGCAGCTTGTCGGTCGTCTGGGCATGCACCGCAAAGGCGAGCTCGTCGCCTTCCTTGAACTTGAACTCGGCCCATTGATCCGCCGCGACATGGCCGCGCTGGGCGCGAATCCACCCGCGCTTCGACAGGATCACCGTCACCGGTTCCTTCTCGATCATCGCGTCGAGCGGAATGTCGCGCGCCGGCGCGGCTTCGGCGATCGCGGTGCGCCGCGCGCCGAGCGGCGTGTCGAGGCCATAGACGGCCTTCAGCTTTTCCAGATCCTTGCGCAGCCGCGTCTTCTGGCGGTCCTTGCTCGCGACGAGCTTCGCCAGTTCCTCGCGCTCGGCGATCAGGTCGGCCTGCTCGCGCTTCAGCTCCATTTCCTCGAGCTTGCGCAAGCTGCGCAGGCGCATGTTGAGGATCGCCTCGGCCTGGCGGTCGGTCAGCTCGAATTCGGCCATCATCACCGCCTTCGGCTCGTCCTCGGTGCGGATGATCTCGATCACCCGGTCGAGGTTCAGGAAGGCGATGAGATAGCCGCCGACCAGTTCCAGCCGATCGTCGATCTTGCCGATGCGATGCTCCGCGCGGCGAACAAGGACGATGATCTGATGCTGCAACCATTCGGTGAGCAATTGGTGCAGCCCCATCACCTTGGGCGTGCGCGTCGCATCGAGGACGTTGAGATTGAGCGCGAAGCGGCTTTCGAGCTCGGTCAGCCGGTAGAGGCTTTCCTTCAGGATGTCGGGATCGACGTTGCGGCTCTTGGGCACCAGCACGATGCGGATATCCTCGGCGCTTTCGTCGCGGACATCCTCGAGGATCGGCAGCTTCTTGTCGGCGATAAGCTGCGCGATCGCTTCGATCAGCTTGCCCTTGGAAACGCCATAGGGAATCTCGCTGATGACGAGCTGCCACGTGCCGCCCGCCTGCTTCTCGATCCCCGTCTCCTCCCACGCGTCGTCCTGCTTGCCGGTCGAAAAGCGCGCGCGGACGCGAAAACTGCCGCGTCCGGTTTCATAGGCGTGGGCAATCGTCTCCGCGCTGTCGACGATGACGCCGCCGGTCGGAAAATCGGGGCCGCGCACATGCGTCAGCAACTCGGCAAGCTCGGCCCTGGGATTGTCGAGCAGCACCAGCGCGGCGTCGATCACCTCGGCGGCGTTGTGCGGCGGGATGTTGGTCGCCATGCCCACCGCAATACCGCTCGCGCCATTGGCAAGCAGGTTGGGGAACAGGCCGGGCATGATCTCCGGCTCTTCGTCTTCGCCGTTATAGGTCGGACGGAAATCGACCGTGCCTTCGTCGAGCCCCTGCATCAGGTCGATCGCGACGCGCGTCAGCCGCGCCTCGGTATAGCGATAGGCGGCGGCATTATCGCCGTCGATGTTGCCGAAATTGCCCTGCCCGTCGACCAGCGGATAGCGCAGCGAGAAATCCTGCGCGAGCCGGACCATCGCGTCATAGACCGCGGTGTCGCCGTGCGGGTGGAATTTACCGATGACGTCGCCGACGACGCGCGCCGACTTCTTGTAGCCCTGCGACGGATCGAGCCGCATCGCGCGCATCGCCCACAAGAGGCGGCGATGCACGGGCTTCAGCCCATCACGCAGGTCAGGCAGCGACCGCGCCGTGATCGTCGACAGCGCATACACCAGATAGCGCTCCGACAGCGCGCTGCCGAAGGGGGTGTCGATATTGCCGGGTTCAGGAGGCGGAAGGTCGTCGGTGGTGCTGGCCATTGTCGCGGCGCGATAGCAATCCTAGCGCATCAACGCAAAGGGCTTGGGAGGATCGATCCTACGGCTTGTCGGCATAGGCCTTGACCAGATCGTACATGAAGTCGCGGCCGACATAGACCGCCTTCACTTCGACCCGTTCGTTGAGGCCGTGGACGCCGTTGCCGTCGGGGTCGCCCCATATGCCGGGAATGCCATAGGTCGGGATGCCCACTGCGCCGAGGAAGGTCGCATCGGTATAGCCGTTCGCCATCGACGGGATGACCTTCAGCCCCGGCCAATAGCGCGCGACGAGCCTTTCCATCGGGCCGATCACCTTGGGGTCGAGCGGCGGTGCCGGCGGCGCGGGGCGCTTTGGCGGGAGCTGCGTCACGGTGACGCCGGGGTCGCCGATCACCTTTTCCAGCTCGGCCTTGATCTCCTCGATCGGATGACCGGGGAAGATGCGGCAGTTGATATTGGCGCCCGCCCGCTGCGGCAGCGCATTGGGGGCGTGCCCGCCGTCGAGCAGGGTCGCGACGCAGGTCGTGCGGATATTGCCGTGGAGGAATCGATCCTTGTTGACGATCGCCTCTGCCGCCTTGTCGGCAGGATCGGCAGCGAGCGCGGCCATCGCCTTGCCCATTTCGTCGCCGCGCGCGGCGCCCGCTTCGCTGAAAAAGCGCTTGGTCGTGTCGGTCATTTCGACCGGAAATTCATATTCGTCGATCCGCGTCAGCGCCCGCGCGAGCTGATAGATCGCATTGTCGCGCACCGGCACCGAGCTGTGGCCGCCCGCGTTTCGGGTTTCGAGGCGGAAATTGGCGAAGGTCTTTTCGCCGACCTGCACCGACTGGCCGATCACATGGCCCTTGCCGTCGCTGTCGCCGCCACCGCCTTCGTTAAGCGCGAATTCGGCGTCGATCAGGTCGCGCTTGTTCGCCGCCAGCCATTCGGCGCCGTTGAAGGCGCCGTTGGTTTCCTCGCCGCAGGTCAGCGCCAGCTTGACGGTGCGCTTGGGCTTGTACCCTTCCTTGCGGAAGCGGATCAGCGTGTCGGTCCAGATCGCCGCCTGCGCCTTGTCGTCGAGCGTTCCGCGGCCATAGAAATAGCCGTTTTCCTCGACCATCTTGAACGGGTCGCGTTGCCAGTCGGCACGTTTCGCCTCGACGACGTCGATGTGCGCGATGAGCAGGATCGGCTTGGCGGTCTTCGATGTGCCGGGATAGACGGCGACAAGGCCGCCCTCCTTCGGATGATCGGGGTCCGCGAACAGCGTCAGTTGATCGTCGCCGAAGCCCGCCGTCTTGAGGCGCGCCGCCATGCGTTCGGCGGCGAGCGTGCAGCTCCCCGCCGACAGCGTCGTGTCGGTTTCGACCAGTTCCTTGTAAAGATCGCGAAAGGCGAGCTGGTCCGCGCGCGGCGCCGTCTGCTGCGCGGTGGCGGGCGCGGCGACGAGCAGCGCCGACGACAGCAAGCCGGACATGATCTTCATTGGTTGGCCTCCCCTGAACAGGCCGCGACAGGAGCAGAAAGCGCCGTGCGCCGCAAGCCGCTTGCGCGCGGCGCCGCTTTCGCGCAAGTCGCGCTAGGGTCCTGACCCTAAGGATGGGGAGAGAGACGTGACGCCGATCGAAGACGATCAGCCCGGGCCGGTCGCGCGCGCGGTGCGCCGCCTGCTGTTGCTGCTGTACCGCCTGCGCGGCTGGACCGCGGTGGGTGAGGTGCCCGAACCGCGCCGCTTCATCATCATCGCCGCGCCGCACACCAGCAACTGGGATTTCGTCAACTATCTCGGACTGACCGCCGACCTAGGCGTGCGCGCCCATTTCATGGGCAAGCTGTCGCTGTTCAAATGGCCGCTCGGCGGCTTCATGCGGCAGATGGGCGGGATTGCCGTCGATCGCCGGAACAGCAGCAATGTCGTGCAGCAGATGGTGCAGGAATTTGCGCGGCGGCGCGAGTTCATGCTGACCGTCGCGCCCGAAGGGACGCGGGGCAAGGCGAAGAAATGGCGTACCGGCTTTTACCAGATTGCGCTCGCCGCGAAGGTGCCGATGGTCGTCGGCCTGATGGATTATGGCACCAAGACCGGCGGCCTGGGGCCGCTGATCTGGCCGACGGGCGATTTCCGGGCCGATATGATGAAGGTGTTCGACGTCTATAAAAGCTGTATTCCGAAAATACCCGAACGCGCCGTCCGGTCGATCGACGACATCGTCGGCCGCGACGAGGAGGTGCAGGGCGTGGAGGCACAGGGCGAGGAGGGACCGGGCCGATGACCGACATAGTGACGCTTCTGGCGATCAATTTCGCGGCACTGATCGCGGCGATCCTTGTCCTCTGGGGTGTCGCGGTGGCGATCCGCGACGTGTCGTTCATCGATGCCTTCTGGGCTTTCGGCATGGTGCTGCTGGCACTCGCAAGCGCGGCGCAGGTCGGTATCGAAGGCGTGCACGCGGCGGCGATCCTCGCGCTCACGGCCCTGTGGGGGCTGCGCCTGTCGATCCATCTCTTCGTGCGCTGGCGCGCGCATGGCGAAGACCCGCGCTACACACCGATCATGGCGCGCACGATGGAACGCCGCGGCTGGAGCTGGGCGCAGACGGCGCTCCTCACCGTCTTTCTGACGCAGGCGCCGCTCCTGTTCCTCACCTGCCTCCCCGCGCAGATCGGCATTTGGGCCAGCGTGGCCGATCCGGTGCCGGCGCTGGGCGTCATCGGCTGGGCGGGCGTCGCCGCGGCGCTCACCGGTATCGCGTTCGAAAGCATCGGCGACGCGCAGCTCGATGCCTTTCGCAAGAATCCGGCGAACAAGGGCAAGGTGCTCGACACCGGCCTGTGGCGGTATACGCGGCACCCCAATTATTTCGGCGATGCGCTGACCTGGTGGGGCATCTGGCTGATCGCTGCCGACATCGGGCTGTGGGCCGCCGTGGCGAGCGTCATCGGTCCCATCTTCCTGACCTTCACCCTGACGCGCTGGTCGGGCAAGGCGCTGCTGGAAAAGGGCCTGCACAAGACGCGTCCCGGCTATGCCGACTATGTCCAGCGCACCTCGGGCTTTTTCCCATGGCCGCCAAAGACCAGGGGCTAGGCGGCGAAGCGGCCGCCGCCGATGCCGGCGCGCTGGGCGATGCGCCGCGCATTCGCGCGATCCTGACCGCCGCGGCGCGCGACGGACGCAGCGTCAGCTATTCCGAAATACTCGGCGACCTGGGTTTCCGCTTCACGCGGCCCAAGATGCGCGCGCTATGCAAGACGCTGGGCGAGGTCGACCGGCTGTGCGCGCTCGATGGCGAACCCGATCTCGCGGTGCTTGTGGTGCGCGAGAGCGACCGGCTGCCCGGTCAAGGCTGGTGGGTCGGCGGCACTGCGCTGTTGCTCGGCTACGACGGCCCGTGGGAAGGCGCCGCCGCGGCGCGCTTCATCCGCGAACAGCAACAGATCGCGTTCGATTATTGGGCGTCGCGATAGGCCGGAAAATATCGCGGCGCGCGGCAAAGGCAGCGGCATGTTGAGCGACGCCATCGCGACCTAGCCAAATGCGCCCCTTCGCCCTAAAGAGCGCCGATGCATTTCCTCGATCAGGCAAAGATTTTCGTGAAGTCCGGCGACGGCGGCCCCGGCGCCGTTTCGTTTCGCCGTGAGAAATATGTCGAATATGGCGGCCCCGACGGCGGCAACGGCGGCAAGGGCGGCGACATCGTGTTCGAGGCGGTGAGCGGACTCAACACGCTGATCGACTTTCGCTATACCCAGCATTTCAAGGCCCGCCGCGGCACCCCCGGGGCCGGCCGCGATCGCACCGGCGCGGGCGGCGACGATCTGGTCATCCAGGTGCCGATCGGCACGCAGATCCTGGCCGATGACGAAGATCGCAGCCTGCTCGCCGATCTGACCAAGGAGGGCGAGCGCATCGTCTTTCTGCGCGGCGGCGACGGCGGGCGCGGCAATGCGAGCTACAAAAGCTCGACCAATCGCGCACCGCGTCAGCACGGCCCCGGCTGGCCGGGCGAGGAAATGTGGGTGTGGCTGCGCTTGAAGCTGCTCGCCGATGCGGGTCTGGTCGGGCTGCCCAATGCCGGCAAGTCGACCTTCATCAACGCCGTCTCCAACGCGCAGGCCAAGGTCGGCGCCTATGCCTTTACGACGACGCGGCCGCAACTCGGCGTCGTCAGCCACAAGGGGCGCGAATTCGTCATCGCCGATATTCCCGGCCTGATCGAAGGCGCCGCCGATGGCGCGGGGATCGGCGACCGCTTTCTGGGGCATATCGAACGCTGCCGCGTGCTGCTGCATCTGGTCGACGCCAATGATGCCGATGTCGCGACCAGCTATCACATCGTGCGCGACGAACTCGACGCCTATGGCGCGGGGTTGACCGACAAGCCGGTCGTCGTCGCGCTCAACAAGGTCGATACGCTCGACGAGGAATTGATCGCCGCGCTCAAGGCCGAGCTTGAAGAAGCAAGCGGCTATCCGGTCATGGCGCTGTCGGGCGCCAGCGGCGAAGGCGTGGGCGCGGTGCTCGACAAATTGCTCGAAGCCATCGGCCCGGTTGCGCCCGCGGCCGACCATCGCGACGACGCCGACGACGAAGGCGCTTGGTCGCCGCTTTGACGGCGCGGCGGCCGGCGCGGAACGAAACGCGCCCGCGGGGCATTTGATCGCGGAACAACAAGGAGTTCGTCATGCCTCCCCACGCGTCCCGCGCCCTGCGCGCGCCTCTCTCGCTCTGCCTGGCCGCGGCCACGGCGCTCACCGCCGTCCCGGCCGCCGCGCAGGACGAAGGCGAAACGACCGGCAAGCGCACCCGCGTCTTCGCCGGGCCGCAATTCTGGCCCGAAACCCCCGGATCCAAAAAGCTCGTCGTCGGCCCCTTCGTCGACCTCTCGCGCGCGAAGCCCGGCGAGGATTTCGCCTTCGAGGCCCCCGACCAGAGCTTTGGCTTCGACCTTGTCGACGACAAGAAATTCGACTTCGGCCCGAACGCCAGCATAATCCGCAAGCGCAAGCCCGAAGCCGTCGGCGGCAACCTGCCCAAGGTCGGACTGACGGTCGAAGCGGGCGCCTTCGCCCAAGCCTGGCTGACCCCGGCGCTGCGCGTGCGGGTCGAAGCACGCAAGGGCCTCGGCGGTCATGGCGGCTGGGTCGGCGATGTCGGCGCGGATTATGTCGCGCGCCAGGGCGACGACTGGCTGTTTTCGATCGGGCCGCGCGTCTCGCTCGGCGACAGCAAATATAGCCGCGCCTATTTCGGCGTCGCGCCCGCCGATGTCGCCGCCTCGGGCCTGCCCGCCTATGATCCCAAGGGCGGCGTGCAATCGGTCGGCGTCACCGCAGGCTATATGCGCCAGCTGACGCGCAATTGGGGCGTCGCGGCCTTTGCCCGCTACGACCGCCTCGTCGGCGATGCCGCCGACTCACCCGTCACCCGCGCCTTCGGGTCGCGCAACCAGCCGGCCTTCGGGATCGCGCTGAGCTACACCTTCGGCGGCAAGCGCTAGGCCGCGCGGACAATTCCGACGCCGCAGGGACTGCAGCTAACCGCCAGTTCGTTCGGAAAGCTGCCTTTCCGGAAACGACCGATTGCGGACGTTCCGCAGTTCCTCTCACGAGAACTAAAGCTGACGTTGCTACGGGCAATTGAATGCGTCAGGTTTAGGTATGAACGAAGACATCATCACCGAGGTTGGCATCGACGCTCAAGGGCGGCTGTATGTTTGTCCGGCTGCAGCTGAATTTCCATATGTTTATCGGGCCGCGATGGAAGTGAACTGGGATAAGCAAACCCGCAGGCTTTTTGGTCCAAAACCTCGCCATTGGTCCTATGCTGACTGGTTTAAGCAAATCGTTGCCGCCGCATCCGACGAATATGGAACACACCTGAGACTGAATGCCGATACTGTCTTTGTGAATGTTCCAACGCCTTTACGTGCGGAAATAGAGTCTTATTCCGAACAAAATTGAAGGCCGCTTTTGCCATGCTGTTTTAAAAATCGGACGGTCCGCTTCCCACCCCAAAGTGGACGTTCGATCAGGTTGGACCTTGTCCACGCGCCTAGTCTAATTTCGTTGGCGCGCAGGCATCGGCGCGCTATCGGGCGCGCATGTTGTTCGCGCCTGCCTCCTGCCCGCGGCTGATCGTCAAGATCGGATCGGCGCTGCTCGTCGACGAAGGCGGCGCGGTGCGGCGCGACTGGCTGGCCGGGATCGCCGCCGACATCGCGGCACGTTGCCGCGCCGGGCAGCAGGTTGCCGTGGTGTCGTCGGGAGCGATTGCGCTCGGCGCTCGCCGGCTCGGCCTTGCCAAGGGCGGCCGCGCCAGCCTTGAGGATGCGCAGGCGGCGGCAGCGACCGGACAGATTGCGCTGTCGCAGGTCTGGGCCGAGGTTTTGGGCGCCGAAGGGCTGACCGCAGCGCAAATCCTCGTCACGCTCGACGATCTCGAACATCGCCGCCGCTACCTCAACGCCGCCGCGACGCTCGACCGGCTGCTCACCCTGGGCGTGGTTCCGATCATCAACGAGAATGACAGCGTCGCGACCGAGGAAATCCGCTTCGGCGACAACGACCGGCTCGCGGCGCGCGTCGCGCAGGCGGCGGGAGCGGGCGGCGTCGTCCTGCTCTCCGACATCGACGGCCTTTATGATCGCAATCCGGTGCAGCCCGGCGCCACGCATATCGCGCGCGTCGACCGCATCGACGCCGCGATCGAGGCGATGGCCGACACCGGATCGGCATCGGGCATGGGGTCGGGCGGCATGGTGTCGAAGATCGCGGCGGCGCGGATCGCCAATTCGGCGGGCGCGAGCCTCGCCATCGCGTCGGGACGGATCGAACGCCCCTTGTCCGCCGACGCGCGCCACACGCTCTTCACGGCCGAACGCGGCGCAAGCGCGCGCAAGGCATGGCTCGCAGGCGGGCTGACCGCCAAGGGACGACTGACGATCGACGCCGGGGCGGTGCGCGCACTTGCCGGCGGCGCCAGCCTGCTCGCCGCCGGCGTCACCAGCGCGTCGGGCGACTTCGCGCGCGGCGATATCCTCGACATCGCCGGTCCCGACGGGCGCACGATCGCGCGCGGATTGTCGGAATATACCGCCGCCGATGCGCAGGCGATCCTCGGCCTCGGCCGCGATGCCCAGGAGGCCGCGCTCGGCTATGCGCCGCGCGCCGCAATCGTCCACCGCGACCATCTGGTCCTGTTGTGACGGCGCCGGACCAACCGCCCATTCTGGCCATGACCGGCGCGACCGGCTTCGTCGGCGGTGCGACATTGCAGCGGGCGGTCGCCGCCGGCTGGGAGGTGCGCGCGCTGACGCGGCGGCCGCAACAGCCGCGCGATGGCGTGACCTGGATCGACGGCGCGCTCGACCGGCCCGACAGCCTGGCCGCAATGATCGCGGGCGCCGATGCGGTGCTGCACATCGCCGGCGTCGTCAACGTGCCGACGCGCGCCGCGTTCGAGGCGGGCAATGCCATCGCGACCGCCAATATGGTTGCGGCCGCCCGCGATGCGGGGGTGGCGCGCTTCGTCCATGTCTCGTCGCTCGCCGCGCGCGAGCCGACGATGTCCAACTATGGCTGGTCGAAGGAACGCGCCGAAGCCGTGGTGATGGAGAGCGCGCTCGACTGGACCATCATCCGGCCGCCCGCCGTCTTCGGCCCGGGCGACACCGACATGCTCGACCTGTTCCGCATGGTGGGCCGCGGCATCGCATTGCTCCCCCCGCCGGGGCGGATGTCGGCGATCTATGTCCACGAACTGGCGCGCCTGCTGCTGGCGGTGACGGCCGACCGCAAAGAAACCCTTGGCCGGATTTACGAACCCGACGACGGTCAAGACGGGGGCTGGACGCACCGCGAATTTGCGAAGGCGATCGGCCGCGCGATCGGGCGGCCGAACGTACCGGCGCTGTCGGTGCCGGCGGCGGTGCTCAAGGCGGGCGGGCATCTCGACCGCCTCGTCCGCCGCGATCGCGCCAAGCTGACGCCCGACCGCGCCGCCTATATTGCGCATCCCGACTGGGTTGCGACCGCCGGGACACAGCCGCCAGCAGCGCTGTGGCAGCCCGCGCTCGCCACCGATGAGGCGCTCGCCGAAACGGTGCGCTGGTACCGCGAACAGGGCTGGCTCTGACGTCGCCGGTGGGGCTTCGCCGGACGCCCGTCGAAGCTTGGATTGCCAAGGCCGGGCGGGCGGATTAGGCACGGGGCATGACCGACACCAGCGCCACGCCGCCCCAGACCCCCGATTCCGCCGGCCCCTGGGCCATTCCGGTTCGCCGTCCGCTGCCGGGCGACGACCGGCCGCGCGGCGGCACCAGCTTTCCGCGCAAGGTTTGGAACCTGCTCGTCGCGATCAAGGACGGGCTCGCGCTCCTGTTCCTCCTGCTCTTTTTCGTCGGGCTCTTCGCGCTGCTCTCCGGCCGTCCCAATGCGTCGCTGCCCGTCAGCAAGGGCGCGCTCGTCGTCGAACTCGACGGCGTGCTGAGCGAACAACCGGCCGAGGTCGATCCCTTTGCCGCCGTGTCGGGCGGCGATCGGATGAAGGAATATCGCACCCGCGACGTCGTCCGCGCTATCGAAACCGCGGCGAAGGACGACCGCGTCAGCGCCGTCGTTCTCGACCTCGACCGCTTCGTCGGCGGCGGACAGGTGTCGCTTGCCGAAGTCGGCGCCGCGGTCGACAAGGTGCGGGCGGCCAAGAAGCCCGTGCTCGCCTTCGCCACCGCCTATACGACCGACAGCTATCAGCTCGCCGCGCATGCGAGCGAAATATGGACCGACAGCATCGGCGGCGTCGCCGTCGCCGGCCCCGGCGGATCGCGCCTCTATTACAAGGGGCTGATGGACCGGCTCGGCATCACCGCGAACATCTATCGCGTCGGCACTTTCAAGAGCGCGGTCGAACCCTATCTGCGCAGCGACCAGTCGCCCGAGGCGAAGGAGGCCAATCTGGCCTATGCCTCGGTGCTGTGGGACACCTGGCTCGCCGAAGTGAAGAAGGCGCGGCCGCAGGCAAAGCTCGACGCGGTGCTGGCCACTCCGGCCGCGGTGGTGAAGGCCGCAAACAATGACCTCAGCAAGGCGTCGCTCGACGCCGGACTGGTCGACAAGATCGGCGGCCGACTCGCTTTCGGCGAGCGCGTCGCCGAAATCGCCGGCGCGCCCGACGACAGCCAGCCTTGGGCCTATAATGCGATCCCGCTCAAAAACTGGGTCGCCGCCAACCCGCCCGAAGCCAAGGGAGCCGCGATCGCGGTCGTTCCGGTCGTGGGCACCATCGTCGACGGCAAGGCGCGCCCCGGCAGCGCCGGCGGCGATACGATCGCCGAACATATCCTCGACGCCGCATCGGACGACGGCGTCAAGGCGATCGTGCTGCGCGTCGATTCGCCCGGCGGATCGGTGCTGGCGTCCGAACAGATCCGCCAGGCGCTGCTCGTCGCCAAGGCGAAGAAGCTGCCGATCGTCGTCTCGATGGCGAATGTTGCAGCGTCGGGCGGCTATTGGGTTTCTACCCCCGCCGACCGCATCTTTGCCGAGCCCGAGACGATCACCGGCTCGATCGGCGTGTTCGGCATCCTGCCGAGTTTCGACAAGACGCTCGCCAAGATCGGCGTCACCACCGATGGCATCCGCACCACCCCGCTGTCGGGACAGCCCGACATCCTCGGCGGCGTCAACGAAGAGTTCAACCAGCTCGCGCAGGCGGGGGTCGAGGACGTCTATGCCCGCTTCACCGGCCTCGTCGCCAAGAGCCGCAAACAGCCCATCGAAAAGATCGAGGCGATCGCCGAGGGCCGCGTCTGGGCCGGCGGCACCGCGCGTCAGATCGGGCTGGTCGACCAGTTCGGCGGGCTGCCCGACGCCCTCGCAGCCGCGGCGAAGCTTGCCAAGGTCGATGGCGCCTTCCACGCCCAATATTTCGAGGAAGAGCCGAGCGAATGGTCGAAGATGCTCGCCGCCTGGACCGGCGCCGAGCAGGATGAAACCGCACTCGCGCCGCGCGGCTGGTTCGGCATCGCGGCAATGAACCGCACCCTCGCCGAGCGCCGGCTGGTGCAGGATATGCAGATGCTGACGAGCAGCGGATCGGTGCAGGCCGCCTGTCTCGACTGCCGCGCCTATCTGCCGCCCGTGCCGGCCGGCTCGGCAGAGGCGAAAGGCCTGATCGGGATGCTGGCGTTCCTCTGGAAATAGCTGAAGGGGCACATCGCCGGGCGGATCGGAACAATATTGCCGCAAACGGCGCCGAATCGCCGGGGCTTGCCGCCATCGGCAAAGGCGTATAAAGCCGCGGCCAATGTCCGGCCGCCCCGCGAGGGGCGGCCCTTATTATTTCCGCTTTTGGAGAAGCAGTCATGGCCAATGCCGATGCCACCCCGCTGATGCCGCATGCGACCGCCGCCTGGCTGGTCGACAACACCGGCCTGACCTTTGCGCAGATCGCCGATTATTGCGGCATCCACATCCTGGAAGTGCAGGCGATCGCCGATGAGACCGCGGCGACCAAATATACCGGCCGCGATCCGGTTCGCGCCCACGAACTGTCGATGGAAGAGATTGAAAAGGGCCAGAACGACCCGAACTACAAGCTCAAGATGACGAAGCAGGCGCAGGACACGATCCGCCGCACCCGCGGCCCGCGCTACACGCCGGTCAGCAAGCGTCAGGACAAGCCCGACGGCATCGCCTGGATCCTGAAGAACCATCCCGAAGTGTCGGACGGCGCGATCGGCAAGCTGATCGGCACGACGCGCAACACCATCGGCGCGATCCGCGATCGCAGCCACTGGAACAGCGCGAACATCGTGCCCAAGGATCCGGTGACGCTCGGTCTCTGCTCGCAGCGCGAACTCGACGCGATCGTCGCGAAGGCCGCGAAAAAGGCGGGGATCAAGGCCCCCGAAGACAGCCGCTTCGAAGGCGACCGCGAGGCGCTGCTCGAGGAACTGCGCGCCGAGCGCAGCGCCGCCGCCGAAGCACGCGCGGCAGAGGATCATTCGGACGACGAAGCCTGACGCATGGCGGTCGGCGGCGACGAGGATGATATTCCGGCGGCCAGCGGTTCGCCGGACGCGTCGCTGACCCAGGACGACAGCTTTACCGCGACGAGCCACGCCGGATTGACCTATCCCTGGGGCGACGCCGCACCGGGGACCGGCGAAACGATCCGCATCGCCGACGGCATCAGCTGGGCGCGCATCCCGATGCCGGGTTCGCTCGGCCACATCAACAGCTGGCTGCTCGACGACGCCGCCCCCGACGGCTCCGACGGGGTGGCGGTGGTCGATACGGGCATTTGCCTGACCATCTGTTCGGACGCCTGGAAGGCGCTCTATGCCGGGCCGCTCGCGACCGCGCGCATCACGCGCGTTTTCGGCACGCATCTGCACCCCGACCATATCGGCCTTGCCGGCTGGATTGCGAAGAAGCAGCAGGTGAAGCTGTGGATGACGCGCGGCGAAATGCTCACCGCGCGCGCCATCGTCGCCGATTCCTCCGACGTCGCTCCCGACGAGGTGCTGGCCCAGTCGCGCGCCGCGGGATGGGACGAAGAGGCGATCGAGCGCCAGCGCGCGGGCGGCTGGAACATGTTTCAGCGCATGATCTTCGCGCTGCCGCGCAGCTATGTCCGCATCGCCGACGGCGACCGGATCGATTTCGGCAAGCACATGTGGCGCGTCGTCACCGGGTCAGGCCACAGCCCCGAACATGCGTGCCTGTGGAACGAGCGCGAAGGCGTGCTGGTCTCGGGCGATCAGGTACTGCCGCGGATCAGCTCGAACGTGTCGGTCAACATCACCGAACCCGATGCCGATCCGCTGGGCGAATGGCTCGCCTCGATCGACAAGCTGCTCGCGACCGTTCCCGCCGACGTCGTGACCTGTCCCGCGCATGGCGAGCCCTTTCGCGGGCTGCACGTCCGCCTGATGGCGCTCCGCGACGAACACCGCATGCGGCTCTACAAGGTTGCCGAAGCGGTCGCCGAAACCCCGATGCGCGCGGTCGACACCTTCCCGCTGCTGTTCAACCGCCCGATCGGCGCCCACAACCAGAATCTGGCGACCGGCGAAGCGCTGGCGCATCTCAAGCGGCTCGAGGTCGAAGGCCGCGTGCGCAAGGAGGATCGCGGCGGCGTGTGGTGGTATCACGGGGTCGCCTGAAGCGATCCTTCAGCGCGGGCCGATCATCCCCGCAGCGACGGGCAAATCGTGACCGTTGACGGCGAGCGCGAGCAGGCGGTGCTTTTCATAGGGGCCGGGCAAGTCCCACGCCCCCGTCGCGTCCGCGGTGAAGCCGAAGAAGCGGCCATAATATTCGGGATCGCCGATCATCATCAGCGCACCGTCGGCCATCGTCCGCGCCGATTCGAGCATGCGGTCCATCAGCGCGCGGCCGTGCCCGCCGCGCTGAACATCGGGGCGCACCGCAACCGGGCCGACCATCACCAGCGGCGTCGCCGTCCCCTGCGCATCGCGATGCGCGACCGGCCAGCACTGGATCGTGCCGACTAGCGCGCCATCCTCGACAGCGGCGAAGCTGAGGCAGGGGACCGCATCCATACCCTCGCGGATGCGATAGGCGGTTCGTCCAAAGCGGTCCGATCCGAAAGCGGCGTCGAGGAGCGCCTCGACCGCCTGCGGTTCGATTTCGGACAATGGAAGTAACTCGACCAACGCGCACCCTTTCGCTAATGCGGCGGCGCTTTAGGGTCGCCGACCGGCAATGGAAAGCCGAATGTCGCGCCCGTACGACAGGAATTTCTTGTGACCGACACATTGTGGCTGGAAGTGGACGGGCTGACCGTCGATGTGCTGACCGGCATTTATTCCGAAGAAACCCACCTGCCGCAGCCGCTGCGCATTTCGGTGCGTGCGCGCTTGGTGATGGCCGATCATTATGACCCGGCAACCCCGCTCAGCGCCTCCAAAAACTATATGAACCTGAAATTCGCGGCGACCGAGGGACTGCCCAAGGACGTGCATTTCGTGCTGATCGAAAGCGTCGCCGACCATATCATCGACACGCTGTTCCTGCAGGACGACAAGGTCGAAGAGGTCGAGGTGAAGATCGTCAAGCTCGCGATCGCCGAGGATGGCGAAGAGATCGGCATCACGATGCGCCGGGCGCGCAAATGACGGCGGCGCCGATCGCACTCGTCACCGGTGGTCTGCACCGGATCGGCGCGGCGATCGCGGCGCGGCTCGCGCACGAGGGCTATGCGCTCGCAATCCACAAGCGCAGCCCCGGCGCGGCCGATGCCGTGCTGGAGGACGCGCTGGCCGACACGGGCGCCGAATGTCACCGCTTCGCCGCCGACCTCGCCGATCCGGCCGCCGTCGATGCGCTGGTGCCCGCGGTGATCGCAAGGTTCGGCCGTGCGCCCGCGCTGCTCGTCAACAACGCCTCGCTGTTTCCCGAGGGCGAATGGGACACGCTGACCGGCGCCGCGCTGGCCGAAACGATGCAGATCAATCATCACGCGCCGGTGATGCTCGCGCGCGCCATGGTCGCCGCGAACGAAGGCGGCCGGCGCCCCGCGATCGTCAACATCCTGGACCAGCGCATCGCCAACCCGGTGCCCGACCAGCTTGCCTACAGCCTGTCGAAGCAGGCGCTGTGGCAGGCGACGGCGACGCTGGCGGTCGCCTTCGGCGCGCGCGCGCGCGTCAATGCGGTGGCGCCGGGGCTTACCCTCCCCACCGACGATTACAGCGCGGGACAGATGACGCGGCTCGCGGCACGCATGCCGCTCGGCGCGCTGCCGACCCCGGACGATATTGCCGGCGCGGTCGCCTGGCTCGCCCGCGCCGAGGCGGTGACGGGGCAGACGATCTTCGTCGACGGCGGCGCGCATCTGGCGCCGCTCGGCCGCGATTTCGTAGCGCTGGAGCGCGATTGACGACCCGCCTGTCCCCGCGAAAGCGGGGACCCGGAGCCAGATCAGGCGAGCTTCGCTTTAGGACGCTCTGGGCTCCCGCCTGTGCGGGAGCACACGCAAAGCAGTTGGCCGCTCAGTAAATATGCACCGCCTTGGCGACGAGATAACCGTCGAGGCCTTCCGGTCCGCTCTCGCTGCCGAAGCCCGATTCCTTGATCCCGCCGAAAGGCATGTCATTGGCCGAGATGACGAAGCTGTTGATCCCGACCATGCCGCTTTCGATGCCGTCGGCAACGCGGTTGATGCGGCGGCCGTTTTCAGTGAAGGCGAAGGCGGCAAGGCCATAGGGCAGCCGGTTCGCCTGTTCGAGCGCGTCTTCTTCGGTCGCGAACGGCCGGATCAGCGCCATCGGGCCAAAGGGTTCGTTGTTCATCGCATCGGCGTCGAGCGGCACGTCGGCCAGTGCCGTCGGCTGGAAGAAATAGCCTTCGCCCGTCGCGGCGCCGCCCGCGATCACCCGCGCGCCCTTTGCGGTCGCATCGGCAATCATCGCTTCCAGCGCGGGGGCGCGGCGCGCGTTGGCGAGCGGTCCCATCTGGGTGCCGGCATCGAGCCCGCTGCCGATCTTCACGCGCGCGGTGCGTTCGGCAAAGCCCTTCACGAAAGCGTCGTAGATGCCGTCCTGCACATAGAAGCGCGTCGGCGAGACGCAGACCTGGCCGGCGTTGCGAAACTTCTGCGTCACGACGCGGTCGAGCGTCGTTTCAAGGTCGCAATCGTCGAACACCAGCACGGGGGCGTGTCCACCGAGCTCCATCGTGATGCGCTGCACCCGGTCGGCGGCGAGCTTCATCAGATGCTTGCCGACCGCGGTCGATCCGGTGAAGCTGACCTTCCGGATCACCTCGCTGCCGAGCAGGTGGCGGCTGATCATGTCGGGATTGCCATAGACGAGCTGCACCACATCGCCGGGGATGCCCGCATCGGCAAGACAGCGCATGATCGCGCTGGTGCAGCCCGGCGTTTCCTCGGGCGCCTTGGCGATTACGACACAGCCCGCGGCGAGCGCTGGCGCGACTTTCTTGATCATCAGATTGACAGGAAAATTCCACGGGCTGAACGCCGCGACCGGACCGACGGGCTGTTTCAGCACCATCGCGCGCTGACCCGCCGGGCGCTGCACGACGCGGCCCTCGATCCGCTTGCCCTGTTCGGCAAAATATTCGAGCAACGACGAGGCCGAAAGCACTTCGCCGCGCGCCTCCGCGATCGGCTTGCCCTGTTCAAGCGTGAGCAAGGTCGCGATATGGTCGGCCCGTTCGCGGATCAGTCCGGCGGCCTTGCGCATCAGCGCGGCGCGCTCGTCAGGGGTCTTGGCGCGCCAGACCGGCCAGCCGCGCGCCGCGGCGGCAAGCGCTTCGTCGAGGTCGGCCGCGGTCGCGACGGGAAGCTCGGCGATCGTCGCCGCGGTTGCGGGGTTATAGACCGGCCGCGCCTCGCGCCCTTCGCCGCTCCGCCAGGCACCGTCGATGAAAAGCTGCAGGTCGGCGTCGTAGGTCGCGGTCATTGGGCAATTTCCTGTCTGATCCGTTCGCATCGAACGGGAAATGGAGGGTCATCAGATGGCGCCCATATAGGACCGATCAGCGATAGTTAAAGCTGATGCTGATCCGTTCGTCCTTGCCGGCGTTCGGCATCACTTCGTGCCGCAGCCAGCTTTCCCACAGAAAAATGCGCCCCGCCGCGGGCTCGGCATAGATGAAGGGCTGCAGGCTCTCGGGCGCATCCTCGCTCCGCCCCGGCGCCGCCATCAGCATCGCGAGTCGCGGATCTTCGAGCTTCAGCGCGCCCGATCCGGGGGGCACGGCGACATAGAAGGTGCCCGATACGATGCTGTGCGGGTGGATATGCCCGCTGTGCGTACCGCCGGGTTTGAGGACATTGACCCACAGGCTGTCGAGCTTGAGCGGCTTGGCGAGATCGAAGTGACACGCCTTGGCAAAGGCCTTCACATGCTTGTCGAGCAGGCGCTTGAGGTCGTGAAAGGCGGGGTCGCGGTCGGGCAGGTCGTCAAGGCTGGCATAGCTGGTATAGCCGCGATAACCGTGCGCGCGGCTCCACGCCTTGCCCGCGCCATCCTCGCGCGCGAACAGCCGGCAGCTTTCCTCCAGCTCTTGCAGCAGGTCGGGCGCGGCAATGTCGGCCTCGTAAAAATTTGTGGCGAAGAGCGTGCGAACGGGCATGATGCGCGCAAAGCATAGGATAAGCGCAAGAGCAAGCGGGAGAGCGACGCGCGCGCACCGCCATCTCTTCGTCACCCCGGACTTGATCCGGGGTCCATTATCCGCTGCGTTGGAAGGAATGGATGCCGGATCAGGTCCGGCATGACGAATAGCAAAAGCAAGGGAGACGAGAATGGCCGAGTTTGAACTGATCGCTGACGGATTGCGCTTTCCCGAGGCGCCGGTGGTGATGGACGACGGCAGCGTCATCGTGACCGAGATCGAGGCCGGCCGTATCACGCGCTGCTGGCCCGGCGGTCGCAAGGCGGTGATCGCGACCCCCGGCGGCGGTCCCAACGGCCTGGCGATCGGTCCCGACGGCAAGCTTTACTGCTGCAACAACGGCGGCTTCGAATATACCGAATCGAACGGCTATCTGGCACCGCACGGCATCGCGAAGGATTATTCGGGCGGCCGAATCGAACGCATCGATATCGAAACGGGCGCGGTCGAAATCCTTTATAAATCGGGCGACAACGGCGTCGTGCTGCGCGGCCCCAACGACATCATGTTCGACAGCCACGGGGGCTTCTGGTTCACCGATCATGGTAAGGTCGATTATGAAAAGCGCTGCCACGACATCGTCGGCATCTTCTATGCCAAGGCCGACGGCAGCTTTATCGAGGAAGTGATCTTTCCGTCGAACAATCCGAACGGCGTCGGCCTCTCACCCGACGGCAAGGCGCTCTACGCCGCCGAAACCTACACCTGCCGCCTGATGAAGTTCAACATCACGGCGCCCGGCAAGGTCGCCCCCGACGCCGGTCCCGGCGGCCCCGGCATCCCGCTCTATCGCCCCGCCGGCTATAAATTCTTCGACAGCCTGGCGATGGAGGCGAACGGCAATATCTGCGTCGCGACCATCGGCGAATGCGGGATCAGCGTCGTGTCGCCGTCGGGAGAGTTGGTGGAGTTCGTCGCGACCGACGATATTTTCACCACCAACATCGCCTTTGGCGGCGCCGACATGCAGGATGCCTATATCACCTTGTCGGGCACCGGGCGGCTGGTAAAGACGCGCTGGAACCGGCCGGGACTGACGCTGCAATATTGATCGGTCGCCGGTCGGAAAAGGGGAAGATATGCGCCGCGATACTCACCGCGAAACCCACTCTGTCGCGCGGATCGGATGGCTGCGCGCCGCGATTCTGGGCGCCAACGACGGCATCGTCTCGACCGCGAGCCTGATCGCGGGGGTCGCGGCGGCGGGCGCGGCGCAACCCGCCATCCTCCTTACCGGCATCGCGGGTCTGGTCGCTGGTGCGATGTCGATGGCGGCGGGCGAATATGTCTCGGTCAGTTCGCAGGGCGACGCCGAAAAGGCCGACATCGCAAAGGAACGGCACGAACTCGCCACCGACCCCGAATTCGAGCTGGAGGAGCTGACCCAAATCTATCAGGAACGCGGGCTCGACCGTCCGCTTGCAGAACAGGTCGCCGCGCAGCTGACCGCGCACAATGCGCTCGACAGCCATTTGCGCGACGAACTGGGGCTGACCCACCATATGAAGGCGCGTCCGGTGCAGGCCGCGGTCGCATCGGCCGCCAGCTTTACTGCGGGCGCGGCGCTGCCGCTGCTGGTGGTTTTCCTCGATACGGGATCGTCGCTGCCGTGGACGGTGTCGGGCGCGTCGATCGCTTTCCTTGCGATCCTCGGCGCGCTCGGCGCGTGGGCGGGCAATGCGCCGATGCTGCGCCCCGTGCTGCGCGTCACCTTCTGGGGCGCCTTCGCCATGGCGCTGACCATCGCGATCGGATCGCTGTTCGAAGCGCCGCTGGGCTGACGGGAGAGAGAAGCATGAACGATATGGCCTGGACCATCGACATCGATCGGGACACGATTTCGAAGGCGGCGCTCGCACGGGCGGATCATGCGCCGCTGCGCGCCGGCGAGGTTCGTGTGCGCGTCGACAGCTATGCGATGACGGCGAACAACATCACCTACGCCGTCTTCGGCAAGCCTGCGGGGCTGTTTGGCAACGATCAGGGCTATTGGGACTTTTTCGCCGAGCGTGACGCCCCCGCCCGCCTGCCTGTCTGGGGGTTCGCCACCGTGATCGAGAGCGCCGCCGAGGGCATCGCGCCCGGCGATCGCTTTTACGGCTATTATCCGATGGCAAGCCATGCGGTGCTCAGCGCGGGCAAGGTCGGCGCCGGCGGCTTCACCGACATCACGCCGCGGCGCACTTCCCTGCCTCCCATTTACAATCAATATCAGCGGATCGAGGCTTTGCCCGACTATCGCGCCGATCATCATGATTATTGGCCGATCTTCCGTCCGCTCTTCCTCACCGGCTGGCTGATCGCCGACCAGTTCGAGGATGAAGGCGATTATGGCGCCGACCAGATCCTGATCGCCAGCGCGTCGAGCAAGACGGCGATCGGCCTCGGCTTCGCGCTCGCCCAGCGTGCGGGGGCCCGCCCCGTCAGCATCGGACTGACGAGCAAGGCCAATGTCGCGGCGCTGGCCGCGCAGGGCATCTACGACCGTGTGATCGCCTATGACGACATCGCCTCGCTCGACGCTGCGGTGCCGTCGGCCTTTGTCGACATGGCGGGCAATGGCGCGGTCACCCGCGCGGTGCACAGCCATTTCGGCGATGCGCTGAAAGTATCGATCATCGTCGGCAAATCGCACTGGGACGCCGAGGCCGACGCCGCGGCGCTGGCCGGCCCCGAACGGCAGGGCTTCTTTGCCCCCGGCCGCAGCCAGAAACGCGTCGGCGACTGGGGCGCCGCGGGCTTTGGGCAGCGGATCGCCGAGGCATGGTTGGGCTTCATGGCGGTTGCGCCGCGCATCGCGCGCATCGACCGGCGCGAAGGTAGCGCCGCGGCGCTCGATGCCTATCGCGAAATGCTGTCGGGACGCGCCGACCCCGCGGCGGGGATATTGGTCGTCCCCTGACGCAGCGCCCCCCTGCGTCCGCCTCCCGGTCAGAGCTTGACCGCGGCGTTGCCGCCTTCGGCCCATAGCGCCGATCCCGAAACGAAGCTCGCCATGTCGCTCGCCAGAAACAGCGCCGCCTGCGCGATCTCGTCGGGGTCGGCGATACGCTTCATCGCGTGCAGGCTGGCGGCCCATGCTTTCGATTCGGCATCGCCCGCCATCGCCGTATCGGTCCCGCCCGGGATCAGCGCGTTGGCGCGAATACCCGCCGCGCCATAATCGGCGGTGATCCCGCGCACGAGTCCGAGCAGCCCCGCCTTGGCGGCGCCGTAGCAGGCCATGCCCGGCAGCCCGACGCTGTTGCCGACAAAGCTTGAGGTAAAGATCAGGGCGCCCTTGCCGCGCGCCAGCATCGACGGAATCTGCGCGCGGGCGCCCAGAAAGGCGGCGGTCAGATTGGCCGCCATCACCGCGTCCCAATTGCCCGGCGCCTGATCGGCGAGCGGGGCGAGCGCGCCGACCGTACCCGCGTTGTTGAAAGCGATGTCGAGCCCGCCCCACGGTGCGCAGGCGGCAACCAGTGCCTCGTGCGTCGCGGCATCGGCAACGTCGCCCGCGACCGCGCGCGCCGTTCCGTTATCGGCGGCGATTTCGGCGACCACGGCATCGAGCCGCGTCCGGTCGCGTCCGCCGAGCACGAGCCGCGCGCCGTGACGCGCAAACAGCCGGGCGGCGGCGCGCCCGATTCCCGAACTCGCGCCGGTGATGATGACGGTCTTTCCTTCGAGCAGCATAAATCCTCCGGTGAATGAACAGCGCCGCGCCTTGCCGTAGCGGCAGGGGCGTGGCGTCCCGAAAGATGCGATCAAATTCGCTTGATCTTGGACGATAGCGCGCGGCATGGCCGTCGGCATGGCTCAATATACGCATGTGATCTTCGACTTCGGCGGCGTCATCACCGCCTCGCCCTTCGAGGCGTTCAACCGGCTGGAAGCCGAACGCGGGCTACCCCGCGATTTCGTGCGCGGGGTGAATGCGCGCAACCCCGACACCAATGCCTGGGCGCTGTTCGAGCGCGCCGAGATCGACGCCGCGACCTTCGACACATTGTTCGCCGAAGAAGCGCGCGCGCTGGGCCACGACCTTGAAGGTGAAGCGGTTCTGGCGGTCCTCGCCGGCGCGGTGCGCCCGCAAATGGTTGCGGCGCTCGACACGCTGAAGGCCGGCGGCTTCACGATCGGCTGCATCACCAACAATGTGCCGTCGGGCAAGGGCGCCGGCATGGCGCGCAGCGAAGCAATGGCGGCCGAGGTCGCGGCGATCATGGCGCGCTTTGACCATGTCATCGAATCGTCGAAGGTCGGCGTACGCAAACCCGACCCGCGCATCTATCAGATGATGTGCGCGGCGCTGGGCGTCGAGCCCGCCGCCTGCATCTACCTCGACGACCTTGGCATCAACTGCAAACCCGCCGCAGGGCTCGGCATGCACGCGATCAAGGTGACGAGCGGCGAACAGGCGCTGGCCGACCTGTCCGCCGCGCTGGGCATGCCGCTGCCCTGAGTGGCCAGAGCGGTGCATTGCCCCGCGCGGAATTTTGGGTGGTTAGCGGACGTTGCTGCTAGCCGCTTTGTGTTCCCGGCGAAGGCCGGGGCCCAGCGTGTCGAACGCCAACGTTGGCGCTGTAAAGCCGTGGGCCCCGGCCTTTGCCGGGGTGCACAACATCGACGCGGGACTTTCATACCGTCGTCATCCCGGACTTGATCAGGGATCCATTCACGCGGCGTCGGAAGAATGGATCCTGAAACAAGTTCAGGATGACGACCGATCATATCCTCCCTGTCGCGCAGCGATGGGGAGGGGGACCGCGCCCGAAGGGCGTGGTGGAGGGGCTGCGACGGCGCGCCATTAGCCCCTCCGTCAGCGCTTCGCGCTGCCACCTCCCCATGGCCTGCGGCCACAGGGAGGATTTCATGCCCGCTATCGGTCGTTAGCGGCTCATCCGGTTTTGGGCCGGGATGCCCTCACATCGATCACCTCGCTCTGCCCAGCGGCCACCGCCATCAAGACAACTGTCAATGGCGAGATAACTTCGCGCTGCCCAACCAACCGAAATGCCGAGCATGCCAGCGAGGATTACAGAAAACATGATTCGTCGCCTCATGCTGTGCGTAATAGGTCTGCTTGCGATGTCCGAAACCGATCGTTCGCCGTCGTCCAGGCCTGTCTTTCGGGTCTAGTGCGCGAGCAGCAGCGGATAGCGGCCGCCCGTCACGAGATATTGCGTCGCGCCGCCGAAGATCGTCTCGCGCAGCCGGCTGCGACCGAAGGCGCCCATCACGATCAGGCCGGCGCCCAGCGCGTCGGCTTCCTTTTCGATCCGCTCCTCGGGGGTTTCGACGCCGCGCTCGATCGCACGCAGTTCGGCGTGGATGCCGTGCCGCGACAGATAGCGCGCGGCCTCCTCCGCAGCGAAATCGCCCTCGTCGCCTCCGATCGTGACGATCATGACCGGGCGGTCCTTCAGGAAAGGAACCGCGGCGCGCACCGCATGGGCGGCTTCGGGGCTGCCGTTCCACGCGATCAGCGCCGGCTTGTCGAAATCGAGCGCCTTGCTGTCCTGCGGCAGCGCGAGAACCGGGACCGACGCGGTCAGCGCCAGATCGCCCGCGAGCATTGGCGGGCCGCTGCGGAAATCGCCCTTCGCCTTGGGCAGGCTGACGATCGCCAGATCGGCGAGCGTCGCAGCGCCCGACAAGGCGCTCACGATTTCGCCATCGGCCATTTCGATGTCCCACGGCACATCTTCCTTCGCCAGCCGGTCGGCAAGCCGGCTTTCGAGCGCCAGATCGTCGGCCTGCGCCTTCGCCAGCGCCTCGGCGGCGAAATAGGTGCCGCCGAACGGATCGAAGCTGACGAATTCGCGCAGCGGCGTCGCGATGAGCAGGCTGACATGGCCTTCGAAACGGCGGGCACAATCGAGTGCGACCTGCAAGCGTCCTTCGGACGCGGCGTCGCTGTCGGCGTGAACCAGAATTGAGCGCATTGGGGGCCTCCTTTGTCCAGTGAACATCAGAATAATGCGCCGCGCGATCCTATCGTTCATTGACCGGGGTCAAAAGGGACGAATCTTCGCGTGCCGCGCTATCCCGCGGTCAGGCTGAGGCCCGCGGCCTGATCGAAGATGCGCGTCAGCACTGGTTCGGTATCCGACACGCGCATCGCGACGCGGAATTCGACCGGCGCGAGCGCGGGCAGCCCCGCCAGTTCGACGAGCGCGCCCGCGGCAACCTCGGCGCGCACCATCGGTTCGGGAAAGATGCCGACACCGCCGCCGGCGCGTGCGATGTCGATCATCATCCGGGCGTTGTTGCACAGGTTCAGCGATTTCTGCGCGATCCTTGACGCCGCGATCGCCTCGCGCATCCGGCCGTGGATCGGCGAGGGGCTGGCAAGCGACCAGACGGGCACCTGCTGTTCGCCCGTTCCGCGCTCGAACAGCGCGGCGACCGCCGGGTTGGCGAGCCAGAGCAGTGCAACCTCGCCGATCGGGCTGGTCCGAAGCGCCGGGTGCGCGATCGGTCCCGCCGCAAACGCCAGATCGGTGCGGCCGGTCAGCAGTTGCTGGATCAGATTCGCGGTCAGGTCGATCTCGATCTCGAGCGCGACATTGGGCATTTCGGCTTTCAGCGCCGCAACGAAGGGCGGCAGGCAGCTCGCGGCCGCGATCTCGCCCGCGCCGATCCGCACCACGCCGCTCGCCTCGTTGAACCCGCCGCTGCCGAGCAGCGCGAGTTGCATGTCGCGCAGCAGCGGGGTGCAATCATTGACCAGTTTGCGCCCCGCCGGGGTCAGCGACATGGTGCGCCCGTCGCGGCGGAACAGCGTCGACCCCAATCGCTGCTCCAATTCGCGCATCCGCGCCGACACCGCGGGCTGCGTCGTGTTGAGCCGCTCGGCAGCGGCCGAGAAAGTGCCGAGCCGATCGATCCACAGCAAGGTTTCAAGATGATAGATGGAGATGCGATTGATTGACATTGGTTATGGATAATCGAAAAATAGAACAATTAGAATTGATGATTTATTTGCGCCAAGGTCGCCGCCGATCAGAGGAAGGGAGTCCCGTCATGGCGAACAAGCAATATCCCGATGCAGCATCCGCGCTCGAAGGGCTGCTCTTCGACGGCATGCATATCTGCGCGGGCGGCTTCGGCCTTTGCGGTATCCCCGAACGGCTGATCGACGCGATCCGCGACGCCGGGACGAAGGACCTCACCATTGCCAGCAACAATGCCGGCATCGACGGCGAAGGGCTCGGCAAGCTGCTGCGCACGCGGCAGGTGAAGAAGATGATCTCCTCTTATGTCGGCGAGAACAAGGAGTTCGAGCGGCAGTATCTGGCCGGCGAGCTCGAGGTCGAATTCTGTCCGCAGGGCACGCTCGCCGAACGCTGTCGCGCGGGCGGCGCGGGCATCCCCGGCTTCTATACCAAGACCGGCGTCGGCACCGCGGTGGCAGAGGGCAAGGAGGTCAAGAATTTCGACGGGCAGGATTATATCCTCGAACGCGGCATCTTTGCCGACCTCGCGATCGTCAAGGGCTGGAAGGCCGACGAAAGCGGCAATCTGATCTTCCGCAAGACCGCGCGCAACTTCAACCAACCGATGGCGACCGCGGCCAAGATCTGCGTTGCCGAGGTCGAGGAGATCGTCCCCGTTGGCAGCCTCGATCCCGATTGCATCCATTTGCCCGGCATCTATGTGAAGCGCCTGATCGTCGGCGCGCCCTATGACAAGAAGATCGAATTCCGCACCGTACGCCCGCGGGAAGCCGCATGATGCGCGCGCTTGCCCTGTCGGCCGGCCTGCTGCTCGCCGGCTGCGCCCAGACCGCCGCGACGACGGCGCCCGCCGCGCCCAGCGCCGAAGTGATCGCCTCGCAGGTCGGTGAAAAGCCGACGCCGACCTCGCCGCCGGCGGGGCAGCAGTGGCTCTATGGTTCGGCTGAGGGCGCGATCGCCTCGGCGCAGGTCTATCGCACCATGGCCGATTATGTCCGCATGGCCGCGATTTCGGCGGCGCCGCGCCGCCAGGTCGTGCTCGCCGAAGGTTCGACACCCACCGCGCCGAAGTTCGACGATTGCGGGGACAAGCCGCTCGCGGCGGTGTTCGACGCCGACGAAACGCTGATCTGGAATCTCGGCGCGATGCGCTACTTTGCCGAGCAGGGGAAGGATTTCGATCCCGCAGTCTGGGACCAGTGGGAAAAGACCGGTGCCGGCAAGGCGGTCGCGATGCCCGGCGTCATCGATGCGCTGGCGATCATGCGCGGTGCAGGGGTGACGATCATCGTCAACACCAACCGCAGCGCCGCCAATCCCAAGGGCAGCGAGGATACGCTGCGCGCCGCCGGCCTTGGGGATTTCAAGCATGGCGAGACACTGTTCCTGATGGGCGACACGCCCGACGGAGCGAGCAAGGACGGCCGCCGGGCGCTGATCGCTTCGCGCTGGTGCGTGATCGCGATGGGCGGCGACCAGCTCGGCGATTTCGCGCAGGCGTTCAACGCACGCGGGCTGTCGGTCGCCGACCGCAAGACGATGGCGACGAGCGGACCGGTGGCGGGCCTGTGGGGCCATGGCTGGTTCCTCTTCTCCAACCCCGTCTATGGCCCGTCGATCCGCGGCGGCTTTGCCGACATCTTCCCCTCCGACAAGCAATGGGAGCCGAACTGACATGGCCTGGACGCGTGATGATATGGCGGCGCGCGCCGCGAAGGAATTGCAGGACGGCTTCTACGTCAATTTGGGCATCGGCATCCCGACGCTGGTCGCCAACCACATCCCCGACGGGATGGACGTGACGCTGCAGTCGGAAAACGGCATGCTCGGCATCGGCCCCTTCCCGATCGAAGGCGAGGAGGACGCCGACCTGATCAATGCGGGCAAGCAGACGATCAGCGAACTGCCGCAGTCGGTCTATTTCAGCTCGGCGGAAAGCTTCGCGATGATCCGCGGCGGGCATATCGACCTTACCGTGCTGGGCGCGATGGAAGTCGCCGAAAATGGCGACATCGCCAACTGGATGATCCCCGGCAAGATGATCAAGGGCATGGGCGGCGCAATGGATCTGGTCGCCGGCGTCAAGAAGATCATCGTCGTCATGGAACATAATGCCAAGGACGGCAGCCCCAAATTCATCCCCGCCTGCACCCTGCCGCTGACCGGCAAGAATGTCGTCGACATGATCATCACCGACCTCGCGGTGTTCAAGCGCGACGACCACGACAGCCCGTTCCGGCTGATCGAGCTCGCACCGGGGGTGACGGCGGACGAAGTCGCAGCTAAGACGACGGCCAAATATGAGGTCGCCGTCTGATCGAGAGTCCATGCTGCGTGCTTTGATGATATTGGTTGCGGCCGGCGCGCTCGTTTTCGCCGGCTGGTTCGGAGTTCAGGCGCTGGGCGGCAGCCAGCCGCTGGCAAGCGTTCCGATTCCCTTCGCCGCTCCCGAAGATCTGCCCGACACGCCCGACAAATGGCACGGGCGGATCGATTATCGCGCGCTCGACCGGCAATTGACCGATCTCGCCGCCCGCCCCGAAATGGCGGGGCTGGCGGTGGCGGTCGTCGAGGATGGCAAGCTGAGCTTCGTGCGCACCTACGGCGTCGCCGACGCCGATAGCGGCGCGCCGGTCACGCCGCATACGCTGTTCCGCTGGGCGTCGGTGTCCAAGACCGCAACCGGCGCGCTGGCCGCGGCGCTGAGCAAGGATGGCGCGGTGAACCTCGACCGGCCGGTCGCAAGCTGGCACAGCTCTCTGCGCCTCCCCGGCGGCGCCGAATCGCATGTGACGCTGGCCGAACTGCTCGCCCAGCGCACCGGCCTCACCAAAAATGCCTATGACGAAAAGCTGGAGGAAGGACAGAGCCCGGCGCTCCTGCGCACCAGCCTTGCCGGCGCGCCGCTGCAATGCGAGCCCGGAACCTGCCACACCTATCAGAATGTCGCCTTCGACACGGCGAGCGAGATTCTGGGCGCCGCGGCGCACAAATCTTTTGCCGATGCCGTCGAGGACCGCTTTTTCCTGCCGCTCGGCATGGTCAGCGCCGGCTATGGCGCCGAGCGGCTGACGGGCGCGAAGGATTGGGCACGGCCGCATCGCGGGCGGCACGTCCAGCCGGTCAAGGAAGCCTATTGGCGCGTCCCCGCCGCCGCCGGCGTCGAAAGCGATATCGTCGATTTCGCGACTTGGATGCAGGCGATGATGGGCAATCGCCCCGACGTTCTGCCGAAGGATGTGCTGCAAATCGCCCACCAGCCGCGCGTCGGCACCGCGCGACTCTATGGCGGCGCGTTACGGCAGGCGATCGGCGATGCCTCCTACGGCCTCGGTTGGCGTAACTTCACCTATGCCGGACTCCGCCTCCAGGGCCATTCGGGCGCCGTGTCGGGCTATCGCGCGACGATGATCTTCGAACCCGCGACGCGCACCGGCGTCGTCGCGCTGTGGAACAGCGACTGGGGCTTCCCCTTCCGCATCCCCTTTGCCGCGCTCGACAGCTATCACAAGCGCGCCGACGCGGCCTGGCTCGACCTCAGCGAACTGCCGCCGCAGAAGGGCGGGGCGACCGCGCCACAATCGACTGCCGAGGCGCCGGAAGGGTAAAGCCCTTGTTCCCCTGTCGGCGGCCTGTGTATCAGGCGCGCATTCAGACCGAGAGGAGAGTCACCGATGCGCGTACTGCTGACCGGATCGTCGGGATGGCTCGGGCGTTATCTGGCCCCGTTGCTCGCCAAAAGCGGCCATGACGTTACCGGGCTCGATGTCGTTCCCGGCGCGCATACTGCCGTGATCGGTACCGTCGCCGACCGCGCGTTGGTTGACCGCACGATGAGCGAGCAAGGCATCGAGGCCGTCATTCACAGCGGCGCGCTGCACAAGCCCGATATCATCCGTTATCCGCGGCAAGCCTTCATCGACGTCAATGTGACCGGCACGCTGAACCTGATCGAGGCTGCCGTGGCGGCGGGGAACGACCGCTTCCTCTTCACCTCGACCACTTCGCTGATGGTCCGCGCCGATGTGCGCGCAGGCGCGAGCGAACAGGGTGCCTGGTGGATGGACGAGGATTTTTCACCCGTCGAGCCGCGCAACATCTATGGCATCACCAAGCTGGCCGCCGAGCAGGCGTGCCGGTTGGTCCACCGCGAGCACGGCATCAACGTCGCGATCCTACGTACCGGGCGCTTCTTTCCCGAGGATGACGATACGCATGATGCGCCGAGCGGCGAAAATCTGAAGGCCAACGAGCTGCTCAACCGCCGCCTGACGGTCGAGGATGCCGCCGCGGCGCATCTCGCCGCGCTGGAAGCGGCGCCGCAGATCGGCTGCGACACGTTCATCCTGTCGGCGCCGCCGCCTTTCGTACGCGAAGAGGCCGGAGAACTTGCCCGAGATGCTCGCGCCGTGATCGCACGCCATCACCCCGACGCCGCTGATCTTTACGCCGCCGAAGGCTGGGTGCTACCCGAGACCATCGACCGCGTTTATGACCCGTCGCGCGCCGAGCGCCGATTTGGCTGGCGGGCCGCAACCGACTTCGGCAGCGTGCTGGCGGCGCTGAGAAACCACACGCCGCTGCCCTTCACGCACGACCCCGATTACACCTCCCCCATCGTCCGACAGGAGCGCGAAGCATGTATGTGTTGATCACCGCCAACCGCAATTATTCGAGCTGGTCGCTGCGCCCGTGGATGCTGATGAAAGGGCTCGGCATCGGTTTCGAGGATCGCGTCGAGCCTTTCGCCAAACCCGTCAATTACGACGCCTTCCGCAGCTTTTCGCCGACCGGTCAGGTTCCGGCCTTGCTCCACGAGGGACGCGCCATCTACGACTCGCTCGGCATTACACTCTATCTTGCCGACCGGCACGATGGCGTCTGGCCGGCCGATCCCGACGCCCGCGCCTGGGCGCAGTGCGCGGTGGCGGAAATGCACAGCGGCTTTGCGGCACTCCGCAACGATTGCACAATGAACGTCGGCGTCCGCGTGACGCCCAAGCCGATGTCGGCCGCCCTCGCCGCCAATGTCGCGCGCATCCGCGAGCTGTTCGAGGAAGGTTTGGCGAAGTTCGGCGGCTCGTGGCTCGCCGGCGCCGACTTCTCGGCCGCCGACGCCTTTTTCGCACCGGTCGCCTTTCGTATCCGCACTTACGGCCTCGACGTCGGCGCGGGACAGGCGTGGGTCGACCATATGCTGGAGCATCCCGCGATGCGCGAATGGGAACGGCAGGCGCTCGCCGAAGAGTGGCGCGAAGAAAGCCACGAAGCCGAGCTGGCAGCAGCCGGGGTAATTACGGCGGATTACCGGACGGCCTGAACCCTCCTTCGTCATTGCGACACCGGCGAAAGCCGGGGGAGGCAATCCGGCGCGGTTTACGCAGACTCTGAATTGCCACGTCGCCTTCGGCTCCTCGCAATGACGGGAATTAGTCCGCCAGCGCCTCGCGCACCACGGCGATGCCCGCTTCGCGCTGCGCCTTCAATTCGGCCTTCAGCTTCGCCGGATCGCGCGCGAAGACGAAGCCGAAGCTGACCCCGCCTTCCTTGCCGATCGTCGCATGGTGCAGCTTGTGCGCCTGCACCAGCCGCTTGGCATAGCCGCGCCGCGGTACCCAGCGGAAATAGCGCTGATGGACCAGCCCGTCATGCACCAGCGTATAGATGATGCCATAGCAAAGGATACCGAGGCCGATCCACGTTCCTGGTTCCCACGCCGCCGCACCGAAGATCATCGGGCTGCCGATCGCGAACATCGAAATGCTCATCGCGGCCCCGACGATGGCGAACAGGTCGTTCTTCTCCAGCCGACGCCCGTGCGGTTCGTGATGGTCGCGGTGCCAACCCCAGCCGAAGCCGTGCATGATATATTTGTGGCTCGCCCAGGCGACACCTTCCATCGCGATGACGGTGGCAAGGACAAGGGCGATGATGGCGAGCGTCGACATGGGGGAGAGTATAGGCCGGTTAAGGCAACCGCGCCATCATCTCCTCGTTCCCGGCTATAGGTATCGGCGACCGAAAATTGCGTTTTTGATCGCCACTCGCTTGCAAAGTTGTGTGGGCAGCGTAAGTGAACCCGCATGACTCGGCCCCGCACGCTTTATGAGAAAATCTGGGACGCGCATGTCGTCGAACAGCGCCCCGACGGTACCTGCCTGATCTTCATCGACCGCCACCTCGTCCATGAAGTCACCAGTCCGCAAGCCTTCGCCGGGCTTCGCGCGAGCGGCCGCACGGTGCGCCGTCCCGACCTGACGCTGGCGGTTCCTGATCATAATCTGCCGACGACGGCGCGGCGCGATGCGGCGGGCAACCGGCTGCCGATCGCCGACCCCGAAAGCGCAGCACAGCTCGCCGCGCTCGAAAAGAATGCGCCCGAATATGGCATCCGCTACATCGACGCGGTGGCGCCCGAACAGGGCATCGTCCATGTCGTCGGCCCCGAACAGGGCTTCTCGCTGCCCGGCACGACGATCGTCTGCGGCGACAGCCACACCGCCTGCCACGGCGGCATCGGCGCGCTCGCCTTCGGCATCGGAACGAGCGAGGTCGAGCATGTGCTGGCGACGCAGACATTGCTGCTCCAGCCCGCAAAGACGATGGAAGTGCGCGTCGACGGTGATGTCGGGCCCGGCGTCAGCGCGAAGGACATCATCCTTCACATCACCGGTGTGATCGGCGCTGCCGGCGGTACCGGCCATGTCATCGAATATACGGGCAGCGCAATTCGCGGCCTGAGCATCGAGGGCCGTCTGACGGTCAGTAACATGGCAATCGAGGGCGGCGCCCGCGCCGGGCTGATCGCCCCCGACGATGTTACCTTCGCTTATCTGAAGGGCCGCCCCTACGCGCCGAAGGGGGCCGACTGGGAGGCTGCGGTCGCCTATTGGCGCAGCCTCGCGACCGATCCCGGCGCCAGCTATGACAAGACCGTCGTCATCGACGCCGCCGACATCGCACCAAGCGTCACCTGGGGAACCAGCCCCGAGGATGTCGTGCCGATCACCGGCATCGTTCCCGATCCCGCGAGCTTTGTCGACCCGTCGAAACAGGCCGCCGCGGCAAAATCGCTCGCCTATATGGGCCTCGAACCCGGCACGCGGATGCAGGACGTCGCGATCGAGAACATCTTCATCGGCAGTTGCACCAACAGCCGGATCGAGGACATGCGCGCTGCTGCCGCGGTCATCAAGGGCCGGAAGAAGGCCGACAATGTCCGCTGGGCGATCGTCGTTCCGGGATCGGGCCTGGTCAAGGCGCAGGCCGAAGCCGAAGGGCTCGACCGCATCTTCATCGACGCAGGGCTCGAATGGCGCGAGCCGGGCTGTTCGGCGTGCCTCGCGATGAATCCCGACAAGGTACCCGCCGGCGAACGCTGCGCATCGACGAGTAACCGCAATTTCGTCGGCCGCCAGGGTCCGGGTAGCCGCACCCACCTCGTCAGCCCCGCCATGGCCGCGGCGGCAGCGGTGACCGGCAAGCTCACCGACGTGCGGGAGTTAATGGCATGACCCCGCTGGAAAAGGTCGAAGGCCGCGCGATTCCGCTCGGGCTCAAGAATGTCGATACCGACGTCATCATTCCCGCGCACTGGCTCAAGACCACGAGCCGCGAAGGCATGGGGCGCGGCGCGTTCGAAAGCCTGCGCGCCGATCCCGACAATCTGTTCGACCGGCCCGAGAACAAGGGCGCACCCATCCTGATCGCGGGTGACAATTTCGGCTGCGGGTCGAGCCGCGAACATGCCGCCTGGGCGCTCGGCGACCTTGGTATCCGCGTCGTCATCGCGCCCAGCTATTCCGACATCTTCTCGGGCAATGCCGTCAAGAACGGCATCTTGCCCGTCGTGCTGCCGCAGGCGGCGGTCGACCGGCTGATCGAGGTCGCGGCAACCGATCCGATTCACGTCGACCTCGACACGCAGACGGTGACGACGCCCTTTCAGGATCGCTTCACCTTCGAAATCGACCCGTTCCGCAAGATGTGCCTGCTCGGCGGTCTCGACGAGATCTCGCTCACCGAAAAAAGCGGCGGGGCGATCGACGCTTATGAGGCAAAACTGGCGGCCGAGCGTCCCTGGTTGCAGCCCGCGCTAACCGAATAACCGACGAAAATGGAAAAGGAGACGATGATGAAGGCTCTTCTGTCGACCGCGACCGGCGGCCCCGAAACGCTCGAACTGGGCGAGGTCGCGCGACCCACCCCCGGCAAGGGGCAGATGGTCGTCGATGTGAAGGCCTGCGCGGTCAACTTCCCCGACGTGCTCATCATCGAGGATAAATATCAGTTCAAGCCGCAGCGCCCCTTCGCCCCCGGCGGCGAGGTAGCGGGCATCGTGGCCGAGGTCGGCGAAGGCGTGACCGATTTCAAGGTCGGCGACCGGGTGATCGCGGCGTGCGGCAACGGCGGCATGGCCGAGGCGGCGCTGGTCAATGCCGCCAATAGCTATCCGCTGCCCGAGGGGCGCGACTTTGCCGAAGGCGCGGCGCTGCTGATGACCTATGGCACCAGCATCCACGCGCTGGTCGATCGCGGCCATATCGAGGAAGGCGATACGCTGCTCGTCCTCGGCGCTTCGGGCGGAGTCGGCATCGCCGCGGTCGAACTGGGCAAGGCGTTCGGCGCGCGCGTCGTTGCGGGCGTATCGAGCGAGGCAAAGGCCGACATCGCACGTCAGGCCGGCGCCGACGAAGTCGTCGTCTATGGCTATCAGCCGTTCGACAAAGAGGCCTCGAAGGCGCTCGCCAATATGTTCAAGACGGCGGTCGGCGGCGACGGCGCCAATGTGATCTACGATGCGGTCGGCGGCGATTATTGCGAACCGGCTCTGCGCTCGATCGCGTGGGAAGGACGCTACCTCGTCGTCGGCTTCCCCGCGGGCATCCCGCGCCTGCCGCTCAACCTGACCCTGCTCAAGAGCTGCGACGTCGCCGGTGTCTTCTGGGGGGCCTTCGCCGCCCGCGAGCCGCAGCGCAACCGCGCCAATATCGCGCGCCTGTTCCAGCTTTGGGAACAGGGCAAGATCAGCCCGCGGGTCACCGAACGCTTCGCGCTGGCCGATGGCGGCAAGGCGATCGCCAAGCTGGGCGACCGCAGCGCGGTCGGCAAGCTGGTCGTGACGATCTGAAATACCACCCCGACCCCGCGCTGACCGAGGCGCTCGTCGCGCTGGCGCGGCCGACCGGCCGGATCGAGGTGCGCGTGACCCCCGGCGCGGGGCGCGACGAGGTGCGGATCGATGCCGGCGCCGTTTTGCTGCGCGTCACCGCCCCGCCCGCCGACGGCGCCGCCAACGAGGCGGTGCTGCGCCTGCTCGCGGCCGCGCTCGGCCGGCCACGCCGCGATCTGACGCTGCTGCGCGGCGCCACGGCGCGCATAAAACTGGTCGCGGTCGCGCTCGACTGATCGCAAAGCGACGCCCCGCTTAACCATTTATCAGGGGCTCCCCCCTATCGTTCAATGCAGGACTATTGGGATTCAGGGATCGACGATGGCGGACCCCCGTTCGGCCAGTGATGGGCAGGCGATGAGCCTTGCGAATATCTCGCGGACTCGCCGTGCGCAGTTGATTGCCGAGTTCGAGGGCGAACTCGGCATCGATCACAAGGCGCGCGCGCGCGCCGCCTATGAAGAAAAGCGCTGGCGCATCATCAAGACGATCATCGTGTGGACGATCGCGCTGATGTTCTTCGCGGTTGCCTGCTACAAATTGTGGTTGATGGGCCAGCAGGTCGACAGGCCCTTTTCCGACCTCAATCCGATCGACAATATCCTGGGCAAATAGGCCGAGCAGCCGATCCGGGCACCCGAAGGCGCCCGGTCACAAACGCATCCTCAGTAAACGCGCGCCTTCGGCTTGATATATTCGGCATCGTCGGTCAGCGTATATTCGTGGACCGGGCGGTAATCGAGCGTCACCTTGCCGTCCTTGCCGCCCCAGCCGTCGAACCAGCTGATCGTGTGCTTCATCCAGTTCGCATCGTCGCGGTTCGGGAAATCCTCGTGCGCGTGCGCGCCGCGGCTTTCCTTGCGGTTGAACGCCGAATGCATCGTCACCGTCGCCTGCGCGATCAGATTGTCGAGCTCGAGCGTTTCGACGAGATCGGTATTCCAGATCAGGCTGCGGTCGGCGACATGGACGTCGTTCATGCGCTCATAGGTTTTGGCAAGCTTGTCCTTGCCCTCGGCCATCAGCTCGTCGGTGCGGAACACCGCCGCATGCTGCGACATCGCGCGCTGCATCTCGGTGCGGATTTCGGCGGTCGGCGAACCGCCGCTCGCATTGCGGAAATGGTCGAGGCGGCCGAGCGCGAGGTCGGCGCTGTCCTTGGGCAGCGCAGGCTGCGCGGCGCCGGGCGCGACGATTTCCTTGAGCCGGTGACCGGTCGCGCGTCCGAAGACGACAAGGTCGATCAGGCTGTTCGAGCCGAGGCGGTTCGCGCCGTGGACCGACACGCACGCCGCCTCGCCGACCGCGAACAGGCCGGGGACGACCGCATCGGGGTTGCCGTCCTTCAGCGTCACGACTTCGCCGTGATAGTTACAGGGGATGCCGCCCATATTGTAATGGACCGTCGGCACGACCGGCAGCGGCTGGCGCGTCAGGTCGACGCCCGCGAAAATCTTGCCGCTTTCGGTGATGCCCGGCAGACGCTCCGCCAGCACCGCGGGATCGATATGATCGAGGTGCAGGAAGATATGGTCCTTGTGCGGACCGACGCCGCGGCCTTCGCGGATTTCGAGCGCCATCGAACGCGACACGACGTCGCGCGACGCCAGATCCTTCGCCGACGGGGCATAGCGTTCCATGAAGCGCTCGCCTTCGGAATTGGTCAGATACCCGCCCTCGCCGCGCGCGCCTTCGGTGATGAGGACGCCTGCACCGTAAATGCCGGTCGGGTGGAACTGGACGAACTCCATGTCCTGGAGCGGCAGGCCCGCGCGCAGCACCATCCCGCCGCCGTCGCCGGTGCAGGTATGCGCCGAAGTCGCGGTGAAATAGCAACGGCCGTAGCCGCCGGTCGCGAGCACGACCGCCTGGCTGCGGAAGCGGTGGATGCTGCCATCCTCCATGCACAGCGCGATCACGCCGCGGCACACGCCGTCTTCCATGATCAGGTCGAGCGCGAAATATTCGATGAAGAAGTCCGCGTCATACTTCAGGCTCTGCTGATAGAGCGCGTGGAGCATCGCGTGGCCGGTGCGGTCGGCGGCGGCGCAGGTCCGCTGCACCGGCGGGCCTTCGCCCATATTCTGCATATGGCCGCCGAACGGGCGCTGATAGATGGTGCCATTGGCGTTGCGCGAAAAGGGCACGCCCGCATGTTCGAGTTCGTAGACCGCGGCGGGCGCCTCGCGCACCATATATTCGATCGCGTCCTGATCGCCCAGCCAGTCGGAGCCCTTGACAGTGTCGTACATATGCCACTGCCAATGGTCGGGGCTGTTGTTGCCGAGGCTGGCGGCGATGCCGCCCTGCGCCGCGACGGTGTGGCTGCGCGTCGGGAACACCTTGGTAATGCAGGCGGTGCGCAGGCCGGCCTCGGCGCTGCCCATCGTGGCGCGCAGGCCCGAACCGCCGGCGCCGACGACGACGGTGTCATAGGTGTGGTCGATGATCTTGTAGGCTTCGGTCATATCACATGCCCCCTGGGCCGAGCGCGGCGGGCGCCAGCGCGATGCGCACGATCGCGAAAATGCCATAGGCCGCGCCGCCGAACGCATAGAAATTCAACAGGACGATCGACAGCAGACGCGTCGCTTCGCCATGGACATAATCCTCGATCAGCACCTGCAGGCCGAGCCGCAGGTGCCAGAAGACGCTGACCACGAGCAGGATCAGCGCAAAGGCGACCATCGGCTTCGACGCCCACTGCATCAGCGCGGCATGGTCGCCGAGCGGCAGGCGGAGCAGCGAGACGACGAACCAAGTGACGAGCAGCACGTTGCCGAGCGCGGTCAGCCGCTGCTGCAGCCAGTGGCCGGTGCCGTGGTGCGATGCGCCAAGTCCGCGGACCCGGCCGAGAGGCGTTCCGTTACCCATTGAGCGCCTCCTTGGCGATATAGAGCCAGGTCGCGGCGGTCGCGAGGATCGCGCCCACGATCACGACGGTCGACCAGAGCTTGTTGGCCTTGAGCTCGTAACCCGCGCCGGTATCGAGGACGAAGTGGCGCAGGCCCGAAAACAGGTGCTGGAAAAAGGCCCAGGTCAGGCCAACGAGCACGATCTTGCCCAGAATATTGGTGACCTGATGCACGCTGCCGCCCGCCGGGTCGTGCCAGACGCAGGCGACAAAGGCCGCATAGGCCTCCGGGCCCGCCGCGATCGCGCCGAGCCAGCCGAGGAACATCAGCGCACCGACGATGGCCAGCCCGTCGCCGCTGACGCGGTGGAAGATCGAGACCGCCATGTGCGGCCCCCATTTATACACCTGGAGGTGCGGCGAGAGCGGACGTCCGCTCGGTTCTTTGCCAGCCATATCAGCCCCATTCCGTGACTCTAGTCGGTCGATGGGCGCCGGTTTAGCGCCGCGCGCACGATATGCAATTGCTTAGGGGGCGATGGAGGCAAGAAATCGCAGGCACCCGGCCCCGGGATCGAAGGATCGTCCGGGACCGGGGCGCCTTATTTGATCTTGTCGCGGTTCGCGTAGAGCAGCGCCGCAAGCACCGCGGCCGAACCGACACCGATCCCCGCCGCCGTCTTCCAGCCGATCTTCCGGCCGCCTTTCGCCGCCTCGCGGTCGGCCGCCTCGGTCGCCTCGGCGGCTTCCTTCTGGGCCTGCTGCTCGCGCGCGGCGCGCAGCACTTCATTTTCGTCTTCGTCTTGCGGGGGAGGCGGCACTTGGTCGGTCATCGTCTCTCTTGATCCTATGGTCTGGCGTCAGGCGAGTGCCTGCTCGACAGGCACATAGTCCGTTCCCACCGCTTCGGCTACGGCTTCGAACGTCACCTTACCATTCCATACGTTCAGGCCCTGCGAAAGATGCATGTCGCGGCGCAGCGCTTCTTTCCAGCCAAGGTCGGCGATGCGCAGCGCGTGCGGCAGGGTGACATTGTTGAGCGCATAGGTGCTCGTCCGCGCGACGGCGCCGGGCATGTTGGCGACCGCATAATGGACGATGCCGTCGACGACATAGGTCGGGTCGGCATGCGTCGTCGCATGGCTCGTCTCGAAACAGCCGCCCTGGTCGATTGCGACGTCGACGAGGACCGATCCCGGGCGCATCGTTTTCAGCATGTCGCGCGTGACGAGCTTCGGCGCTTCGGCGCCGGGGATCAGCACCGCGCCGATGACCAGATCGGCCTCGGCGACGCATTCGGCAAGGTTGGCGCGGTTCGAAAAGCGCGTCTTCGCGCGCGCTTCGAAAAAGGTGCCGACGCGTTCGAGCACTTCGGGGTCGCGGTCGAGGATCGTGACGTCGGCGCCAAGCCCCGCCGCCATCTGCGCCGCGTTGAAGCCGACGACGCCGCCGCCGATCACGCAGATTTTGCCCGGTGCCACGCCCGGCACGCCGCCGAGCAGCACGCCGCGGCCGCCATGCGCCTTTTCGAGCGCGGTCGCGCCGGCCTGGATCGACATGCGCCCCGCGACCTGGCTCATCGGCTTCAGGAGCGGCAGGCCGCCGTGCGGGCTGGTGACGGTTTCATAGGCGATGCACACCGCACCCGACTTCATCAGGTCGCGCGTCTGCTCGGGATCGGGTGCGAGGTGGAGATAGGTATAGAGGATCTGGCCTTCGCGCAGCATCGCGCGCTCGACCGCCTGCGGCTCCTTGACCTTCACGACCATTTCGCAGGTCGCGAAAATTTCTTCGGCGCTGTCGACGATCTCGGCGCCCGCCTCGACATAGAAGCGGTCGTGCGCGCCGATGCCTTCGCCCGCGCCGGTCTGGACCAGCACGCGGTGACCGTGCGCCACCAGTTCGCGGGCGCTCTCGGGCGTCAGGCCGACGCGATATTCGTGATTCTTGATTTCCTTGGGGGTGCCGATGATCATCCTGTCTCTCCGATTTGCGGGAACGGACGCGCGCAATTTCGCCTATCCGAAGCCTTCGGACAAACATAACAGCGTATCGGCGGGATTTGCTTGCAAACTATCGTTCGCATGACGATAAACACGCAATATTTTTGCGTCATTTCGGATAAGCACGCGACATGATCGATCGAATCGATGCAAAGCTGCTCAACCTGTTGCAGCGCGAGGGGCCAAAACCCGTCGCCGAACTCGGCGAACGGGTCGGACTTTCGGCCTCCGCCTGCCATCGCCGCATCCGCGCGATGGAGGCGGCGGGGATCATCACCGGCTATGCCGCGCGCATCGCCCCCGACACGATCGGCCTCGGGCTCGACGTGTTCGTCGACATCAGCCTGACCTCGCAGAGTGAGGAGGCGCTCACCGCCTTCGAAAGCGCGGTCAAAAGCTTCGACGAAATCCTCGAGTGCCAATTGCTGTCAGGCGCGTCCGACTATCGGCTGCGCGTCGCCGCGCGCAACGTCGCCGATTTCGACCGGCTGCACCGTCACTGCCTGTCGCGCCTTCCCGGTGTCGCCGCGATGCACAGCGCCTTTGCCTTGCGCACCATAAAGGGCTTCGAAGGCTATCCCGTCCAACCCACCGAGCGGCGCTGACCCCGCGAAACAGGCGGCGCTGGTTAACGGTGAATTTACCAATTTCCTTCCATATCCGGCAGACGCAGTTTGGGATGACGGCGGGCGACAGACCTGCGCGTCCTGGGGTCGGCAAGGGAACAGGATCATGGTGAAGGAAAATCCGATTCATAAGCAGCAAATCGAGCCCGTTTTGATGGCCGATCGCTTCCCGACCTATGACCTCGACGGCCGGCTCGCCGCCGACGGGGCCGAAGTGCACATGATCCTGTCGGGGCTGGAGACGCAGCTTGCGGCCGCCTATTGGGATGCCTTCAACGCGCTCCCCATCGTCACCCGCAAGATCGAGGGCGAACTGCTCGAATCCTATATTCGCGGCAGCGCGCGGCACATGCAGACCAAATATGCCGACGCCGGGGGGCAGGAGGCCGCGACCATCGCGTGCCAGAACACCCATATGGCGCTGCGCGTCGGCCTGCCGATCGCAACCGTGCTGTCGTGCATCGGCGAAAGCCACAAGCTCGCCATCCATTATGTGATCGAGGCGTGCGCCGGCGACACGGCGCGCCAGACGCGCCTGACCGCAGCGATCAACCGTCTCGCGCTGCTCGAAATGGATATCATGCTCGCCTATGCCGAAAAGCTCGACCGGGCGGCGATCTCGCAGGAGCGACAGGCGCTGGCGAGCGATTTCGACCGCTCGATCGCCTCGCTGGTCCAGGACAGCGACGGGGTACGCCAGCAACTCGCCAAACAGGCCACATCGGCCGATCATGCTGCGCGCGGCATGATCGCCAAGACGAGCGAAGTCGCCGCGGCGTCCGAGCAATCGGCGATGGCGATGCGCGAAGCCGCATCCACCGCCGCCGGGCTGATCCGCGCGATCGAGGATGCCCGCACCGAAGTCGAAGCATCGGCCAGCGTCGCGACGCGCGCCTCCGAACAGGCGGGCGAAGCGGTGGCCATGTCCGACGCGCTGTCGCGTCACGCCGAATCGATCGAATCCATTCTGGGCCTGATCCGCGAAATTGCAGGCCAGACCAACCTCCTCGCGCTCAATGCGACGATCGAGGCGGCGCGCGCCGGCGAATCGGGCCGCGGCTTCGCGGTCGTGGCGCAGGAAGTGAAAAGCCTCGCCAACGAAACCGCGCGTGCGACCGACGATATTGCGGGCAAGATCACCGCGATCCAGCAGGCAACGCGCGGATCGGTCGCCGCCAACCAGTCGATCCAGCAGACGATCATCGAGGTGCAGCAGTCGGCGCAGCGAATTCGCGATGCGATGGACGCGCAGGCGCAGACGGTGACCTCGATCACCGCCGCCGTGGACGAAACTGCGCTCGCCGCCGACAGCATGTCGTCGACCATCGCCAGCATCCGCAACGATTCGGGCACCGTCGCCAGCGAAATCAGCGTGCTCAGCCAGGAATTTTCCAAGATGGGCGAGCGCCTGCAGGCGCTGGAAACCGCCGCGAGCGAATTCAGCCGCCGCGTCGCCTGATCCGTCGCGCCCTGCTTGGCAAGCGGCCCGCCGCTCGCCTAAGGCGGGGGGATGAAAACCCACATTCTGATTACCGGGGCCAGCCGCGGCATCGGTGCGGCCATCGCCGACGCGCTGGCGACCGACGCGACGAAGGTCGCCGCGCTGTCGAGCGCCGACGGCGACCTTGGCGACCCTGCGATTCCGGACCAATTATGGGCCAAAAGCCTCGACCGGCTCGACGGCCGGATCGACGTGCTCGTCAATAATGCCGGCGTTTTCGAAGCGAATCCGGTCGGTGCCAGCGATGCCGACTGGCTCGAAAGCTGGAACCGGACCCTTCAGATCAACCTGACCGCCGCCGCGCTACTGTGCCGCCGTGCGGTGCAGCACTGGCAGGCGCGCCGGGCCGCAGGCGACACGGTCGATGGCCGGATCGTCAATATCGCCAGCCGCGCCGCCTATCGCGGCGACAGTCCCGCGCATTGGCATTATGCGGCATCGAAGGCGGGCATGGTCGCGATGACCAAGACGATTGCGCGCGGCTATGCCCATGACGGCATCCTCGCCTTCGCCATTTGCCCGGGCTTCACGATGACCGGCATGGCCGAGGACTATCTCGCCAGCCGGGGCGGCGACACATTGCTCGCCGACATCCCGCTGGGCCGCGTGGCGAGCCCGGAGGAAATCGCCGAAATGGCGCGCTGGTGCGCGCTCGAAGCGCCGCCGTCGATGACCGGCGCGATCCTCGATGCCAATGGAGCCAGCTATGTCCGCTAAAAGTCTTGCCCTCGTCGCCCCGATGCTTGCCGCCCTGATGCTTGCCGGATGCGCACCGCAGGCGAGCGCCCCGGCCGCGGCACCTCCTGCTCCGACGGGCAAGGCGCTGGCCGCCGCCTGCGCCGATCGCGACGGCTGGAGCGACCCCGCGCCGCCGGCGAAGCTGTTCGGCAACACCTATTATGTCGGCACCTGCGGCATCACCGCGCTGCTCATCGACGCGCCGGCCGGACCGATCCTGATCGATACCGCCACCGCCGAAGCGGCGCCCGCGATCCTTGCCAATATCCGCGCGCTGGGATTCGATCCCAAACGTATCCGCGCGATCCTGACCAGCCATGAACATTTCGATCATGTCGGCGGCCTCGCGGCGCTGCATGCCGCGACCGGCGCGCCGGTGATTGCGCTTGCCGACGCCGCGCCGCAGCTCGAAAGCGGAACGCCCGACCCGCGCGATCCGCAACGCGGCGCCGTCGACAACTTCACCGGCGTGCCGGTCGCACAGCGCCTGCGCGACGGACAGCCGCTCGCCTTTGCCGATATCCGGATCACCGCGCACGCGACCCCCGGCCACACGCCGGGCAGCACGAGCTGGACGTGGCAATCGTGCGAAGGGTCCGCCTGCCGTACCATCGCCTATGTCGACAGCCTGACCGCCATTTCGGCCGACGGCTACCGCTTCAGCGACCATCCCGACTATGTCGCGATGCTGCGCGCGACCTTTGCCAAGGTGCCCACGCTGCCGTGCGATATTCTGATCACCCCGCATCCGGGCGCGAGCAATTTGTTCGCGCGGTTGGCGGGCGAGGCACCGCTTGCCGCCGCCGATGGCTGCGCCGCTTATGCCGCGGCGGCAGGCAAGCGACTCGACGATCGGCTGGCGAAAGAAGCGGCAACGCGATGAGCTGGATCGTCTCGCTGCCCTGCACGCGTGCGGAGGCCGAAGCGCTGTCGGGTGAAATCCCCGCGCTGGATGCGGCCCCCGAAGCGCCGGTCGTCGTAACGCGCGAGATCGACGAAGATGCCGGAACGTGGCAGCTCGACGCCTATATGGACGACGCGCCGGGCGATGATCTGCTGCGACTGATCCAATCGCTCGCCCCGAGCGCGAAGGGCGTCGCGCCGACCGTCGCCGAATTGCCCGAAGAAGATTGGGTCACGCTGTCGCAGCAGGGCCTCGAGCCGGTGCGCGCCGGACGCTTTTTCGTCCACACCAGCAGCTATGCCGACCGCGTCCCGCCGGGCACGACATCCTTTCTGATCGATGCGAGCCAGGCCTTCGGCACCGGCGGGCACGACACGACCGCGGGCTGCCTCGCGATGCTCGACCGCCTCGCCCGCGCGGGCGCCGCGCCGCGCAACATCGCCGACATCGGGACGGGCACCGGCCTGCTCGCCTTCGCCGCCATGGCACTTTGGCCGCGCGCGCGTGTCATTGCGTCGGACATCGACCCGGCGAGCATATTCGTCACGCGTGACAATGCCGCGATCAACGATGTGCCACTGGGCCGCGGCGGCGGCCGGCTCGCTCTGGCGGTCGCGCCGGGGACCGACCATCCGGCCATAAGGCACCGGGCGCCCTATGACCTCGTCATCGCCAATATTCTCGCCGGGCCGCTCATCACTCTTGCTCCCGACATTGCCGCTGCGACCGCACCCGGCGGCCGCGCCATTCTTGCCGGCCTGATCGCGCGCCAGATGGATCCCGTACTCGCCGCCTATCGCGCGCACGGCTTTCGCCTGTCCGCGCGCGGCGGCAGCGCGGAATGGCCCTGTCTGCTGCTCACCAAGCGGCGGCGCTACGGCTACCGCCGGAAGGAACGCGCCCTGCACCGTGCCAGCCCCTCGGACGCGACCTTCGGGAGCTGGTGAAATTCAGGCTTTCGCCGCCGCATAGTCCTGCGTGCCGCGGGTGATGACGGAATCGTCCGGCAGGATATCGGCGATCGGGATCGGCGGCAGCGCGGCGTTCGCGGCATAGAGCGGTGCGAAGTCGGTGTTGACCGTCGTGTCCAGAAGCTGGTCCAGGCTGTCGATCACGAAATAATTCTGCTGGAAATCGTCGATCCGATAATCGGTGCGCATCACGCGCGCGAGATCGAAGCCGATGCGATTGGGACTGTCCGAATCGAGCGCAAAGACGCTCTCGGCGTAGGACGAGACGATCCCCGCGCCATAGATGCGCAGGCCGCCGCTCTCGCGGATCAGCCCGAATTCGACCGTGTACCAATAGAGCCGCGCGAGCTGCTTCAGCGCGTCGAACTGCAGGCTCCGAAGCCCGCCTTCGCCATAAGCGACCATATAATCGGCGAATATCGGGTCGGCGAGCATCGGGACATGGCCGAACACGTCGTGAAAGACGTCGGGTTCCTGCAGATAGTCGAGCTGCTGCGGCGTGCGGATGAAATTGCCCGCCGGGAAGCGCCGGTTCGCCAGATGGTCGAAAAACACGTCGTCGGGGACAAGCCCCGGCACCGCCACGACCTGCCACCCCGTCGCCGCCATAAGCCGCGCGTTGAGCTCGCGATAATCGGGGATTCCCGGCTTTTCGAGCTTGAGCACGTCGATCCCGCGCAGAAAGGCGTCGGCGGCGCGTCCCGGCAGCATCTCGGACTGGCGCGCGAACAGCCGATCCCACATCGCATGCTCGTCGGCGGTAAAAGCGTCCCAATCCTGCGATATCGTCCAATCCGCCGCAGCGCCCGGCGGCGGCGTGTCGTGGACGTGCGTAAACTGGCTTTCCATGCGTGCAATCTACCATCAATATGGTTTCAAGTGAAACTTTATTTGCCGACCTCGACGATTTGCGTCGCCAGCCGGTCGACCTCGGCCCGATCGTGACTGACATAGAGGATCGGCACTTTCAGCTCGTCGCGTATCCGTTCGATCACCGTCATGATGTCCTCGCGCCGCGCCGCGTCGAGCGACGACAGCGGTTCGTCCATCAACAGGATTTGCGGCGCCGCGAGCAAGGCCCGGCCGATCGCGACCCGCTGCGCCTCGCCGCCCGACAGGCTTTGCGGCCAGCGACCGAGCAAATGGCCGATGCCCAGGAAATCGGCGGCCTCGTCCAGCGTCATCCAGCGATTGGCCGGATCGGCGAGACGCCAGCCATAGAGAAGATTGGCCTTCACGCGCCGATGCGGAAAGAGGCGCCCGTCCTGAAAGACGTAGCCGACGCGCCGCGCCTCGGGCGGCAGGTCGGTGGCGTCGTCGAACAATGTCCGTCCGCCGATACGGATATGCCCGCGGTCGGGGCGCAGCAGCCCGGCGACCATGTTGAGCAGGCTGGTCTTGCCGACCCCCGACGGCCCGAACAGCGCGGTCAGTCCGGCTTCGGCCGTGAACTGCGCCCCGATGACGCTCGCGCCGAAGCGCCTTTCGACGTCGATATCAATCGCCATGCCGCGCCCTTTCGGCATGGGTGCGCCGCACCAGCCATTCGGACAGGATCAGCGCACCGAGCGACAGCGCGACCGACAGCAGCGCGAGCCGGGTTACCATCGCCTCCGCCCCCGGCACCTGCAGCGCCGAATAGATGGCGAGCGGCAGCGTCTGCGTTTCGCCGGGAATGTTGGAAACGAAGGTGATCGTTGCGCCGAACTCGCCGATCGAGCGGGCGAAGCCGAGCACGAGCGCCGCCAGCACGCCGGGCAGAGCGAGCGGCAGGCTGACCGTCCGGAAGGCGTGCCAGCGCCCCGCCCCCAGCGTCCGCGCCGCGCCTTCCAGCCGCCGGTCGATCCCCTCGATCGACAGGCGCATCGCGCGCACCATCAGCGGCAGCGCCATGATCGCCGCGGCCAGCGCGGCGCCGGTCCAACGGAACATCAGCGTGACGCCCAGCCAGTCCTGCAACCGGCTGCCGATCGGGCCGAGCGGCCCGAAGGCGACAAGCAGCAGCCAGCCGGTGACGACGGGCGGCAGGACGAGCGGGAGATGGACCAGCGCATCGAGCAGCAGCCGCCCCGGAAAACGATAGCGCGCGAGTACCCAGGCGAGCGCGAAGGCAAGCGGCAGCGTCGCAAGCACCGCGACCCCGCCGACCTTGAGCGACAGCGCGACAATCCCCCACTCCTCGGCCGACAGCATCAGGGCGCCGTAAAGCCGTGGCGCGCGAAGATCGCACGCGCCTGCCGCGCCAACAGGAACGCACGGAACGCCGCCGCGTCGCGGCTGCGCGACGTCTTGAGCAGCGCCAGCGGATAACGGATCGGCGGATGGCTGGCGGCGGGAAAGGTGCCGACGACGCGTACCGCCTGCGACGCCTGCGCATCGGTGGCATAGACGATACCGAGCGGCGCGGCACCGCGTTCGACGAGCGCCAGCGCGGCGCGGACATTCTCGGCCGGTGCGAGCTTGTCCGCCACATCGCCCCACACGCCGAGCGCGGTCAGCGCCGCCTTGGCATATTTGCCCGCGGGCACCGCGTTCGGATCGGCCACCGCGAGCCGCCCGCCGCCGAGCGCGCGCGCTAACGCAAAGCCGCGCGCCGGGGCAAGGTGCAGCCTGCTCGCCCTGGGGGCGATCAGCACGAGCCGGTTGCCGACCAGATTGGCGCGCGTGCCGGGGCGGAGCAGCCCCGCCTTGGCGACGGCATCCATCCAGGGCTCGTCGGCGGAGATGAACAGGTCGGCAGGCGCCCCCGCCATGATCTGCCGCGCGAGCGCCGACGATCCCGCAAAGGACAGGACGGGGCGCGCATGCCCCTGCGCCGCCCACGCATTGGCGGCGTCGGTCAGCGACTCCTGAAGGCTGGCCGCCGCAAGGATCAACGGCCCGCGCTCGGCCGCTGCCGCCATGGGCGCCACGATGGTCAGGACAAGGAGGAGCAGCAGGCGCCGGAGGATCGTCATGGCGGCGACCATAGCCATGCTACGCCGGGCGCGAAAGCGGCGGCAGGACGCGAACATGGCGATAGCCGCGCTCGATCGTTCCGCGCGCCGACAGATCGCGCAGCGCAGCGCCCAGCGTGACGCGCGATACGCCGAGCAGATCGGCGAGCTGTTGCTGCGTCGCACGCACCGTCATCCCGTCGGCGGCGTCGGCGGCCATTGCCGCGAGCAGCCGCGCCAGCCGTTCGGCGACGGGCAGCCGCCGTTCGGCATCGATGATGTCGAGCGACACGGCAAGCTGGCGGCCCAGACTGCGCAGCAGCAGCTCGGCCCAGCCGATATCGGCGGTCATCAGCGCGCGAAGCACCGGGCGGTCGATGGCAACCAGCCGCGCCGGACCGCTGGCAATCGCGTCGACCTGGCGCTCCAGCCCGGTGAAGAAGGCCAGCTCGCCGAAGATATCGCCGGGCCCCAGCACCGCAAAGGCGGTGAAGGCGCCATCCTCGGCATAGCGGCCGACGAGCACATGCCCCTCGATCACCGCCCAAAAAGCATCGCCCGGATCACCTTGATGTTGGACGAACTGGCCATCCGCAAAGGATCGCGGCGACGTCATCGCGAGCAGCCGGTCGCGTTCGACGCCCGAAAGGCGCGTTCGCTCGGCGAGGGCCAATTGATAACTTCTTTGCATTGTCGAGTCGGTTTCTGTGCCACCACGCCGCGAAAGACAAGTGGCACAAGGCCGCAACGGGAGAATCGGGATGCAGCTTACCTCGGCCCAATCGAGCCTGATCGTCGTCGCAATCTATGTCGGTTTCTGCCTGCTCGAGCTGATCCGCACGCGCCTGTTCGCCAAATCCGAACAGTCGCGCCACGACGGCATCATCGAAATCGTCAGCACCTTCACGCTGCTCATCGCGACCCAGCCCGCGATCCTGCTGATCGTCGGCGCGCTCGGCCACGCCTGGTTCCCGCAATATCAAGGCGCGCTGGCGCACGCCCCTTGGTACGCCGCGCTCGCGCTGTTCCTCGTCTTTGAAGACATGATGCAATATTGGTGGCACCGCGCGTCGCACAGCACCGCGTGGCTCTACAACCTGCACCGCGCGCACCATAATGCCCGCTATATGAGCGTCCGGCTCGTCTACCGGAACAACATCATCTATTATGCGATGATGCCGAGCATCTGGTTCGCCGGGGTGCTCGTCTACCTCGGGCTCGGCTGGTTCTACGCCTTCTACCTCATCGTGAAGATGGCGGTGATCATCGGCGCACACAGCGATGTCGCCTGGGATGCGCCGCTCTATCGCATCCGGGCGCTCGCCCCGGTGATGTGGGTCGTCGAACGCACGATCAGCACCCCCGCGACGCATCATGCGCATCACGGCCGCCACGCCGACGACCCGGCGGTCAATTACAAAGGCAATTTCGGCAATCTACTCTTCTTCTGGGACGTGCTGTTCGGCACCGCAAAGATCACGCGCGCCTATCCGCAAAGCTATGGCGTCGAAAATCTGCCGCCGGCCACGCTGGGCCAGCAGCTTTTGTGGCCGATCTTTCCCGAGAACAAGGACATGCATGCGGTCATCCCCGGCGCCACGCCAGGGACCAGCGAACCGCATGCGGTCGCGGCGGGCTGAACGGGTCGCAGCACGTCCCGCCAGCGCGCGGCCCGGCACCTGTGGGGGGATGCCGGGCCGTTTGCCGGTCGGCAGATCAGCGCGCCGCGGAAGCCATTCCCAGCCAGCGTGCCACCCGCGGCAGGCGCGGCAGGATCAGCCGGTCGACGAGCCACAGCAGGATCAGCGACGCCGCAAGCAGCGGCAGCAGCGCAGCAAGGAACAGCACGATCGCCGCCACCCCCTTCAGCCGCGCCGGATCGCGCGGCATCGGCGGCGCGCCGATCGCATCATCGGGCTTGCGGCGGCGCCACATCAGGAAACCCGACACGGCAAGCGTGACCATCGCAAGCGCCGTTGCGACGCCGATGAGTTGATTGACGATGCCGAATAGCTGCCCTTCGTGCCAGGCGATGCCGTAGCCGACGGCGCGGTCGATCACATGCTTGTCGGCAAAACCGCTGCGCGCCACCTCGATCCCCGTCACCGGATCATAGCTGACCTTGCGCACGAGCGGGCGGTTCTGCGTCTGCGTCGTCAGCGTCCAGACATTGCCGTTGGGCGGCCCGAACATATTGGGCGCCCCCGGCGGCTGGATGATCGCCGGCGCGGGCATATGTTCGGCCTGCGCGCGCAGCACGATCCGGTCGAGCTTGACCCGCGGCGCATCGCCCGCGTTCGCCATCCGATGCGCCGGCGTCGCCCCGTTCATTGCCTTGGCCATCGCGCCATGATCGTGCGCGGCGTGCGGATCGAGCCCGCCCTTCCAGTCCTGCACCCCCGACACCCAGCCCATCTCGGCGCGCACGGCGCGAAAGCCCGTCGCCCAGATGTCGGTCCACGGCAGCGCGGTGGTGAGGAGGACGAGCGCGAGGCCCGATACCCAGAATCCCGCGACGGCGTGCAGATCGCGCAGCGCCGCGCGGCCGCCAAGGCTCAGCCGCGGCCAGACGACCCCGGCCAATCCCCGCCCGCGCGGCCACCAGAGATAGAGGCCGGTCAGGATCATCACGATCGCCCAGCTCGCCGCGAGTTCAACGAGGATGCCACCGCCCAGCCCCAGCAGCAGCTTGCCGTGCAACCGCGCGAGCCATGCCGTCCAGCGCTGGTCGGGATCGGCCGACCCGATAACGCGTCCCTGCGGAGACACAGCCACATCGCGCATTGTGCCGCCGGGCAGGCCGAGATGGATCACCGCGGCGTCGCCCGGTGCTTCCGGGATGCGATAAGAATGAAAGGCCGCGCCGGGAAAGGCGGTGAGCGCCGCCGCGACCTGCGCGTCGGCATCGACGCGCTGCGCGGCGGCCAGCCCGCGCCAGTCGCGCTCCTCCCACCGGTCGATCTGCGGCTTGAACAGATAGGCCGCACCGGTCAGCGACAGGATCAGGATGAAGGGGATGACGAACAGCCCGGCATAGAAATGCCAGCGCCAGATCGTGCGATAGAGCGGCATGCGGCTGATGTCGGCCATCCCCCTCCTCCCCGTCAGAACCGCGCGCGAAGGCCGGCCGAAATGGCGCGGCGTTCGACGGGGTAATAGATCGCCGACGTCGGGGTCGCGGTGATCGTCGCGCTGATATCGCCGATGGCCCTTTTACCGGTGATGTTGCGCACGTCGACGAACGCGTCGATGCCGTCGGTAATCCGCGCACCGCCGGTGATACCGATCAGCGCATAGCCCGGCGTCCGCACCAGATTGCGATAATCGGCATAAGGGCCGTCGGGCACCCACTCGACATTCGGCGCGACGTGCAGCGCCTCGCTCCCCAGCCGCAACTCGGCGCGATAGACATGCTTCGGCACCACCGGCAGGCGGTTGTTGCCGAACTGGCTGTCGCCGCGGAAGCGGAAGTCGCTGTAGGTATAGATCTGGCGCAGCCGCACCCACGGCGCGAAATTCAGCTCGAGCGCCGCCTCGATCCCCTGATGCAGCGTCCGGTCGGCGTTGAAGGTCGCGGCCGGAATGCTGCTGTTCGTCGAGAATTGCAGCATCTCGCCGGTCAGCGTCGAGCGGTAGAGCGCCAGATCCCAATGCGCGATGCCCGCGCTGCCGCGCGTGCCGATCTCGGCCGTCCACGCGCGTTGCGGGCGGATGGCGGAGACGACGGCGCTGGTCGGCGGGGTGCCGATCGTCTGGAACACCTCGCCGAAACCGGGAAATTCGGCCGAACGGCTATAGTTGGCGAAAATCTGGATGCGGCTCGACGGTTCGAACAGCAATCCGAATTTCGGCGAAAAGGCGTCGAGATCGACGCGCCCGTCGGTCGCCGGAGACGCCGAGAAATTGACGTGGCGCTTGCGCCAGCCATCGGCATAGACGCCCCCCGCAATCAGCGAAAGCTGCGGCACCGGGCGCACGCGGACCTCGCCATAGAGGCTCGCCGTCTGCGCTTTCTGGTCGGCGTCGAAGGTCAGCGCGCCGCGCGACCCGCTGATGTTCACGAACTGCTTCGCCTTGGTGCTGCCGTGGCGAAGCTCGCCACCCAGCGTCAGTTCGACCGGCCCCGCCGCATAGTCGAGGCGCGCGAAGCTGCCGACATCGGTCGATTTCTGGTCGATCACCTGAAAGATCGGGTGGAACAGCGATTTGGCGTTGATGAAGCCGCCAACCTCCAGCGTCGCCGATCCGAAATCGAAGGTCGTGCGGTTCTGCAGGCGCAGCGAATCGATGTCGCGCTGCTGATCGCCCGCCGCGCTGCCGGGGTTCGCCATCTTTGGCGTCGTCAGCGCCTGGTCATAGGTCAGGGCGCCCGGAAGCCGCTGGTCGATATTGTTGAAGCTGGCGTAGAAACGCGTCGAAACGGTATCGCTGAACCGCAAGCCAACATTGGAATGAAAGCGAAAGCTCCGCCGCCCCGCATGATCCCGATCCCCGTCCGACGTGTCGGCGCTGACCGCGCCCCACGCATCGACCGCATCGCTCGCCACCCCGGCTGAGACGAGTCCACGCAGCATCGAAAAGCTGCCCGCGTCGGCGCGCAGATAGACGCCCTCGGCGGTGCGGCCGGTCGGCGTCACGCCATTGATCGCGCCGCCGAGCGTGCCCGACCCGAAGCGCAGCGCATTGGCGCCACGATAGACTTCGAGATGGTCGAAGAAGATCGGTTCGAGTTCCTGGAAATCGCCATTGTCGTCGGCGAGGTTGATCGGCACCCCGTCCTGGAGCAGCGTGATGCCGCGCATGTGGAAACCGCGCGACAGGCCCGAACCGCGGATCGACAGGCGCACTTCCTGCCCATAGCGCGGCTGGAGATAGACTCCGGGCGAAAAGGCCAGCGTGTCGCGCAGGCTGACGATCGATTTGTCGGCATAATCTTCATAGGAAACGACATCGGTGCCGCCGGGCGTTTTGGCGGCGCGCGCTTCGGCCGCATCGGTAAGCTGCGGCGCGGTGACGATGATCGTCGACTGGTCTTCGGCGTCCGCGGCATGGGCGGTGGACGACAGGGAAATGGCGAGCGCCAGCAATGGCGCCGCACGGGTCACGTGACTCTTCATGGAAAATCCTTCGCTTGAACACAGGCAGAACCGCGCCGCGCGAGGTGCGCGGACGGTCATCAAACCGGGTCAGGCGAAGGCGGGTGGTCCGGTGCTCGGCGGCAGCGGCGACGCGATCCCGGGCGCATAGCCAAGCGCGGGAATCGCGACCGGCGCGGGATCGGCCGCGGCGAGCGCGACGGGGAGCACGGGCGTATCGGGAACGATCGGGGCCACCGCGAGGGCGCCCCACGGGCAATGCTGCTGTCCCTTGCCGCTGTCGTGGTCGCCCGCCCTTTCAAGCGGGATGGTCAATGTCGCGCCGGGATTGGCGGGGTCCGAACAGACGCGCACGGTGATCGCGCCCTTCGCGTCGCTTTCGATCATCCAGCCGGGCGCGACGAAGACGCGCGCCGCCAGTGCCAGCAGCACGGGCAGCAGCAACAGGATGCCGGGACGGCGCAAGACGGCAAGAACCCCCACGCGCCGCGCCTTATGCCCGTCCGCGTGCGCTGGCAAGCGGACATGATGCCCTATTCGGCGGGCGCCTCGTCGATCTTCTTGCCCGTCCGCGTCCACGGATAGAGGAACTGGCCGCCATAGCTGCGCGGTACATCTTCGGGGATGCCGTAATTTTCGGGCCAGCGATCCTTCGGCAGATGAAAGGTGCCGAACAGCTTGTCGAGGAAAGGAAAGTGGATCGCGAAATTGACGTCGAACGCCTCGCGTTCCAGCCCATGGTGCCAATGGTGAAAGCGCGGCGTCGCGATCCAGTGCCCCAGCCGGTTGAACTCGCCGCCGACATTGGCGTGGAGAAGCGACGACCAGACATAGACGAAGCCGATATAGGCCTGCATCACCGACGGGCTGAACCCGAGCGTGAACAGCGGCAGCGAGGTGATCGAACGCAGAAGGATGATCTCGACGAAATGCATCCGCGATCCCGCGAGCCAGTCCATCGATTTCGCGCTGTGATGGATCGCGTGGAATCCCCACAGAAAGGGGATTTTGTGGAACAGCCGGTGATACCAATATTGCGCGAGGTCGGAGACGAAGAGGACGATGGCGAACTGCGCGATCCAAGGCAGCGCCGCGACCCCGGCGCGGAATGCCGCCCAACTGCTCGTATGGTCGTTGACGAACGCCTGCGGGGCGAGCGCAAGAAAGCCCAATATCTGAACGAACATCGTGCTGACGAGATAATAGAACAGATCCTCGCGCCATTCGGTGCGGAACAATCGCTGCGTGCGGCGGTGCGGAAAGACGCGCTCGAGCGGCGCGAACATGAAGCCGGTGACGAGTAGGTTGACGACGAAAAAGTCGAGCCCGAAGAAAATGCCCCAGTCGCGCGTTTCGGCGGGCTGGACATTGGCGCCGCCCATCAACGCCGCCGCCAGCCCGATCATCAGCGCGGTCAGCCCCAACACCTTGCGCGGCCGCAGCAGCAGGCTGAGCAGCGACAGGCCATAGCTCGCGAGCAAAGTCAGGTGGACGATCCCGCGAAATCCGGTCCAGCCCTTGACGATCTCGAGCTCGGGCGTCGCGAACCAGTCGGGAAAGCGCAGCGCGACAACCATGAAAAAGCCGCTGATCGCAAACAGCAATCCGAAGAAGCCCGAAAGCCACCCGCTCCCGAACCGCCGCACCTCGGTATGCGATTCCAGATCGCGCATGAGGCTCTTCAGATAGTCGCTCTTAGCCATTTTGCCCCCTCGCCCCCCTCCGCATGACCAACCATATGTCCCGCGGTGCTATCCCGCCGCCGCCACAATTTCCGCCCACTGCGCCTCGTCGATCACCCTGATGCCGAGTGCGGCCGCCTGCTTGAGCTTCGACCCCGCGCCCGGCCCGGCGACGACGAGGTCGGTCTTGGCACTCACCGACCCCGCCGCCTTGGCGCCGAGCGCCTCGGCCTGCGCCTTCGCTTCGTCGCGGCTCATCGTCTCGAGTTTGCCGGTAAATACGACCGTCTTGCCCGACACCTCGCTCTCGCGGGTTTCGACGACGTAGAGCGGCGGCGACACTTCGCTGAACAGATCGTCCCAGAGCGCGCGGTTGTGCGGCTCATGGAAGAAATCGCTCAGCGCCTCGGCGACCGCGGGGCCGATGCCGTCGGCGCGCACTTCGAGGATGGCCTTGATTGCGTCGAGTTTGCGGCTTGCATATTTGCCGTCGGATTCGTCCGGATCTTGCGGGTTCGCCTCGGTCCAGGCCCGCAATTGCTCGGCCTTTTCGGGCAATCGCCGGATGTCGCCGATCCCCTTGAGCAGATCGCGCGCGGTCACCGCGCCGATATGCCGGATGCCGAGCCCGAACAGCAGCCGCGCGGCGTCGGGCTGCCGCTTTGCCTCGATTGCGGCAATCAGCTTGTCGACCGATGTTTCCTTCCACCCTTCCCGTCCGAGCAGTTCGTCCCGGTGCGCCTTCAAGCGGAAGATGTCGGCCGGTCCCTTGTCGAGCCAGCAGAGATCCATGAATTCCTGAATACTCTTCTCGCCCAGCCCCTCGATGTCGAGCGCACCGCGGCTGACGAAGTGGCGCAGCCGCTCGAACTTCTGCGCCGCGCAGATCAGCCCGCCGGTGCAGCGGACATCGACCTCGCCCTCCTCGGCAACCGCTTCGCTGCCGCAGACGGGGCAATGGTCGGGGAAGATATAGGGGTCGCGCGGCGTGTCGCGGGTGAGATTGTCGACCACTTGCGGAATCACGTCGCCCGCGCGCTGGACGACGATGCGGTCCCCCGGCCGGACACCGAGCCGTGCGATCTCGTCGCGATTGTGCAATGTCACGTTCGAGACGACGACACCGCCGACGGTCACGGGGGTCAGGCGCCCGACCGGGGTCAGCTTGCCAGTGCGGCCGACCTGGATGTCGATGGCTTCAAGGGTCGTCTGCGCGCGTTCGGCGGGGAATTTATGCGCGATGGCCCAGCGCGGCGCCTTGGCGACGAAGCCGAGCCGTGCCTGCCAGTCGAGCCGGTCGACCTTGTAGACGACGCCGTCGATATCATAGGGCATGTCGGCGCGCCGCCGCTCGATCTCGGCATAATGGGCGAGCAGATCGGCGACGCTGTCGCAGCGCGCGAGCAGCGGCGACACCGGAACGCCCCAGCCCGCGAGCGCATGCATGACGCCGAACTGGGTATCGGCGGGAAGCGCGCTTACCTCGCCCCAGCCATGCGCAAGGAAACGCAGCGGGCGCGCCGCAGTGACGCTCGCGTCCTTCTGGCGCAGCGATCCCGCCGCGGCGTTGCGGGGGTTGGCGAACTGGCGGACGGTGGCGGGATCGAATATCTGTTCGCGCTGTTCGGCGAGCGCCCGCCCCTCCTCCATCAACCGTTCGTTGAGCGCCGAAAAATCCGATTTCGACATATAGACTTCGCCGCGAATCTCGAAAACGTCGGGGGCGTCCCCCGGCAATTCCTGCGGAATATCCGCGATATGCCGCACATTGGCGGTGACATCCTCGCCCACCGTCCCGTCGCCGCGCGTCGCGGCCTGCACCAGCCTGCCCTTTTCGTAGCGCAGCGAGCAGGACAGGCCGTCGATCTTGTCCTCGGCGGTCATCGCCACCACGGCATCGCCCGGAAGGTTCAGGAAACGCCGCACGCGCGCGGCGAATTCCTCGACATCCTCGGCCGCGAAAGCATTGTCGAGGCTCATCATCCGCACCGCATGGGCGACCTTGGCGAGCGGCGATGCCTCGACCGCCGCACCGACCAGTCGGTTCGGGCTGTCGGCACGGATCAGGTGCGGAAAGGCGGCTTCAAGCTCGTTATTGCGACGGACGAGCGCGTCGTATTCGGCGTCTGAAATCTCCGGCGCATCCTCGGCATGATAACGATTGTTGTGATGGGCGATCGTCCTGGCGAGACGCATCAGTTCGTTGGCGGCGTCGGCTTCAGTGGTCACGGCGATTTCAAAGCTTCCAACAGGGCGGGGTCGGCGAAGACCTGCCGCACGAGCAAGGGATAGAGCGCATTATACTGCCGGAACGCCTCGGGGATAGCGATGGCGCCGATAAAATCACCCTTCCAGCGCGTCTCGACTCGATAGTCCTTCGAAAAGCCCGGCCCTTCGCCGCGTAGCACCGTGATGCGCACACCCAGCGACGCATGAGTCTCGCCGGCCCGGCTTTCGATCAGCCGCCCCGCGATCGCGACCGGCGCGCTTGCATCGAAGCGCCCCGCCGCTCGCAGTTCCTTTTCGAAGCTCATGCCCAGAAATTCGGCGAAGCTGGCCCCCTTCGGCGGGCTGAGCGTCGAGCCGCGAATGATAACGGCGCGCGCAATGGGTGCCTGCCCGCCCGCATCGACGAAAGGACCTAGCGCGATCGGCGGAACCTTTGCCGCACGCAGCGACTTCAGCGTCTCGATCGACGGCGCCGTGTCGTCGATCTGCGCATGGACGCAGCCCGCCAGCGCAAGAAGGGCTGTCGTCGCGGCGAAAAAGGCGAGCCGCCGCCAGGCCATCTATTGCGGGAAAGCGGGATCGGAGACGAGATTGTTGACGCCGCGATCCGTCGCCTGACGCACCACCGTCTTCACCGCCTCGGTCACATTCTTGACCTGCGTCCCCGGAATTTCGACGTCCTTCTTGCCATATTTCATGTGCAATGCGTGCTGAACCAGCGTCTTGATCGACGCGGCGCCCTCGCCCGGCAGATATTCGAAGGTCACGTCATAGCGGTCGGTCGCGACGACGCCACCGAACAGCCCGAAGCCGAGCCCGGCGCGAAAGCCGTCTTTCTTCGCCTTGTCGACATCTTCCTTCTTGACGATATTGTTGAAAGTGACGCTGAGCACGGCGCCGCCGGCGACGGGAGTCTCGAGCACCTCGCTGAACGCGCCGCTCTTTTGCAGCGCTTCGATGATCCAGGGTTTGACTTCCTTGGTCGCGCGCGGGTTGGGCGCGCCATCGCGCTGAAACTCGAAGATCAGTTGGACCGGCCGCGGCGTCGCGGGCGCCTTCTTTTCCTCGGGCTTCACTTCGCCCAGTGTGTTGTCGACATACCATTTTGCCGCCTGTGCCGCCGTCGGCAGGGCAAACAGCAGCAGGGCCGCGAGCGCCATCAAGCCCTTGGTGCGCGCGGATAAAATCGATTTCAGCATGATAGCCCCCTCCCCAATGGAAATTGGATATCACCGCGAGCGAAATCGGCAAGCCGCTTTGCATCGCCCCGCTCGCCATCGCTCAGCGCAGAGGGGATGCAATCGGCCTGAACTCGGCGCGAGCGCCAAATCCCGCGATCAGCGGGCGGCCCTTTTTGATGGCCGCCTGCACCGACGGCAATTGCAGCGACGCGGCATGGGCATCCTTGTCAGCCCAAAGCTCGACGATCCACAGCGCATCTGGATTGGCGCTGTCTTCGCCGACCAGATAGGCGAAATTGCCGGGCATCGCGTCTGTATCCTCGGTCAGGATCGCAGCAAGCGCAGCGCGCTGGCCGGGCTGCGCGATCATCTGGCCGATCAGGCCATAATGGGGCTGTTCTTCGTCCATGATCGTCTCCAAGGCCAGCAGGTCGCGCGGTGCGAGAACTGCTGCTGCGAAAGTCGCGAGCGCGGCAAGATGGGTGCGTCTGTCCATCACCGTGCAATCACCAGCACGTGCACCTGTCGCCGTTCCCGAAAGCCGAGCGATTCATACAGCGCGATCGCGCCTTCATTGTCGGCATAGCTGTGCAGAAAGGGCGTCTCGCCGCGCTGCGCCATCGCGCGCAGGACATGGCCGATCAACGCGCGCGCCAGTCCGCGGCCGCGGCAATCGGCCCAGGTCGCGACGCCGCTGACCTCCGCCATGCCGGGAACCAGCATCCGTTGCCCCGCCATCGCAAGCAGGCGCCCCTCTTCGCGTACGCCGAAGAAAGGGCCGTAGAGATGCGTCTTCGGCCCCCACGGCCCCGGCTTCGCATGCTCGGCAAGCGCGGTCATTTCAGCCGCATCGGCATCCCCCAGCGGCACGATGAGGGGATCGTCTGCGCGCGGTTCGGGCGGTGGCCCTTCCGCAACCATCTGCGTCAGAATGGCGCGCTTAACCTCGCGAGTTCCCGGCGGCAGCGGCCAAGCCTCGCCTTCGACCAGCCACAGTTCGCCACCCTCAGGAACAAGCGCCGCGAGCGCGGCTTGCGCCGCCGCGCCGGTGTCGGAAGCGGCACCGAACGGGCCGTAATCCCGATCGATCCGCACCGCCCGCGCATCGCCCTGTGCCAGATGCGCCTGTCGGCCGCTCAGGATACTCCAGATCGGTCGGTCGAGCGGATGCGCGGTCACGCCGCGACCTCGAGCAGCCGGTCTGCCTGCGCCCGTGCTTCCGCGGTCACTTCGGCCCCCGACAGCATCCGGGCGATCTCCTCGCGGCGGCCTGCTTCGTCGAGCGCGCGGACACCGGTGCGCGTCACCGTTCCTTCGCTCGACTTGGCGATCATGAAATGCGTCGCGCCCTTGGCGGCGACCTGCGGGCTGTGCGTCACCGCGAGCAATTGCTTGCCCGCGCCCTGTCCGCTTCCGCTGGCAAGCCGTGCCAGCCGCTCGCCGATCGCGCTCGCCACCGCGCCCCCGACGCCGCGGTCGATCTCGTCAAAGATGATCGTGTCGGCCCCGCCCTCTTCGGCAAGCGCAACCTTCAGCGCGAGGATGAAGCGCGACAATTCGCCGCCCGAGGCAATTTTGGCGAGCGGAGCAAAGGGTGCGCCGGGATTGGTCGCGATCAGAAATTCGACGCGGTCGATACCGTCCGCACCCCAACGCTCGGCAGGCAGGCGTTCTACGAGCGTCCGGAAGCGCGCGGCATCGAGCTTGAGCGGCGCCAGTTCGCCGGCCACCGCCGCATCGAGCCGCGCCGCGGCCTTCGTCCGCTGATCCGACAGCGCGGTCGCGGCATGGGTGTAGGCGGCGGCACTTTCGGCGACCGCCGCTTCGAGCCGGGAAAGCCCCGCGCTGCCGCCCTCGATCGCGTCGAGCCGCGCGGCGAGATCGTCTGTCAGCGCGGCCAGTTCGTCGGGCTGGACGCCATGCTTGCGCGCCATTGCGCGCAGTTCGAACAGCCGCGTCTCGGTCGCTTCGAGCCGGTCTGGATCATATTCCAAGGCGCGTGCCGCCTCATGCAGCTTGGCTTCGGCATCGTCGGCATCGATGATCGCGCGATCGAGACTGGCGAGCGCTTCGGCAAGCAGCGGATGGTCGCCCGCCAGCCTATCGAGCCGCCGCGCGGCACCGCGCAGCAGGGCGGGACCGCCGGCGCTGCCGTCGAATGCCTCCATGATCGTGGAAAGGTCGCCCGCAATCCGCTCGCCCTTCTGCATCGCGGCGCGCGCCTCGGCGAGTTCGGCCTCTTCGCCCGGCTGCGGCGCCAGCGTTCGCAACTCGGCGACGCAATGCTCCAGCCATTCGCGGTCGCGCTCGGCCTCGGCAATCGCGGCGCGCGCTGCCGCCAGCCGCTCCTCGGCGCTGCGCCAGCTCGCATGCGCCGCCGCCACCGCACCGGCATCGGCGCGCGCATAGACATCCAGCAGCGCGCGATGCCCCGCGGGCGCGAGCAGACCGCGATCGTCATGCTGCCCGTGAATTTCGACCAGATAACTGCCGACTTCGCGCAGCAGCGCCGCCGAACAGGGCTGATCGTTCAGGAAGGCGCGGCTGCCGCCGTCGGCCTTGACAGTGCGGCGGATGAGCAGCGGTTCGCCATCTTCCAGCACGACATCATTGTCGGCGAGCAGCGCAGCGAGCGGCGTGCCTGCTGCCGGCGGCGCAAAGCTGGCGGTGACCTGCGCCCGGTCGCTGCCCTGCCGCACCAGCGCCGTGTCGGCGCGCGCGCCCAGCGCAAGCCCCAGCGCGTCAAGCAGGATCGACTTGCCGGCGCCGGTTTCGCCCGTGAGCACGCCCAGCCCGCCCTCGAAATCGAGGTCGAGCCGTTCGATCAGAACGATATTCGATATGGACAGCGCGGTCAGCATCCGGCCCCGCCTTACAATAGAACAAAGCGCGAATCTATCGCGCGATGCATCAGGCGCTGGGCGCGTGCTTTTCCATCAGCTTGTACGCGCGCTCGTACCATTTGCTGCCGGGATAATTGGCGCCGAGGACGGCCGCCGACTTCTTCGCTTCTTCGGGAACGCCGAGCGCGAGATAGCATTCGGTCAGTCGGAACAACGCCTCGGGCGCGTGGCTGGTCGTCTGATATTTGTCGACGACTTCGCGGAAGCGGATCGAGGCCGCGAGCCAGTTCGAGCTGCGCTCGTAAAAGCGGCCGATTTCCATCTCCTTGCCCGCCAGATGGTCGCGGACAAGGTCGAGCTTCAACCGCGCATCGGCGGCGTAGCGGCTATCGGGATAGCGTCGCACAATCTCGCCCAGCGCGGCCTGCGCCTGCTGCGTGATCTTCTGGTCGCGGGTCACGTCGCTGATCTGCTCATAATAGCTGAGCGCGATCAGATAATAGGCGTAAGGCGCATCCTTGTTGCCGGGGTGGATCGACAGGAAACGCTGCGCCGATTCGATCGACGGCGTATATTCGCGGTCCATATAATAGGAAAAGGCGCTCATCAGCTGCGCCCGGCGCGCCCAAGGCGAATAGGGGTGCTGGCGTTCAACCTCGTCGAACAGCGCCGCGGCGATCTTGTACTGGCCGCGGTCGAGACGATCCTGCGCGGCGCGATAGAGCGTATTCACGTCACGCGCGACGTAGCGCGTGTCCTTCTTGACCCCACCCCCGCCGGCGCAGGCCGCGAGCAGCGGCGAAATCACGAGGGCGGCGGCGATCAGGCGCACGGCGGCGCGAGAGGAAGGGCGCTGAGTCATGGGCGCGGTATAGCCACAGCGCAGATGAACGCAAAATAAATGATCATGTCTTTCGTCGGCTTCGCGAACCAAATCGTCCGGCGGCGCCCGGGGGCGTCACGGCGCCGGAACCGGGGGCGCCTTCACCACACAGCCTTTGGGTGCATCGGCAGGCGCCGGAACGCGGCGCGCCGACAGGATGGTCACGGCGGGATCGAGGATCTGGCCGCGCATCACGCCCTCGCCCGCGGTCTCGGAAACCGGCATCGCGTAGATTTTTTCCGCGACGTCGCGCCCCGAAGCAATCTCGCCGAATACCGCGAAACCCGCTCCATCGCCGCCAGGCGCGTCGGCGTCGAAGCCCTTGATGTCGGACAGCAGCAAAAAGAAATCGGTCGTCGCATCGCCGGGGCGCAAATGCGCCATCACCAGCGCACCGTTGCAATTGGTAAGGCCGGTTTTCGTCGTCGGCTCATGCGCGATCGGCGGGAAGTTGGTTCGCGGGTCACCGCGGTTGCCCGCCTGAATCAGCTTGTTTCCTTCGCCCCAACTGCGCGTCGTGCGATAGAATTTGAACCCGTCCATGCGCTTGCTGTCGACATAGCGGAGGAAATTGGCGCTGGTGATCGGCGCCCGCTTGTCCTCCAGCCGAACGACGATCGTGCCCGCGTCGGTCTTGAGCGCGACATAAGGCCGCGTATCGGGCGCCGCGACCTCCACCGGGGGCGTCACGGCCGCCGGAACGGGCGGCGGCGGCGGGGGCAGTTGCGTGGTCTGTGCCGGAACGGACTGCACCGCAAAGACGAGCGACAGGATAAGGGGAGCGAACATGGACCTTTCTGCGGACCTCTCTCTGGTTGGCGGGCGGTCAGGCTAGACGCCCCGGCAGCGAACGCCAAGCCCTTGCGCCGACGCCTATTCGACGAAGGCCGCCGCTACGGTCACGCCCTCGGCGTTCCAGGCAGGAACCGCCTGCGCGGTCATCGGCACCATGAAGCGCTTCGGCTTGTGCCCCGCTTCGGCCGGACGTTCGATTTCCAATATGTCGCCGGCGCCGAAATTCTCGACCGCCACGACATGACCGACGGCCTCGCCGTCGGTCGAAACGCAGGGCAGGCCGATCAGGTCGTGATGATAATATTCCCCCGGCGCGAGCGACGGCAGCGCCGAGCGCGGGACCGTCAACACCGTACCGCGCAGCGCTTCGGCGGCGCTGCGATCGGCGATTTCGGCAAAGCTTGCCACCGCCCCCTGATTGGCGGGGCGTACCGATTTCAGCGTCAGCTTGCGGGCGCCGGCGTCGAAAACGGAAAAGGCGCGGAGAGCCTCCGCGCCTTCACCGAACAATTTGAGCCGCACCTCGCCCCGCACCCCGTGCGCGCCGGCAATGGCGGCCAGGGTGACGGGACGATCGGCGGCGGCCAAGGGTTTAGCCTTCGGCCTTTTCTTCGCCGGCTTCGGCGACGGGGCCGCCTTCGGCAACTTCTTCGGCGATCGCAGCCGCATCGTCGGCGCTCGCGTCGGCCGGAACCTCCTCGGCAACCGCGTCGGCAACCGCTTCGGCGGTTTCTTCGCTCTTCACCGAGCCGGTCGCATCCGATTCAGCCGCTTCGGGAGCAGCTTCTTCGGCCGGAGCCGGAGCCGCAGCGGCGGCCGCCGCAGCTTCTTCGGCCTCGGCCAGCTTCGCGGCCTTTTCTTCGGCGCGTTCCTTGGCCTTTTCGCCCGGGACAGCCTTGTTCGGGTTGTTGCGGGCCGAACGTTCCTTCACACCTGCGGCGTCGAGGAAGCGGGCGACGCGGTCGGTCGGCTGCGCGCCAACCGAAACCCAATGCTTCGCGCGTTCGGCGTCGAGCTTGACGCGGTCCGGATTATCCTTGCCGAGCAGCGGGTTGTAGCTGCCGATGCGTTCGATGAAACGGCCGTCGCGCGGGCTGCGCGAATCGGCAACGACGATCTTGTAATAGGGGCGCTTTTTCGAACCGCCGCGCGAAAGGCGAATGGTGGTAGCCATGATATTTTCCTTCTGACTTTCTAACTTTGACTTTGATTTTCCGGGTTATTTCTTCTTGTTCAGCAGATTGGCGAGATCGGGCGGAAGTCCGGCACCGCCAAGGCCGGGCAGTCCGCCGACACCGCCGCCGCCGCCCATGCCACCGCCGCCCATTCCGGGGATGCCGCCGCCGCGGCCGAGGAGGGCGCCAAGGCCCTTGAGGCCGCCCATCTTGCGAATCTTCTTCATCGCAGTGGACATTTCCTGGTGCATTTTCAGCACCTTGTTCACCTGCTGCACCGTGGTGCCCGACCCGTTGGCAATGCGGATCTTGCGCTTCGCATTGATGATTTCGGGCTTCGCGCGTTCCTTTGGCGTCATCGAGCCCATGATCGCGTCGAAATGGACCAGCACCTTGTCGTCGGTGCCGCTCTGCGCCATCGCCGCCTGCGCCTTTTTCAGGCCGGGGATCATGCCCGCCAGCGCACCCAGTCCGCCCATGCGGCGCATCTGGTTCAATTGCGTGCGAAGATCGTCGAGGTCGAATTGACCCTTCGCCATCTTCTTCGCCATCGCCTCGGCCTCTTCGGCCTGGATCGTCTCGGCGGCGCGTTCGACGAGGCTGACGACGTCGCCCATGCCGAGGATGCGGCCCGCGATGCGCGAGGGCTGGAAGACTTCAAGACCGTCAAGCTTTTCGCCGGTGCCCGCGAATTTGATCGGCTTGCCGGTGACGGCGCGCATCGACAGCGCGGCGCCGCCGCGCGCATCGCCATCCATGCGGGTGAGCACGACGCCGGTCAGCGGCACCTGTTCGGTGAAGCGCTGCGCGACCTGCACCGCGTCCTGACCGGTCAGGCTGTCGACGACGAGCAGCGTTTCAGCCGGATTCGCCGTGCGCGATACCGCCTGCATCTCGTCCATCAATTGCTGATCGACGTGGAGGCGGCCCGCGGTATCGAGCATCAGCACGTCGAAGCCTTGAAGCTTCGCCGCCTGCATGGCGCGCTGCGCAATCTCGACCGGCTGCTGCCCGGCGATGATCGGCAAGGTCGCGACGTCGATCTGACTACCGAGGACGGCGAGCTGTTCCTGCGCGGCGGGACGATTGACGTCGAGCGACGCCATCAGCACCTTCTTGCGCTCCTTGTCCTTCAGCCGCTTCGCGATCTTCGCGGTCGTCGTCGTTTTGCCCGACCCCTGAAGGCCGACCATCATCACAACGGCGGGCGGCGTGACGGCAAGGTCGAGTTCGGCAGCTTCGGAGCCGAGCATTTCGGTCAGCGCGTCGCTGACGATCTTGACGACCTGCTGCCCCGGCGTGACCGAGCGCAGGACATTCTGACCGACCGCAAGTTCGGTGACCTGGTCGACGAAGCTGCGCACCACGGGCAGCGCGACGTCGGCTTCGAGCAGTGCGATGCGCACTTCGCGCATCGCCGCGCGCACGTCAGCCTCGGTCAGCGCACCGCGGCCGCGGAGCTTCCCGAAAACATCGCCAAGCCGATTGCTCAGACTGTCGAACATGCGCTTCCAAACCCTTCTCTCGATCCGCAACGCAAAACACGCCGGTGAGCGAAACCTCGCCAACCAGCGGCTATCCGTGGACAGAAATTCCGTCGCGGATGTCGATATGCCCACCCGAATCCAATGGGCGAACGGCGGCTCCTTAGGCGAGATCGCCCACAAAGGCAAGTCGGACCGCCCGCTGGCTTCGCGATCGCAACCAAGCGCCACTTAACGCAAATTTCACCGCTTTGCCGGCATATGCGGCGAATGGTGGGGACTATAGCATGAATTCGACGATGAAGCCGCGAAACCGTAGCGAGGACGCCCGACGCGACATGATCGCAGGGGGAATCGTCGTCGCCGCGATCGTGATGTTCGTCGGCACCGGCGGCAATGTGATGCAGGCGGTGGTGCAGACGCTGATCGGCATCGGCGGCGGGCCGGACAAGGTCTTGTCGGCGGCGCTGATCCTGAATGTTGCGCTGATCCTGTTCGGCTGGCGCCGTTACGAAGACCTCAACCGCGAGATTCGCGAGCGCACCGAGGCCGAACAGCGCGCGCGCTATCTGGCCGACACCGATCCGCTGACGGGCTTTCTGAACCGCCGCGCGCTGATCGTTGCGGGGCAGCAGCTCATCGCCAGCGCCGTGGCCGAAAAGCGCAACGTTGCCCTGTTCCTGCTCGACCTCGACCATTTCAAGACGGTCAACGACATCCACGGCCACGCCGCGGGCGACCGCGTGTTGCAGGTCGCGGCCGAGCGAATCACCGCCATCCTGCCGCCCAATGCGACCAAGGCGCGGCTCGGTGGCGACGAATTCGTCGCGATGATCCCGTTCGAGCCCGCCGCGCGCGCCAACATCGACGCGCTCGCCGCGGCACTGGTTTCGTCGCTCGAGGATTCGGTCGCCCACGATGCGCAGCATATCCGCATCGGCGCCTCGCTCGGCATCGCGCTTGCCAGCGACGCGAGCATGACGATGGAAACCATGATCCGCCAGGCCGACATCGCGATGTATCACTGCAAGGACGAGGGTCGGAACCGCTATTGCTGGTTCGAGCAGGGCATGGAAATGGCCGTCCAGGTCCGCAACCAGATCGAAAACGGCATCCGCGAAGGCATGCCGCGCGGCGAGTTCATTCCCTTTTTCGAACCGCAGGTCGACATCGCGACCGGCCGCCTTGTCGGCTTCGAAATGCTGATGCGCTGGGATTCGCCCGAATATGGTATGATCCCGCCCGAACGCTTCATCCCGATCGCCGAGGAAAGCGGGCTGATCGGCGAATTGTCCCTGCTGGTCATCCGCCGCGCGATGGAAATCGCCAAAGGCTGGGATCCGTCGATCATTCTCGCGGTCAATATTTCTCCGCAACAGCTCAAGGACCCCTGGTTCAGCCAGAAGCTCACCAAGCTGCTGGTCGAAACGGGCTACCCCGCCAGCCAGCTCGAGGTCGAGATTACCGAAAGCTCGCTGTTCGAAAATCTGCCGCTCGTCCGCTCGATCGTCACCAGCCTCAAGAATCAGGGCGTGTCGCTCAGCCTCGACGATTTCGGCACCGGCTATAGTTCCTTGTCGCACCTGCGTGCGCTGCCCTTCGACCGCATCAAGATCGACCGCAGCTTCGTCGCCGCGATGCGCGGCAGCCCCGATGCGCAGGCGATTGTGGTGGCAATTGTGCGCCTCGGCGAAAGCCTCGCCATGCCGATCACTGCCGAAGGCGTCGAAGACGAAGTAACCGCCATCGAACTGACGCGGCTCGGCTGCGCGAAGGGCCAAGGCTGGTTCTTCGGTCGCGCCGCGTCCGCCGACGACACGGCGCGCCTGCTTGCCGACCGCGGCCTGCTCCGCGCGCCCGCGCTGCCGCAAACGCCGCCGCCCGCCGGCGACGAGGAAGTGCTGCGCAAGACGGCCTGACGCCGCCACATCGCTAGACTTCGCCCGTCGGCGCCCTTACATGCGCGGACTATGGCGGACCGCTTCACCAAGATGCATGGCCTCGGCAACGACTTCGTCGTGATCGATGCGCGCGCGAACAGCGTCGAGATGACGCCGGCGCGGGCGCATGCGATTGCCGATCGCCGCCACGGCATCGGCTGCGACCAGCTTATCCTGCTCGAACCGTCGTCGAAGGCCGACGTCAAAATGCGTATCTTCAACGCCGATGGCAGCGAGGTCGAGGCGTGCGGCAATGCGACGCGCTGCGTCGCCACGCTGATCGGCAAGCCCGCAGTCATCGAAACGCTGGGCGGAATGCTGCGCGTGACCCCCGCCGACGGCGGCGCCGAAGTCGTGCTGGGTGAACCCGTCTTCGACTGGGAGCATATTCCGCTCGCCATGCCGATGGACACCCGCGACATGCCCGTCGCTTGGGACGAACTGGAACATGGCGCGGCGGTCAATGTCGGCAATCCGCACATCATTTTCTTCGTCCCCGAAGCCGATGCGGTCGCACTGGGCGACCTGGGCCCGCGGATCGAGACCGACCCCCTGTTTCCCGAGCGGGTCAACGTCAATGTCGCCAGCCTCGACGGCGAAAATCAGCTTCAGCTTCGCGTCTGGGAACGCGGCGTCGGGCTGACGCAGGCGTGCGGCACGGGCGCGTGCGCGACCGCGGTCGCCGCCATCCGCGCCGGCATCGTCAAATCGCCCGTCACCGTGTCGCTGCCCGGCGGCGATCTGGTGATCCGCTGGTCCCCCGGCGAGCCGATCGTGATGAGCGGCGCGGCGACCCGCGTGTTCGAGGGCGAGACCGACTGGGCGCAATTCGGATGAGCGTTGCCGAAGCCGACCGGGTCGAGGTCGTCAATTTCGGGTGCCGGCTGAACCTGGCCGAAGGCGAAGCGATCCGCGCCGCCGCGACGCGCGCCACAGCGCGCGACACGATCGTGTTCAACAGCTGCGCGGTGACCGACGAAGCGGTGCGCCAGACCCGCCAGGCCGTGCGGCGCGCGCTACGCGAGCGCCCCGACACTGCGGTGGTCGTTACCGGCTGCGCCGCCGAACTGGAGGCCGAGCGCTTTGCCGCAATGGGTGCGCGGGTGGTCGCCAACGATGCGAAGGGGCTAACGGCAAGCTACCAAGTCGAAAACGGTGCTTCGACAAGCTCGGCACGAGCGGAGATGGATGACGGAGCTCCTCCGTCACCGTTCGCCCTGAGCCTGTCGAAGGGCCGTTCTTCCGTTCCCTACACCCCCGCCCTCTCCGGCGCCGACCACGCCCGCGCCTTTCTGGGCGTCCAGACCGGTTGTTCGCATAGCTGCACTTTCTGCGCGACGGTGCTGGCACGCGGAGCCGCCCGCTCGGCAACGGTCGAATCGATCCTGACAGCGGCCCGGACGGCGATAGACCGCGGCCAGCGCGAGATCGTGCTGACCGGGGTCGATCTTGCCAGCTATGGCGACGACAGCGGCACCAGCCTTGCTGCGCTGGTCGAAGCCTTGCTGCGCCTGCCCCTCGAACGGCTCCGCCTGTCGTCGCTCGATCCGCACCGCATCGACGCGGCGTTGTTCGCGCTGCTGACGCAGGAGGCGCGGATCATGCCGCACGTTCATCTCTCGCTGCAGGCGGGCGATGACATGGTGCTGACGCGGATGAAACGCCGCCACCGCCGCGCCGATGCCGTGCGGCTGGTCGAACGGCTGAAGACCGCGCGCCCGGCCATCGCGATCGGCGCCGACCTGATCGCGGGCTTTCCGACCGAGGATGCCGCCATGTTCGCGAACAGTCTGGCGCTGATCGACGATTGCGACATCGTTTTCGGTCACATCTTTCCCTACAGCGCGCGCAGCGGGACGCCCGCGGCTCGAATGCCGCAAGTCGGACGCGGCATGGCGCGCGAGCGGGCGGCGCGGCTGCGCGAGGCCAATGCGCGGCGGCGTCATGCCTGGCTGGACAGGCTGACGGGGTCGGCAACGACCATGTTGGTCGAGCGCGACGGCCGAACCGGCCATGCCGAAAACTTCGCCGCGCTGACATTGACCGCGCCCGCCGAACCGGGCGCCATCGTGCCGGTCCGGGCGGGCGCACGCGACGGCGACAGAATGATTGCGGAAAGGATATCGGGATGAGCGGACCGAGCTGGAGCGAGCGGCTGCTCGGCGGCTTTCGGCGCACGTCGGAACGGCTTGGCGAAAATCTCGCGGGACTGACGGGCAAGTCGCGCCTCGACGAAGACGACCTCGACCGGATCGAGGAAGCGCTGATTACCGCCGACCTTGGCCCCGGCATGGCGGCGCGTATCCGCGATCGCCTGTCCGAACGCCGCGACGTCGCAGCGAACGGCACCGACGAATTGCGCCGGGTCGTGGCCGAGGAGATTGCGGCGGTGCTGCGTCCGGTCGCCGAGCCGCTTGAAATCGATGCCTTCCCCCGCCCCCAGGTCATTTTGGTGATCGGGGTCAACGGATCGGGCAAGACCACGACCATCGCGAAGCTCGCGCATTTGTTCCAGGAACAGGATTATGGCGTGATGCTGGTCGCCGGCGATACCTTCCGTGCCGCCGCGATCGGCCAGCTCAAGGTCTGGGCCGAACGGCTGGGCGTGCCGATCGTCACCGGACCCGAGGGCGGCGACGCGGCGGGCATCGTGTTCGATGCGGTCAAGCAGGCGACCGCGACAGGCATCGACGTGCTGATCGTCGACACCGCCGGGCGGCTCCAGAACAAGCGCGAGCTGATGGACGAGCTGGCCAAGATCAAGCGCGTACTCGGCCGCCTCAACCCCGCAGCACCGCACGACGTCGTGCTCGTTCTCGACGCAACCACCGGCCAGAATGCGCTGTCGCAGATCGACGTGTTCCGTGACGTGGCGGGCGTGACCGGGCTCGTGATGACCAAGCTCGACGGCACCGCGCGCGGCGGCGTCCTCGTCGCTGCGGCCGAACGCCACGGCCTTCCCATCCACGCGATCGGCATCGGCGAAACGATCGACGATCTGCGCCCCTTCGACCCCGACGAGATCGCGGGCATCATTGCAGGAAATATCCGATGAGCGAACCGCTCGACCAGCTTCCCGGCGGCCCCGAACCCGTCCCCGCCGCGCCGCCCGCCAAGCATGGCTGGCTGAACTTCGCGATCGACTTCGGTCCGCTGCTCGTCTTTTTCCTGACCTACAAGTTCACCGCCGGCGGGCAGGGTGCCTTCGCCGCGACTACGGGCGCGATCAAGGGCACGATCGCCTTCATGGTCGCGATCCTCGTTGCGATGGGCATCTCGAAATGGAAGCTCGGGCGGATTTCGCCGATGCTGTGGATGTCGGGTATCCTCGTCATCGGGTTCGGCGCGCTGACCGTCTATCTCCACGATCCCAAATTCATCGTGATGAAGCCGACGATCATCTATGCGGTCTTTGCGCTGATGCTGCTCGGCGGCTGGTGGTTCAAGAAGCCGATGCTCAAATATCTGCTCCAGTCGGCGCTCGACGGGATGACCGAACGCGGCTGGCTGCTGCTGTCGCGCAACTGGGGCTTGTTCTTCGCCTCGCTCGGCATCGCGAACCATGTGATGTACGTGCTGATCGAAGCCGGGCGGATGAGTTTCGATACTTGGCTGACGATCAAGGTCTGGGGCGTGACCGCGCTGTCCTTCCTCTTCACGCTGACGCAGGTGCCGGTGATGCTGAAGAACGGGCTGGCGGTTCCGGACGGCGAAGCGAAATAGGCGTCGGCTTTGAGGCCAGAGGCGGTAATCAGCCGTCGATCGCCGCCTTGTGCATCCGTCCGTTGAGGACATAGTGGGCAACGCCCATCTGCATTCCCGCCGCCTGCGCGTCGCCGATCTCGCGCACCCGGCGCGCCGGCGACCCCGCCCATAGTTCGCGGTCCGGAATTTCCTTATTCTCGGTCAACAGCGCGCCCGCCGCGAGCATCGCGTCGCTGCCGATGCGGCAGCCGTTCATCACCGTCGCCTTCAGTCCGACAAAGGCGCGGTCGGCGAGCGTGCAGCCGTGCACCATCGCCATATGGCCGATCAGTACATCCTCGCCGATGATCGTCGGATACCCTTCGGGGCGGCCCGGCATGGGTCCGTCGCAGTGCACGACGCTGCCGTCCTGGATATTCGACCGCGCGCCAACGACGATGCGGCTGACGTCGGCGCGCAGCACGCAATTATACCAGATGCTGACGTCGGGTCCGATCGTCACGTCGCCGATGATCCGGCAACCCGGCGCAATGAAGGCGCTCGGATCGATTTGCGGCGACTTGCCGTTGACGCTGATGATGCTGACGTCGGTGTAGGTCATTCATGTTTCCCGATCAGATTGCCCCAGAGAAGTATCGGTAGCGTGGACGCATAATCGTCGGTCCAGCGCTGGAACCCCGACTCACCACGCAGCGCGACCCAGGCGTCGTTCGCGGCGGCACTCTGACGGGGACGCAGGCCGTGCGTCAACTGGGCAAGGCGGGCGGGCGTCGCCGTCAGCGCCACCCAGTTCGATCCGGTGAGATCGCCGAACTCGCTGTCCTCCGGGCCCGGGTCGAGCCGGATCGCCGCGCTCCACCCGCGCCCTCGCGCCTCGGCGGCAAGCACGGGTTCCAGATCGAAGAAACGGTTCGAGATATGGACGAGCAGGATACCGCCGGGGCGCAGCGCGCGCGTATAGGCGTCGAACGCTTCACGCGTCAGCAGATGCAGCGGGATCGCGTCCGACGAAAAGGCATCGATGACCAGCACATCGAAGCGCGCCGGCGGCAGCTTCGCGATCTGCAAGCGCGCGTCGCCGATCACGATCGGCGTATCGGCGGCGCAGCGCGACAGGAAGGTGAATTTGGTGGGGTCGCGCGCGATATCGGCCATGACCGGGTCGATTTCGAAGATCGTCCAGTGCTGCCCGGCTTTGCGATAGCAGGACAAGGTGCCCGTCCCCAGGCCGACAATGCCGACGGCGGCATCTGGCCCGGCGAGTTCGGGCAGCCTGTCGAGCGTCAGGCCGACCCCCGACTGATGGCCATAATAGGTAGTCGGATCGAGTTCGTGGCCGGGCGTCGTGCGCTGGAGCCCGTGCAGCGTCGTGCCATGCGCAAGCCGCCGCTGCTGATGATAGCGGTCGTCGGTGACGGTATAGATACCGAAATAGCTGCGCACCCGCATCCCGTCGCGCCCCTTTTCGAGCGTCTGGACGCCCCCGAATCCGAGCATCAAGAGGAAGAGCACGGTGACATAGGCCCAGCGCCAGCGAATGACGAGCAGACCGACCGCCACGATGATCGCCGCCCAGACGACATGCGCGCCGTGCAGCGTCCCGTCCCAGGTCGCCACAAGCTTCCACGATGCGAAGGCCGCAATCGCGACCAGTGCGGCGACGACGGGTAGCGGGCGGCGCAGTCCCAGCCATTTTTCCCACGGCAGCAATGCAGGCAGCGGCAAAAGCATCGCCGCGGCAAGCACCAGCACCGGATGCTCATAGACCCAATTGAAGACGAGCGGCGCCACCAGCGCCGCGAAGGCGCCGCCAAGGACGCCCCCCGCCGACATGATGAGATAGAACAGGGTCAGATACCGCGGTCCCGGCCGCAGGAAATAGAGATAGCCGTGGAGCGCGGTCGCGACGACGAACAGCATGACGAGGCTCGCCAGCGCGACGAGCATCGTTCCGCCGCCCGTCCCGAGCAGCGCTTGCCCGCCGACGAGCAGCAGCAGCGCCGGGGCGATGGTCACGATGACGTTGGTCAGCGACGTCCAGCTGGAAAAGGCGATCACGAAGCTGAGCAGATAGAGCCCGAGCGGCAACACCCAGAGCAAAGGCATCGCGACGATATCGGTCGTCAGATGCGTCGTCGTCGACAGCATCAGGCCCGAAGGAACTGCGGCGATCAACAGCCAATGCACCTGTCGCCGCCAACCCGGCCTGGCCTCGTCACCCGCGGCGTCGGTCGGCTGAACGCTTTCCGGGCCGCGTCCCCAGCGCGCCGCGGCGGCGGCCGCAACCAGCATGAACAGCAGAACATAGCCCAGCGTCCAGCCGATGCTCTGTTTCGCGAGCGGCAACAGCGGTTCGACGAGCGCGGGATAGCTGATCAGCCCGGCGAAGCTGCCCAGATTCGAAGCCGCATAGAGGAAATAGGGATCGCCGGCGCGCGGATCGGCGGCGAACCAGCGCTGCATCAACGGCGCCTGCGCCGAAACCGCGAAGAAGACGGGACCGATCGAGGCAAAGAGCAGGAGCGGCACCCACAGCGCCTCCTGCCCCGGTGCCGGCGGTGCGATCCGCGCAAGACCGACCGGCAGCCACAGCGCCGCAACGAGCAGCAGGCCGAGATGGATCATCGCCTGCCGCCGCACCGCGAAACGCCCGAGCCAATGCGCATAGGCATAGCCGCCAAGGAGCAGCGCCTGATAGACAAGCATCGCGCTGTTCCACACCGCCGGCGCCCCGCCGAGCCGCGGCAACACCATGCGGGCGACCATCGGCTGAACGAGGAAGAGCAGGAAACTGCCGACCAAGATGGTCAGAACGAACAGGGGCCGACGCGGCGAAGCGGAAGCGATCATGCAGTGAGCAGCCTCGCCGCGTGAAGTGCGTGATAGCTCAGAACCCCCGACGCGCCGGCGCGCCGGAAGGCGAGCAGGGTTTCGAGGACGAGCGCATCGCGGTCGCCCGCACCTGCCGCCGCGGCGGCCTCGATCATCGCATATTCGCCCGACACCTGATAGGCATAGACCGGCACCGCGAACGCGTCCTTCACCGCGCGCACGACGTCGAGATAGGGCAGACCCGGCTTGACCATCACGCTGTCGGCGCCCTCGGCAAGATCCTGTTCGACCTCGCGCAGCGCCTCTTCGACATTGGCGGGGTCCATCTGATAGGTCTTCTTGTCGCCCTTCAGCAGCCCGCGCGATCCCACCGCATCGCGGAAGGGGCCATAGAAGGCCGACGCATATTTGGCGGCATAACTCATGATCTGGACATGACCGAAGCCCTCGATCTCCAGCGCTTCGCGGATCGCACCGATGCGTCCGTCCATCATGTCGCTGGGCGCGATGATGTCCGCGCCCGCGCGCGCCTGGTTGAGCGCCTGGCCGACCAGCACCTCGACCGTTTCGTCGTTGAGGACATAGCCTGCCGCGTCGATCAGCCCGTCCTGCCCGTGGCTGGTATAGGGATCGAGCGCGACGTCGGTCAGCACGCCGATCGCATCGCCGAGCGCGTCCTTGATCGCCGCGGTCGCGCGGCATATCAGATTGTCGGGATTGAGCGCTTCGGCGCCGTCCTCGCTGCGCCGGTCGGGCTGCGTATAGGGAAAGAGGGCGAGACAGGGGATGCCCGCGTCGACCGCATCGCGCGCGCGCGCAACGAGCAGGTCGACCGACCATCGCGACACGCCGGGCAGGCTGGCGATCGGTTCTTCGACACCGTCGCCCGGACAGACGAATAGCGGCCAGATCAGATTGGCGGGGGTCAACTGCGTCTCGCGCACCATCGCGCGGCTCCAGGCGGTTCGGCGGGTGCGGCGCAGGCGCAGGTCGGGGAAAGCGGCGTGAGTCATGCCCGTGTGCATAGCGGCGCTTGGCCGCCGGGCAAATGGATATTGGCCGCCGTCAGATTCCTCCGCCGGCCCGCTTCGATGCGGTGTCGGCCAGCGAACCGAGCTTGGGCCCTTCGGCGGGCCGGGCGGCGACCGGCGTCAGCGCGGCGCCGACCGAGACCGAGGTGAGCTGGCGGATGCGGGCACGGAAATCGGCGAGCGCCTTGCCTTCGAGTTGCGCGCGCGTCACGAAGCTGACCGACAGCGGGTTCACCGCAACGCCGTTGCGATAGACTTCATAGTGAAGATGCGGGCCGGTCGACAGGCCGCTCGACCCGATATAGCCGATGACCTGACCGCGATTGACATGTTGACCGGGGCGCACCGCGATGCGGCTCATATGGCCGTAACCGGTGCCCAGACCCGCGCCATGGTTCAGTTTCACATAGTTGCCGAAACCGCCGGTCCGCCCCGCGATCGTCACCACGCCGTCGCTGACCGCATAAATGGGCGCGCCGTAGCCGCCGCCGAAATCGACGCCGCTGTGCATGCGCGTGTAGCCGAGGATCGGGTGGCGGCGCATGCCGAAGGTCGAGGTGATGCGGCCGTTCGTCGGACGGATCATGCCGCCGCGCTGCTGCCCGATGCCCGACGCCTCATACCATTGGGTGCGGCCATCGACCGTCCATTCGATCATCGACAGCTTCGGTTTTCCGCCGCGCACCAGCCCGGCGTAAAGCAGCTTGCCCGTCTCGCTCTCGCCCGTTTCGGCGCGGCGATGGTCGAGGATGATGTCGAATTCGTCCGATGCGCTAATATCGCTGCCGACCGAAATCTGGCGGCTGATCACGCGCAGATAGGATTGGATCGCCTCGGGCGGTGCGCCGGCGGCGCGCGCCGAGCGATAGAGGCTGTCGCCGACCCGGCCGCGGATGCGCAGCGGTGTATTGTCGACCGCGATCGGGATGCGGCGCATCACCAGTCGGCCGTCGATACGCTCCATCTCGATCCGCAAGTCGAAGCGCGCCCGCATCGCGAGTGCATCGACCGGGCGCGGCATCGTGCGCGCGGCGCGGCGGCCGAGGATCAGGTCGATCCGCGTTCCCGCGGCGATATCGGACAGCGGCACGGCGCCCGCGACCTGGCTGGCGATCGCCTGCGCATCGGGGCTGCCGACGCCCGAGCGTTCGAGCACGCGGGCGAAGCTGTCGCCCTGCCCCAGCGTCGCGGTGAGTTCGATCTGCGGCCGTTCGGGCGTCTGGGCCAGCGGGCGCACCGCGTCGGTCGCCGCCATATGGCGCCCGGTGTCGCCACCATAGGCGATCGGCACGATCATCTGCGCGCGCGCTTCGTTGAAGTCCGATGCGTCGAGCGCCGGAGCGCCGCCGATCTCGAGCGGTTTCAGCCCCGGAAAGGTCGATATGGCCGTGCCGCACAGCAAGGTGAGCGTGGCCAGCCCGCGCCACCATTCCGCCGATCCGATATTGTCGCCAAGGTCGGGGACGAGGTCGATATGCGCGAAACGGTCGCGCAGCGCGTCGATCCAGGACAGCGCGCGGGGCGATTCGTCCGCGGCACGGCGCAGCGAAATCGCCTGCGACATCGACAGGGTCGCGGCATTGCCCGACATACCCGCGATGGGTTCGTGACGCTGAAACAAATCGCAACCCCCGCTCGACGGGCCCCCAAAGCCCGGCCGTCGATGATGTTTTCGACCCGAGGTCTGTAAACAAAGGCCGTTAAAGTCAATTTAACGGCCACGCGAACGCGCGGGCTTGCGGCCAGTCGTGGCACGTGCGGGTTATGATGTGCCGCGATCGGGAAATCGACCGGATCGCCCCGCCTTCGTCGATCCGCTGTTGCGCCGCCGCGCCGCCCGTGCCAGCGTTGCATCCAAGAAAATGCCGTCCCACTCCTCCCACCCGGTCAAGGCTGTCCTTGGCCCCACCAACACCGGCAAAACCCATTTGGCGGTCGAGCGCCTGACGGCGCACGCCAGCGGAATGATCGGTTTTCCGCTGCGCCTGCTGGCGCGCGAGGTCTATGACCGGGTCGTCGCGATCAAAGGGCCCGCGCAGGTCGCCCTCGTCACTGGCGAGGAACGCATCTGGCCCGCCGAAGCGCGCTATGTGTTGGGAACGATGGAGGCGCTGCCGGTCGATCGCGACGTCGCCTTCGTCGGCATCGACGAGGCGCAACTCGGCGCCGACCCCGAGCGCGGCCATGTCTTTACCGACCGCGTGCTGCGCGCGCGCGGCCGCGAAGAGACGATGATCCTTGGTTCGGCGAGCATCAAGGGGCTGGTGCGCGATCTGGTTCCCGAAATCGACGTCATCAGCCGGCCGCGCTTTTCGACGCTGAGCTATGCCGGCGCAGCAAAGCTGTCGCGCCTGCCCAAACGATCGGCGATCGTCGCCTTTTCGGCCGAGGAGGTTTATGCGATCGCCGAAATGCTGCGCCGCTTTTCGGGCGGCGCCGCGGTGGTCATGGGCGCGCTCAGCCCCAAGACGCGCAACGCGCAGGTCGCGATGTTCGAAGCGGGCGAAGTCGACTATCTCGTCGCCACCGACGCGATCGGCATGGGGCTGAACCTCGACGTCCAGCATGTCGCCTTCGCCTCCCTGCACAAATTCGACGGGCGCCGGGTCCGCCGCCTGACCATATCGGAAATGGCGCAGATCGCCGGACGCGCCGGGCGGCACCAGCAGGACGGCAGTTTCGGCACTGTCGGCCAGCCACAGGGCGGCTTCACGCCCGAAGAAATCGCCGCGATCGAGGGGCATCATTTCCCGCCGCTGACCAGCCTGTTCTGGCGCAATCCGGCGCCGCGCTTCGATACGCTCGACACGCTGATCGCCGACCTTGCGCGGCCGCCCGAGCACAAGGCGCTGCGCCCGGCCCCCGAAGCCGTCGATATTGCGGTGCTCAAGCATCTGGCGAGCGACATGGAGGTGCGCGCACGCGCCGACGAAGCCGCCGCGGTGCAGCGCCTGTGGGACGTGTGCGGCCTCCCCGATTTCGAACAGCTCGGCCCCGAACATCATAGCCGCACCGTCCTCAAGCTGTGGCAATGGCGCACAAGCGGCAACGGGATGATCGACCCCGACTGGTTCGCGCGCCGCCTCGCCCGGCTCGACCAGGTCGATGGCGATATCGACCAGCTCGCGAGCCGCATCGCCGCGGTCCGCACATTATGCTTTATCGCCCAGCGGGGCGACTGGATCGAAGGCGGCGCCGGATGGACCGAGCGCACGCAGGACCTCGAATCGCGATTGTCCGACGCGCTGCATGCGGCGCTCGCACAGCGTTTCGTCGATCGCCGCCTGGCGCTGCTGATCCGCGATGCGGGGCAGCGCCACGCCGCGCTGCCGGTCGCGGTCGGCCCCGACGGCACCGTCGCCGTCGACGGCGAAGCGATCGGGACGCTCAAAGGCTTTCAGTTCAAGGTCGATCCCGGCGCGCGCGCCAGCGATCACCGCCTTTTACTCGCCGCCGCCGAGAAGCATCTGCGCGCCGAACTCGCCCGCCGCGCCGCGCTGCTTGCAAGCGGCGAGGACAAGGCGATCGAACTGGTCAGCGAAGCCGGCGCGCCGCCGCGGCTCGCTTGGCACGGCCAGACGATCGCGACACTCGCGCGCGGCCCGACACTTGTACAGCCGGCGATCCAGATCGACCCGTCGCTTCGGCGGCTCGAACCGCAGCAGGTGCAAGCGATCGCCGAGCGGTTGCAGATTTTCGTCGCCGAACAGCTCGCGCGCCATGCCGCGCCGCTGGCCGCGATGGGCGAAGCGGCGGGCGACCTGTTCACCCCGCCGCATGTCCGCGCGCTGCTCGCCGCGCTCGTCGATGGCGGCGGCATGGCGCCGCGCGCGCAGGTCGAGGCGCAACTGGGCGCGATGAGCGCCGAAGAGCGTCCCTATCTGCGCAAGCTGGGGCTGACCGTCGGGTCGCTCGACCTATTTCATCACCTGCTGCTCAAGCCCGAAGCCGTGCGCTGGCGCGCCGCGCTGCTTGCGGCGCAACAAGGAAGCGCGCCGATCCCGGCGCTGCCGCCGCAGGGCGCGGTGCTGCAAAAGACCGGCCATCACGGCGGGCTGCGCATCGCAGGTTTCCGCCGCTGCGCCTCGGGATGGCTGCGTATCGACATGGCCGAAAAGCTGGCGCGTCAGGCCCATGCCGCACGTCTGAAGGCCGCGCATCCGCCGACCGAGCCCGTCGCGGGTGCAGCCGAACATCATGCCGACCATCCTGACGGCGCCGACGAAGGTCATGGGGTTTCGGCCGCGCCGCCGCCCGGCTTCGTCATCGACCCGGCGCTCGCCACCTCGCTCGGGCTTGACGAGGAAACGCGCCGCGCGCTGCTGCAGGCGTTCGGCTTTCGCAGCATCGGCGAGCCCGCGCTCCAGCGCTGGCGCTGGTCTGGGCTGAAGGCCGCCGACAAGCGCAAGCGCCGCAAGCACAAGGCGGGCGACAAACGGCCTGAAACAAAGGCTACGACCTCGACCGATGGACACCCGGCACGGCACCGAGCCAAGCCGGGCAAGACCGGCAAGCCGAACACGGCAAAGGGTCAGCGGCCGCAGGGGCAGCAGCAGGGCAAAGCCGGGGCGCGGCCACCACGAACCGACCGTCCCGACCGCCCGGTCCGGCGCGGCCCGTCGCCGAACAGCCCCTTCGCCGGGTTGGCCGCGCTGATGGCAGAGGCGCGCAAGGACTGATGGCAAGCCCCGGCGCAGCAGGCAGCATCCGGCTCGACAAGCTGCTCTGGTATCTGCGCTTCGCGCGCTCGCGCAGCATCGCGCAGGCGATGGTCGCGGCGGGGCATATCCGCCTCGACGGCCGCCGCGTCAGCCGCGCGTCGGTCGCGGTCCATCCCGGCGCGACGATCGTGCTGCCGGTCGGCGAACGCATCGAAGTGATCCGCCTCCTGACCCTGCCGCCACGCCGCGGTCCCGCGCCCGAAGCGCAGGCCTGTTACGAACGACTGACCTCTGCGCCGGCCTCTCCGGGAAATGAGAGTGATTCGCAACTGGCGGCGGACCATTGACGCATCGCCGCCACGCGGCATAGGAGGCGGGGAATCGCAACAAGGGGCGGCAGCAATCCGCCACGAAGGGAGCCCTTACCCATGACCTATGTCGTCACCGACGCCTGCATCCGCTGCAAATATATGGATTGCGTCGAGGTTTGCCCCGTGGACTGCTTCTATGAGGGCGAGAATATGCTCGTCATCAACCCCAATGAATGCATCGATTGCGGCGTGTGCGAACCCGAATGCCCCGCCGAGGCGATTCTGCCCGATACCGAGAGCGGCCTTGAAAAATGGCTGGAAGTGAACAGCAAGTTCAGCGCCGAATGGCCGAACATCACGACCAAGAAGGACAGCCCCGCCGACGCCGACGAATATAAGGGCGTCGACGACAAATATGAAAAATTCTTCTCGCCCGAACCGGGCGAAGGCGACTGAGACCAGGGACAGGGCGGGATTTTCCCGCCCTTTTCTTTTGCAGCCGCCGCCGCTGAAACGCGGAGCGCTGCAAGGCCGCGCACCGCCCGTCGTTGAAGCGCCGCGGCACGGCGGCACCGAACGGGCTTTGCGCCATCGCTATGCGCGCCTATATCATGCGCATGACAAGCCCCACCGATCCCCGCCGCTTCCTCTACCGCGCCGATGCGCTCGACCCCGATCTGGCGCAGAAACTCGCGCGCGAGGCACTGGCGAAGGCCGACGATGGCGAGCTTTATCTGCAATATCGCGCGACCGAGAGCTTCGGCTTCGACGACGGGCGTCTGAAGACCGCCGATTATTCGACCGACGCCGGCTTCGGGCTGCGCGCCGTGACGGGCGAGATGACGGGCTTTGCGCATGCCAGCGACGTCAGCGCCGGCGCGATCCGTCGCGCCGCCGAAACGCTGGCGTTGCTCGATCCCGCGAAACAGGCACCCGCCGGCCCGCCGCCGCGCACCAACCGCCACCTCTATGACGAGGCGAACCCCCTCGACCTCGTCCCCTTCGCGAAGAAGGTCGAGCTCTGCCAGAAGATCGACGCCGCTGCGCGCGCGCGCGATCCGCGTATCGTGCAGGTGTCGGTCGCGCTCGCGGGTAGCTGGTCGGTGGTCGAAATCGTCCGCGCCGACGGCTTCCTCGCAACCGACATCCGCCCGCTCGTCCGCCTCAACGTCTCGATCGTCGTCGAAGAAAATGGACGGCGCGAGAGCGGCTATTTCGGCCTCGGCGGCCGTTATATGTACGATCACCTCTTCGAAGAGGCGCAGTGGAACCGCGCGATCGACGAGGCGCTGAATCAGGCGCTCGTCAATCTGCGCGCGGTCGATGCCCCCGCCGGCGAATTTACCGTGCTGCTCGGCCCCGGCTGGCCCGGCGTGCTGCTCCACGAAGCGGTCGGGCATGGGCTCGAGGGCGATTTCAACCGCAAGGGCACCAGCGCCTTTTCGGGCCGGATCGGGGAACGCGTCGCGGCGGCGGGCGTCACCGTGGTCGACGACGGCGCGATGGAAAGCCCGGTCGGCGGCGGTCGCCGCGGTTCGCTCAGCATCGACGACGAGGGTACGCCTACGGGCGAGACCGTGCTGATCGAGGACGGCATCCTCAAGGGCTATATGCAGGACCGCCTCAATGCGCGGCTGATGGGCGTCGAACCGACCGGCAATGGTCGCCGCGAAAGCTTTGCGCACGCGCCGATGCCGCGGATGACCAACACCTTCATGCGGGGTGGTAACGACGATCCCGCCGAGCTGCTGAGCCGCGTCAAGAACGGCATCTTCGCCAAGAGCTTCGGCGGCGGACAGGTGGACATCGTGTCGGGCAAGTTCGTGTTCAGCTGCACCGAAGCCTACAAGATCGAGAACGGCAAGATCGGGGACTCGATCAAGGGCGCGACCCTGATCGGCGACGGGCCGAGCGTGCTGACCAAAGTCAGCGGCATCGGCAACGACATGGCGATCGACGAAGGCATCGGCATCTGCGGCAAGGGGGGCCAGAGCGTCCCCGCGGGCGTCGGCCAGCCGACGCTGCTGGTGAACGGTCTGACGGTCGGCGGGACAGCCTGACAATCGCGTCATCGCGAAGGGCGAAGTGACGAAGCAATCTCAAGCGCCCGGCCTCGCGTGACGGCGATGACTCGAGATTGCTTTGCTTCGCTCGCAATGACGAAGACTGTGACAGCCCTCACTTGGCGTTCGCCCGATCCGCGCATATAGAGGACCAAACAAGAATAGATTTCGGTCGCATCATCCGTGGGGCACCCCCACAACAGGGAGGTTTGCATGCGTTCGAGTCTGCGTTTCGTGTCCGTCGCCGCCGTTGCCGCGATGCTCGCCGCCGTTCCGGGATCGGCGCAAAAGACCATGGGCCCCAAGGAACGTTATGAAATGGACGTCGCGACGATGTCGGGTTTCGCCGCGATGGCGGGGGGCGGTCGCGGCGGCCTGGGCGGCGCGATGAGCATGATGTTCGGCGGCGACCCGTCGAGCCGCGTCGCCTACACGCTCAACCTCCGTCTCGGCTCCGATCAGTCGCCGACCGCGCCGCCGCCCAAGGGCGATCATTATTTCGAACCGCAGGCCAAGCTCGGCAAATCGGTGCCGCTGATCGCGCCGCCGCGGGCCGAAGGCAGCTACACCCCCGAATTCGAACGGCCCAAGGGGCGACTGCTGCTCTATTGGGGCTGCGGCGCCAAGGCCGGTCCCGGCCAGCCTGTCATCATCGATTTTGCCAAGGTCGCGGCGGGACAGGTTCCGCCGGGCCTGTTCTCGAGCGCGGTGCCGATCATCCGCGAGGTCAGCCAGGCGAACAGCAAATCCTATGTCGACTGGCCGAACAGCAAGGGCGGCAAACAGCCGCAGGCGGGGTCGTCGCTGATCGGGGCGCACCGGATCAACAGCAATGTCGGGTCGGACATCAATTTCAATCTCGCGCAGGATTATATGCCGGGTCTCCAGGCCTCGACCGCGCAACAGGCCGACGGATCGGTGATGATCCGCTGGGGCGCGCTCCAGCCCGCGACCGGCTATGTCGCATGGACGATCGGCGGCATGGACCGCGGCGGCGGCAATGGCGACATGGTCTGGTGGACGAGCAGCGCATCGAAGGAATTCGGCGGCGGCCTGTGGGATTGGCTCCCCCCGTCGGTCGTCGCCAACCTGATCACGAAAAAGATCGTGATGCCGCCATCGCAGACAAGCTGCCAGATCCCGGCCGAGGTCAAGAAAGCGTCGGGCGAAATGATGATCGGCAATCTTAACGCCTTCGGTCCCGAAGCCAATTTCTCCTATCCGCCCAAGCCCGCGGGCAATGCGGTGTGGAATATCGACTGGACCGCCAAGGTGCGCTTCCGGTCGCACACCATGCTGCTCGTCGGCGCCGATATGGGCGGCATGGGCGCGATGGGCGGCAGCAGCGGCAGCGCCAGCACCCCCGCCGAACCGCCCAAGAAAAAGAAGTGCAAGGGACCGCTCGGCATCCCGCTGCCCGACGGCGCCTGCTGATTTCCGCCGGCGCTTTCAGGCTCGGTTCACGCGTCTCCGTCTATGGAGTGGGGAGGGGTAGGACATTTCGAACCGCAGGAGCCCTGTCATGCGTCCGCTGATTACCGCCATCATCGCCGCCGCCGCTGTCGCGGCGGTTCCCGCTGCCGCCACCGCGCGCGAAAAGCTCGCACCCGAGGCGCAGCTTGCCAAGCTGCTCGAAGGCCGCGTCGCCGGCAAGGCGCGCGACTGCATCTCGCTCTCGGCCGTCACGAGCAGCCAGGTCATCGACAAGACCGCTATCGTCTATCGCATCGGGGACACCCTGTGGGTCAACCGGCCGAAAAATGCCGACAGCCTCGACGACGACGATGTGCTGGTGACCAAGACGACGACGTCGCAGCTCTGTTCGATCGACACGGTCGAACTGCACGACCGTAGCAGCCACATGTACAACGGCTTCGTCTCGCTCGGCGAATTTACCCCCTATCGGCGCGCGGGATCGAACTGATAGACAAGGGGAATGTTCGACGACGATCTTCCCCCGCCTTCGCCGCCGCCCGCCGACTGGCCGCATCGGCTGCTCGCCTTCTGGTTCGACAGTCATGGCATGGACGACTGGTATGGCGGCGGCGCCGATTTCGATACGGCGGTACGCGATCTGGCCGCCGACTGGCTGGCGGCGCTGCGTAGCCAGCCTGCTCAGGCCTTTTTGACCGACGCCGACACCGCGCTCGCCGCGGCCATCTTGTTCGACCAGGTGCCGCGCAACATCTTTCGCGGCAGCGCCGAGGCCTTTGCTACCGACGATCTGGCGCGCCAGATTGCGCGCGGCATCGTCGCGCAGGGCTGGGACCAGCACTGGCCCGACGCGCGGCGTCAGTTCGCCTATCTGCCCTTCGAACATAGCGAGGATATCGCCGATCAGCGCGAATCGCTGCGCCTGATGTCCGAACTCGCCGATCCCGTCTTCCACGATTATGCGCAGAAGCATTTCGACATTATCGACCGTTTCGGACGCTTTCCCCACCGCAATGCCGCCCTCGGCCGCGCAACGCGTACCGATGAGCAGGCGGCGATAGAAGAGGGCAAGAATTGGTGATAGACCGGCCGCTGAACGGAGCTTTGCCATGGCCGAATTTTTCGACGCGCTGACCGACAAGCACGTCGCCTTCATCGAGAAGCAACCGATCTTCTTCGTCGCGACCGCGGCCGCCGACGGGCGCGTGAATCTGTCGCCCAAGGGCTATGCCGACAGCTTCCGCATCCTGTCGGGCAGTCGGGTCGCCTATCTCGACCTCGGCGGATCGGGGAATGAAACCCATGCGCATCTTGCGGCCGAACAAGCCGACCGCGGGCGCATCACGATCATGTTCTGCGCCTTCGACCGCAGCGCGCTGATCCTGCGTCTCTACGGCCGCGGCCGTGCGGTGCTGCCGCAGGACGATGAATGGAATGCGCTCGCGGCGCAGTTCAGTCTGCTCCCCGGCACCCGCCAGATCTTCGTCATCGATATTGACAGCGTGCAGACGAGTTGCGGCTGGGGCGTGCCGATGATGGAATTGCAGCACGAACGTGACACGCTGCAGAAATATCATCGTCAGGCCGATCCGGTCGAATGGACCGAAAAGTTCAAGGGCCGCACGCGCAGCATCGACGGACTGCCGACCCGGCCGACCGACCGCTATATCGCGGGCGACGCCTGAATGGCGCTGGTCGAACTGGTGCGGATGCCGAACGGCGCCGAGGCCGAATTGCTGCGCGGTCGCCTCGAAAGCGCCGGAGTTCCTGCGGTCTGCTTCGACGCCGGGATGAATATCGCCGAAAGCGTCGGGCTCGCGATTCCGGTCCGCGTCATGGTGCTCGACGAGGATCTTGCCGACGCGCGCGCCTTGATGGCGGAGTTCGGGATCGCCTAGGATGAAGATGGCGGCTGCAACCCGGACCCGCCGCCGTTCGTCTTTACCGCAATGAAAGCAGCCCGCCCTCTCCCATGATCCCGCCCGCCCCCATGATCAAGGTCGCCAGCTACAATATGCGCAAGGGCATCGGCCTCGACCGCCGCCGCGATCCGGGGCGAGTGCTGTCGGTTCTTGGCGAACTCGATGCCGACATCGTCGCCTTGCAGGAGGCCGACCGCCGCTTCGGCACGCGCGCGAGTGCGATCCCGCCGCACATGTTCGAAGATCATAGCGACTATGTTCCCGTCGACCTGCTGGACGGCCGCCCCTATGCGATCGGCTGGCACGGCAATGCGCTGCTCGTGCGCAAGGGCGTCGTGGTCGAGGAGAGTCACGCGCTCCATCTGCCGACGCTCGAACCGCGCGGCGCGGTCGCCGCGACGGTGCGCGTCGGCGATACGCGGCTTCGCGTCGTGGGCATGCATCTCGACATTTCGGGGCTGCGCCGGCGCCAGCAGGCGCGCGCCATCCTCTCGCATGTCGCCGAAGGCGAAAAGCTGCCGACGGTGCTGATGGGCGACTGCAACGAATGGCGCAATCGCGGCGGCTGCCTCCACGATTTCGGCGAGCATCACCGTCTCGTCGATACCGGCCACAGTTTTCACAGCCGCAAGCCGGTCGCGCGCCTCGACCGCATCTTCGCCTCGCCCGAACTCGAAGCCGTGGACGCCGGCGTCCACCAGAGCGCGCTCGCCGCGCGCGCATCCGATCATCTACCGATCTGGGCGCGGTTCAAAACGATGGAAGACTGAGCGGATTCCCCTCCCGCAAGCGGGAGGGGCAGCGAGACTTACGACTTTGTTCGTTAGTCGCAGCGGGGCGGGCCATCGCAGCGTCGTTGCCCACCCCTAACCCCTCCCGCTTGCGGGAGGGGAATGATATGCCCAAAATTTAGGCAAACCCCTGCCTAGCCTGCCTGCCGCGTGAACGATCCGGCACGCCACCGGCGCCAAACCCGTCACAAAATGTTAACTTTCCCGCCCTCGCCGCAATTTGGCACGGCTGTTGCACCGCAACATGGTGCCATAAGCAAAAGGGGGCATCATGAAGCTGATCCTTGCTATCATTAAACCGTTCAAGCTCGACGAGGTGCGCGAAGCACTGACCGGGCTGGGCATCGCAGGAATGACCGTCACCGAGGTCAAGGGTTTCGGCCGGCAGAAGGGCCAGACCGAAATCTATCGCGGCGCCGAATATGCAACCAACATGGTGCCCAAGGTGAAGATCGAGCTCGTCTGCGACGATGCGCTCGCACCGCGGGTCGTCGAAACGCTTCAGCAAAGCGCCGGAACCGGGTCGATCGGCGACGGCAAGATTTTCGTCCTCGACGTCGGGCAAGCCGTGCGCATCCGCACCGGCGAGACCGGCGAGGCGGCGCTGTGATGACGAAGGGGGAAAATATGACGTTCGCAAAGAAAATGGGGGTCGGTAAGATCGCGGCGAGCGCCGCGGCTGGCGGCCTCGCGCTGTTCGCGGCGCTGCCCGCCTGGGCGCAGGAAGCGGCTGCCGCCGCACCCGTCGTCGACAAGGGCGATACCGCCTGGATGATGACCTCGACGGTGCTCGTCCTCGCGATGATCCTGCCCGGCCTTGCGCTTTTCTACGGCGGCCTGACCCGCAGCAAGAATATGCTTTCGACGATGACGCAGATCGGCGCGGTCGCCTGTCTCGCGATGATCGTCTGGGTTTGCTACGGCTATGGCCTTGCTTTCGGCCCCGAAGGCAATGCCTTCATCTCGTGGGGTAAATTCTTCCTCGCCGGCGTCACGCCCGACAGCCTTGCCGATACCTTCTCGGACGGCTTCAAACTGCCCGAATATGTGTTCATCTGCTTCCAGATGACCTTCGCCGCGATCACGCTGGCGCTGGTCCTGGGCGCGACGGTCGAACGCATGAAATTTTCGGCGGCGCTCGTCTTCGGAGTCATCTGGCTGACGATCGTCTATTTTCCGATCGCCCACATGGTGTGGGCGGTGGGCGGCTTCCTTTTCGAAGGCAAGATGTTCGGCACCGACTTGCCGGCGGCGCTCGACTTCGCCGGCGGCACCGTGGTCCACATCAACGCGGGTGTCTCGGCGCTCGTCGCAGCGATGATCCTCGGCAAGCGCATCGGCTATCAGAAGGAAATCATGGCGCCGCACTCGCTGACGCTGACGATGGTCGGCACCGGCCTGCTGTGGGTGGGCTGGTTCGGCTTCAACGCCGGCTCGGCGCTCGAAGCAAATGGCTCGGCGGCGCTCGCGATGATCAACACCTTCGTCGCCACCGCCTCGGCCGGTCTCGCCTGGATGCTCGCCGAAAAGTTGGGCGGTCACAAGCCGTCGGCCCTCGGCTTCTGCTCGGGCATCATCACCGGCCTCGTCGCTGTCACTCCGGCGGCGGGCAATTCGGGTCCGTTCGGCGCGATCGTCCTCGGCGCGGTTGCCGCGTTCATCTGCTTCTATGTCGTCACCGTCCTCAAGCCCAAGCTCGGCTATGACGACGCGCTCGATGCCTTCGGCATCCACGGCGTGGGCGGCATCGTCGGCGCCATCGGCACCGGAATCGTCTACGCGCCGAGCCTCGGTGGTCCCGGTGGCGAGGATTTCGCGATGGGGCCCCAGGTCGTTACCCAGATCGTCGCTGTCCTCGTCGCGATCGTCTGGGCCGCCATCGGCACCGTCATCGCGGTCTATGTCGCCAAGGCGCTCACCGGGCTCCGCGTCACCGAAGAAGTCGAACGCGAAGGCCTCGACCTCGGCGAACATGGGGAACGCGCCTACAATATGTAATCACGAGACAGGATACCCGCCGCCGCTCTCTCCTCTTTCAAACGGGCGGCGGGGTCCTAACCAGGTTCCTCCTGCGAACCACTCATGGCCGGGATGCGAAAGCGCCCCGGCCATTTTTTTGTGCAGATTGCACTGCACAATAAAAGGGCAGCTCTGCCGCGAAATTAGGCCTTCCCATCATGACATTAATATGGCATTCAGCCTGTCAACAGTTTCAGGAGGGGAGAGCCTGAAAGGCTGGGCCAGGACGCAAGTCCTGGCCCTCTTTTTTTGCCCATTTCGCAGGCACACCTGAAAAGCCGCGCTTTTTCAGGCCTCTCGTATAGCGAGGCATCGCCGAGGGCTGCACGCCCCGGTCCGCCGAATCGGTCGAGCCGAACGCCTTCGCCGCGAAAGTCTCCGGCCGCCGCGATGCTTTTGCGCGCCGCGGCAAAGGCCGCTTATTGCAGCGCGGATTTGACGAAATCGGCGGCGCGTTCGCCGATCATGATGCTCGGCGCATTGGTGTTGCCGCTGACGAGGCGGGGCATGATGCTCGCATCGGCAACCCACAGGCCATCGACGCCATTCAGCTTCAGCGCCGGGTCGACGACCGCGTCGGCGTCGCTGCCCATGCGGCAGGTGCCGACCGGGTGATAGACGGTGTCGGCGCGGCTGCGGATCAGCGCGTCGAGCGCGGCGTCATCGTCGATATTCACCGGGTGGCGATCGACGCCGGCATAGTCGGACAGCGGCGGCGCGGCGACGATGCGGTGCATCATCCGCACCCCGGCGCGCAGCGTCGCCATGTCGCGGTCGTCGGTCAGGAAGCCGGGATCGATCAGCGGAGCCGCCGCCGCATCGGGCGAAGCAAGCGTCACGCTGCCGCGGCTTTCGGGGCGCAGGACGCAGGCGTGGCACGAAAAGCCATGCCCCTTCACCTTGGTGCGGCCGTGATCCTCCAGCATCGCGGGAACGAAGTGGAACTGGATATCGGGCGCAGCAACGTCGGGCCGCGATTTCCAGAAGCCGCCCGCTTCGGCGAAGGGCGTGGTCATGATGCCGGTGCGCCCGGTGCGATGTTCGAAAATCGCCTTCAGCATCCGCCAGCTGCCCGCGAGACTGTCGCCGAAGGGGTCGCCCGAGCGCGTTTCCCAGCTCGACACATAGTCGATGTGATCCTGCAGATCGGCCCCCACCGCCGCACGGTCGGCGACCGGATCGATCCCCATCGCCTTCAGATGGGCGGCGGGTCCGATGCCCGACAGCATCAGCAGCTGCGGCGACCCGAAAGCACCGGCCGACAGGATCACCCCGCCCGCAGCGCGCAGCGTCTCGCGCGCGTTGCCGCGGCGGATCGCCACGCCCGTCGCGCGGCCGTTTTCGACGAGGATTTTTTCGACCAGCGCGCCGGTGCGAATGGCGAAATTGGCGTGCGCGCGCAGCGGTTCGACATAGGCGCGCGCCGCCGACCAGCGCTCGCCGCCCTTCTGCGTCACCTGATACAGGCCAAAGCCTTCCTGCTGCGCGCCGTTGAAATCGGGGGTGCGCGGCAATTGCAGCGCCGCCGCGCTCTCGACGAAGCGGCGGCTCGTCACATTGGGCCAGCGCTGGTCCATCACGTTGAGCGGGCCGTCGCCCCCGTGCCATTCGTCGGCGCCGCGTTCATTGCCCTCGCTGCGCTTGAAATAGGGCAGCACGTCGGCATAGCTCCAGCCGCTTGCGCCAAGCGCCGCCCATTGGTCGTAATCGAACGCGTGCCCGCGAATATAGATCATCGCGTTGATCGCGCTCGATCCACCCAGCCCGCGCCCGCGCGGCTGATACCCCGTGCGCCCGTTCAGCCCCTTTTGCGGAACCGTATCATATTGATAATTCGACTTCTTGGGAATGAAGGGCATGAAACCGGGCGTCTTCACCCACATATTGTCGTTCGACCCGCCGGCTTCGATCAGGCAGACACGCCGCGTGCCGTCGTCGGCAAGCCGTCCCGCCGCCGCGCTCCCGGCGCTGCCGCCGCCGATGACGATGATGTCGAACTGATCCATAAAGCCGCTCCCCTCGCCACCCGATCGGTGGTCAATTGCGACTTACATGAATGTCATTAGCCCGCGAGGCAAGCGCGTTGTCGCGGCGGGCGAAGACTATTCCGCAGCCGGCTCCTCGGCGGGGCGACCGGCGGCCCATCGCTCCTTGATCATCGCACTGGTCATCCGGCTGCCGTCGTGGCTCCAGCCGGGTTCGCGCCAGATATAGGACAGCTTGTGTCGCCACGGCGCGCTCCACACGTCCTTGGCGATCCCGACCCATTCGTGGACCGCGGCCCACAATAGGTTGAAGCTGCCGAGCTGCTTGACGATGCCATAGCGAACCGGATCGTCGTCGCGTTCGGGAACGAAGCTGCCGAACATCCGGTCCCACACGATGAAGACCCCGGCATAGTTGGCGTCGAGGTAGCGCGGGTTGACGCCGTGGTGGACGCGGTGGTGCGATGGCGTGTTCATCACCGCCTCGAACCAGCGCGGCATCCGCCCGATCGCCTCGGTATGAATCCAGAACTGGTATATCAGGTTAAGCCCGCCGCAGAAAAAGACCATCGCGGGTGGAAAGCCGATCAGGAACAGCGGCAGGCGGAACAGGAAGGCCAGGCTGAAAAAGCCGGTCCAGGTCTGCCGCAGCGCGGTCGATAGATTATAATGCTGGCTCGAATGATGGATGACATGGCTCGCCCAGAACCAGCGGACGCGGTGCGCGCTGCGATGAAAGGCATAATAGGCCAGATCGTCGAGGACGAAGCAGAGGATCCACGCCCACCACCATTGTTTGAGCGCGATGCCGATGTCGAACAGGTGGAATTGATAGACCCACACCGCCATGCCGACGACCGCCGCGCCGACCGCCGCACCGGCCACTTGACTACCGGTACCAAGCAGAAGCGAGGTCAGCGTGTCGCGCGTTTCGTACCGGCTCTTGTCGCGGCGCAGCGACACGATCATCTCGGCGATCAGCAACAGGATAAAGGCGGGCACCGCATAGGTTACCGGGTTGGGAAGATCATCCATGCGCCACATCCCGCATCCGCGCCGCCCATACCCCCGCGTCTTTCCCGAGTTGCAGCGTCACCGACCCGAAGGTTCGTTCGGGCATCGTCAATGTCAGGAAATCCTTGTCGAGCCGTCCAACCACGGCGGCATCAACCGGCCGCGCTGCGAAATGATTGCCGTGCGCCCGCACCAGCATCATCTGCCCCGCGGCGTTGCGGACGATCGCGGCAAAGCCCGCGCGGTCGCGCGCGACCTCTATCCCCCCGAACCCCGTCTCGGCCTCGTCGGCAAGGCGGATAGCATGGGCGGCGTCGGCAATCCGCGGATCGGCGCCCAGGCCCATGCGCTTGACCAGCCAGGCGACGAACAAGACCGCCACCAGCGATCCCGCGAGCTGGATAAGGTCGCTCACCGTCATGGCTAACCTGCGAGCGCGTCCATCATCGGCCGCAGCGCCGACAGATCATAGCCGCCGTTCGCGGCCGCATCGCACAGCATGTCGATATCGTCGCCTGCCCGCGCGCGCGTCAGCGCCCACAAATGCGTTGAGCGCGTACCCGACCGGCAATAGGCGAGCACCGGCCCGGTCGCATCGCCCAGCAACGTATCGAGCGCGTCGAGCTGCGGATGGCTGAACCCCGAATGGCCGATCGGGATGGCGGCATAGGCCATTCCCTCGGCGGCGCAGGCATGCGCGATGGCATCACCCTGCGGCGCGCCCGGGTCCTCTCCGTCGGGGCGGTTGTTGACGATCATCGCAAAGCCTGCCGCCTTCGCCGCGGCGACATCCTCGATGCTGATTTGCGGCGCGACCGAATAGGTCGGGGTCAAGGCTCGAAAGTCGCTCATGCCGCGATCTATAAACCTGCGCTGATTGCTGACAAGCGTGAAGGTGGCAACAAGGTTGCGCGATAGCGATCTTTCCTAGAACTGCCGGATCACCTCCAGAAAGGCATCGCCCCATGCCTCCAGCTTCTTGGCGCCGACGCCGGGAATCGACGCAAGGTCGGCGCGCGAGGCGGGACGCTCGCTCGCCATCGCGCGCAGCACCGCGTCGTGAAAGATCACATAGGGCGGCACGCCCGCCTCGCTCGCAAGGTCGCGCCGCGTCGCACGCAGCGCATCGAACAGCGGGTCGCCGACCGGGTTTGCCGCCGCACCATCGCCGCGCCCGGCGCGCGACAGGCGGCGGGCAGGCGGCTCGGCCATCAGCACGGGCACCTCGCCCTTCATCACCGCGCGCCCGGCGGGGCCGAACATCAGCCCGCCATGTTCGGTCGCGGCCAGCGCCTCGCGCGCCATCAGGCTGCGCACAAGCGGCTTGATCAGCCGCGCATCCTCCCCCTCAACGATGCCGAACACCGACAATTTGTCGTGACCGCGCGCGGCGATCCGTTCGTCGCGCCGCCCGGTCAGCACCGCCTCGACATGCCCCGCGCCATAGCTTTGTCCGGTGCGATAGACCGCCGACAAAAGCTTTTGCGCCAACACCGTCGCATCGACCTGCTTCGGCGGGTCGAGGCAATTGTCGCAATTGCCGCAGCGCGTCGGCGGGTCTTCGCCGAAGTGGCGCAGCAGCAGCGCGCGGCGGCACTCGACCGTCTCGACCAGCGCCGCGAGCGCATTCAGCCGGGCGCGCTCGCCTGCCAGCCGGTCCTCGGGCAGATCGCCCAGCCGCATCCGCGCCCGCGCGAAATCTTCGGCGCCCCACAGCATCAACGCCTCGGCGGGATCGCCGTCGCGCCCCGCGCGCCCGGTCTCCTGATAATAGCTCTCGATCGATTTCGGCAGCCCGGCATGCGCGACGAAACGTACGTCGGGCTTGTCGATCCCCATGCCGAAGGCGACCGTCGCGGTGACGATGCCATCTTCGGAGGCGACGAAATCATGCTGCACCCGCGCGCGCCGTTCGGGGTCGAGCCCGGCATGATAGGCCGCCACGCTGCGCCCGGTGGCGGCGGCGAGCTTCGCGGCCATCCGTTCGGTCCCGTCGCGCGTCGGACAATAGACGATCCCGGGCCCCGGATTGGCGGCGATGAATTCGGTAAGCTGTTTTGCCGGCGCGCCGCGCGGCGCGATGCGATAGCGGATGTTCGGCCGGTCGAACCCCGCGAGGATCAACCCTTCGGCGGGGATGCCGAGCTGGACCAATATGTCCTCGCGCGTGTGCTTGTCGGCCGTCGCGGTCAGCGCGAGCCGCGGCACCGCCGGAAAGGCGTCGAGCAGCGGGCGGAGCAGGCGATAGTCGGGGCGGAAATCATGCCCCCATTCCGAAACGCAATGCGCCTCGTCGATCGCAAACAGCGCGGGCGGCCGCGCCGCCATCAGCGACCGGAACCCCTCGCCCGTTGCCCGTTCGGGCGCGATGTAGAGAAGGTCGAGCTGTCCGTCGCGATAGGCCTGGCGCGTGTCGGCGAAATCGGCATCGACGCTGGTCAGACTGGCGGCGCGAATCCCCGCCGCGCGCGCACCGCGTAGCTGATCGTGCATCAGCGCGATCAGCGGTGATACAACGACGACACAGCCGTCGAGCGCAACGGCGGGAAGCTGGTAGGTCAACGACTTGCCCGCCCCCGTCGGCATCACCGCCAGCGTATGCGCGCCCGCCATCACCCGCCCGACGACATCGGCCTGCCGCCCGCGAAAGGCGTCGAAACCGAAAGTGGATTTGAGAAGAGGGAGAAGAGCGTCGGCGGACATCGCTCGGGGCGATAGGGGAGTCGAGCCCGCGACGGAACCCCCTCCACGCGAATGCGGTCTAAACCGTGCCCTCTTCCTTTTCGGCCTGCTGACGCGCCCACATGTCGGCGTAGAGGCCGCGCATCGCGAGCAGTTGGTCGTGTGTGCCCGTTTCGGCGACGCGGCCGCGGTCGAGGACGATGATGCGGTCGGCGCTCGTGACGGTCGACAGGCGGTGCGCGATCACCAGCGTCGTGCGCCGTTCGGCGATCCGTTCCAGCGTGTCCTGAATCGCCGCCTCGGTCCGGCTGTCGAGTGCGCTCGTTGCTTCGTCGAGGATCAGGACCGGCGGATTCTTGAGCAGGGTGCGCGCGATCGCGACGCGCTGCTTCTCGCCGCCCGACAGTTTGAGCCCGCGCTCGCCGACTTCGGTCTCATAGCCCTGCGGCAGCATCGCAATGAAGCCGTCGATCGCCGCGCCTTTCGCCGCCTCGGCAATCTCTTCGACGCGCGCATCGGCGCGGCCATAGGCGATATTATATCCGATGCTGTCGTTGAACAGCACCGTATCCTGCGGGACGATCCCGATTGCGGCGCGCAGACTCTGCTGCGTCACCGCGCGGATGTCCTGCCCGTCGATCAGGATGCGGCCGCCCTGCGGATCGTAGAAGCGGAAGAGCAGCCGCGCGATCGTCGATTTGCCCGCGCCCGAAGGTCCGACAATGGCCAGCGTCTCGCCCGCGCCCACCGCAAAGCTGACGCCGTTCAAAATGGTGCGGTCGGCCTCATAGCCGAAGACGACATCCTCGAACGCCACGGCACCGCCCGCGACGTGCAGCGTGGGGGCGCCGGGCGCGTCGGTGATCTCGCTTGGCGTGTCGATCAGGCGGAACATCGCCTCCATGTCGATCAGCCCCTGCCGGATCGTGCGATAGACCATGCCGAGCATGTCGAGCGGGCGGAAAAGCTGCGCGAGCAACGTGTTGACGAGCACCACGTCGCCGACCGCGAAGATGCCGCGCGACCAGCCCCACACCGTATAGCCCATCGCGCCGGCCATGGCGGCATTGGTGATGAAGCTCTGCCCGATGTTGAGCCAGGCGAGGCTGTTCTCGCTCTTGACCGCTGCGCTCGCATATTGACCCGCAACCTCGCGGTAGCGCGCTGTCTCGCGCTCCTCGGCGCCGAAATATTTGACCGTCTCGTAATTGAGCAGGCTGTCGACGCTGCGCCCGACGGTCAGCGTGTCGAGGTCGTTCATCCGCATCCTGAGCGCGGTGCGCCAGTCGGTCACCTTGCGCGTGAAGGCGATGTAGACGACGACCATCAGCGCGGTCGCCGCGGCCAGGCCAAGGCTGAATTTGGTCCAGAAGATGACGATGACCGCGGTCAGTTCGATGATCGTCGGCGCGATATTGAACAACAGGAAATAGAGCATGGTGTCGATGCTCTTGGTTCCGCGCTCGATCACCTTGGTCACCTCGCCCGTCCGCCGCGCGAGGTGAAAACGCAGCGATAAGGCATGCAGGTGGGTGAAGGTGGCGATCGCGAGTTCGCGCGTCGCATCCTGCCCGACGCGTTCGAAAACGACATTGCGCAGATTGTCGAACAGCACCCCGGCAAAGCGCGCGCCGGCATAGGCGACGACCAACCCGATGGTCAGCGCGACGCCTTCCTGCATCCCCGGCGCCATGCGGTTGATCGCCGCGCCATAGACGAAGCCCATCGACAGCTGCACCGCCTTCGACGCCAGCACCAGCAGCCCGGCCGCGATAATGCGCAACTTGTGCTCGCGATGCCCCGCCGGCCACAGATAGGGCAGGAAGCGCCGCAGCGTCGCCAGAATCGGCGGCTCGCTGCGCGGGCTGGCGGAAGAAGCGGTGTCAGGCGGCATGAGCGCTCCATGTAGGGCGCCGGTCCCGCTTCGCCAAGCTTGGGCGAAGACAATGCTCCCTTTTCCGTGAAAAGCGCGTGATCCCGGTCCGCCGCCGCCCGATCATCAGAATCGGGCGACAGGGCACCCTGTCAGCCGCCGTTGGCGCGGATCCATTTTTCGACGACCGGCGCAATCTCTTCGCGCCACTTGCGCCCGTTGAAAATGCCGTAGTGGCCGACGCCCTTCGCCATCAGATATTTCTTCTTGGCGGTCGGCAGTTCGGTGGCGAGGGTCAGCGCCGCCTTGGTCTGGCCGATCCCCGAAATATCGTCGCGCTCGCCTTCGATCGCGAGCAGCGCGATGTCGTCAATCTTGCCAAGGTCGACGATCTTCCCCCGATGCTCGAATTCGCGCTTGGGCAACAGGTGGCGCTGGAAAACCGCATCGACCGTCTGGAGATAGAATTCGGCGGTCATGTCGCAGACGGCGCGATATTCGTCATAGAATTCCTTGGTCTTGTCCGCACTCTCGCCATCACCATCGACCAGATGCTTGAACATTTCCCAATGGCTCATCATGTGATTGCCGAGGTTCATCGACATGAAACCGGCGAGCTGCAGGAAGCCGGGATAGACGCGGCGCCCGGCGCCCGGATACCAGGCCGGAACCGTTGCGATCACATTTTCCTGGAACCATGCGTAAGGCCGCGTTGTCGCATGCTGGTTGACCGCGGTGGGCGCCTTGCGCGTGTCGATCGGTCCGCCCATCATCGTCAGCGTGCGGGGGCGGCACTTGTGCTTGTCGGCCGCCATGACGGCTGCGGCGGCGAGGCTCGGAACCGAAGGCTGGCACACCGCGAGCATATGCGCGCCCGGCCCGATATGCTCGAGCCAGCCGATCAGATAGTCGATATAATCATCGAGATCGAATTTGCCTGCTTCGAGCGGGACATTGCGGGCATCGCGCCAGTCGGTGATCCACACATCATGGTCGGGGATCATCCGCTCGACTGTACCGCGCAGCAGCGTCGCATAATGACCCGACATCGGCGCGACGATCAGCAGCTTGGGCTTGCCGGCGCTTGCCGCGTGGCGGAAATGCTTGAGCTGGCCGAAGGGCTTGCGCGCCTCGATCGCTTCATCGACGCGCAGCGTCTCGCCATCGACGACCGTCTCGTACAGTTCGAACCCCGGTTTGCCGCGCGGCGCCGAGGCGTGCGCAAAGACCTCGAGCGCCGAGGCGAACATCGGGCTCGCGCTGAAATAGCCAAGCGGATTGGCGGGATGCTGGATGACCTGCGCGCCCGCGGTCGCCAATGCGCTCGCGCCCGCGAGCCAGCTCCGCTGCATGTCAAAAGCGTGGTACAGCATAATCTGAATTCCTTGCGTCCGGTCGGGCGCTCTTCCGGCATCCCTGTTGGAGCACAGTCTAGGGCAACATCGCCATTGTGCAATGCATCAAAATCATGGCGCGGCGCTTGATGGATAATATTCCGGGACAGCGGCGGCCTCGGCCTGTTCCAGCGCCTTCGCCCCCGCGGCTTCATCGCTTCGCGCGGCGGCAGCCCTATCGCATCACGCGCGCGGGCCTGCGTGCGGTGCGGGCGCAGCTCGACAACCGCTGAGCCGAAGGGAGCGCTGGCGATCCGGTCCCGCGCTCCCTTTACGCAGCCTGGCTTCATGGTCCTTGAAGCAGATCGCCATTCTGCATCGTTGAGCGGCACCGGCGCGGCTGCTAGGGCGATGACCAATGGCGACCAAATCCGATAAACCGAACCCGCCCCGCAAGCTGTCGAGCCTGCGCATGGTCTGGCATCATGCCAGCCGCTATCCGCTCCAGTTGCTGATTGCGGCGATCGCGCTCGGCATCGCGGCGATCGCGACGCTCGCGATCCCCTATCAGTTCAAGGAAATGATCGATTCGGGCTTCGTCGCCGGCGGCGGCGATGTCAGCCCGCATTTTCGGTTCTTCTACGTGATCGTCCTCATCCTCGCGATTGCGACGGCGCTCCGCTTCTATTTCGTGAGCTGGCTCGGCGAACGCACCGTCGCCGATATCCGCGAGGCGGTGCAGCGTAACCTTCTGCGCCTGGCGCCGGGCTTCTTCGAAGAGAATCGCCCCTCCGAAATCGCCTCGCGCATGACGGCGGATACGGCGATCATCGAACAGACCGTCGGCACCACGGTTTCGGTTGCGCTTCGCAACACCGTCATGGGCATCGGCGGAATCGCCTACCTGTTCTCGCTCTCGCCGAAGCTCACGGGAGGGATTCTGCTCGGCATCCCGGTCATCATCATGCCGATCGTGCTGCTCGGCCGCCGCCTACAGAATGTGTCGCGCTCAAGCCAGGATCGCGTCGCCGACATCGGTGCGACCACGGCGGAACAGCTCGGCGCCATGAAGATCGTCCAGGCCTTCGGGCAGGAAACGCGCGAGGCGGAACGCTTCACTAGCGCCGTCGAAGCCAATTTCGCCACCGCCAAGCGCCGCATCCGGCTCCGCGCTACGATGACCGCGATCGTCATCGGGCTGCTGTTCGGAGCCATCACCACCTTGCTCTGGTACGGCGCCGAAGGCGTGGCCGCGGGCACGATCACGGGCGGCACCATTGCCGCCTTCGTCCTGACCGGCGGCCTTGTCGCGGGTGCGTTCGGCGCGCTGACCGAAGTCTATGGCGATCTGCTTCGCGCGGCCGGCGCCGCCGAACGCCTCAACGAGCTGCTGATCGCCGAGCCGAGCATCGCCCCGCCGCCGGCCCCTCGCGCTCTGCCGGAAACCGCGACCGGCACGCTCGAATTCGATCATGTCGAATTCCGCTACCCGACGCGCCCCGACGCGCCCGCGCTGCACGATTTCAGCCTGTCCATCCGCGCGCGCGAAACGGTTGCGATCGTCGGCCCGTCGGGTGCCGGCAAATCGACGCTCTTCCAGCTCGCCGAACGCTTCTACGATCCGCAAGGCGGTGAAATCCGCCTCGACGGCGTCGCGCTGCCCGAACTCGATCCCGCCGACCTGCGCGCCCGGATCGCGATGGTTCCGCAGGAGACCGTGATATTCGCGGCCTCGGCGCGCGACAATCTGCGCTATGGCAACTGGCTGGCCACCGATGACGAGCTATGGGCCGCCGCGCGCGCCGCCAATGCGGAAGAATTTCTGCGCAAGCTTCCCGATGGTCTCGACACTTTCATGGGCGAAGGGGGCGCCCGCCTGTCGGGCGGCCAGCGTCAGCGTGTTGCAATCGCCCGCGCGCTGCTCCGCCGCGCGCCGCTGCTGCTGCTCGACGAGGCGACTTCGGCGCTCGACGCCGAGTCCGAAAAACTCGTTCAAGATGCGCTCGAGGCGCTGATGCACGACCGCACCACCGTCGTCATCGCGCACCGCCTCGCGACCGTCCGCGCCGCCGACCGCATCATCGTGATGGACGAAGGCCGTATCGTCGAGGAAGGACGCCACGACGATCTCGTCGCCGCCGACGGTCTCTATGCGCGGCTCGCGCGCCTGCAGTTCCAGGATAACCTTGCCGCCGATCAGGCAGCCGTGATGGAGAAATAGCGATGTCGCTCTACGATCTCACCGTTCCCGCCTACGTCAATGCGCTCGGCGCGCTCTCGGCGCAGCTTGCAAAGGCGCAAGCGTGGGGTGCCGACAATGCCATCGGCGAGCTGCAATTCGCCGCCGGCCGGCTGGCGCCCGACATGTTCCCCTTGCCGACGCAGATCCGTTTCGCCTGCGGCCAGGCGATCACCGGGCTCGCCCGGCTTGGCGCCTCGGGCGGCCCCGAATTCCCCGATGACGCCGCCGACTTTGCAGGAATGCAGGATCAGATCGCCCGCACGCTGACTTTTCTGGATACGATCGACCCCGCGTCGCTCGGCGTGGACGATGATCGACCGGTCAGCTTCGATCTGCCCAACGGCATGGTTTTCGACCTGACCGCCGCGACCTATGTTCGCGACTGGGCGCTGCCGCAATTCTACTTCCACATCGTCGCGGCCTATGCCGTCATGCGCCACCTTGGGGTACCGCTCGGCAAGGCCGACTACGCCGGCTATATGATGCAACATCTGCGCCCCGGGACGGCGCCAACCGCCTGACCGGCACTTCCGAGACGGGGCATCGGTACGAAGTCGGCGGTCAGACCAAGCCGCCGTACCGCTGGATACCCGGAAACGCGATCTTGCTGCCCCCGTTGCGACGGATCGCGCCGATGGCCTCATCGACACGCAGATAGCGCGCCTGCGCGTCGGGTTCGAACAGCAGCGTGGCCGGAACCGCGCGCTCGGACGCTGCCTTCACCAGTTGGCCCAGTTCGGCCAGGTCGACGGCGTTGCCGTTCCAGCGAATGATGTCGCTGGTGTCGATGCTGACGCGATTTTCGTCGCGAACTTCGAAAGGCGCCGGGCCGGCGGGCAGTGTGACATCGACCTTATGCGTCGGCGGCGGAATGGTGATGACGAACATCACCAGCATCACGAGCATGACGTCGATCAGCGGCGTGGTGTTGATGTCGGGGCTGCCGTTCGGATCGGCGCGAAAGATGCTGCGGCGTCGACGCATTCTGTCTCTCCCTGTCATCGGGAGCGCCGACACCTCACCCTCGCGTGCCAGCGCGCCCGCCTTGTCCGAGACGCACCCGTTCATCGAGGCGTTTCACAGATATGATATATCATTTATGCTGAGGAGCAAGGCTCAAATTCCGCGTCGTCGCCCCGGCAAGCCCCGCCATCAGCCGGATGGTGTCATCGAAAAGCATACATAAAGAAAGGGCGGCACCTTGCGGTACCGCCCTTCTTTTTCGTCCAATCCCCGTCGGGAATGAAAACCGGTCTTACATGCCCGAGTTCGGACCGTAAGTGATCTCCACGCGACGGTTCTGGTCGTTGCGGACGCCATCGGCGGTTGCAACGGCCGGGCGGGTTTCGCCGAACGCCTGCGTCGTGATCGAGCCATCGGCAACGCCACGAGCCGTCATGTACGACTTCACGGCATCGGCGCGACGCTGCGACAGACCGACGTTGTACTTGGCCGAACCCGAACGGTCGGCGTGACCGGCGAGCATGACCTGCTGGCCACTGCAGCCACGGTTGTAAGCGCTGATCGCGTTGTCCAGCGTTGCAGCCGCTTCCGGCGTGATCGCCGACTGATCCCAGTCGAAGTACACGATATACGGTCCGGGTTCGCAAACCGGCGGCGGCGGCGGCGGCGCTTCCGCACCACCGAAGTTGTAGGTCAGCGTTCCGAGCAGCGAGTGCGAACGGAAACGACCCGAAACGTCGCGGCCAAGCTGGTCGACCATCTTCAGATCGCTGACATTGAAGAAGCGATACTTCAGGCCGGCATCCCAATGCTTGGTGAGCGGCGCACGAACACCGGCGATTGCCTGCCACGCGAAGCGCGTATCGGAATCGTCCAGGAAGTTGGTTGCGAAGACCGGCTGAATCGAAACGCGTGCAACACCTGCACCGCCGCCGACGAAGCCCTGCAGGCCATCGTCGTCACCGAAGTCGAGCATACCATTGGCCATGAAGCTCAACGCGTTCGAGTCGCCATTCAGCGGCGTATTGCCGGTGAAGAGCCCGCCCGTCGAGTTCGCCGGAATCCCGGGAGTTGAAAAACGACCACCGGTGATGTCGGCTTCACGATAGCCGACTTCGACTTCAGCGCGGAAACCGCCGAAGTCATAACCGACAGTGCCTTCGAAATCATAACCGGTACGATGATCGAGCGTTCCCGCATTAGCGACGGTGCCGATATCGAGGTCGATGTCCTCGACGATCATGACACCACCACCGACACCAACATACCACGAGTTGTCGCGCGCCATAGCAGGCGACGCAAGGGCAGTGGAGGCCAACGCCACAGCGACGGCAAGCTTCCTCATAATGGATTCCCCTTTCAATTGAGATTACGTCTCGACAGACGTCCTACTCGTGCCTTTGGTTCCACGCAAGTAAACAAATCGACAATCTGTTGCCAAAAAGTCGCACTTCCTGCGCGAACAGAAACAAAATCAGCCAGCGATCATAATACCATGCGCTACCATAAGCGCAAGCAGCGCGTCTATTGCCGCACGCGCTTCCAGGTCGATCGTTGCCCCTCCTTCGGGATTCGCAATAGCGATGGGTACAGTCCATCCGGAGCCGTTGAACAGCAGCGTGGCACCGTCGCTGATCCGTCTGACACGCATCCCGGGCGAAGGCGCAACGAACCGCCATCCGCCCGCGGTCCAGAGCGCCAGGCGGCCTGCCTCGCCGGACCATTCGCCGATGGCGGCTTCATCCACGATCCAGCAATCGCCCTCGGCAGGATCTTCAGGCGGCGTCGCCAGCGGCCCATCGACGACGGCGGCGTGAAGCAGCGCGTCGATCAGGACGAGCGCCTCGTTATGCGTCGTCTCCTTCTGCGCTTGCGCCACCGACAGCATGGGCAGGGCAAAGCGCGGGGTCTGCAGATTGTCCGACATGTTGGAATCCTTTCAGAAAGCAGAGGATCAGGCGAGCGGGAGGACAAGCGGCGGGGAAAGACCGAAGTCGCCGACCTGCCGGATGGAAAGTGCGCTTCCCGCTGGGATCGCTGCGAGCGACGCGGCATCCAGAAGCAGTCGGGATTCGGTGCAGTCCCACGGCCCAAGCCCCGGCACCGCGGGCACCAGCATGACCTGCCACAGTTCGCGGCCCTCGCCGACCGGCAGATCGACCTGATCGCGCCAGCCATGATCGGCGCGGCTGCGTCGGACCCAGCGCGCCTCGATCGCGCCATCGGCAGCGTCGCGCAAATATCCGTGCACCGGCGAGAGGGCGCGCAGCGCCCGCGCCGCCGACGGCACCGGCACATCGACCAGTTCGACGCCGCCCCGCCGCGCCCATTCGACGCTTGCCTCGCCGCTTTCGGCCTGGCGCGCCATGTCGTCGGGAAGCAGCCACAGCGCCGCATCGTCGAGCAGGACGAACGGCTCGCCCGCGCCATGCGCCATCGCATCGTCGGTCCCGGCAAGACCGCGAAGGAGCCCAGTCAGCCGCCACACTCCGCCCCCCAGCGACTCCGCAGTACCGAACTGCAGCAATTCGCGGCCGACCATCGCCTTGTTTCCGCCGGCCAGCAGCGCCGCGTCGCCAATCGATTCGAGCGTCATCGCAGCATTGGTCAGCACAACGTCCAGCCCGTTCACCCGGTCGAACAGGCCCACGGGCCCCGGCTCCAGCGGCGCGGCCAGCGCCCCCAACGCCAGTGCCGGCCGCGCCGTCCCGATCGCGACCGGCTCCATGTCAACGCCGCCGCGAAACCATAGATCGGCGCCGCGCCAGCCGTCATTCCCGCCTGCCGCCGCAACCAGCACCCGCGGCGCCGTGGCGGCCGCGCCCATGCTGGGCAGATCGAACAGCCGCACCACACCCTCGCTATCGGGCCAGTCGGGGGCAACGACGGGCGCGCCGGGGTCCGCGGCAAGCTCGGCCATGCTCGACGGCCGATAGCGCCGCAGCTCGATGCGAACCGACGCCGCTTTCACGCTGCGCGATGCGATGCGCCAGACGCCCCCCTCCGGGAGCATAATCAACCCGCCGACGGGCAAGGCCAGCGCCGCCAGATCCGCTTCCCAGACGATTGTTTCGCGGCCATCGGTCGCCGAGGCTGCGAGCCGCTGCGCCAGCGCGCGAGCCGAACCGGCGGCAAGCACGGCGGGCAAATCCATCCGGTCCTCGCGTGCACCTCCGCCCGCAACAACCGCCATCTGCTGACCGAGTTGATAGTCGCGCTCGGGCTCGTAATGGCGCAGCCGGATCGAAGCAGGCAGCGCGCCCAACGGCATGCGCCGATGCTCGACGATGTCGGACTCGATCCAATCGCGCCCACTTTCGGAATAGGCACCCGGTGCAAGGATCGGCTGCTCGGCCTCCGCCGGCAGAAGCCGCCAGTCCGCCGACGCGCTGCGCAGCCGGACGGCATCGGCGTCGAACAGCGGCGCCAGCGCGTCGCGCGCGCGATCGCCCGACGCGGCATAGCCGCCAAAGGGCCAAACCCCCGCCGCACGGCCAGGATCGCCCAGCAATATGTTGGCCACGCTTCCGGCATCGACAGGCCCCGCGTCGGCTTCGACCTCGAAGGTCAGCGACGGAATCCGGTTGCCGAAGGCCGCCAGTTCCAGTTCCTCGAACACGACATAGGCCAATCCGCGAAACGCCGACGCCGAAGCCGGGCCCAGCGCCGCGGCGATCAGCGGATCGACGGCCTGATCCTCGCCCCCGTCATGGCTCCGAAAGACGCAGCGTTCGCGAAAGCTGCCGCTCGACCCGCGCAGCAGATTGCCATCGGCCCAGATGCGCCGCACCGCCCGAATCGGCCGCGAGGACAGCGCAACCGCCAGCGATACCGCATAGCTATATTCGGTCACCGAAGGCCGCCCCTTGCCGCCGCCGCTCTTCGTGCGCCGCTCGATCAGGTCGGTTGCCCAAATGACGCTGCCCGCAACGCGCATCGTACCAAAAAGCTTGGGTATTTGCTGGCCGTAGGTCGATGCCTGCACCTTCAGGTCGGCCAGTCGCGGCCCCTCGCGCCCCTTGGGCTTGAAGATCACCGCATCGACCTGCTGGCCGACGGCGGCGCCGATCGCCGCGCCCACCGGGCCGCCGACGATGCCGCCGACGACCGTCAGCACCAGAGTCGCCATATCATTCCTCCCGAACAGAAAGCCGCCAGCGGCGCGCACGCAGCACCGCCGGATCGAACGGCGCTTCGACCACGCGGCGCAGCCCGGCATGGGCATGAACAATCCCCGCCGGCCCGATCAGCGCCAGGTGAAACTGCCGCGCGGGCAGCGCGATCAGCGCGACATCGCCGACCCGCGCCGCGTCGACCGTTTCGCCAAAGCCGGCCGCCGTCAGTCCCGCCGCGACCCGCCCGCCGCTCCATCCGCGCAGCGGATAGGCGGCGGGCGCAACCAGCATCTGTCCGGCTTCGGCATAGGCCGCCCAGACCAGCCCGACGCAATCGACGCCCGTGCGCGGGTCGCGCCCCTGCGGGACGAAACGCGCGCCGACCATCGCGCGCGCCGCGGCAAAGGCGCGCGCGCCGAGCTCATCCACCGGGATAGCGCGTCAGCAGATCATTGCCCGGCAGATGCGCCTCGCCGCGGAAATTGACCGCATTGGCAAAGCGGCTGCGACAGGTCGCCAACTGCTTGTCGCACCCCTCGATCAATCGCACCCGCGCGGGCAGGGGCGGAAGCAGTGGCGGCATCTCGGCGAGCGTCAGCACCGCGCCCGCCGCCGCAATCACCGGAGTGCGCAGCCCGCATGCCGTGCCCTCCAGCCAGCACAGCTCGCCGAACGCCATCGTGCCCGGCGGCGGCGCGGCGTCGATCGTAACCTGCCGCTCGTCGATCGCCACGATGCGGCGCGCATGGGTCAGCGGCGCCAGATTGATCCGGCACGCGGGGTCGCCCAGCGCCGCGCGGCACGATGGCGATGTCGCCGGACAGACCGGCCGGTCGAGCATCTGCATAATGCCCTGCAATTCGGCCGCAAAAGCGCTCCCGCGCCGTTCGATCGCGCCTAACGTCCCGCGCACCACCGTCACCGGCGCCACCTCGGGCGCCGTCCAGTCGGTCACGAACAGCGTCAGCGCCGTGCCGTCCCAGCGCCCCGCATCCAGGTCGCGCGCCGCGATCGCATCGCTGCTGATCGCGCCTTCAAGGTCCATTGTCGACGCATCCAGACTGTCGCTCGTTTCGATCGCCGAGGGCTTCATACCCGGCGCCGCGCAATAGGGAACGCCATCGATCAACAGGTCGCGGTCGTGCGACGTCAGCCCCAACACCACCCCGTCGCGCCGTGACAGGCGCCAGCACCACGCCAGCGTCACCACTTCGACGCGCAGCCATGCAGGCGCGGCTTCGGCCTCGCTCACCATGGCGCCCGCACCTCGATCAGCGGCACGCTCGCAATCTCGCCCGCCAGAAAGGTCGCGCGGCTGACCTCCAGCCGGTCGTCGGCAAAGCGCACCGGCACGTCGAACAGAAAGCCCGCCGTCACGACCGCGCCCGCCGCAGGAGCCTCGTCCAGCAGCACCGCACCCTCGTTCGTCACAGAAAAAGCCGCCGTCTCGACGCCGCCCACCGCGACGCGCACGCTTCCTGCGACGGGCAGGCGGATCGCCCGTTCCTGTTCGGCATCGCCCGCGCCATAATGTTTGACGAGCGCGAACAGCCGCGTTTCGCCGTCGCCTTCTCCCAACAGCTGGTCGCCCGGTTCGGGTGCGCCGCCATCGCCCGCCGAAGCATGATCGAACGGATCGCGGAAGCGAAAGGCGCGCGCCGCCCCGCGCCGCGCCCGAAAGAATTCGGCCAGCGTCCGCACATCGGCTTCGGCGCGTATACCCGGCCCCGCGTCATAGCGCATCCGGGCTTCCGCCCATTCGCTCGCGCGCTGTTCGTGGCCCGAAGGCGAGCTGACGATCTGCGTCGAAAATTCGGTCGCCACCATCGCCTCGCGCCCGATCGCCAGCGGAAAATCCACCGCATCGAAAGCCTGCACCGCATCCTCCCCGTCAAAATAAGTGAAGCCGTCGCGCGCGACCTGCGGCAACGCCCAGATAAAGGTGCGCGCTACACCCGCTGCCTCTACCGCGTCGGCGGCCGCCGCGATCGCCGCCCACTGCGCGCGGTCGTCGGCATCGAGAACGAAGCCCGCGAAATACTGCTGCGCCGACACCGGATACCCCAGCCGCACCGCCATCGCGGCGCGCGCGCCCGCACTTGCGGCGCCGCGTCCCGTCGTCACCCAGTCATAATCCTCGAGCTGCAGCACATCGAACGCCGGCGCCGCCCAGCCGCGCGGCACATTGGCGCGGCGCAGTTCGGGCGCCGCGGGATCGAGCACGCTCGGCAGATAGACGAGCAGATGGCTCCGGAAATCGCTCGTCCCCGCCGCGTCGCGCGCCGCCGCCACCAGCGCGGCGGTCGATGTCGCCAGCAGCACCCCCAGGGCGTCGAGCATCGCGCATTGCCCCGCATCGAGCGGGCCGCGGACATCGGGAATCGCGACGCTCGCGCTCCCCAATGCCGCCGTCGTCACCGCGTCATAGGCGCAGAGCCGCCCTGCGCCGGCGACCCACCACCAGGGCTCGCCGACCTGGAACCGCACCGGCAGACCGGCCTCGACCGCCAGCGCGACAAGGGCGCGCGCCACCAGTTGCAGCCACCCCATCGCCTCGCCATGCGCCGGCGACAACAGGGTCGATGGCGGCTCCCAGCCCGTCAGCGCGGGATTTCCCTCGCTGTCGCGCTGCTTCCAGTCGGCGGGGCAATAGGCATCGAATAATTCGTAGGAGAGCGACCAGATCAGCCCCAGCCCGGCGGCGGCGCATTCGACCGCGAACGCACGGTGCCACGCTGCGCACGGCGCGTTGAGCGGGCCGCCCGCGACATCGACCTCGAACCCGCCGCCCGCCGCTGCCAGCCGCATGAAATGGCTCATCCCGACATAATGGACAACCTCGCCGCGATAGCCGAGCTGGACGATCTGCCGCACCACCCGCGCCGGGGTCAGATGATAGAGATCGTCATAGCCGGTCGCGATGCCGCGGCGCAGTTCGGGCAAGATCGTATCGCCGATTGCCAGCACCGACCCCGACCCGTCGCACGCAATGCTGCTGAGCTCGGCCCAACCTTCGACCGGCTCCGCCAGCACGCCCTCGCTGCCGTCATAGGCGGGCGGCACCAACGAAACGAACATCCGGTCGATATCGCCCGCCCACACCGGATCGGCTTCGCCCGGCAGCGAAAAGCCGCCGGCCAGCGCATCGAAGTCGAGCGTGACGAACGCGTCCTCGCCGCTCCCGTCGGCATAATTCCACAGCCGCACATACCAGGCGCGCGGCGCGCCCGCCGCATCGCGCCCCTCGATCGTCAAGGTCGGGCCGTGCAACGCGTCGAGCGGCTTGATCCCGCCCGACCGCCAACGAAAGCGCAGCCGGCTATGCCGGAAATCGCGCCGCGTTTCATATCCCAGCAGCGGATGATCCCAGCGATCCGCCGCCTCCCAGATCAGCCCCGCCAGATCGTGCCTGTTGTGGAAAACCGCCTCGATACGCAGCGCGTCGGGCGCCGTCGTCACCGCGCTCGCCATCATCGGGCGTGCAAAGTCGATGGTCCAGAAACGCGGGTCGAAGCGCTTGACCCAGCCCTTGCGATGATGCGGCTCGGCCGCCACCAGCGCCCAGCCCATCACGCGTCTCCCGCCGCAACCGCGCGCCGCACCGCCTGCGCCAATTGCCGCCCCGTCTGCGCGAGTCTTTTTGGTTCTTCTGTCCCGCCACCACGAACATTTACGGTGATCGCGATATTGCGCACCGCACCGCCCGTCTCGACCCGCCCGCTCGCGGTTGGGACGAACCATTCGGGGCCGCGCTCGCCGACGCGATAGGCGCGCCCGGCGCTCACCGGCCCGCCTGTCGCGCGTCCCGGCGCGCCGAACAGCGCCATCGCGATCGAACTGCCGAGCGACAGCAACCCGCCAGCCCCACCGCTGCCGCCGCCGCCCGTCGCTGCCCCGATCCCGTTCGCGATCGCCGCGCGCGCGATGTCGGCCATCACCGACAGCGCGATCCGCTTCAGATCCTCGAACCCCAGCTTGCCGGTCAGCACCGCACGGTTCAGTGCGCGCTCGATCCCGCGCCCGGCGGCATCGGCGGCATCGACCAGCGGCCCGGTCAGGTCGTCGCGCAGCGCCGCGATATCGCGGCGAAACGCGCCGGTGTCGGCGCGCACCGCGACGACCATTTCGTCGATTTCGTCACCCATCGGGATATTGCTCCATCATCGCGGCCAGCGCCGCGCCATCGATGCCGCCGCCGCCATCATCGTCGCCGCGCCAGCCGGCCAGCACTGCCGCCACCTCGGCAGGCGTCGCGGCCCAGAATTCGCCGGGGCGCCAGCCGCAGACGCGCGCCATCACCCCCGCCAGCGCCAGCGCGCCGGGGGCCAGCCGATCGTCGGCCACCTCATCGCCCCTGCAATATCTGCCCGAGCAGCAGGCGCAGCGCCGGCGTCGCACCCGCCAGCCCCGCGGCAACCACCGCCTCCCCCACTGCCTCGCGGGTCAGCGCGGCGGGCCGCTCGGCGATACAGTGCCAGAACAGCGTCGCCATCTCGCCCAGTGCCAGCCGCCCGTCCGCGGCACGCTCGACCAGCGCGAACAGCGGGCCAAGCTCCGCCTCGGCCGCGACCAGTGCGCCGAAACTCGGACGCAGCACATGGGTCGTTCCGCCGATCCGCAACTCTCCCTCGCCGCGCAGGGCGTTCGCCGCCGCGCTCACAGGCTTGCCACCGCGCCGCTCGATTCCAGGTTCAGCGTGTAATTGCGCTCACCATTATAATCGCCCGCATAGTCGAGCCGCGTGACCAGGAACCGGCCGCGCAGCCGCTCGCCGCTTTCGAAGCTCAGCTCATAATCGTCGACTGCCCCCGACAGCGCATGGCCGCGCAGCCGAATTTCGGCGTCGGAGCCGGTAAAGATTCCCGCCGCGCTCACCGACACCGATCGCACCCCGGCGCCCGACAGCAGCTCGCGCCACCCGCCCGAATCCTTGGTCGTCACATTCACCGCCTCGCCGTTCACCGACATTTGCGTCGTCCGCAAACCCGCAACGGTGCGATAGGCCGGCGGCGTTTCGCCGTCGCCGATCTTCAGCAGAAAGGCGCTCCCATTTTCGATAGCCATCGTCTACATCTCCTCGCACATAATCATCCGCAAACTGGGGAGTCGCAGGATGCTTGTTTTTTCCATTCTTCTCGCTGCCATGGCGCCGTCGCCCGCTGCCGCCGTCGACAATTCGCGCGCGGTCTTCACCAAATGCCTGCGCGACCACATGAAGAAGTCGCTCGAGGCAAAGATGGGCGAAGCCGAATATGAACTCGCGCTCAAGGAAGCGTGCGGCACCGAACGCGATGCGTTCCGCAACGCGGTGATCGCACTCGATCGCGCCGACGGCGACACTGCCGCCGAAGCGGCCGAGGACGCCGATTCGCAGGTCGAGGATTACCACTCGACCTTCATCGACAAGTTCAAGGACTACACCGAAACCAAGACGATGCCCGCCGACTAGGACGGGGGATGAAGCGGGCGGACCATCGCATCGGAAACGACACGACCGGTTTCGGCCGTTTGCGGCTGTCGGCCGATCTTTCTTTCATCGTCATCCCGGCGAAGGCCGGGATCTCTACCTAACGGAATAGCGCACCGGAGAGATCCCGGCCTTCGCCGGGATGACGAAAATAGCGGGTGGCAGCTTCCCACCCCATCCCGGCCGCATTTGATTATCCCCCCACCCTAACCATCACCAACCAGGCAGCGGCATCGCAGCACCATCTCATGCCTCCAGCCGCCGTCGCGCCCGAAACGCGTTCGCGTCCGTTCGACCCGCGCGCCCACCACCGCCCAGCCATCGGCGCCGCCGCGCAGCGTCCCGGCGATCGCCTCGATCCGCGCTGCCGCCGCACCATCGACCGCGCCCGCGCCGTGCACCGCCAGCGTCAGGCGCACCTCGCGTCCCGCGCGGTCCTTGGTTCCCCAGTCGCGCGCCTCGACCGCGTCGAGCGCGACGAATGGCGCGGTCGCCCGCGCCGGCACGCCGTCGAATATCCCGTGGACCAGCCCCGCCAGTTCGGCGTCGGCCTGCAACAGCGCCAATGTCCGCGCACGCGCCGCCGCCTCCGCGCCGCTCATGCCGCACCGCCCAGCGTCATCCGCCGCCAGGGTTGCCACAGCGCCGCTATGGCCGCCGGCGGCGTCGCCGGGGCGCCGTCGCGCGCATCGTGCAGATGCTGCGTCATGCGCACGATGCCTTGGCGGATCGCCTCGGGAATCCCGTTCGCCTCGGCGGCGATGCCGGCGCGGTAGGACAGGCGCGCGCGCACCGCGCCGCTCGTCTGGTGAAGCGTCACCCGCGCGGTGCCGTCGCGGCCGATCACCGCATCCCATGCGTCGGCCGCCAGCACCGCCTCCCCCCCGTCAATCCCGATCAGCGCGACCGCATCGACCGCCACGACGGGCCGCACCCGTGGCACCAGCGGCGCACCGTTTATCGCCAGCACTTCCTCCGCCGCGCGCTCGATCAGCCACTGGCCGACAAAGGCTTCGCAGATATTGGTCGCCGCGCGCACCAGTCCGGCGACCACGGCATCGTCGATCGTCGGCCCCAGCCGCAGCCAGCCGCGCGCCTCGTTCAGGCTGACCGGGCTCTCGCCCGGCGTCACGCTCTGCATCGTCATCGCTCCTCCACCCGCACCGTCATCGATCGCTCGTCGATCTGACCGTCGCTCAGCGTGACGCGGTTCGTCACCCGATAGACATGGCCGGCGATCCCGCCCGCCAGCGTCACCGCCGCCTGCTCCAGCTCGTGCGTCTGGGCGGCGATTGTCACCCCGCCGGGCTCGTCGGGCGTTGCCAGCCATTCGCTCGCGACCAGCGCCTGCCCCTCGGGATAGGCGGCGCCCCATTCGAATGCGAAGTCGACCCGCGTTCCGGGGTCTTTGACGATCATTGTCACCGCAAAATCCTTTCGGTCAGGGCTTGCGCACGATGACGCGCCGGGGCCGGTCGCGCGCGATGGTCATTTCGGTCTGACGCGCAGCCGGCGCGGGTCCGCCCCATGCCGCGGCAAGGTCTCGGCGCGCCGCATCGGCAATCGCGCGCGAAGCGAGGGCGCTCCCGATCATGCCGTCTCCATCGCGGCGATCCGCGCCTCCTGCGCGGCGATCAGGAACAGCGAAAGCTGGTCGGGGCGAATACCGAACCTGTCCCCGGCGGGCGCCGCGCCATCTGCGTCGCCATCCCAGCGATCGTAACAAAGAAAGGCATAAGGGCTGTCGGGCGTGGCCTCCGGCACCAGCGGATCGATCAGGCCCTCGTCGGCCATGATCGCCCACACCGTCTGCGCGCGCACGCCGAAATGCAGCCGCGCCCCGGCGGCGCCCTTTTCGACAATGGCCGCGTTCCACTGATAGAAGCCGAGTTCGAGGGCGATCCGGCGCGCCGCCGCCATTTCCGGCGCCGTCAGCACGCCGCGCCACGTCTTTTCGCGTTCGTCGGACGTGTTGATCGATCCGGTCGCGGCATACAGCGTGCTCGCGCGGTTCGCCGCCCCGCCCAGCGGCAGGGCATTGTCGGTCGAAGGAAAGAAGGATCCGGTCGATGCCGACACGTTCCACTGCCCGCCCGCACCGGCCTGAAGACTGAGCGCGACGCCGGAGGGCGTCACCATCTTCGACGCCCATAATTCGGACCATCGGTTGGTCGCGGATCCGAAGGACTGCGTGTTGTTTCCGGCCGGCCGCAGCGCGCCGCCGGTCTCCAGGACCACCCGCTCGACATTGTTGCATCTGAGCGCCAGCCCATGCGCGGTCGAGGTGCCGACGGTCATGCCGCTCGCGGTCGTATAGAGAAACCCCCGCACCGTGTCCGATGCGCCGTACAGGGTGATCTGCGAACCGGTCGGGCCGGTCATGTGCAGATTGCGATAGCCCCCGAAATTCTCAGGCGTTGTCGTGCCGATGCCGACATTGCCGGCGCTGCTGATCGCGACGCTGTCGACGCCATTGTTCAGAAACTGGTGCGACGACGCCGCGCCGGTATCATATTGCATCGTCCCCGAACTGCTGATCCGCACCGATGCCGACCCGGCGCTGGCAACGCCGAACCGCCCGGCGCTCGTCTGGACGTCCAGCTTGTTGACCGGATCGACGCCGATGCCGACATTGCCCCCGGCCGTGACACGGATGCGCTCCGTTCCGCCCGTCGCAAGCGCGACGATATTTGCGGCGGGACGATAAAGGCCCGTGTCGGGATCGCTCGCGAACGACACCGATGGCTCGGCGGCACTCCCGTCGATACCGGCGAGGGCCGCGCCCGCAAGCACTCGTCCACCGGCATCACGATACGCAAGCGTCGCGATCGGGATGTTCACCCAATCCGCGCCCCGCCGCACCGTGATCATGTCGCCGGCTTCACCGACGGGCACGGCCTCGTGCGTCGTCGACAGCGGTTGTTTGCCGTCCAGCGCGTCACCGAGCGCCGTCACCGCTTCGCTGGCGCTCGCCGCTTCGGTGGCAACCATCGCCTGGGCTTCGAACCAGTCGGCGGCAACGGTCAGCGCGATCGTCTTCAGGCCGGGGGCGAAATCGACGCGGGCACCGCCGTCCGACGACGCCGCGACCGCTGCACGCACCAGACGTCCGGCGGAATCGAGATGGCCGGTGCCCACCTCCCACTGGTCGGGCTGCGCCACGCCGGCAATCGTATAATGGAAATCTCTATCGACGGGCACGGTGCCCGCGAAGCGGCGATGGCCGGGCACCGCGCCGCTCGGCGTCAGCGGCCCGGTCCCGCCCTCCTGGCACAGCTCGCGCACCAGATCGGCGAAAAAGGGGGTCGGCATGGCAGGGCCATCCTTTCGAATATCGGGCTAATGTCGGGGTCGAACGCCGGCGGGTAGGCGCCCGGCCCGTCCCGAAAGGGAAGGGAGCCGGGACCGGGCGCCCTCGCGCACCAACCGCTTTAGCTGGCGGCGAACTTCAACAGCTTGATGGCGTTCGAATCGATGATCGCACCGCCCACCCTTTTGGTTGCATAGAAATGCACGAAAGGCTTGTTGCTGAACGGATCGCGCAGGATCCGCGTCTCGCCGCGGTCGGCGATCAGATAGCCGGCGCGAAAATTGCCGAAGGCGACCGACAGGCTGTTCGCGGCCACATCGGGCATATCCTCGGCCTCGATGACCGGATAGCCGAGCAGCGTCGCCGCCTGCCCTTCGACCATCCCCGGCTGCCAGACGAAAGCGCCGTCGCTCGTCTTGAACTTGCGGATGCGCGCCAGCGTATCGCTGTTCATCACCCAGCATGCCCCCTGCCGGTACGGCGCCTTCAGCGCATGGACCAGCTCGACCAGCTTGTCCTGCGGGTTCGACGCGGCAAAGCCGCCCGCCGCACCCGATGCCAGATATTGCAGCGTCCCGAAGGCGCGCGCGCTGTCGGTCTCGTTCGTCGCGGCATAGGACAGGAATCCCTTGGGACGGTTCGTGCCGTTGCCGGTCACGAAGGCCGCGCCTTCGGCCACCGCGAACTCGCGGCCCAATTCGTCGGCCAGCCAGTCCTCGACAGCGAACATCGCATCGTCGAGCATTGCCTGGCTCGCCGCCGGATTGGCGTAAAGCTCGCCCGATGGCGGCGCGATTTCGGCAAAGCTGCGCGTCGCCGTCTCGGGCCGCGCCGCGGTCTCGCCGACCCAGCCCGTCGCCGTCGCTCCGGTCGCGACCAGCTTGCGGTATCCGCTCGTCCCCGTCTGCACGACGGTGGCGATCGACCGGATCGGCGATAGCGCCTTCAGCGTCGCCGCGATGCTGCCGTCGATTTCGCGCGGCACCGCATAGCCGCCCTCGCCGCCGCTCGCGCCCGACAGGCTCTTCATCTCGACGCCCGCATCGATCCCGCGCCGCAGATAGCGTTCGACAAAGGCGTCGCGCGCCGGATCGGCCGCCGCCTTCGCGCCGTCGAGCGGCAGCCGCGAGGCCGCCACCGCCTGCGCGTCGACCTGCGCCTTCAGCGCCGCGACCGACGCCTTCAATTCGTCGACTGCCTCGGCCGCCAATACCGCATCGAACGCGCCGTCGAGCGCGTCGGCTTTCACTTCCATATCGTCCATGCTTGTCACTCCTTCACCAAATCCACCGCAATCACCCGCGCCAGCGGCTGCATCGGCTGGGCGACCAGGCTCACTTCGGCGAGGTCGAGCGCCAGCAGCTCGCGCGGCCGCACCCCGCGCGCCGCGCGCACCCGATAGCCAAAGCTCAATCCGGTCAGCGCGCCGCGCTCGACCAGCCGCGCCGCCGTGGGATGCGTCACCCGCCCCACGACGCGCAGCCCGCGCGCATCCTCCGCCAGCGCCTCGATTGTTCCGATGGGGACGCCCGGCCGATGCTGCCACAGCAGCGGCACCGCGCGCCCGTCCTTCAGGCTCGCCGCAAAGGCCCCCGCCCGCACGACATCGCCGCCGCGGTCCACCCGGTCGAACACCGACGCATAGCCCGCGAACCGCACCTCTCCCTCGCGCAGGTCGGCGGGGACCGGGAGGCGGGGGAGCGACCTCGCGCCGCGCCTCACCGCAAAAGCCCCGGCAGCCCCATCTTCATCGCCAGCCCGACGACGAGCAGTGCCAGCATCCCGCGCACCGCCCAGTCGACCGCCGCCTTCCACGCGCTCGTCTTCGCGTCGCGCCACGCACCGAGCAGTTGGCGCAGATCGCTTACGTCATCGCGCGCCGCCGCATCGGCGAGCCCCAGCCGCGCCAGCGCCCGCCGCGCCCCCAGCTCGCTCGCTTCCTCGACCAGCGCCCGCAGCGCCGCCGCGTCGGCGCTGCCGGCCGCACTCGTCCCGGCCCCCGTTCCGGCCAGCGCGACCAGCCGCGCGAGCGCTTCATCCTCATCCATATCGAATACTCCCGTCGCCCCCGCGAAGGCGGGGGCCGCAATCGGCCTAATCCGGCGTCGCTGGGCCCAACCACAGCGTCCCCCGCATCCGCGAGGGCGCCGATGTCACGCCATGCCCAAAAGCGCCTTCTTCTCGTCCGCGGTCAGCCAGTCCGCCGCCGACACCTCACGCCACAGCGCCATGCGGTCGTCGGCGAGCGCCGGCACCCGGTCCAGATCGACGCGCAGCGCCGCGTCGGCAAACCAGTCGCCCAGCCCTTGCGCCAGCGCGCCCAATATCTTCGCGCACAAGGGCAGCACGGTCAGCCGCCACAGCGCGCGATTGGCCTCGCGATAATTGGCATAGGTCGCATCGCCCGGCAGGCCGAGCAGCATCGGCGGCACCCCGAAGGCCATGGCGATCTCGCGCGCGGCGCTATGCTTCAGTTCCAGAAAATCCATCTCGGCGGGCGACAACGACAGCGCCTGCCATTTCAGCCCGCCTTCCAGCAGCAGCGGCCGCCCCGCATTGGCTCCGCCCGCAAAGCTCTCGGCCAGTTCCTCGCGCAGCCGGTCGATCTGCTCGGCCGACAATGGCATCCCCTTGTCGCCCGGATCATGGACCAGCGCCCCCGACGGCCGCGCCGCATTTTCGAGCAGCGCCGCATTCCACTTCGCCGCCGCATTATGCGCGGCGATTGCGCCCGCCGCCGCGCCCAGGCACCCCGCGCCATAATGATCGTCGAGCGGGTGCAGCGCCTTGATGTGGATAATCGCGGTACGCCCGGCGCCATCCTCGGCCGCGAGCGCCACCGCCTCGCCGCCCGCCTTGTAGCGATAGGCGACCGGCCAGCCGCGCGCATCGGCCTCGACCGTCACCCGCTCGGGCCGCAGCGCATAAAGCTCCGCCGGCCGCCCCGCGGCGTCGCGCAAAATCTGCACATAGCCATTGCCGTGGAGCAGCAATTGCGCCGCCAGCGTCTCGACCAGCCCCTGCCCGCCCGATGTCGCCGCGACGAGCGCGCCAAGCGCCGGATCGCTCGCCACGACCGGCGCACTGCCGGCAGCCTCGGCCACCAGCCGCACCGCCCGCTGCACGACCGCATTGCCCAGATAACCGGCCCGCACCTGCGCCTCCCACGACAGCGGCGCCGGCGCCGACCACGCCCCATACACCCGCGACAAAGCAGGCCGCGCAGCCCCCTGTCCGCTTGTGTCCTCAAACCCCGTCGGCAGCTCTTTGCAGGTTCGTTTCGATCCCAAAGACCCTGACAACTCGGTCGCGATAGGCGCGGACTTGTGGCCCGGCTGGGTTGTTATCCCGCCTCTTGTCGGACTCCCGCTTCTCCTGCTGGCGGGTGTCGCGATTTACGCCGTAACGAAAGAAGGCGTTCGCAAAAGCCGATCTCGAAACTGATCACATCCGCCGCACCCCCGGCCCCCGCCCTTTCCGCACCCCGTCGAGCAACGCCGCCAGCGCCCAAACGCACGCGTCCGCCCGATCGGGCGAGCGCCCCGGCCCCGCATAGCCGCCGCCCACCTGCAGGCCGCAAAGTTGATCCTCCAGCGCAGCAAACGCCCCCGCATGCACCACCTGCCCGCGTTCGTAAGCGAGCGCGACCGGTTCCGCGCGCCGCGCCTTGCCGACGCTCGCATGCACCGCCACCACGGGCAGCGTCACATCGGCCTGGCGCAGCGTCGCCGTCACCATCTCGCCGCCCATATTGCTTTCGGCGACGATCCGGTCGGCGCCCCAGCGCGCCGCCGCAGCGGCGACCGCCTGCGCCCACAGCGCGGGCGGCGGCGTTTCGACGCTCGCATCCTCGACCACCGCCAGCCGCCCGTCGCGCAGCAGCGCCGCGACCACGATGCCGCAGGCATCGCCGTTCGCGCTCGCCGGCGGATCGACGCCGATGATCACCCGCGCCGGCTTGCCGATCGCATCGGTTTCGACCCGGCACCGCTCGATCAGCGCGCGGGTCCACAGCGCGCCCTCGACATCCTCCAGCATCTCGCCATCCAGCTCCTGCCGCCCGAGGCGCGTGCCGCCGTAATTTTCCAGCATCGCGCCAACGAAATTGGCGGGCAACCACGGATTGTCGCGCGTCCGGCCCCGCGTCTCGACCAGCCCCGACGCAGCTTTCACCCGCCGCATCGCCGCGCTGGTGCGCGGGGTCGTCGTCACCACGACGCGCGGCCGCTCGCCAAGTCGCAGTCCCATCATCAGATTGTCCCACGCCGCCTCGCCGCGCCGCCATTTGGCGAGCTCGTCGCACCATGCGGCATGATGTTCGGGGCCGCGAAGCTCCTCGCCCGCCTCTGCGGAATAGAGCGTCGCAATCGCGCCGCTCTCGAAACGCAGTTCGCGCCGGCCCGCGATCCAGCGCACCGGCTCGTGGCTGCGCGCCACCGCAATCAGCCCGCTCGGCCCCTCGATCATCACCCGCTGCGCGTCCGCGATCGTCGCGCCGACCAGCGCGAACCGCGCGCCGGGCGAGGATCGGGCAACCTCGCTCACCCATTCGGCGCCCGCGCGCGTCTTGCCGAACCCGCGCCCCGCCTGGATCAGCCAGATGCGCCAATCTCCCGGCGGCTCGCGCTGGCCCTCATTCTCAAGTCCATACCATCGGTTTGCCATTTCACGGCGCTGTTCGACGGTCAGCGTTCGCAAAACCTGTCGGCGCTGCGCTTCCGTCAGCCGCTCCAGTTGCGACCATATCATCTGCGACCAGGCACTCAGCCGCTGCGCCGTCCAGCTCTTTGTGGGCGGCCGCCCTTTCGTCCGGCGCGCCGTCACGCGGTGCCTTTCGACGTCGGCGGATCGCCGACCGCGCGAACGGCCCTCTGGCGCTTCACCATGCGAATCCGCTTGATCAGTATCGCATCGACTTCCTGTTGCGTCGGCACTTGATGTGCGGGCGCCCGCCGACCGCGGGCTTCGCCGCGCGCGACGCTCGCGCGATGCAGGCGCAGCAACGCGGTCGCCTCGGCGACCGTCATCTTGACCACCGGCTCCCTGGCCTCGTCCAGTTCCAGATTGTCGACAGCCTCGAGTGCGCGGCGCACCAGCGCCGTCTCCAGCCTTTCATATCCGATTTCCAGCGCCGCCTGCCATTGCGCGGCAAATTCGGGATCCCGCTGGCGCAGCCGATAGACGCCGGACGACGCCATCCCCGCGGCCTCATGCGCGCGCACCACGTTGCAGCTCGCCGCCAGTTCGGCCAAAAACGCTGCGCGCCGCGCCTTGGTCCACCCGTTGGCGCGCGCCGCCCTCCGCTGTACCGGCCGCCCGTTTCCCGGTCCCATCGCGTCCTCACCGCTTGCCTTGCCCATGCGCCGATCCCCAAAACAACGGGCCGGAACGCCCCTCCCGCATCGGAAGGGCGCCGGCCCGAATCGCAATTCTTCATGATGTGACGCTTGTGCCATAAGAGCGTGACGATGTCAATACAAAATAACCTATATGGTTATTTTGTCGCCCACACCAGAAAACGGCGCCAAGGTCGCACGCTGCCCCCCCCTCCCGCAGGCGGGAGGGGCAGCGAGACTTGCGAACACGTTCGCTAGTCGCAGCGGGGTGGGCTGGTCGCACCGTCGCACCCCGCCCCCAGCCCCTCCCGCAGCGGGAGGGGAGAAGAAAATCACAACCCCCCATCCCATCCCCACCCGCTCGATTGACGCCCCGCGCCAGATGGTTACACCCTCAACCATCCACCGGAAAAAGGGGCCCCCATATGATGCGCAAACTCGCCTTGCTCGGCGCGAGCCTTCTCACCCTCTCAGCGCAGCCGCTTTACGCGCAGCAAAGCACCGCCCCCGAGCCCGCAAGCGCCCCCGCCGCAACAACCGCCGCGCAGGATGACGCGACCGGCAGCGCGCAGACCGGGCCGCAGCGCCGCTTCACCGGCGAGGATCTTTTCGGCCTCGCCGCCGCATCGGACCCGCAGATCAGCCCCGATGGGCGCCACATCGCCTATGTCCGCCGCGCGAACGACATCATGTCCGACCGCACGGTCAGCACGATCTGGCTGATCGACACGCAGACCGGCGCCGAAGTCCCCGTTGCGGGACGCAGCGGCGATGCCTTTTCGCCGCGCTGGTCGCCCGACGGCAAGCGGCTCGCCTATGCCTCAACCGAGGGCGGCAGCGTCCAGCTCTGGGTGCGCTGGATGGACGGGGGCGAGGCGGTGAAGCTCACCGGCCTGCCGACCAGCCCGTCGAGCATCGCCTGGTCGCCCGACGGCCGCTCGATCGCCTATACGATGCTCGTCAAGGACGATGCGCCGCGGTTCGGCAAGGCCCCCGCGAACAAGCCCGAAGGCGCCAAATGGGCCGAGCCGCTGGAGGTCCACGACCTGCTCACCTACCGCGCCGACGGCCAAGGCTATATCGAGCCGGGGTTCGAAAAGATCTTCCTCGTCTCGGCGACCGGTGGTGCGCCGCGCCAGCTCACCTTCGGCCCCTATCATGACGGCGGTCCGCTCAGCTGGTCGCGCGACGGCGCGATGCTCTATTTCAGCGCCGATCGCCGCCCCGACTGGGAAAGCGATCCGCTCGAAAGCAACATCTATGCGCTCGACGTCGCGAGCGGCTCGATCACCCAGCTAACGACGCGCAAGGGGCCCGATGCCAATCCGCTGGTGTCGCCCGACGGCCGGATGATCGCCTATCTGGGGTTCGACGACCGGCTGCGCGCTTATGAAAACACCGGCCTCTACGTGATGAACCGCGACGGATCGAACAGCCGCCGCATCGCTCCCGACTGGGATTTCAGCGTCGACGGCCTCGCGTGGGACGCCGACGGGCGCGGCCTTTATGCCCAATATGACGAGCATGGCGAAACCAAGGTTGCGCGCATCGGCCTCGACGGGTCGGTCCGCACCGTCGCCAGCGGGCTGACGAGCAGCGGGCTCGACCGGCCCTATTCGGGGGGCAGCTTTTCGGTCGCCGACAATGACGCGATCGCCTTCACCGGCGGCGGCCCGGCGCGGCCGGCCGAGGTCGAACTCGCGGCCGCCGGCAAGACGCGCATCCTGACCGACCTCAACCGCACGCTGCGCGAGGTGAAGGCACTGGGCGAGGTGCGCAAGATCACCGCCGCGTCGAGCGTCGACGGCCTGTCGATCGACGGCTGGCTCACCCTGCCGCCCGGCTATCGCGAGGGGCAGCGCGTGCCGCTGATCCTCGAAATCCACGGCGGGCCGTTCGCCGCTTATGGACCGCATTTTTCGACCGATAACCAGCTTTATGCCGCCGCGGGCTATGCCGTCCTCTCGTCCAACCCGCGCGGGTCGACCAGCTATGGCGCGTCCTTCGCCAATGCGATCGACAAAAATTATCCCGGCAACGATTATTTCGACCTGATGAGCATCGTCGACCGCGCGATCGACCTCGGCATCGCCGATCCCGACGCGCTCTTCGTCACCGGCGGGTCGGGCGGCGGCGTGCTGACGAGCTGGATTGTCGGCAAGACCGACCGCTTCAAGGCCGCGGTCGCCCAAAAGCCCGTCATCAACTGGACGACGCAGGCGCTCACCGCCGACGGTCCCGCCTTCTTCGGCCGCTACTGGATCGGCGCGATGCCGTGGGAGGATCAAACACCGTTCTGGAGCCATTCGCCGCTGTCGCTGGTCGGCAATGTGAAGACCCCGACCATGGTTGTCGTCGGCAGCGAGGATTACCGCACCCCGGTCAGCGAGTCGGAACAATATTACACCGCGCTGCGCCTGCGCGGCGTCCCGACGGTGCTGGTCAAGGTGCCGGGCGCCAGCCACGGCGGCATCGCCGCGCGCCCTTCGCAGGCCGCGGCAAAGGCATCGGCGATCCTCGCCTGGTTCGAAAAATACAAGAAGGGATGGACGCCAGCCGCCAAGGATTGAAGCCCGGCCGGCGCCCGCGCGCGCCTTATTTGGTCGTGTAGCCGCCATTCACCAGGATCGTCTGCCCGGTCATCCACCACCCGTCGGACACCAGCATGCGGATCCACGGAACGATGTCGGCGATGTCGGTCAGGCCCGTCTTGGTAAAGGCCGACAGCGCCGCCGCGGACTTGTGATACGCCTGCGCATCGGCGGCTTCGGCGGGATAGAAGAAGGGCGTGTCCATCGGCCCCGGACCGATGGCGGTCACCGAAATGCCGCGCGCCCCGAACTCCTTCGATGCCGCGCGGGTGAAATGCTCGACCGGCGCCTTCGTCCCGGCATAGGCGGCATAGAAGGGCGTGTAGGCCCCGAGCAGCGAGGTGACGAGCGTGCAGATCTTGCCATTGTCGTTGAGGTGCTTGCCCGCTTCCTTCAGAAAGAAAAAGGCGGTCTTGCTGTTGACCGCGGTCATCGCGTCATATTCGTCCTCGCTGATCTCGACGAACGGCTTCTTCAGCACCTTGCCGACCGTGTTGATCGCGATGTCGGGCCGGCCGATCGCCGCGATGGTATCGGCGAACAGCTTTTCCATGGCGCCCGCGGGGGTCAGGTCGGCCTGAAAGGCCACCGCTTCGGCACCGGCGGCGCGGATCGCCGCGACCGTCGCCTCGGTTTCGGCGGCCGCACCCGCGCTGTTATAGTGAACCGCAATCGCCTTGGCGCCCTGCTCGGCCAGATCGCGCGCGACCAGCGCGCCCAGATTCTTGCCGCCGCCGGCGATCAGCACGGTCTTTCCCTTGATGCTGTGGTCGACCATAATCTTGTCCTTTCAGTCTGTTGGGCGGAGCTCCGCCCCGGAGGCGAGACAATCAGCTAGGCATGTTCGACCTTGCCCGCTTCCCGAATCCGGCGCAGTTTTCAAATCGGGCACATCGAGTCGTGGGGACTCGCAAGGAGCTTGATTGACCAACCCGCACCCCGGTCCATGGGACGGCAGCCGGCCGCTTTCACCGCGGCATGTCGTGCGGCGTGCGCACGCGATGCTTGGCCGGATGGACGTCGTCGCTGCCACCGAGCAACTGGCTCTGCCGACCGATTGGACCATCGAACAGGATCGTCACACGATCATCGTCCACCTCGACGGCCGGCTCGACCGCATGGAATGCGTCTTTTCGAACGGACCGTCGGGGCGCGCTTTGCCCGCTCCCGGTGACATCTGGATGGTGCCGGCCGCCTCGCGCTACGCCGCCCTCGCGCAGGGCGGATTCGCACGGTTCGTCGAAATCGGCCTGCCCCCGCCGCTCCTTGCCGGCGGCGAATTTCCCGCCCGCGTCCGGCACCGCGATCCCTTTCTTGCTGCCGCCGCCGCGCGGCTTGCCGAATTGATCGCCGACCCGGCCGACGATGTCGGCGCCATGGCCGCGCACGCGATCGCGAACGGAATCGAACTGCATCTCCGCCACCAATATGGGCGCCCGGCGGCCCCGCCCCCGCGCCGGCCCGCATTCGATACGCAAGACCGCCGCCTTCTGGTCGATGCCATCTATGCGACGCTCGACGATCCGCACGATCTGGCAAGCCTCGCGGCGCTCGTCGGGATGGACGTGCGGCGCTTCACCGCCGCCTTCCGCACCGCCTTCGGCTGCTCGCCCTGGCAGTATATCCTCGATGCCCGCCTCGCAGAGGGCGCGCGGCTATTGCGCGAAGGCGACCGGACGATCACCGACATCGCACTATCGACCGGCTTTGCCACACCAAGTCATTTCACGACGCGCTTCACGCGCCATTTCGGCGTTCCGCCTTCGCGCTATCGCAAGCTGGCGAGCGGATAGGCGGGCGCCTCTCGCCCTCCCTGCTCCACGGCGGTTCCAATTGCCGCGCATCCTGCTAGGGTCGGCGCTTCCCCAACCAACGGAGCCCGCTCCCCTGATGTTTCTGCGCCCTCTCGCCGCCCTGCTCGCTGCCGCCCTTGCCGTCCCCGCACTTGCGCAGGATATCAGCACCGCCAATCTGACCGAGACGGTCCGCACCCTCGCCTCGGACCAGTTTCAGGGTCGCGCCCCCGGAACGGTCGGCGAAGAGCGTACCGTCGGCTATCTGATCGGCCGGCTTCAGGCGCTCGGGCTCGAACCCGCCGGCCCGAACGGCGAATGGACGCAGCCCGTGCCGCTGCTCCATACGCGCCTCGGCACCCCGACCGCACTCGCCTTCGACCGGCAGGGCAGCGCCACCCCCCTCACCCTCGGCACCGATATCTATGTGTCGAGCCAGCAGGACAAGGATGTGGCGGCGATCGCCGACGCGCCGATGGTCTTCGTCGGCTATGGCGTCCACGCGCCCGAACGCGGCTGGGACGACTTCAAGGGCGTCGATCTCAAGGGCAAGGTCGCGGTCTTTCTGGTCAACGATCCGGATTTCGTCGCGACGAAGGGCGAAGACAGCTTCGGCAAATTCGGCGGCCGCACGATGACCTACTATGGCCGCTGGACCTACAAGTTCGAAGAAGCGGCCCGCCGCGGCGCCATCGCGGCGCTGATCGTCCACGACACCGACGGCGCAGGCTATGGCTGGAACGTCGTGAAAAGCCCCGGCGGCGAAAACTACAGCCTCGTCGTACCACCCGAAAAGGCGACCAGCCTTGCGCTTCAGGGCTGGATTTCGAGCGAAGCCTCGACCCGGCTGTTTGCATCCGCCGGTCGGGATCTCGCAAAGCTGCGCATTGCCGCCCGGCGCAAGGATTTTCGTCCCGTCGACCTCGGCACCGGCTTTCGGGCATCGATTCCGGTCACGCATGAAGTCGTGCGCAGTCAGAATGTTCTCGCCAAAATCTCGGGCACCGACCGTGCCGACGAGGTCGTGATGTATGGCGCGCATTGGGATGCCTATGGCGAGGGCAAACCCGACGAAAAGGGCCGCATCTACCGCGCCGGTGCGAACGACGACGCGCTCGGCGTTGCAGCGCTGATCGAAATCGCGCGCGGTTTCAAGGCCGCACCGCCCACCGATCGCACGCTGCTTTTCGCCTTCTGGACCGCCGAAGAGCGCGGCCTTCTCGGGTCGGAGGCCTATGCGCAGGCGCCCGTCTATCCGGTTGAAAAGACGGTGGCGAACCTTGGCATCGACATTCTTCAGACGGCAGGCAAGTCAAAGGACGTCATTCTCGTCGGCAAGGGCCAGGGCACGCTCGAGGATGATCTTGCCCGCGTCGCCGCGATGCAGGGCCGCACCGTGTCGCCCGAAAGCCTCCCCGAACGCGGCCTCTTCTTCCGCGCCGACCATTTCAGCATGGCCAAGCGCGGCGTCCCCGTGCTGCTGCTCATGGGCATCGCCGGCGTGTCCGACCTTGTCGACGGCGGCAAGGAAGCAGGGCAAAAATGGGTCGATGACTATACCGGCCGCTGTTACCATCAGGCTTGCGACGCGTGGGACGAAAGCTGGAATCTGGCGGGCGCCGCCCAGGATATCGCGCTCTTCTACACGATCGGCGACGAACTCGCGCGCTCGGGCAAATGGCCCGGCTGGAAGAGCGGCAGCGAGTTCAAGGCGCTGCGCGACCAGACCGCCGCCACCCGCAAATAGCATCTTGGCTGCGGGGCGGCCCGGGCGGCCGGGGGGAGAGGACGCCCCGTCGCCGCGCCTTGCCCGGCGCTTCGCCTGCGTATAACTCCGGCCCATGACCACCGACAAGATCTACATCAGCGCCAACGACCTTCTTGCCGACTCGTTGCGGCTCGGCATGCAGGTGATCGACAGCGGTTTTGCGCCGACACATCTCGTCGGCATCTGGCGCGGCGGGGCCCCCGTCGGCATCGCGGTCCAGGAATTGCTGGAATATCACGGCGTCCACAGCGACCATATCGCGATCCGCACCTCCTCCTATCACGGCATCGACCGCCAGGACACGCAGGTGAAGGTTTTCGCGCTCGGCTATCTGATCGATACGCTCGATCCCGACGACCGGCTGCTCATCATCGATGATGTTTTCGACAGCGGCCGCAGCATCCGGGCCTTTCTTGCCGAACTCAGGGCGCGATGCCGCCACAACATGCCGCGCGATATCCGGATCGCGACCGTCTATTACAAACCGCGCCGCAACGTCACCGATCTCAAGCCCGACTTCTTCGTCCATGAAACCGACCAATGGCTAATCTTCCCGCACGAAATCGACGGGCTGACGGTCGACGAAATACGCCGCCACAAGCCCGAGGCGGCGATCATCCTGCGCGAAGGAACGGAGACGCCGCATGGCTGACGCTTTTGCTACCCCGGCGGACCGGGCGGCCTTTATCGCTGCGCTCCCGAAGGCGGAGTTGCACCTTCATATCGAAGGGTCGCTCGAACCCGAACTGATGTTCGAACTCGCGCGGCGCAACGGCATCGCCATCCCCTTCGCGACCGTCGATGATGTCCGCGCGGCCTATGCCTTTTCGAACCTGCAGGATTTTCTCGACATCTATTATCAGGGGATGGGCGTTCTGCAGACCGAACAGGATTTCTACGACCTGACGGCCGCCTATCTCGCGCGCGCGCATGCCGATGGCGTTCGCCACAGCGAAATCTTCTTCGATCCGCAGGGCCACACGGCGCGCGGCATCCCCTTCGCGACCGTCGTCGGCGGTATCACCCGCGCGCTCGACGATGCGCAGGCCCGGTATGACATGAGCTCGCGGCTCATCATGTGCTTTCTGCGCCATCTCAGCGAGGAGGAGGCAGAGGCGACGCTCGACGAAGCGCGCCCTTGGCTCGACCGGATCGACGGTGTCGGCCTCGATTCGTCCGAAGTCGGCCACCCGCCCGCCAAGTTCCAGCGAGTCTTCGCCCGCGCCCGCAACCTCGGCCTGCGCCTCGTCGCCCATGCCGGTGAGGAGGGGCCGCCGGCATATGTGCACGAAGCGCTCGATCTTCTGGGCGTCGATCGCATCGATCACGGCAATCGCAGCCTCGAGGACGAAGCCCTCGTCGCGCGGCTCGCCGATGACGCGATGTGCCTGACCGTGTGCCCGCTTTCCAATCTCAAGCTTTGCGTCGTAGACGACATGACCGCGCATCCGCTCAAGACGATGCTGGACGCCGGGCTTCTTGCCACCGTGAACAGCGACGACCCCAGCTATTTCGGCGGCTATGTGAACGCCAATTACACCGCCGTCGCCGATGCGCTCGACCTGTCGCGGGACGAGCTTGTCACGCTCGCCCGCAACAGTTTTCTCGGCGCCTTCCTCGATGACGACGCCAAGGCGCGTCATCTCGCCGCGATCGACGCCTACGCGGCGTAGAGCATTTTCCAGTCAGGTGGAATCACCTGACGATTCAGAAAATGCGGAAAAACAAGAATCTAGAGCGGGCGATCCGATGCAATCGGATCGCCCGCTCTAGAATTTCCCGCGAACCGAGAAAGCGAAGATCGGCCCGATCAACCGGTCGCGCTTTTCGACGAAGGCAATCGGGCTTTCGCCGCGCAATCCCGTCCACACCGTACGGTCGCGCTTCGACCTTGCATTGAGGATGTTCGCCACCGTCGCACGGACCGTCAGGCCGAACACATCCTTGTTTTCGACAAAGATGTTGGCGAACACAGGCCCCTCCCACGCGGTGTCGATCTGGTTGCGGCGATAGACCGGCTGGTAATGCGAATGGTTGGCGCTCGTGCCCCAGGCCCAGTCGCTGCCGGGAATATCGTGGCGCAGGCTCAGCTCGACGACCCGGTCGGTAAAGCCGTTCCACTGGCGCGTCTCGCCGGTGAAGGGATCGCGCAGCGAACTTTTCTGAAGCAGCAGCCGCGCTTCGATCTTCATGCCCTTGATGCCGGCCGGATCGAGATTGATCGTCGAGGTCCAGTCGATCGCGCCGGCGCGCGCCTTGGCAATGTTACCGACGCCTTCGCCATCGCCGATCGGGATCACATCGACCCGGTCTTCGACGTCGCGGTACACGAAGAACAGCTTCGTCGATCCCCACGCCCCGAACCGCTTGTTGACCTCCAGTTCATAGCTCCAATCCTGCTGCGGCCGCAGATCGGTGTTGCTTCCATTCTGGTTGTCGTCGTTCAGAAAGGCGCGCGCAAGGAAGTCGTAGAAGCTCAACTGCAGCACACGGCGGCGAATCTTGAGCGACATATCAAAATCGGGCGCCGGCGCCCACGCGATCGACAGCGATCCCTTCGGACGGAAAAAACTGCGCGTCAGTCCGTTCGCGCCGCTTTGCGTGATCGTCGACCGTTCGGCGCCGGCCACGATCTGCACGTTCAGCTTGTCGGTGATCTTGCGGCCAAAGCTCAACAGGCTTTCGTAGCGATCCTCCTTCACGCCGCCGGTGCCGCCCGGGAACGGAAGCTCGACGAAAGCCCCCGTCGGATCGAGCGTATAAAGCGCCGCGACATTGTCGAGCGTGTTGAAGGCCGCCTCCCCCGACAACTCCCAATCGCCGCCCAGCATCTTCCACTGATATTCGCCGCGCGCGATCGTCTCGCCGATATCGCCCGTCTGGGTAAAGCGATCGCCCACCGCGGGCGATCCGTCCGAAAAGCTGGTGATCACTTCCTGCGAATAGGGTTCATGGCTGAAGCGCCGCAGCCCGATCAGCTTCAGCTTTCCGGGGCCGACCCCGAACTGGTAATCGCCGTTGACTTCGTAGTTCCAGCTGTTCGGATTTTCGCGAACGGTGCGATATTCGTCGGGGGCGCCGTCGCGCGTCCGACGCCCGAATTCGACATAGGGATTGTAGATGCGCTGATAATGGGCGCCCAGATGGCCCACCGTATCGGCGGGGCCGTCCCAGGTCAGCCGCCCTGAAAGCTTCGGCGTGTCATAGGGACTGCGCCAGACATCGTGGCGGCGCTCGATGATGTTGCCGTCGCCGTCGGTGATGATCGTCGGCCCACCCGCGGAACTGCGCGCCGAATCATTGTTATAGAGACCCAGTTCATATTCGATCGTTCCCTTGCGGCCACGGACCGAAATGTCGCCGCGCGTGTAGAGCGGATGCGCATAATGAGCGCGAAACTCGGGCTTCCACGCAAATTGGCCCGAAAAATCGTCGGCGCGATAAACGATATTCGCCACCTGCCCCGACAAGCCGGGAATATCGAGCGAGGCGCCATCGACGATTTCGATGCGCTCGACATTTCCGGCGGGAATGCGCGACAGCAATGTCACCATATCGTCCGACTTCGTCGACGGACGCTCGCCGTTGAACAGGACATTGCCCGTCGCCTGCCCCAGCCCGCGGAGCTGTTCATTGTCGCGGATCGAAAAGCCCGGAACCTGATTGAGCATGTCATAGGCGTTCTTGGGCGCGTAGCGGACGAAGTCGGCGGGGGTGAAGACCTGCCGCGCGCTGCCGCCACTCGCCGGAGCGGCGGCCGGAGCCGGGACCGGCGGCGGGGCTGCACTGTCGACCGCCGCATCCTGCGCGCACGCCGTCGTCGCCGACATCGATGCGGCAAGGGCGGCCGCCAGCGCCATTGCGCTCGTCATCCGCATCACTGCGTGCCTCCGGCTGCCGCATTCATCGAGCGCGCATAGTCGGGGGTAATCCCCAACGCCTTCATGCTGATCACCTGGTCGGAGCTCAGCTTTGCGTAACCGGCCTCTGCCAGCCCGCGCACATAGTCGCGGTCGACGCCCAGCGCCTTGCACGCGATCGCATCGTTGATCGAGGTGAGCCGAAGCGCGCCCGATTGGAGGTCGCGGACATAGGCGGGCGTCACCTTCAACGCGGCCGCCGCGACAAGTTCGCCGGTGTGCGGACGAAGCCCCGCCTCGATCAGGCCGTCGGCCAGTTCGACCGTCGCATCGACCATCAACATGGCGAGTTGTTCCTTGCGCGTCGGCGCGCCGACACCGCGGCTCTCCAGCGCGGTCGCGAAGCCGGCATCGGGCGCAAAGCGGCATTGTCCCTCGCCCTCATAGGCTGCGTGCAGACTGCCCGTGCAATCGAGGCGGCCCGCCGTGTGCACCACGCTGAAGCTGACCGGGCCGCGCCCGCCGCCCAGCGTGTCCCGCGCCGCTGAAAATTCCGCGCGGGCACCGTCGAGAGCGATGCTGCTGGTCGATTGCTTGGCACGAAGCTGCAGGCGCGGATCGCCGTCGCCGTCGTCGGGTTGCGAAACATCCCAGCGGATCGCGCTGGCTTCCTGGGCCGAGGCCGCGGTCGGCTGCGCAGGGGCGGCGCAGGCGATCAGGGTCAACAGCACGCTGCCGGCTGCGACAAATAATGTCTTCGATTGTGGTTTCATTGGGGGCACTCCTCCTCCGTGCGCCGGGCGAGCGTCATCGCTCGCCGCCGCAGCGGCGTTTCAAAATCGGGCTTCGATGAGCGGCGGCTTGGCTTCGGCCAGTGGCCGAAGGGTCAGTCCTGCGGCGCCGCGGGATTTTCGGGCGGCGCTGGCGGGCGCGGCGGACTTATCCGCGTGACCTTGCCGTCGGCGCTGCGCGCCTCGAGCGTTCCGTCCGGTCCGATGCGCGCGGTCGCGCCCGAACTGGACCGGACTTCGCTATAGGCCCCGCCCCAATTGCCCAGCGCGCGCGCCTCGATCGCATCGTCGGGGTCGCGCATCGCGCGGCCCGCGGCACGCATCTGGCGGACATAGTCGCCGGTGACGCCCATGGCGCGCATCGCCGTCAGATCGTCGAGATTCACATCGGGGAAATAGCGGCGCATGTCGCGGGCATAGGCCGGGTCGATGCCCACCGCTTTCGCGCCAACCAGATCGCCGACATCGGCGTTCGGAAAGACACGGCGCATCGCGTTGATATAGGCCGGGTCGACGCCGGTCGCCTTGGCCGCGATAATGTCGTCGGCATCGGCATGGCCGCTTTCGCGCATCTTGCGGACATCGTCGGGCGTCACGCCGACCGCGCGCATGCCGACAAGATCGTCGGGCGACAGCGGCTTGCCGGCAGCAGCAGAGGCCGGCTTGTCGGTCCGCTCGGCCGCCGAACCCACGGCCGCGGCGGACTGCAATGCCGCGGCCGGGGCGGTTGCGACGGGGGTGTGGACAGGCCCCGACGCGGACGGTGTGGCGGTCGCGGAAAAGGCGGCGAGCGGCGCCGATACGCCGGCGAGCAGCACCAGGCTCATCAGAACCCAGCTCGCACTGGCGGGTCCGCGCTTCAGGCTGCCGTCGAGCACGCGGGTGATCCGGCGTTTCAGGCTGTTCTGCGCCGGCGCGACGCCGTGGGCGGCAAGCAGCGCGCCCTGATTGTCGTGACGCGCCGCACCGACGAGCAGCGAGGCATAGTCGGGACCGTCGATGTCGGCGAGCAGCACGGCATCATCGGCCGCTTCCTCGCGCAATTGATGGCTTTCGCGCGCCAGCATCCAGACGAGCGGATTGAACCAGAACAGCGCGCAGGCAAGGCGCGCCGCGAGCAGCTTCGCCCAGTCGAGCCGCGCGACATGCGCCAGTTCGTGCGCTATGATCGCCTCGGCCTCGGCCACGGCATCGACGGCGGCCGGGTTGAGCACGATCGTCGGGCGGACCACGCCCCAACTGATCGGCGAGCGCAGTTCGTTGCTGACCAACAGCGCGGTCCCGTGCTTGAAGCCCATCCGCCGTTGCGCTTCGGCGAGCGCCGACAGCCACGAAGGCTGAACCAGCACGTCGGCCCGTCCGCGCATCGCGAACAGCCGCACCACGGCAACCGTCATCAAAAGGGCAAGCAGGAACAGGGGAAAGCTGTAAACCCATATGGCGAGGTCGGCCATCGCGGGCAGCGTCCAACCGGCATCGGCTTTGCTACCCGCAGCCATGGCCGACGCCGCAGCGCCGGGCTGAGCCGCCGCCGCGGGAGGCGCCTCGACAACCGCCGGCGGCGCCGACATTGCAGGCGCAGATGCTTCGACCCAGTCGGCGGGCAGCGGGGCCCATTCAGGAAGCGCCAGGGTCGCCGCGGGCAGCAGCAGCAGCGCCGCCAGCCCGGCGTGCGCGATAAGCGAACGCTCGCCTGCCGAACGCGACCGCGCGAGGCGCAGCAACACCAGCGTCAGCCCGGCGATGATCGCCGATTTCCAGGCAAGACCCAGCAGGGTCGCGGCGGTGATCATCATTTCGTCCTCCCTTCGCGCGCTTCGGCGATCAGCTTTTCCAGCTCATCGAGATCGCCCGCACTCATCTTGTCCTGCATGCCGAGCAGCGCCGCGGCGGCGCTGGTCGCCGATCCGTTGAAAAAGACGCGCACCACCTGGGTCAGCGCCGATTTGCTCGCCGTCTTCTCTTCGACGCTCGGCGCATAGAGAAAGCCGCGATCCGATGCCTCGCGAACGACGAAGCCCTTGGCCTCGAGCCGCTTGAGCATCGCGCGGATCGCCGATCCGGACAGTTCGGCGGGCAAAGCCTCGCCGATTTCGGTCACGGTCGACGCACCACGTTCGTAAAGAATATCGACAATTTCGCGTTCCCGCGGGGGCAAGCTCGACAACATGCGAATCACCTTTTGCGCTACATTTGTAGCGTGCTACATTTGTAGCGCATGCTTGGCAAGGGGTTTTATTCGACCAATACACATGCTTGCGGCAAAGCCCCCGAAACCATAGGGTCCGCGGCATGACAGGAGGACAAATATGATCGATTTCGCACTGGATCGCCGGACGCTGCTGGCGGGCATGGGCATGGCGTCGGCGGGGCTTGCGATGCCGGCATGGGGTGCGGACAGCGCCGACGCGCGTCTCGATGCACTGCTCACCCGCCAGTTCGATCAGGCGCTGATCGACGACCCGACCCGCGCCGCGAGCCTGGGCCTCGATATCGGTGCGCGCGCCGGGCTGCGAGCGCGATTTCCCGACTGGTCGGCCGCCGCGCGGACCGCACGCGACCGCCGGATCGACACCGACCTTGCCGCACTGCACGCTATCGATCGCGGTGCGCTCGGCGATAATGCGCGGGTGGCCTATGACAGCGCCGAATTCGATCTTGTGGCCCGCGAGCGACTGGCCCGCTTCCCCTATCACACCGGCGGCTTTGCGCACCGCGCCGGTCCCTATGCAGTCACGCAGCTCGGCGGCTTCTATACCGGCGTCAGCACCTTTCTCGACAGCCAGCATCCGGTGAAGACCAAGGCCGACGCCGATGCCTATATCGCGCGAATGGCGGCAACGCCGGCGCTGCTCGACGATGATAGCGCGATCGTGCGCGCCAATGCCGCGATGGGCGTCGTCGCGCCGCGTTTCATCATCGAACAGGCCCTGCAGCAACTCGGCCGTTTGCGTGACGGCGATGCGGCATCGAAGACGATCGTCGCCTCGCTCGCCCGCCGCGCCAAAGCCACCGGCCTCACCGGCTATGATGCACGTGCGCAGGCAATATTCGAAGGGCCGATCCGCGCCGCGCTGACGCGTCAGATCGAGGTGCTGACGGCGCTGCTCCCCAAAGCCGGTGACGAAGCGGGCGTGTCGCGCCTTCCGGACGGTCCCGCCTATTATGCGGCGACACTGGCGCAGCACACGACCACCGACATGACCGCCGAGCAGATCCATCAGTTGGGGCTCGACCAGCTTGCCGATCTGCACGCGCGCATGGACCAGCTGCTGACGGCGCAGGGGTTTAAAGAGGGCAGCTTGCGCCAGCGGCTCGACGCGCTGACCGCGACCGAGGGCCAGTTGTTCGCCAATGACGATACGGGGCGCGCGGCGCTGCTCGCCTATCTCAACGATCGGCTCACCACCATTCGCGCGCGCCTGCCGCAAGTGTTCAGCCGGATGCCGCGCGCGCCCTATGAAATCCGCCGCGTCCCGCCCGAGATCGAGATCGGCGCCCCCGGCGGTTCGGCGCAGGCTGGCACTCCCGACGGGTCGCGCCCGGGCATTTTCTTCATCAACCTGCGCGATACGCACGAATGGCCACGCTACACGCTGCCGACGCTCGCCTTCCACGAGGGAGCACCGGGGCATCTGTTCGAAAATGCCCTGAAGTTCGAAGACGCGGCCTTGCCGCTTTACCGCCAATCCTCTTACGTCACGGCCTATGGCGAAGGCTGGGGGCTGTATGCCGAGCAGGTTGCGGCCGAGCTCGGGATGTACGACGACGATCCGCTCGGCGAGATCGGCTATCTGGCGTCCTATGCGTTTCGCGCGTCGCGTCTCGTCGTCGATACCGGGCTGCACGCCAAGGGCTGGAATCGCCAGCAGGCGATCGACTTCATGGTCGAAAACTCGTCCGAAACGCCAAGTTCGGCGCGAACCGAGATCGACCGCTATATCGTCTATCCGGGGCAAGCCTGTTCGTACAAGGTCGGTCAGACCGCGATCAGCCGGCTGCGTGACGAGGTTTCGTCGCACCGGGATTACGATATCAAGCGCTTCCACGACGTCGTGCTCGGGGCCGGACGCATCCCGCTTGCGGTGCTCGAACGCCGCGTACGCGACGCCTTTCCGGCCTGAGTTATTTCCCTCGGCCGTCCGGGCCGCTATCTGCAGCGGGCAGTCGAGGGAGTTTGACGATGCCGATCAAGGCCGCCCGCCTCTATAATGATGGCAAGCTCGTGCGCGAGCTGGGCCCGAACGAGGCGATTCCCGACCATTGCGATCCCGGCGATTTCTTCTGGCTTGGCCTGTTCGAGCCGACCCCCGGCGAGCTTGAGGGGATCGCCAGGCGCTTCGGCCTGCATCCGCTGGCGGTCGAAGATGCGCTGAAGGCCAACCAGCTTCCAAAGGTCGAAGCCTATGGCGAGCAATTGTTCGTCGTCGCCAGCACCGGCAATCGCGATGGCGATACGATCCAGTCGGGCGAAACCGCCTTCTTCCTTGGCCGTCACTTCATCGTGAGTGTCCGTCACGGGTCGGCGCGGACGCACAGCGAGGTGCGCGCACGGCTCGAATCGTTGCCGGCGAAACTGGCGCACGGCCCCGATTATGTTCTCTATGCGGTGCTCGATTTCATCGTCGACGGCTATTTCCCCGTGATCGACGCGATCGAGGACCGGCTGCTCACGGTCGAGGAAAGCGTCATGGACACGCCGCTCGACGCTGACGACATCCGGCATCTTTACGGCCAGCGGCACGAGATCATCCGTTTTCAACGCCTGGTCGGATTGATGAAGGATGTTGCATCGCGCCTGACCAGCGATGCCGACCTGCCGTGCATCGACGATGCCGTGCGCCCCTTTTTTCGCGACATCTGGGACCATGTGCAGCGCGCCGAATTCCGCCTCGTCGGATTGCGCGATGTCGCGGCGTCGGTCGTCGACACCAACAATCTGCTCGAACAGCAGCGGCAGGGCGCGATCACGCGCCAGCTTGCGGCCTGGGCCGCAATTCTGGCCGTGCCCACCGCGATCGCGGGCATTTACGGCATGAATTTCGAGCATATGCCCGAACTCGGCTGGACGTTCGGCTATCCCTTCGCGCTCGGGCTGATGGGCAGCGTGTGCGCGCTCCTCTATTGGCGCTTCAAGCGGATCGGCTGGCTCTGACGCCGGCACGCTCTTGCCCGGTCGCCACCGGGACGCTATCTGTCATCCGTCATCTTTTTAAGGAGTCAGAGGATCATGGACCGCAACTGAACGCATCGCCCCTAGCCTTGCCTTCAGGAAAGCCTTGTCCATGTCTACGATCACCCTCTCCCGCCTCGGCTGGTCGACCCCCGACGGTCGCCGCATATTTTCCGATCTCGACCTTCAGTTTCGCCCCGAACGCACGGGTATCGTCGGGCGCAACGGCGTCGGCAAATCGACCCTGTTGCGCCTGATCGCGGGTGAGGCAACGCCGACGAACGGCGCGATCAGCCGCGGCGCGCGCATCGCCATGCTGCACCAGACGGTGCAGGTTGCCGCCGATGCGACGATTGCCGATCTGTTCGGCGCGCGCACCGCGCTGGCCCTGCTCGCGCGCGCCGAAGCGGGGACGGCGTCGCTCGACGACATCGCAGAGGCCGACTGGACGCTGGCGTCGCGGATCGACGAGGCGCTGGCCGGTGTCGACCTGCCACTCGATGCCGCAACGCCGCTTGTGCATCTTTCGGGTGGGCAACGCACGCGCGCCGCGCTCGCCGGCGCGATGTTCGCACGGCCCGATTTTCTGCTGCTCGACGAACCGACCAACAATCTCGATCGGCAAGGCCGTGAAACGGTGCGCGCGATCCTGCGCGACTGGCAGGGCGGCGCGATCGTCGTTAGTCACGACCGCGAACTGCTCGAGGAAATGGATGCGATCGTCGAACTGACCGCGACGGGCGCCGCCCGTTATGGCGGCGGCTGGAGCGCCTATTGCGCGCGCAAGGCGGTCGAACAAGCGGCCGTCGAGGCCGACCTTGCCACCGCAGAGAAGCGCGTCGATCAGGCCCATCGCCAAGCGCAGGCCGCCGCCGAGCGGCAGGATCGCCGCGATTCGCGGGGCCGGAAAAATGCGGCGCGCGGCGACATGCCGCGCATCGTGATGGGGGCAATGCAGCGCCGCGCCGAAGAATCACGCGCTGCCGCCGGGCGGCTGGCCGAACGCCAGCAGGGACAGGCCGAGCAGGCGCTCGCCGCGGCGCGCAGCCGGATCGAGATCGTAGATCCGCTGGCGATCGCGCTGCCGTCGACGGGCCTCCCGGCTTCGCGGACGGTCGTAGCGTTGGAGCATGTCCGCGCGGGCTATGACGGCGGCGCACCCGTCATCGATGATTTGTCGCTCACGATCACGGGACCCGAGCGATTGGCAATCACCGGTCCAAACGGATCGGGCAAATCGACGCTGCTCGCGCTGATCGCCGGAACACTGACGCCCTGGTCGGGGAGCGTGCGCGTCGGTGTGCCGTTCGCGCTGTTCGATCAGCGCGTCGCGCTGCTCGATCCGCTACTTTCGATCGCCGACAATTTCCTGCGGCGCAACCCCGGGGTCGGCAACAATGCCTGCCGCGCCGCGCTCGCACGCTTCCGCTTTCGCGCCGACGCCGCCGACCGCATCGTCGGCACGCTCAGCGGCGGGCAGATGCTTCGCGCCGGGCTTGCCTGCGTGCTCGGCGCGCCGCAGCCGCCGCAAATGCTGATCCTCGACGAACCCGGCAATCATCTCGATCTCGATTCGCTCGCCGCGATCGAAACCGGGCTTGCGGCCTATGACGGCGCGCTGATCGTCGTCAGCCACGATCCCGCCTTTCTGGACGCGATCGGGGTGAGCCGCGAACTGGCGCTGGGAGACGACCGCGATCACCCCCCACCCGGCTGACACGCCAGCGACTTGCCAGCGGCGTCTGGCTGTGGCAGGGGCGCCGCTCCCACGCGATGGGGCGCTTAGCTCAGTTGGTAGAGCATCTCGTTTACACCGAGAGGGTCGGCGGTTCGAGCCCGTCAGCGCCCACCATCCCGCCGCCCGGCCCGAAAGGGGCGGGCCGCGTCTCTTGATCCAGCGCAATGACCGCGCGCCGCGCGCGCGTCAAAACTTCCGTGTCGCACCTGCAATCGGGAGTCTGGATATGTTTGCACGCAATGTTGGCACCATCGACCGCCTGCTGCGGATCGTCGTCGGCGTGATGCTGATCGTTCTGGCGGCTTATGGACGCATCGGCCCGTGGGGCTATATCGGGGTCGTGCCGCTGCTCACCGGCCTGTCGAGCCGCTGCCCCGCCTATTCGCTGCTTGGGGTCAGCACCTGTCCGCGCGGCTGAGACGGCGCACGTTCCACAGCGTGAAAAGGCCGATCGCGGCCCAGATGATGTTGAGGCCGGCGGACGGCAAGGCACCATTATAGCCTGAATTGATGACGAAGCCGGTGGCGCCGACGACGTTCATCCATTGATAGGCCGCGCCGCGCGGTTCGAGCTTGCCGAGCGAGAGCAGCACATAGCTTGCCAGAATGATCGCGGCCGCGGTCCAGCCGATCACCTCGATCATGATCTGAAGCAGGTTCATCGCCCTATCCCCAAAGAAAACGCCCGCCCCGGTAAGGGGGCGGGCGCATATTGCCGATTATCCTGCGGCAATCAGGCCGCGAGCTTGCGCAGCACATAATGCAGGATGCCGCCGTTCATATAATATTCGACCTCGTTCGCGGTATCGATGCGGCACAGCGTATCGAAGCTGAAGGTCGAACCGTCAGGGCGCGTGACTTCGACCGTCACCGTCTGGCGCGGCTTGATGTCGGCGATGCCCGTGATGGTGAAGCTGTCGTCGCCGGTCAGGCCCAGCGTCTCGCGGGTCTGACCCTCGATGAACTGGAGCGGCAGCACGCCCATGCCGACGAGGTTCGAGCGGTGGATACGTTCGAAGCTCTCGACGATGACGGCGCGGACGCCGAGCAGGTTGGTGCCCTTCGCCGCCCAGTCGCGCGACGAGCCGGTGCCATATTCCTTGCCGGCGATCACGACGAGCGGGGTGCCGTCGGCCTTGTGGCGCATCGCGGCGTCGTAGATCGGCATGACTTCCTGGCCATAGCGCGACATGCCGCCTTCGATGCCGGGGACCATTTCATTCTTGATGCGGATGTTGGCGAAGGTGCCGCGCATCATCACTTCGTGGTGGCCGCGGCGGGCGCCGTAGCTGTTGAAGTCGGCCTTGCTGACCTGATGTTCCATCAGCCATTTTCCGGCCGGCGAATCCGCCTTGATGCTGCCCGCCGGAGAAATATGGTCGGTGGTGATGCTGTCGCCGAGGATCGCGAGCGGCTTTGCCCCGACGATGTCGCTGACCGGCGCCGGAGTCATCGACATGCCCTCGAAATAGGGCGGGTTGGCGACATAGGTCGAGCCGGCGCGCCACTGATAGGTGTCGCTGCCCTCGACCTCGATCTTCTGCCAGTGCGCGTCGCCCTTGTAGACGTGCGCGTAGCGCGCCTCGAACATGTCGCGGTCGACCGCGCCGGCGACCATGTCGGCGACTTCCTGGTTGGTCGGCCAGATGTCCTTGAGGAACACGTCCTGCCCGTCCTTGCCGGTGCCGATCGGGGTGGTGGTGAAATCCTCGATCACCGTGCCCTTGAGTGCATAGGCGACAACGAGCGGCGGAGAGGCGAGGAAGTTGGCGCGCACGTCAGGCGACACGCGGCCTTCGAAGTTGCGGTTGCCCGAGATGACGGCCGCGGCGACGAGGCCATTCTCGTTGATCGCCTTCGAAATCGGCTCGGCGAGCGGACCCGAGTTGCCGATACAGGTGGTGCAGCCATAGCCGACGAGGTTGAAGCCGATATTGTCGAGATGTTTCTGCAGCCCGGCCTTTTCGAGATAGTCGGTGACCACCTGCGATCCCGGCGCAAGGCTGGTCTTGACCCACGGCTTGGGCTTCAGGCCCAGCTCGTCGGCCTTTTTGGCGACGAGCCCCGCAGCAACGAGAACGCCGGGGTTCGAGGTGTTGGTGCAGCTGGTGATCGCGGCAATGGTGACGTCGCCGTCGCCGATGTCGAAATCCTTGCCCTCGACCGGCACGCGCGTCTGCGCCTTGTTATAGACCTTTGCCATGTCGGCGTTGAAGACATCGTCTACGTCGGGAAGCGAGACGCGATCCTGCGGCCGCTTCGGCCCGGCGAGCGACGGGACGACGGTCGACAGGTCGAGTTCGAGCGTGTCGGTGAACACGGGGTCCGCCGCGCCGTCGACGATCCACAGCCCCTGCGCCTTCGCATAGGCTTCGACCAGCGCGATATTTTCTTCGCTGCGGCCGGTCAGGCGCATGTAATCGATCGTCTTGTCGTCGATGCCGAAGAAGCCGCAGGTCGCGCCATATTCGGGCGCCATATTGGCGAGCGTCGCGCGGTCGGCGAGGCTCAGCGAGGCGAGGCCGGGGCCGAAATATTCGACGAAGCGACCGACGACGCCCTTGGCGCGCAGCATCTGCGTCGCGGTGAGCACCAGGTCGGTCGCGGTGACGCCTTCCTTCAGCTTGCCGGTGAATTTGAAGCCGACGACTTCGGGGATCAGCATCGACACGGGCTGGCCGAGCATGGCCGCCTCCGCTTCAATCCCGCCGACACCCCAGCCGAGGACGCCGAGGCCGTTGATCATCGTCGTGTGGCTGTCGGTGCCGACGCAGGTGTCGGGATAGGCGACGGTGGTGCCGTCGGCATCTTCGCTCGACCACACCGCCTGCGCGATATGTTCGAGGTTGACCTGGTGGCAGATGCCGGTGCCCGGAGGCACCGCCTTGAAGTTCGACAGCGACTTCGACCCCCATTTCAGGAAGTCGTAGCGTTCGCCGTTGCGATAATATTCGATCTCGACATTCTGCTCGAACGCCTTCGGCGTGCCGAATTCGTCGACCATGACCGAGTGGTCGATGACGAGGTGGACGGGGACGAGCGGGTTGATCTTGGTCGTGTCGCCGCCGAGCTTGGCAATCGCATCGCGCATCGCGGCAAGGTCAACGACGCAGGGAACGCCGGTGAAATCCTGCAGCAGCACGCGCGCCGGGCGATACTGGATTTCGCGGTTCGAATGGGGATCCTTTTGCCAGTCGACGAGCGCCTGGACGTCATCAGTCGAGACGGTGAAGCCGCCGTCCTCGAAGCGCAGCAGATTTTCGAGCAGCACCTTCATGCTGAATGGCAGGCGCGAAACGTCGCCCAGCTTTGCTGCCGCCTTTTCGAGCGAATAATAAGTGTAGCTCTTGCCGCCGACGCTCAGCGTCGAGCGGGTTCCCAGCGTGTCGTGGCCGGTGGTGGTCATAGGTCAGCAGTCCCCATGTTGGCGCGGCGGGGAATGACGGCCGGCCGCCCAAGCCAGGAGAGCGGGGCAAGCGGAGTCGCACGCGCGGGTTTATGTCCGCGCCGCCTTACGCCGGAAGGCAGGAATTGCAAGGGGGTGGCGGCGGATGATGCACGCGAACCCGGCCATTCGTCCGCGGGCGGCGCCCGAAATTTTCCCGGACAAGGACACAAACGCCGCGGTCCCGAAGCTTTGTTATTCGGGATGACGATCCCGCCCGAACAATCGCGTCAGGCGGTACCGCGCACCGCGAGGCGGACGGGTATGCGGGTGCCGTCGCGGGCGTGGGCATCATCTTCCAGCGCCATGGCGACGAGCGCTTCGCCCGCGGCATCGAGATCGGGCTCGATCGTGGTGAGCGCGGGATCAGCGAGCGTGCCGGCGCGGATGCCGTCGAAGCCGATCAGCGCGACGTCGCCGGGCACGCTGCGCCCCATATCCTTGATCCCCTGAAGCACCCCCAGCGCGAGCATGTCGCTGGCGGCGAAAATACCGTCGATGTCGGGATGCGCGGCGAGCAACGCGCGCGCGGCGGCGATGCCCTCTGCATGGCGATCTTCCGCCGGCGGCGGCTCGGCGAGGACGGGGGCGAGGCCGTGCGCGGCGAGCGCGGCGGTGAAGCCGTCGCGCCGCTCGTCGAACTGGCGCTGCGGCGAGCGCTGCGGGCCAACAAAGGCGAGGCGGCGGCGGCCCGAGGCGACGAGATGATCGGCGGCGAGGCGCCCGCCCACCTCATTATCGCTGCGCATCCAGTGGAAGTCGCCGCCGGGGCTGCCCCAGCAGGTGAAATCATGCCCCGATGCCTGCGCCGCGGCGAAATAATCCCACGCGGCGCGGTTGCTGGTCGTGCCGATGACGATCATCGCGTCGGCGAGCCCCGAGCGAACGAAATCGGCGCGGAAATTGGCTTCGCTCTCCTGAAAGGAAACGAGCAGGTTGAAGCCGCGCGCCGAGGTGGCGGCGGCGATGCTGCCGAGAAGCGCGAAATAAAAGGGGTTGATCGCGCTGCGGTCCTCGCCAGGGCGGCAGATGGTGACGAGCGCGATCGTCTCGCTGCTCTTGAGGCGCAGCGACGAGGCGTGGCGATCGACGACATAGCCAAGCTCGGCCGCCGCCTGCGCGACGCGGGCACGCGTTTCGGCGTTGACGCCGGGGCTGCTGCGCAGCGCGCGCGAGACGGTCGACTGCGACACGCCCGCGCGCTCGGCGACGTCGAACGATGTCGGGCGCAGGGTTTTCATGTGCAGTCCGTTTCCCCTCTTACGCCGTCTCTTGCGTCCACGCGGGGGCTTGTCAATCGGCGAGGCCGTCCAATGCCAGGAGCGCGAAGCTCGCGAGCCAATGTTCGCCCATATAGTCGCCGGTGACGTGCGGGAGCGCGGCGGCGAGGTGCTGCTCGGCGGCGGCTTCGGCGACGGGGGTAACGGGGTGCGCGGCGCCGAGCTTGGCGGCGATCGCACGCCAGCACCAAGCGCGGCTGAGATTGAGGCCGTCGAGATGCGCGATCTTACCGTCGCTGCGGTCCGACACGGTCGCGGGGGCGAAGAGCGTTGCGGGTTGATGCGCAGCTGCGCGGGGCAGAAAGGCGTCGAACCACGCGGGGAAGGCATCGCCGAGCACGACCGCCATCAGATGCGCCTCGGTCAGCGCCGAGGAGAGAAATTCGTCGCCGCCGGGCTCCCATGCCTGACAATCGCGGTCGCCAGCAAACCAGTCGCGCGCGCGGGCATCGACCAGGGCGACGAGCGCGGGGTCGTGCCCTCCTGCCCAATGGCGCGCGAGGAGCAGCGCGAAGGCGATGTTGAAATGGGTGCCGACGCGCAAAGGATAGGTGAGCTTGGGCAGAAAGGCGTGGAAGCGCGCCGCGAAGGCGAGCGCGAGCGGTTCGAGCGCGGCCGCCCAAGGCGCGTTGTGCTGTTCGGCCTCGACATGCAGCGCGAGGAGCCACGCCCAGCCATAGGGACGCTCGAAGCCCGCCGCCATCGGCCGGCCCAGAAAGGCAAGCTCGCCCGCGACCTTATCCGGCACGAGCATCGCATCGGCGCGCGCGCGGATCTCGGCCGCGACGGGCAGATCGGGACAGAGGCGCGCAAGGCGAAGGATCTGCCACCAACCATGGACGCAGCTATGCCAGTCGAAACTGCCGTGAAAGATCGGGTGATGCTCGCGCGGGGGCCGTGCGTCCTCGGGGCCGTTCAGCACCAGGTCCATCTTGTAGGGATATTCGCGGCCGAGATGCGACAGGGTCGCGGTGGCAAAGCGGACGGCGTGGTCGGGGGTGAGGTCGGTCATTACCGGAATTTCTCTATCCGTTTGTGCTGAGCTTGTCGAAGCGCCGTTCTTCTCTTTCGACGCTGCAGAAGCAAGAACGGCCCTTCGACAAGCTCAGGGCGAACGGAAATTTGAAGGCGGCGCTAAAACGCAAAGAGCCAGATGAAGAGGATATTGACCGCGAGCAGCGGGATCGCGGTGCCGATCTGCACCTTGATGACCCCATAGGGGTTTTTCAGCTCGAGCAGCGCGGCGGGGACCAGGTTGAAGTTCGCCGCCATCGGGGTCATCAGCGTGCCGCAGAAGCCTGCGAGCATGCCGATCGCGGCGACGACCGCGGGATTGCCATCATATTGCTTGATCAGCAGCGGCATGCCGACCGCCGCGATCATCACCGGAAAGGCGGCGAAGGCGTTGCCCATCACCATGGTGAAGAGCGCCATGCCGAGCCCGAAGGCGACGACGGCGCCGAACAGGCTGCCCTGCGGGATCGCGGCGCCGATAAGGTCGCCGACGACTTCTCCGACCCCGGCGAGCGCGAACACCGCGCCGAGGCTGGCGAGCATCTGCGGCAGGATCGCCGCCCAGCCGACCGCGTCGAGCAACCGTCGCCCCTGCTGCGCCGGGAGCAGGAGCGCGGGCCGCAGCCGCGCCATGCCGACGGCGAGCGCGATCAGCACGCCGATACCGAGCGAGATCAACGTCGCCTGCTTCGGATCGGCAAGCCCCGGCACCCATTTGAAGAGGAAGGTGCCGGCGAGCGCGACCGCCGGGATGATGAGCGCGACGACAAGCAGGAAATTGCCGTAGCGCGCTGCGCGTTCGGCCTGCACGCCCGCCGGCACCTCGCCGCCCGGCGCGCGGCCGATCTGGCCCGTCCCGGCGATGGCGACGAGTGCGAGCACGAGCAGCCCGTTGCCGAAATCGCCGAGGCGGTCGCCCGCGAGCATCGACAGCGCGAGCAGCCCCCAGAAGGCGGCGTTGCCGAAGCGTTTGGGATTGCTGCGATCGCCAAGGCCGAGCGCGGCGAAGATCGCGAAGGTCAGTCCGGCGAGGACATAGACGAAACCGAGCGTGATCATGCGCCGGTCCCTTGCCCCGGCGCGCGCAGCATCCGCTTTTCGAGCAGCCGCAGCCGGAAGCCGTGGATCAGGAAGGCCGCGATCGCGGTCGGGATCGCCCAGACCGAGAAATGCAGCGGTTCGATGACATAGCCATAGCCTTCGAGCAGCCCCTTCATCAGCAGGATCGACCCGATGGCGAGGAAGATGTCTTCGCCGAAAAACAGCCCGACATTGTCGGTCGCGGCCGCATAGGCCCGGATTTCGTCGCGCTGCGCATCGCTCAGCGTGACGCCCTGCGCCTCCGCGGCGGCTTCCGCCATCGGCGCGACGAGCGGACGCACCGTCTGCGGATGCCCGGCCACCGACGTCAGCCCGACCGCCGACATCGCCTGGCGCAGTAGCAGATAGGAGGCGAGCAGCCGGGCGAGCGTCGCGCCCTTGATCCGTCCGATCAGCGAGCGCGCATGTTGCTGAAGCCCATAGGCTTCGAGCAGGCCGATGACGGGGAGCACGATCCAGACGATGCTGACATAGCGCGTATCGTTGAACGCCTTGCCGAAGGCGGCGATGATCGCGGTGACGTCAAGCCCGGCGGCCAGACCCGTCGCGAGCGCCGACGCCATGATGACGAGCAGCGGATTGAAGCGGAGCAGGAAGCCCGCGATGATGATCGCAATCCCGATCAGGACAAGCATCTAATCCCCCTCCGCTTCGCCATAACCGCCACCGCCGGGGGTTTCGATGACGAAGGCGTCGCCCGCGCCCAGGTCCGCGCTGGCGGTCGCGCCCAGTTCTTCGGTCGTCCCGTCGGCGCGCTCGATCCAGTTGCGGCCCGGTGCGCCGTCGGCGCCGCCCGCAAGGCCGCTGGGCGCGATCCGGCGACGATTAGCGAGAATGTTCGCAGCCATCGGTTCGCGGAACCGGATGCGGCGCGTCGCGCCGTCGCCGCCGCGCCAGCGGCCCAGACCGCCCGACCCTTTGCGGATCGAAAATTCCTCGACGATCACCGGAAAGCGCGCCTCCATCACTTCGGGATCGGTCATCCGGCTGTTGGTCATATGCGTCTGGATCACCGCAGTGCCGTCGAAGCCCGGGCCGGCGCCCGATCCGCCGGCGATCGTTTCATAATATTGGTAGGCTTCGTTGCCGAAGGTGAAATTGTTCATCGTCCCCTGCGCCCCCGCCATCGCGCCGAAGGCGGCGAACAGCGCGTCGGTGATGACCTGGCTGGTTTCGACATTGCCCGCGACCACCGCGGCCGGATAGCGCGGCGAGAGCATCGAATCGTCGGGAACGATCAATGTCACCGGCGCCAGGCAGCCCTCGTTCATTGGGATCGGGTCGTCGAGCATCGTGCGCAGCACATAGAGCACCGCAGCGCGCACGACCGGCAGCGGCGCGTTGAAATTATCGGGGAGCGTCGCCGACGAGCCGGTAAAGTCGATGGTGACGTGGCGTGCCGCGCGATCGACCGTCACGGCCACGACGACTTCGGCGCCATTGTCCATCGCATAGCGGAAATGCCCATCGCCCAGCCGCGCGACGAGCTGACGCACCGCCGCCTCCGCCTGACGCTGACCATGTGCCATATAGGCGGCGACGGTCGCGCCGCCGTGCGCGGCGGCGAGGTCGGCAAGGCCGCTGGCGCCACGCTGGCAGGCGGCGACCTGCGCCTTCAGATCGGCGATGTTGAGCGCCGGGTTGCGCGCCGGCAGGTCGCCTGCAGTCAGATGCTCCTGCACGGCGGCGTCGCGGAAATGGCCGTCATCGACGATCAGCATATTGTCGAAGATGATGCCTTCTTCCTCGATATTGCGGCTGCCCGGCGGCATCGATCCGGGCGCGATCCCGCCGAGATCGGCGTGATGGCCCCGCGCCGCGACGAAAAAGGCGGGGGCATCGGCTTCGCTATCGACGAACACCGGCATGATGACGGTGATGTCGGGCAGATGGGTGCCGCCGTCATAGGGAGCGTTGAGCGCATAGGCGTCGCCGCGCCGGATGCCGCGCCCGTCGCGCGGACGCCCCTCCGGGCCGGGTCCGCGCTGGCGCAGGATGGTCCGCACGCTTTCGCCCATCGACCCCAGATGCACCGGCATGTGCGGCGCATTGGCGACGAGCCGCCCTTCGCCATCGAAAAGCGCGCAGGAGAAATCGAGCCGCTCGCGAATATTGATCGACGAAGCGCTGTGCTGAAGCGCGCCGCCCATTTCCTCGGCAATCGCCATGAACAGGCTGTTGAAGATTTCGAGGCGGACGGGATCGGGTGCGGCCGGATCGTCACTATCGCCTTGCGATGGCGAGGCGACGGGACGGATCGCCGATGGATTTGCGAGCCTCAGCGTCCCCTCGGGCTCGACCGTTGCGGTCCAGCCGGGTTCGACGACGGTCGTCGACAGCGGATCGACGATGATCGCGGGACCGGCGATGCGGCGGCCGGGGGCAAGCGCGCTGCGCTGATGGAGCGGGACGGCGCAGGGTCCACCCGCGAGCCAGGCGGTGACGGTTTCTGCCTCCACCTCGGCCTCTGGCGCGGGGGCCGGCAGGGCCGCGGGCGCGTCGCCCGCTTCGGTCAGTTCGACACGGATGCGATCGACGACCAGATCGTCGTGCGGCGCATAGCCGAAGCGCGCGCGGAAGGCATCGACAAAGGCGGCACGCACCGCTGCGGGGTTTCCGGTCGGCAGCTCGATCGCATTGTCGCTGTCGGCAAGACGCACGAACAGCAGGGTTTCGTGCGTGACCGGTACGTCGGGTGCCAGGCCGCCGCGCGCCTGGGCGCAAAGTTCGGCCTCCGCGCGGTGCAGCGGTTCGACGCAGCCCGCGCCGAGCGGCAGCGCGAGCGTACGCTCACGGATCGCCGACGGCCGCGCGAGGCCCATGCCATAGGCCGACAGCACCCCGGCAAGCGGATGGAGCAGGATCCGGTCGATCCCCAATGCGTCGGCCACGAGGCACACATGCTGCCCCGCGGCGCCCCCGAAGCCGACGAGATGATAGCCCTGCGTCACATCATGCCCGCGCGCGATGGTGATGCGTTTGATCGCATTCGCCATCTGCTGAACCGCGATTGCGAGCAACCCCTCGGCAAGCGCCTCGGGCGTGATGTCGCCGACTTCGGCCGCCATGGCGGCAAATTTTTCGGCGACGATGGCGCGGTCGAGCGACTGGTCGCCCGCCGGACCGAAGAGCCTGGGGAAATGTTCGGGCTGAATCTTGCCGAGCAGCACGTTGCAGTCGGTGACGGTCAGCGGCCCGCCGCGGCCATAGGCGGCGGGGCCGGGATTGGCGCCCGCGCTTTCGGGTCCGACGAGCAGGCGCGCACCGTCCCAGCGGCAGATCGAACCGCCCCCGGCGGCGACGGTGTGGATACGCAGCATCGGCGCCCGGATGCGCGTGCCCGCGACGATGCTTTCGTTATCGCGTTCGAGCCGCCCGGCATAATGGCTGACGTCGGTCGAGGTGCCGCCCATGTCGAAGCCGATGAGCCGATCCTTGCCCAGCGGCGCGGCGCTGCCGACCATGCCGACGATGCCGCCCGCGGGGCCCGAAAGAATCGCATCGCGGCCGTGGAACGCCGCGGCCGACGCGAGCCCGCCCGAGCTTTTCATGAACTGCGGACGGCTATCGTCGCCAAGTTGGGCGCAGAACTGGCCGACATAGTGGCGCAGCACCGGCGACAGATAGGCGTCGGCAAGCGTGGTGTCGCCGCGCCCGACCAGCTTGATCAGCGCGCTGACTTCATGGCTGACCGAAATCTGCGCGAAGCCGAGTTCGGCGGCGATCTCTGCCAGGCGCCGTTCGTGCGCGGGGTAGCGATAGCCATGCATCAATATGATCGCGATGCTGTCGATGCCGTCCGCGCGCGCCTTTTGCAGCGCGGCGCGCGCGGCGTCTTCGTCGAGCGGGATCAGCAACTCGCCGTCGGGACCGACGCGCTCGGCAATTTCGGCAACTTGGGCGTGCGGCGGCGGCGTGCGGTCGAGCCGGCGCGCGAACAGGTCGGGACGATCCTGATAGCCGATGGTCAGCGCATCGCCGAAGCCGCGCGTGATCGCGAGCAGGGTCGGCGCGCCCTTGCGTTCGAGCAGCGCGTTGGTCGCAACGGTCGACCCCATGCGCACCGCGAGCGGCGGCAGCGCGCCTGTCCCGGCGCCGGTCAGGTCGCGGATCGCACCCACCGCCGCGTCGCCGGGACGCGCCGGGTCTTCGGAAAGATATTTGGCAGTGACGACCGCCCCCGCCGGCGAGCGCGCGACGACGTCGGTGAAGGTGCCGCCGCGATCGATCCAGATATGCCAGCGCGGATCAGGCGGCGGCGACACGATCGGGCCAGCGGATGACGATCGACAGGCCGTGATCGGCGGCAGCGCGGGTCCATTGCCCCTTGAGCTGGCGTTCGATCAGCGAGCGGATGAACTGGGTTCCGAAGCTTTCGCTTTCGATGTGCGGGGTTTCGGGCAGGCCGCTCTCGATCCACGACAGCTCGACATCGCCGCCGTCGCGGCGCCAGCCGACCGCAAGATCGCCCTTCCCGCCGAGCGCGCCATATTTGACGCTGTTGGTCACCAGTTCGTGCACGGCAAGGGCAATAGCCTGCGCGCCCTCTTCGTCAAGCCGCACGTCCGGGCCTTCGACCGCGGCAAGCCGCTGTGCGTCCCAGCCCGCAATGTCGAGTTCGCGCCGGACGATGCGGCCGAGGTCGACCGTATCGACCGCGCCGGTGACGAGCATCTGCTTCGAATCGGACAGCGCGCGCAGCCGCCCGTCGAACTTCGCCTCGAACGCCTCCAGACTGTCGACCTCGCGCAGCGTGATCCGCGCGAGCGCACCGATGCGCGCGAAGGCATTTTTCATGCGGTGCGCCATTTCGCCGATCATCAGCTCGCGATCTTCGGCATGACGCTCCTTCTCCTCAGCCAGCGCCTGCGCCACGCCGAGGCGGCGATGCTGCAGGCGGTGCAATTGCACCGCGAGCCAGGCGAGCGCGGCGCCGAATAGCAGGATCGCGAGCGGACGGCCCAGCCGGTCGATGAAGCGGCCGTAGGACAGCCGCATCGTCCAGCGGCGATCGGCGACGCGCAGCGTCTCCTGATGCGCGTCCCAGCCGACCTTGCCATGACGGAAGACGAGCGGCGCCGACGGGCCTTCGCCGGCATAGACTTCGATCCCGTCGACCGTGTCGAGCTGGTTTCCCAGCACCGCGCGCATCAGATTCTCGATGCGGAATGGCGCGTAGACAAAGGCCTCGATCGGTTGCGCGGGCGAGGGCGGCGGTACCGCCGACGGCGCGGCGTCCGCAGCCACCGGCGGGTTGGCGTAGACGGGCACATAGATCAGGAAGCCCGGCTGCTTGTGCTGCGCATTACGCTCCTGGATCAGTTCGACGATCCCGCTCGCTGCCGGCTGGCCGGTCTGCCAGGCGCGGCGCATCGCCTCGCGCCGGATCGGTTCGCTGTACATGTCGTAGCCGAGCGCCCCGCGGTTGCGATCATTGTCGGGTTCGACAAGGACGATGGGAAAGCCGATCGGCTCACTTGTCCGCGGCCAGACCTTGATCTCTCTGCCGTAATTTTCGCGCAGCTGCGCCTCGGCCGCGGCGGGGGTGTCCTGCTGGATCGCGACGGCGATGCCGACCCCCTGCATCCCCGGCGCGCGCACCTGCGGCCGCAGCGCCGCGAGGAAGGCGCGGACCCCCGGCCCGCTCGCCGCCGTGTCGGACTGATAGAGCGCGCGTACCCCTTCGAGCACCGCGAGCTGATCGCGCAGCCGGACGTTGACCTGCATCGCGACGCGGGTCGCCTGCTCATCCTCCTGCGCCTTATTGTAAAAGAAACTGGCGACCGCCGCCGCGAGGGCCGCTGCCAGGATGCCGAGCCCGACGAAGCGGACCGAAAGGGCCATCAGCCGATCTGCCCAGAGCGAAGGGCGCATTACACATATCCTGATGATTGCTGCCGTAGCAGCGCCCCCCTCTGTCACAAATAGGAGCATGCCAAGCGACCGATAGCAAGCAGCATTTGTTGCGCATCGCTGTAATCATCGAACAGGTTGCAGCGAGCAACCGACCGCCTATGTTCGGACGGGAATCAGGAGGATGTCATGATGATAGTCTATGGGTCGATCGTATCGCCGTTCGTGCGCAAATTGCTCGCTTTTCTGGGTGAAAAGGGTCTTGATTTCGAGCTCAAGGGCGTGGGCATCGGCGATCCCGATCCCGGCTTTCGTGCCGCATCGCCGCTCGGCAAGATGCCGGCGATCGACGACAACGGCTTCCTGCTCGCCGATTCGAGTGCGATTATCCACTATCTCGAAGCGAAATATCCCGAACCGGCGCTGATCCCCGCCGACCCCGAAGCGCGCGGCCGCACCGTGTGGTGGGACGAGTTCGGCGACACCGTGTTCGCGGCCTGCGGCGGCAAGATGTTCTTCAACCGTATCGTCGCCCCCAAATTCCTGGGCCGCGAAGGCGACCTCGCCGCCGCCGCCGAAGCCGAAGCCGAGGAACTGCCCAAATTGCTCGCCTATCTGGAAAGCGCGATCCCGGCGTCGGGTTATCTGGTCGGCGACCGGCTGACCCTCGCCGATCTCGCGGCAGTGTCGCCGCTGGTCAATGTCCGCCACTGCGGCATAACGATCGACGCCGCCACCTATCCCAAAATCGCCGCGTGGAGCGAGGCGATCCTGTCGCGCCCGAGCATGGCACCGTGGATCGCCAAGGAAGAGCGGATGATGGCCAAGGTGCTGGCGGGTTGATCCGGACCGGCGCGGCGATCGCGGGCGCGCTGGCGCTGGCATCCGCGGCGGCCGCGCAACCGTCGATGCCGGTGGCGCGTGCCACCGACGCCGACCGGTTGCTCGTCGGCCTCGCGGACGAAGCGGCGGGCGAAGCGATCGTCACGCTGCGCCATGACGAAGCGAGCAACGCGCCGACGTGCAAGGCGGGAAGTGTGCGGGGCGGGCAGGCGACTGCCGATGCGTCCTGCACGCTCGCGCTCAAAAAGCTGGGCTGGGCAACGGCGGGCGTCGACCGCAACGGTAAACGGCAAGCGTTGCCGCGCCTACGCATCGCCTGGACCAAGCCCGACAAGGCGGGCGCGGACTCCGACGCCACCGACGAAGATGGTCTGACGCCAATCAGCCCCGAACGCTGGATCCTGCCTGCCGATTATCCCAGTACACGGGGGCAAGGCGCCAGCGAGTTCATACTGGATGTCGCACCTTCGGGCCGCCCGACCGCTTGCCACATCACAAAATCGGCCGGCAGCGACATCCTTGATCGCAAGACATGCGAGGTCCTGATGCGAAGCGGGCTGTTCCTGCCCGCCCTCGACGCGCAAGGAAAGCCGCGCCCCGCGCAGTTCCGATCGCGGCTGAGCTGGGCCATCGAATAGCGGCGGGTCGGCCAGCGAGACGCGGCGTGTGCCGCTTTCGTCATCCTATGCGCCATCCAGGAAGGCGAAGCGGCAAAGGAATTGCGCTCGGCCAAATTCTGCCCTGAAACCCCTTGCATTTGCGAATCAGTCGCACTAGCGGCCTGCTCAACAGGAGTTGAGAATGATTCGCAAAATTGTCGCCGCAGCGCTGGCCTGCACCGCGCTTTCCTCCCCCGCGCTCGCGCAGACCGCGACGCCCGACACGAAGGGCGAGGATAATATCGTCGTCACCGCGGCGCGCACGATCCTGCCCCCCAATGCCCTGCCACTGACGGTCGATGTCATCGGCAAGGAGGCGCTCGACCAGCAGGTGCTGATTTCGGGATCGGTCACCGACGCGGTCGCAACGCTGACCCCCAGCTTTTCGCCGACGCGTCAGAAATTGTCGGGCGCCGGTGAGACGTTGCGCGGGCGCTCGCCGCTCTATGCGATCAATGGCATTCCGCAATCGACCCCGCTGCGCGACGGCAGCCGCGACGGCTTCACCATCGATGGCTTCTTCATCGACCGGGTCGAGGTCATTTACGGTTCGAACGCGCTGCAGGGGATCGGCGGCACCGGCGGTATCGTCAATCAGGTGACGGTCGGTGCGCCGAAGACCGAAGGCGTCAGCGGCCGACTGCTGCTGCAGGGCACCGCCGACGACGAATTTTCCAAAGCCGGCATGGGCGGCAAGGCGGCGGGGCTGGTTCAGTATCGGGCCGGACGCTTCGACGCGTCGGTTGGCGCCGCCTATGAAGTGCGCGGCATCTTTCGCGACGGCGAAGGCCGCCCGGTCGGGATCAATCTGACGCAGGGCGAGACGCAGGATTCCAAGACGCTCTCGCTGTTCGGGCGCTTTGGCTACGAGATCACCGACACGATGCGGCTCGACCTGATCGCCAGCCGTTACGAATTGAAAGGCGACGGCGATTATGTCGCGGTGGCAGGCAATCGTGCGACCGGCCTGCCGACCAGCGCGGCGCGCGGCACCCCGCCCGGCGATCCCGCCGCGAGCCGCACCGAAAGCCTGGCGCTGTCGTTGACCGACAGCGACCTTGGCGGCGGGAATTTCGTCGGCCAGATTTTCTGGAACCGCACCCGCGACACCTTCGGCGGCGAACCCAATCCGATCGCGACCTTCCAGGACGTCCAGATCGCGCCGGTCGGAACGCTGTTCGATCAATCGCAGAACCGCAGCCGCAAATATGGCGCCAAGCTCAGCTATGAACGTGCGGTGCCCGGTTTCGAGGCACTGACGCTGATCGCCGGTTTCGACGCGCTGTGGGATTCGACCGAACAGCGGCTGATCGCCACCGACCGCGTCTGGGTGCCGCCGACCGATTTCCGCAGCTTCGCGCCGTTCGGACAGGCCAATCTCAAATTGTTCGACGGCCTCGTCCGCGTCGCCGGCGGCGCGCGCTACGAAAATGTGAAGATCAGCATCGACGATTATACCACGCTCGCGAGCGCCGGCCGCACCTTCGTCAAGGGCGGCAGCCCGAGTTTCGACGACGTGCTGCTGAACGGCGGGGTAATCGTCGAGCCCATCCCCGGCATCCGCGCCTATGCGAGCTATGCCGAAGGCTATACCGCCCCCGACGTCGGCCGCATCACCCGCGCGGTGAGCACGCCGGGGGTCGAGATCGACAATTTCCTCAACATCCGTCCGATCGTATCGAACAACCGCGAGATCGGCGTCGAGGTGAAGCGCGGTCCGCTCGATGCGAGTGCGACCTATTTCTGGTCGTCGAGCAAGGAAGGGCAATTGCTCGTCGCCCGGCCCGACGGCATTTTCGACGTGCTGCGCCAGCGCGTCGCGATCGAGGGGCTGGAGATCAATCTGGCGGTCAAGCTGCCGATTGACGGCCTGACCGTCACGGCAGGCTACGCCCATCTCGACGGCAAATATGATGCCGACGGCGACGACATCGTCGAAACCGACCTCGACGGTGCGAATATCTCGCCCGACCGGCTGAACCTGGCCGCCAGCTACGCCAAGGGGTCGCTGTCGGCGCGCGTCCAGACGCAATTCTATCTTGCGCGCAGTTTCACCGGCCCGACGCGCGACCCGCGCAACGATTTCGAGGGCTATAATCTGACCGACGCCTTCCTGCGCTACCAGACGCGGATCGGCGGCATCAGCCTGGCGGTGCAGAATCTGTTCGACCGGCAGTATATCGCCTATGCGAGCGACACCCAGCGGCCGACCGATAATTTCTTCAACTTCGCCGGCCGCGGTCGCACCTTCACCCTCGGTTGGGATTATCGCTTCTGATGCAGTTGCTCGACACGCTGCACCGCTGGACCGGCGGGCTGATCGGGCTGGTGCTTGGCCTTCTGGGCCTCACCGGCGCGATCCTCGTCCACAAGGATGCGTGGATCGGGCTGCCGCATAGCGGCGATCCGCTGCGCACCGACCTTGGCAGCGTGACGCGGGCGACCGAGGCGATCATGGCGAAGCCGGGTGCGCAGGGCATCATCTATGCCCGCGACGGCTTTGGCCTCCACCAGACCCGCTTCGGCGAAGGCGCCGGTGCCTATGCCGACCAGACGGGGCAGATCGTCACCCGCTGGGCCAGCCAGTGGGAGCGGCCCGAGCTGTGGATCTTCGATTTCCATCACCATCTCTTCGCGGGCGACAGCGGCGAGTGGGTGATCGGCATCGCGGGCCTGTGCGGGCTGTTCTTCATCGTGTCGGGCGTCATCCTGTGGTGGCGGACGCGCCGGACCTTCCGCCTGCGCCTGTGGCCCAAGCGAATGAGCCGGCCGGCGATCGTCACGCATCACCGCGACTTGGGAATCGTGATGGCGCCGCTGTTGCTTCTGTCGGTCGTCACCGGGACGATGATGATCTTCCGCCCCTTCGCAATGGCGGTCGTCGCACCCTTCGGTTCGATTGCCGCGGCGGAGAAGTCGATGGCGCCGCCCAAATATAAGGGCGGCCCGCTCGCCGCGAAGCCCGATTATGCGTCGATGCTCGCCGAAGCGCGCCGCCGCTTTCCCGACGGCGAGTTCCGTATCCTCAGCCTGCCGCGCAAGGCGGGCGACCCGATCATGCTGCGGATGCGCCGGCAGGCCGAATGGCTTCCCAACGGCCGCTCGACGCTGTGGTTCGACGCGCAGACGGGCCGGTTACTCGGCGCGCGCGACGCGCTCGCCATGGCGCCCGCCGCACAAGCGTTCAACAAGGCCTATCCGCTGCACGCCGCCAAGGTCGGCGGGCTCGGCTATCGCATCGTCATGACCTTGTCGGGGCTGACGATGGCGATGCTCGGCAGCTTTGCGGTGTGGACCTTCTGGTTCCGGCGGCCGAAGCCCGCCCGCGCCCGACCGCGCCGCATCGCCATCGCCTGACCCCCGCTCCGCCCGCGATCGCGCGCCATATTGTGGCGCTCCAATAGTTAGGAATTGACCTAACTATTGGAGCGCTCTAAGAGGGTTGGCGAAAGGAGACTGCCATGTCGGCCATCCGGCCCGATGCCCCGATTGCGCCCGAACCGGCGATGATCGACGGCATCTTCCGCGCCCTCGCCGACCCGACACGGCGGCAGGTGCTCGAACGGCTGGGCGAACGACCGGCGTCGGTCAGCGAACTTGCGGCGCACCACCCGATGGCGCTCCCCTCCTTTCTCGCGCACCTCAAGGTGCTCGAAGGCTGCGGCCTCGTCCATTCGCGCAAGCATGGCCGGGTCCGCACCTACAGCCTTGCCCCCGACCGGCTGCGGCTGGCCGAGGACTGGCTCGCGACCCAGCGCCGCCTGTGGGAAGGCCGACTCGACCGCATGGATGCCTATCTGCTCTCGCTCAAAAACAAGAAGGAGACCCCCGAATGACCTTTCCGCTCAGCCCGGTCGATCCCGACCTCGACCTTGTCCTCGAACGCGTGATCGACGTGCCCGCCGACCTTGTGTGGAAGGTCTGGACCACACCCGAGCATCTGGTGCACTGGTTCGTGCCGAAGCCCTGGACGGTCACCGCCTGCGAGATGGACCTGCGCCCCGGCGGCGTCTTCAGCACGACGATGCGCTCGCCGGAGGGTGAGGAGTTTCCGAACAGCGGCTGCTATCTGGAGGTCGTGCCGGGCGAACGGCTGATCTTCACCGACACGCTGCTCCCCGGCTTCCGCCCCGCGCCCGCGCCCTTCTTCACCGCCGGCCTGTTCCTGACACCGCAGGGCAACAGCACGCTCTATCGCGCGGTCGCGGTCCACGGCGACAGCGCCGCGCGCCAGAAGCATGAGGAAATGGGCTTCCACGACGGCTGGGGAACCGTGGTCGGCCAGATGGTCGACTATATCAAGGCGATGTGAGCCGCCGACGCAGGTCGGCAACGGACATCGGGCATCGGCTCGGCGAGGCATAGCGCGCTTTCCTATTTTCGCCGCGCTCCTATATCGTCATCGCTTCCATGACCCGTGCCCGCGTCCTCCTTCTGACCGCCGCCCTCGGCCCGCTCGACTATCGCGTCCCGCACGGCAGCGACGCGCCGCTCGGCAGCGTCGTCGTCGCGCCGCTCGGCCCGCGGCGGCTGGGCGGCGTGGTGTGGGAGGATGAAAGCTTCGGCGCCCCCGAACCCGTCGGCGACAACCGCCTGCGCAATTTGTTCGAGGTCGTGCCGGTGCCGCCGATCCGCGCGCCGCTGCGCCGCCTCGTCGAGTGGACGAGCGACTATTATCTCGCACCCCCTGGATCGGTGCTGCGCATGGTTCTGCCCGGCGCCGCCTTTGCCGACGCGCGGCGCCCCATCGTCGAATATCGTGCGACGGGCGAACGACCGGCGCGGATGACGCCACAACGCACCGTGGCGCTCGAAAAGATCGGCGCACGGCAGGGCATTGTGCGCGAACTCGCGGCGCTGGGCGAAGTCAGCGAGGCGGTGATCCGTGGCCTCGTCCAGACGGGCGCGCTCGAGGCGGTGAGCGTGTCGGCCGATCAGCCCTATCCGGAGCCCGACTCTGCCTTCGCGCCGCCCGACCTCTCGGTCGAACAGGCGGTCGCTGCCGGGCAATTGCGCGACGCCGTCGCCGCCCGCGGGTTCGAGACGCTGCTGCTCGACGGCGTCACCGGATCGGGCAAGACCGAAGTCTATATGGAAGCGATTGCCGCCACCGTGGATGCCGGCCGGCAGGCGCTCGTCCTGCTCCCCGAGATCGCGCTTACCGAACCAATGCTGACGCGCTTTGCCGCGCGCTTCGGCTGCGAGCCGGTGGCGTGGCACAGCGGGCTGCGATCGGTCGAGCGGCGGCGCGCCTGGCACGCGATCGCAAGCGGCGAGGCGAAGATCGTCGTCGGCGCGCGCTCGGCGCTGTTCCTGCCTTACGCCAATCTGGGCGTGATCGTCGTCGACGAGGCGCATGAAACCAGCTTCAAGCAAGAGGATGGCGTCCATTATCACGCGCGCGACGTCGCGGTGATGCGCGGCCATTTCGAAGGCTTGCCGGTGATCCTTGCGAGCGCGACCCCCGCGCTTGAAAGCCTCGCGCAGGTCGAGGCCGGACGCTATCGCCACATTGTGCTCCCCGCGCGCTTTGGCGGCGCGACGCTGCCCGATCTTGCCGCAATCGACATGCGGCAGGATCCGCCCGATCGCGGCCGCTGGCTCGCGCCGCCGCTCGTCGAGGCACTCGCCGACCGGTTGCAGAAGGGCGAGCAGAGCCTGCTGTTCCTCAACCGCCGCGGCTTTGCGCCGCTGACGCTGTGCCGCACCTGCGGCCACCGCATCCAGTGCCCGAACTGCACCGCTTGGATGGTCGAACACCGGCTCGTCCACCGCCTCGCCTGCCACCATTGCGGTCATGTGATGCCGCCGCCGCGCCTCTGCCCCGAATGCGAAGACGAGGACAGCCTCGTCGCATGCGGCCCCGGCGTCGAGCGCGTCGCCGACGAGGTGAGCTTACGCTTTCCCGAGGCGCGCACCGCGATCGTCACCAGCGACACCCTATGGTCGCCCGCGAAGGCGGCCGAGTTCGTCGAGGCGGTCGAGGATGGACTCGTCGACATCATCATCGGCACCCAGCTCGTGACCAAGGGCTATCATTTCCCCAATCTCACGCTCGTCGGCGTGGTCGACGCCGACCTCGGCCTCGACGGCGGCGATCTGCGCGCCGCGGAGCGGACCTTCCAGCAGATCGCACAGGTCGCGGGACGTGCGGGGCGCGGCGTGAAGCCCGGCGAGGTGCTGATCCAGACGCGCGTACCCGACGCCCCCGTCATGGCGGCGCTCGTCGCCAACGACCGCGAAGGCTTTTATGCCGCCGAAGCGGCGGCGCGAAAGTTCGCCGGGGCGCCGCCCTATGGCCGCTTCGCCGCGCTGGTCATTTCGTCCGAAGATATCGAGGTCGCGCGCGGTGTCGCGCAGCGGCTGGGCGAAAAGGCGCCTGTCGCCGACGGCCTCGCCATCTATGGGCCAGCGCCCGCGCCGCTCGCGATGCTGCGCGGCCGCCACCGCTTCCGCCTCCTCCTCCACGCCCCGCGCAGCTTCGACCTGCAGGGCGCGATCCGCGACTGGATCGGCCGAATAGACTGGCCGGCAAAAGTGCGCCTTGCGATCGACATCGATCCCTATAGTTTCGTTTGAGGCGAATCGGCATTTACAGGGCCGACATTGGGGCTAGACCTTGGTCATGTCCCGCTCGACCCTGCGCCTTGCGCTCGCCCTCGCCACCGGCCTCGTTGCCGTCGGCGCCACGCCGCTTCTTGCCGAGCCGATCGCGGTTCCGGTCGTCACGCCCAAGGATCTCGGCGATGATGACAGCGGGCGCCTGATCGTCTTTGCTCAAAAGGTCGAACCGGGCGCAAAACCCCAGGACGCGGTCGACACGTCGCCGTTCGAGCCGACCGGCACGGCGATCGCGGCGATCGAGGTGAGCAGCCTCAAGCCGGGCCGGACCGCAATCGTCGGCACCGACGTCGATGCCTTTCCGGCCGCCTGGTCGACGCTGGCGCCGGGCACCTATCGCATCCAGGCGGTGTTCGACCGCAACCATGATTATAATTATGGCGGGCGCGGCGCGGGCGATCTGGTCTCACCCGTCGTCGAAGCCCGCCTGCCGGGGCCGGTGCCGACCTTGTCGCTCGACCGCGAGATCGCAGGGCAGGATTTTGCAGCCTGGCTTGCCGCACTTTCGCCCGAGGCGCGGGCGGGTATCGAACCCGGGCTGACGTCGGTCGAGCCGCTTTCCGTCCACAGCGCCGCCCTCTCGCGCTTCTGGGGTCGCGATACCGCGATCGAGGGATGGGTCGCCTTGCCGCCGGGCTATGCCAGGGGCGGCGACACCTATCCCACCGTCTATTCGGACGGCGGTTTCGGCAGCACGAACGACAGCGCGCGGGCAAGCGCCGCGCGCACTGCGGCGATGATGGCGAAGGGCGACCTGCCCTCGATGATCTGGGTTTTCCTCGACCATCATATCGCGACCGGAACGCACGAATTTGCCGATTCGGCCAACAACGGCCCGTGGGGTACGGCGCTGACGACCGAGGCAATCCCCGCGCTGGAGGCGAAATATCGCATGGACGCCCTTCCGTCGGGCCGTTTCCTGACCGGACACAGTTCGGGCGGCTGGTCGACGCTCTGGTTGCAGGTCGCCTATCCCAAGCTGTTCGGCGGAAGCTGGCCGACCGCGCCCGACCCGAGCGACTTTCACGATTTCACGAATATCGACCTCTATGCGCCTGCCGCCAATGCCTATGCGGGCAGCGACGGCAAAGACCGGCCGCTCGTTCGCGACGACGGCAAGGTCGTCGCGACCTTTCGCCAGTTCGCCCAGCTCGAGGCGGTACTCGGTCCCTATGGCGGCCAGCTTGCAAGCTTCGACTGGGTCTTTTCGCCCAAATGCCCCGATGGACGTCCCTGCGCGATGTTCGATCGCGCGACCGGCAAGATCGACCCCGCCGTCGTCACCTATTGGCGCGATCATTATGACATCGCGCATATCATCGCGCGCGACTGGGCACGGCTCAAACCCGACCTCGACGGCAAGATTCATCTGACCGTCGGCACTGCGGACACTTTTTATCTCAACCAGTCAGCCGAGCGGCTGAAGGCCGTCCTCGACGGCCTGGGCGCCAAGGCGAGCTTCCGCTTCGTTCCCGGCCGCACCCACTTCGATCTCTACAAGGAAGGCGACGATCGCTGGGCGCTCACCAAGACGATGGCAAAGGAAATGTACGCCGTGGCGCGGCCCGCAACGGCCGCTCAATAATCGGGTTCGGCGCCGCCCAGCACCTGCTGCGCCTGACCGGTCAGCCACGCCATCGCCGCCGTCCACGGCTGATGCCCGTGGCTGATCCGCGCGACGCCGAGCGCCGCCAGTTCGGCATGGGTCGGCCCCGCCTTGGCGCGCAGGATATTGACCGGTAGCGGCGACGCCTCGCAGATCGCGCCGATGCAGCGCGGATCGCCAAGGAAGGGGACGAACAGCGACCCCGCACCGGCGTCGGCATAGGCGCGGGCGCGCTCGAGCACGGCGGCGACAAGCCGTTCGCCGTCCTTCGCCGCATCGGCGCCGCGAAAAACATCGCAGCGGGCGTTTACGAAAATGCCGGTATCGGCCGCGGCACGGTAGCGCGCCTGCGCCTCCGCGATCGGCAGCAGATCGTTCCGGCCGGGCATCCGGTCCTCCATATTGATCCCAGCCGCTCCCGCCGCCCTTGCCCGCGCGACCGAGACGCCGACGCCGGCAGGATCGGCGCCATAGCCCGATTCCATGTCGATCGTAACCGGCAGGTCGGTGACCGACAGGATGCGCGCGAGATTCTCGAAAACATCGGCGAGCGGAAAATCCTCGCCATCGGCGCGCCCCTGCGCACCCGCCACGCCGTAACTTCCGGTTGCGATCGCTTTGGCACCTGCCGCGGCTACCGCCTTCGCGCTGCCGGCATCCCAGATATTGACCAGAATCAGCGGGTCGCCGGGAATGTGAAGAGCGCGGAAACGGGCAATGCTTTCGTCGGCAACGGTCATTGTGTCATCCTTTCGACAGGCTGTTGAAGCGGAACGGCGCATTGTTATAGTGACGCATCGAAAACCGGGGGAATACAAGGTGATTACATTATTCAACAGGGCTCTGCGCGCCGGAGCCTTTCTCGTCACGCTGGTATCGGCAAGCATCGCGCACGCCGAATGGTGGGAAGCGGAGACCAGTCACTTCATCATCGTGTCCGAAAGCAGCAAAGAGGACACCCAACGATTCGCGACCGAGCTTGAACGCTTCGACAATGCGTTGCGCTATATGCAGGGGCTTGCCGTGCCGGGTCCGGAGGTCGGCGAATCGAACAAGGTGCGGGTTTATCGCTTCGGCAGCACCGACGATATCGGCCGACTGGCGGGCAGTTCGCAGGTCGCAGGCTTCTATATTCCGCGTGCCGGGAATGCAGTATCTTTCGTGCCGGCCAAGGATGACGACAGCGACCGCTTCGACCGCAACCTTGATCGGCGGGCGCTGCGCGAAAAGACCGAGCTGACGCCGGCGCGCATCTTGTTCCACGAATATGTTCATCATTTCATGCTGCAGAATTTCAGCACCAGCTATCCGCACTGGTACCGTGAGGGCTTCGCCGAACTTTACGGCACGCTCGAACTGTTCGACGATGGCACCTTCCGGATCGGCAACGTCCCGCAACATCGCGGCGAAGCTCTTTTCGCGCTGTCCGACGTCCGCCTGACCCGTCTGTTCGATCATAACAAACGGCTGGACGGGCAGGATCTCTACCAATCCTACTCGTTCGGATGGTTGCTCGCCCACTATCTGAATTTCAACCCCGAACGTCGGGGGCAACTGGCCGCCTATCTGAAGGCGCTGAATGCCGGTGAGGACAGCCTTACCGCCGCGAAGCGCATCTTCGGCGACCTCGACAAGCTGCAGGGCGAACTTCGCAAATATAAGGGCGGACCGTTCCCCACGATGGACGTGAAGCCCGCCCATTATGTCGCTCCCAAGGTCGTGATGCGTCAGCTGACGGCAGGTGAAGAAGCCGTGATGCGCGCCCATATTCGCAGCGAGCGGGGCGTATCCAAGCGTGAAGCTCAACAGGTCGTAGACGAGATCGATGGAAAGGATCGCCAGTATAGCGACAATCTGGCGGTGCAGCTGATCACGGCCGAAGCCTATACCGACGCAGGCGAATTCGCGAAGGCGGAAGCAGCGCTGAAACGCGCGCTTGTGATCGCCCCCGAATCGCAGGAAGCCAATGTGCTGATGGGCAACATGTTCATGGCACGCGCCAAAAAGGAGAAGGACAATGCCGTGTACGCGCAGGCGCGGCCCTGGTTCTCCGAGGCGTATCGGCTGGACCCCAAGGACCCCCGGGCAGCTATTGGCTATTACATGACCTACTACCAGGCACGGGAAGCGATCCCCGAACCTGCGCTCATCGCGCTGGAAAGCGTGTTCGACTATTCGTCCTATGACGATGGGTACCGTCTCGTCCTGGCGCGCCAGTTGCTCGATGAAAACAAGGGCAAGCTTGCACGTTCGGTGCTGGCCCCGCTCGCCTTCTCCAGCCACAAGGAGGCGGAAGCGAACAAGGTTGCAGAGGTGGTCGACGCAATCGACGCCGGCCAGATTCAGGACGCGCGCACGACCATGGCCGCGATCTTCGCCAAACAGGACGAAGACGAAGGGAAATAGGACGGAAAGTCCGCACGTCGGCCGCGTCTTCGAGGCGCGGCCGATGCTTCTCATCTCACATCGCTTCGCGCTTCAGAAGTTCACGCTTGATTGGCAGGCCATAGGCATAGCCGCCGAGCGAGCCGTCGCTGCGCACGACGCGGTGGCACGGGATGAGGACCGCGACATTGTTGGCGCCGTTGGCGCTGCCCGCGGCGCGCACCGCCTTGGGCTTGCCGACCGCGGCCGCGATGTCGGCGTAGCTGCGCGTCTCGCCCGCCGGTATCTTGCGCAGTTCGCGCCAGACCGCTTCCTGAAAGGCGGTGCCCTTCACGTCGATCGGAATATGGTCGAAACCGGCCGCCGGCGCCTCGACCGCATCGACCACCTGTTGCAGCAGCGCCGTGAAATCGGCGCCGCCTTCGACCAGTTCGGCCGCCGGGAAGCGCGCCTCGAGCGCATCGCGTCCTTCGGCGAAGCTCAGGCGGCACACGCCCTTTGCGGTCGCCGCGACGAGCATGTCGCCAAGGCTCGTCGATACCACCGCCCAGTGAATCGTCGCGCCCTTGCCGCCGTTCACCCATGCCGAAGCGGTCATTCCCATGCGTCCCTCCATCGTGTCGTAAAAGCGCGACGGCCCCGAAAAGCCCGCGTCATAGATGGCGTCGGTCACGCGCCCCGCCTCGCTCAACGCCGCGCGGGCGCGCTCTTCGCGCAGCGCCCTTGCATAGGCGGCTGGCGACAGCCCGGTGTGGCGGGTGAAGACGCGCTGAAAATGGGTCGGCGAATAGCCGGTACGCGCCGCAAGATCGGCGAGCGCGAGCGGCTCTTCGCTGCCCTTGATCGCGGCGATTGCGGCGATCACGGCGCCTTCGTCGCGCGCGACATCGTCGGGCAGGCAGCGCTTGCACGGGCGTAGCCCTGCGGCGCGTGCCGCGGTGCCGTCGGCGAAGAAGCGGACATTCGCACGCGCCGGATGCCGCGCCGCGCAGCTCGGCCGGCAATAGATGCCCGTCGTCAGCACACCGGTAACGAAGCGCCCGTCGAGCGCGCGGTCGCGGCGCTGCACCGCAGCCCAGCGATCGGCATCGGTCATGCTGTCGGCGCTCATGGCTCGGCTCCCTCGCTCGCATCCCGCTCGATCCGCGCGGCGAAGCATCCGTACGCGGCGTTATGGGCGTCGATATAGGCGATGCCGGCGTCGGCGAACAGGTCGCGTATTGCCGCGTCGGCTTCGCCGGGCGCGGCGAGGCGCGCGGTTCGCAGCATACCGTCGGCACCAAAGGCGCGCATCGCGAGCGGGCGCCCCTCGAACACCGGCGGCGTCCGGTCGCGCCATATCGTGCGCGCCGCGCCGCGCCGGACATAGATGGCATAGGCGCTGCGATAGGGCGTGGCGACATCGTGGCTGAGGTGATGCAGCAGTACTAGTTCCTCGCCCGCCCTTGCGTCCTCCAGGCTGACCCGGCACGGAAAACCGCGGTCAGCGGTGGCAATGACGCGGCGGGCGTTCCGCGCGCTCAGCGCCTCATCGTCGAGCGCGAAAAGCGGGGCGAAAGGCGCGGGGTCCAGCCCCTGAATTCGATAGCTCATGCGATAGGTCATATGCGGCTCCTTTGTCTGCGCGCCGATATGTCATGCCAGGCGCGGCGATGCGTCCCGATGCTTGCGCTCAAAGCCGGACGATGCGCGCGCCACTGAATTTTTCAATCAAAACAACAGTTTCGATGCCCCGGCATCGACGGATCACAGTGGAGACTATCGAATGGCGACCATCGACCTATCGCAAACCGGCGGGAAGCGGGCGGCGCCGCGCGACTGGCTCCGGCTTTCCGCGACCCTCTGCTTCCTGTCGATCGCGGCGGGCCAGCTGCTCTTCACCGCCTTCATCCTGCTTTTCTATTACCCACCCTCCTTGTCGGGGGATTTCGCCGCGTGGAATGCCAAGCCGCTGATCAAGGGTTTCGTGCCGGGCGATGCGGGCGGCAATCTTTTCTTCGCGGCGCATGTGCTGATGGCGGCGGTCATCACCTTCGGCGGGCTGGTGCAATTGGTGCCCGCCATCCGGGGGCGCTGGCCCGCGGTTCACCGCTGGAACGGCCGGCTCTATCTGCTCAGCGCGTTGGTGCTCGCGCTCGGCGGGCTCTGGCTGACCTGGGTCCGCGGAACGTGGCTGCACTGGGCGGGCGCGGTGGGGATCAGCCTCGATGCGCTGCTCATTCTTCTCTTCGGCGCGCTTGCATGGCGGGATGCGCGGGCGCGCCGGTTTGCGGCCCACCGGCGCTGGACGCTGCGCCTGTTCGCGGTGGCGAGCGCGGTCTGGTTCATGCGCGTCGGCTATATGGCATGGGGCATCGCGGCCGGCGGCGCGGGGATCGGCACGGCGATGGACGGCCCGTTCGACATCTTTCTGGCCTTCGCCAACTCGTTGCTGCCGCTCGGCGTGACCGAACTCTATCTGCGCACCGGCGCGCGGAGCACGCCGGCGGCGCGATCCGCCGTGGCCGTAGTGCTGGCGACGAGCGCGATCGTCATTCTGGTCGGCAGCGCCGGGGCATGGCTGATGATGTGGCGCCCCTACCTCTAACTTGCCTTCGCGTGCGCAGCGACTAGGTTCGCGGCCATGACCCGTCTTCTCGCACGCTTCCTCGCCCCCCTGCTTGTCCTCGTCGCCTTCGCGGTTCCGGCTCGCGCTGCCGACGATATCAGCGCGGTTTCGCGCAGCGTCGTCCGCGTCGTCACCGTCGCGATGGTCGATGGCGAGGTCGTCGGCTTCGGGCATGGCAGCGGCATCGCCATTTCGCCGACCCGCATCCTCACCAACGCCCATGTCGTCGAATCGGCGGCCAAATATCCGAACAATGTCGCGCTCGGCGTCGTCCCCTCCGAAGGGCAGAAGAGCTACGCCGGCAAGCTGATCGCGATCGATACCAAGCGCGACCTGGCGCTCATCGAAATGACCGAGGGGCGCGTGCCCGCCGCGGTCATCTATTCCGGGCCGTTCGAGGCAGGGGCAGAGGTCGTCGCGCTCGGCTATCCGGGCAATGTCGACCTTGCGACCGCGCAGAGCGCGACCGATTATATCACCCCGCGCAGCCCGGTGCGGAGCGAGGGCAATCTGTCGAACACCCAGGCGATCGAGGGCATCGCCACCTATGTCCACACGGCGAAGATCGCGCGCGGCAATTCGGGCGGGCCACTCGTCGACAGTTGCGGGCGCATCGTCGGCATCAACACCTTCATCACCCGCGCCGACGACGGCGATTCGCCCTTCGCCTTCGCGATCGCGGGGCGCGAGGTGACGCGCTTTCTGGGCGATGCCGGACAGAGTTTCGCGAGCGTCGGAACGCCGTGCCTGACGATGGCCGAGGCCGACGCCCGCGACCGCGCCGCGCTGGAAGCCGATGCGCGCGCGCTGGCGCAGGCCAATGCCGCGCGCGACGAGGCGGCGAAGCTCGACCATGACCTCAAGGCCGCGCGCGCCGAGGAAGCGGCGATGACCGCGCGTGAGAACCGCATGGCGCTCGCCGGGGTGCTGTTCGTGATCGGCGCGCTCGGCGCCGGGGCGGCGCTGCTCTTCTACAATCAGAAGAATATGCGCGGCGCAAAGATCGCGGGGAGCGCCGGGGCCGCGCTGATGCTGTTTGCGGCGCTGCTCTTTGCGACGCGGCCCGATGCGCATGCGGCGCTCGACGCGGTCGAAGGTGACACGGCCGATACGGCGAAGCCCGACGGCGCCAAGCTCGCCGAAGGCAATTATCTCTGCACGATCCGCCCCGACCGCAGCCGCATCACCGTCTCGTCGACCACCGACGTGCCGGTCGCGATTGCCGCAAACGGCTGCGTCAACGACCGCACCCAATATGCGATGGGTGCCGACGGCCGCTGGCAGCGTATCCTGGTGCCCAATGAGGAGGCGACCGTGACCGTCGCGTCGATCGATCCGGCGGCGAAGGATTATCGCGTCGATCGCTATCTGCTCGATGCCGACACGATGAAGCTGGCGCGCGAGGCGCGGGCGGGGATCACGCTGAAGGCCTGCACCACCGATGCCGACGCGCTTGCGGGGCTCGCCACGCAGCAGGAGGCAATTCGCGCCGTACTGCCCGCCAGCCCGAACGAGCGGCTCGTCTATCAATGCCAGAAGGCGGCGGCAGGGGTGGGAGCAAAGCCAGCGCCCTGATGCGACGCGGGGCGGTGGCAGCGTCTGCTATCCCCCGCACGCCTTGAACAGCATGAGTGTGCGGTCCCTCGCGAGGTCGGCGCTCGGTTCGTGATAATCCTTGCGGCGGTCGCTGTTGAAGCCGTGGCCCGCCTCATAGACGAAGATTTGCGCGGTCGGATGATCGCGCGCGATCAACGCCTCGACCCCCTCCATCGGAATGCCGCCGTCGAAGCGGCCGAAATGGGCGATGGCGGCGCACCCCGGCGCCTCGTCCTTGAACATCGTCGGGACGAGGCTGCCGTAATAAGACGAAGCGGCGGCCAGATCGGGGCTGATCTGTGCCATCCGCCACGCGACCGACCCGCCGTAGCAATAGCCGGTGATGAAGACGGGACCCTTCCCCTTCAGGGCGTCGATGCACGTCTGCGCATCCTTCAGGCTCTGCTCGAACGGATGAAGTTCGCGCGCCAGCTGCACCGCGCGCTCGAACTGCGGCCCCGAATAGTCGCTCTCGAACCCCGGATGCTCGCGGTCGAACAGCGCGGGCGACAGCACCTCATAGCCATCGGCGGCATATTCGTCGCACAGCTCGCGAATATGATCGGTGACCCCGAAGATTTCCTGGACAAGCACCAGACCGCCGCGGCGTTCGCCCTCTGCCGGCGCATGATAGACGGCGATTTCCGCGCCATCGTCCATCGTCATGCGGATCATTTCGCCCATCGGCCTTGCCCTCTCCCGTGCGTGCCGCGCGTGTCGTAGCGCGATCCGTCTTTCGTACCCGTTTGGAGAAAGTCGGCCGCTTCGACAAGCACGACGCAAAGGGGGGCGGAAGGTGAAGCGGATTCCTCCCACCCCCACCTTGCATTGCAACAGAATCGTTGCTAGGCGCGCCGCGACTTCGCGCGGGGGTGGTTCGTCGAATTTCCCCGAAAACCGCGCGACCAAATCCCCCACGGGATCGTAGAGAAGGACTTTCGCGCGTGGAGAATTCCGGCGGCATTCAGGGCAACATCACGGCGGGCCTCGCGGGCCGCTATGCCAGTGCGCTGTTCGATCTGGCGAGCGAATCGAAGGCGATCGACGGCGTTCAGGCGAGCCTGGCGACGCTGCAGACCGCGCTGACCGATTCGGCCGATCTGGCGACCCTGATTTCGAGCCCCGTCGTCACCCGCGGCGATGCCGAAAAGGCAATCGAGGCAGTGGCCAAGGCGCTGAAGCTCGATTCGCTGACCGCCAAATTCCTGGGCGTGCTCGCCGAGAATCGCCGCCTTGCCGATCTGCCCGCGATGATCGACGCCTATCATGCGATCGTCGCGGCGCACCGCGGCGAAGTGACCGCAAAGGTCACCAGCGCCCACCCGCTGAGCGCCGAGCAGTTGAAAGCGCTCGCCGCCAACCTCAAGACCCGTGTCGGCCGCGACGTGAAGATCGCGACCACCGTCGACCCCGCCATTCTCGGCGGCCTCGTCGTCCAGCTGGGCAGCCAGCTGATCGACGGCAGCATCCGTACCCGTCTCAACAGTTTCGCCCAGGCGATGAAGGGCTGAACAGCCCGACGCCAAATTGCCCGATGAAAGGCTGAATAATGGAAATCCGCGCCGCTGAAATCAGCAAGGTCATCAAGGACCAGATCGCCAATTTCGGGACCGACGCCACGGTCAGCGAAATCGGTTCGGTGCTCTCCGTCGGTGACGGCATCGCCCGCGTCTATGGCCTCGACAATGTCCAGGCCGGCGAGATGGTCGAATTCGCCAATGGCGTGAAGGGCATGGCGCTCAACCTCGAAGCCGACAATGTCGGCATCGTGATCTTCGGCTCGGACAGCGAGATCAAGGAAGGCGACACCGTCAAGCGCACCGGCACGATCGTCGACGTCCCCGTCGGCAAGGGCCTGCTCGGTCGCGTCGTCGATGGCCTCGGCAACCCGATCGACGGCAAGGGCCCGATCAAGGCCGACAAGCGCATGCGCGTCGAAGTCAAGGCGCCGGGCATCATCCCGCGCACCTCGGTTCACGAACCCGTCCAGACCGGCCTCAAGGCGCTCGACGCGCTCGTCCCCGTCGGCCGCGGCCAGCGCGAACTGATCATCGGTGACCGTCAGACCGGCAAGACCGCCGTCGCGATCGACACCTTCATCAACCAGAAGCAGGTCAACGCCGGCGACGACGAATCGAAGAAGCTGTACTGCATCTACGTCGCCGTCGGTCAGAAGCGTTCGACCGTCGCGCAGATCGTCCGCCAGCTCGAAGAAAATGGCGCGATGGAATATTCGATCGTCGTCGCCGCGACTGCGTCGGAACCCGCGCCGCTCCAGTATCTCGCCCCCTATGCCGGCGTGACGATGGGCGAGTTCTTCCGCGACAACGGCATGCACGCCGTGATCGTCTATGACGATCTGTCGAAGCAGGCCGTTGCTTACCGCCAGATGTCGCTGCTGCTCCGCCGCCCGCCGGGCCGCGAAGCCTATCCGGGCGACGTTTTCTATCTGCACAGCCGCCTGCTCGAGCGCGCTGCGAAGATGAACAGCGACAATGGTTCGGGCTCGCTTACCGCGCTGCCGATCATCGAAACGCAGGCGGGTGACGTTTCCGCGTACATCCCGACCAACGTGATTTCGATCACCGACGGCCAGATCTTCCTCGAAACCAACCTGTTCAACGCGGGTATCCGTCCGGCGATCAACGTCGGCCTGTCGGTGAGCCGCGTCGGCTCGGCCGCGCAGACCAAGGCGATGAAGAAGGTGTCGGGCTCGATCAAGCTCGAGCTCGCACAGTATCGCGAAATGGAAGCCTTCGCGCAGTTCGGTTCGGACCTCGACGCCTCGACGCAGAAGCTGCTCAACCGCGGTGCGCGCCTGACGCAGCTCTTGAAGCAGCCGCAGTTCCAGCCGATGCCGTTCGAAGAGCAGACCGCGTCGATCTTTGCCGGCACCAACGGCTATCTCGACGCTGTCGCGACGACCGACGTGTCGCGCTACGAAGCGGCGATGCTCGCCTATCTGCGCAGCGACCATGCCGATGTGCTGAAGGCGATCCGCGACACCAAGGATCTTGGCGACGACACCAAGAAGAGCCTGGTCGCGGCGCTCGACGCCTTCGCCAAGATTTTCGCGTAATCCACCCACCTCGTCACCCCGGCGAAGGCCGGGGTCTCGACGGTGAGATCCCGGCCTTCGCCGGGATGACGGAAAAAAGGTAAAAGACGGGACTTATGGCCAGTCTGAAGGAACTCAAAGGGCGGATCGTCTCGGTCAAATCGACCCAGAAGATCACCAAGGCCAAGAAGATGGTCGCCGCCGCAAAGCTGCGCAAGGCGCAGGCCGCGGCCGAAGCTGCGCGTCCTTACGCCGAGCGGCTCGAAGGCGTCGTCGCCAGCCTCGCCTCCAAGGTCGGCGCGTCGGATTCGGCGCCCAAGCTGCTGTCGGGCACCGGCAAGAGCGACACGCACCTTCTCGTCGTGCTCAACAGCGACCGCGGCCTTGCCGGCGCGTTCAACTCGAACATCGTCAAGGCGGCACGCGACAAGGCTTTGGCGCTGCAGGCCGAAGGCAAGACGGTTCGCTTCTTCCTCGTCGGCCGCAAGGGCCGGCCGGTGATCGCCCGCCTCTTCCCCGGTCAGATCATCGAGCAGTATGAAACGACCGGCATCCGCGATATCGGCTTCGATCAGGCGAACGAGATTTCGGCGAAGGTGATGGAGCTTTACGAAGCCGGCGCCTTCGACGTCGCGCACCTCTTCTATTCGAAGTTCCGCTCGGCGCTGCTCCAGATCGCGACCGGCCAGCAGATGATCCCGGTTCCGCCGCCGGCCGACGTTCCGGCGTCGAGCGGCGCCGCGGTCGAATATGAACCGGGCGAGGAAGAGATCCTTGCCGACCTCTTGCCGCGCAACGTCACCATCCAGATCTTCAAGGGCCTCCTTGAAAACGCCGCGTCCGAACAGGGCGCGTCGATGACCGCGATGGACAATGCGACGCGCAACGCGGGCGAGCTGATCAACAAGCTGACCATCGTTTACAACCGCACGCGTCAGGCGGCGATCACCACCGAACTTATCGAGATTATCGCGGGCGCCGAAGCGCTCTAATCGATCAACCCAAGGAAGAAGACCATGGCTACCGCTCCCGCTGAAAAGAAGGCTCCCGCCAAGAAGGCCGCCGCGCCCAAGGCTGCTGCGCCGAAGAAGGCCGCTGCGCCGAAGGCCGCTGCCACCGGCACCGCGACCGGCCGCGTCGCACAGGTCATCGGCGCCGTCGTCGACGTCCAGTTCACCGGCACCCTGCCCGCCATTCTGAACGCGCTGGAAACCGACAACAACGGCAACCGCCTCGTTCTCGAAGTCGCGCAGCACCTCGGTGAAAACACCGTCCGCACCATCGCGATGGACGCGACCGACGGCCTGACCCGCGGCCAGCCGGTTCGCGACACCGGCGCGCAGATTTCGGTTCCCGTCGGCCCGCAGACGCTCGGCCGCATCCTCAACGTCATCGGCGACCCGATCGACGAGCGCGGCCCGGTGAACAGCGACATGACCGCGCCGATCCACGCCAAGGCTCCCGAATTCGTTGACCAGTCGACCGAAGCGGCGATCCTGGTCACCGGCATCAAGGTCATCGACCTGATCGCGCCCTACGCCAAGGGCGGCAAGATCGGCCTGTTCGGCGGCGCCGGGGTCGGCAAGACCGTTCTTATTCAGGAACTGATCAACAACATCGCCAAGGGCCACGGCGGCGTGTCGGTGTTCGCGGGCGTCGGTGAACGCACCCGCGAAGGCAACGACCTGTACCACGAATTCCTCGACGCCGGCGTTATCGCCAAGGACGCCGACGGCAACCCGACCCCCGACGGCTCGAAAGTGGCGCTGGTGTTCGGCCAGATGAACGAACCCCCGGGCGCCCGCGCCCGCGTCGCGCTGTCGGGTCTGACGATGGCCGAATATTTCCGCGACCAGGAAGGCCAGGACGTTCTGTTCTTCGTCGACAACATCTTCCGCTTTACCCAGGCGGGTTCGGAAGTGTCGGCGCTGCTCGGCCGTATTCCCTCGGCCGTGGGTTACCAGCCGACGCTGTCGACCGACATGGGCGCGCTGCAGGAACGCATCACCTCGACCACCAAGGGCTCGATCACCTCGGTGCAGGCCATTTACGTCCCCGCGGACGACTTGACCGACCCGGCTCCCGCCACCTCGTTCGCTCACTTGGACGCGACCACGACGCTGAGCCGCGCGATTTCGGAACTTGGCATCTATCCCGCGGTCGACCCGCTCGATTCGACCAGCCGCGTTCTGACCGCCGCGACCGTCGGCCAGGAGCATTACGAAACCGCGCGCCGCGTTCAGGAAACGCTGCAGAAGTACAAGTCGCTGCAGGACATCATCGCGATCCTGGGCATGGACGAGCTTTCGGAAGAAGATAAGCTGGTCGTCGCCCGCGCACGCAAGATCCAGCGCTTCCTGTCGCAGCCGTTCCACGTCGCCGAAGTCTTCACCGGCATCCCCGGCAAGTTCGTGCCGATCGAGGAAACGGTGAAGTCGTTCAAGGCCGTCGTCGACGGCGAATATGACCATCTGCCCGAAGCGGCCTTCTACATGGTCGGCGGTATCGACGAAGCGGTCGCCAAGGCCGCGAAGCTCGCCGAAGACGCGGCCTGAGGATAGCGGCCCCTCCCTTTCGGGGGAGGGGTTGTAGGAATAGAGATATGGCTCTGAAGTTCGAACTCGTTCCCCCCGCCCGCCTCGAGCGGTCGAGCGACGTCTATATGGTCACCGTGCCGGGCAGCGAAGGCGATTTCTCGGTGCTCGAAGGCCATGCGCCCTTCATGGCGACGCTGCGGAACGGCCCGCTGACCATCTATGCGACGAACGGCGCCCAGCCCGAAACGATCGAGGTCGAAGGCGGCTTTGCCGAAGTGAACGAAGCCGGCCTCACCGTCCTCGCCGAACATATCGCCGGCTGACGCCGCGCGTCGCTTGCCGGATCGAAAAGGGGCCTTGCGGCCCCTTTTTTTGTCGGCGGTGCCGGGGCGGGTCGCCTAATCGCGCCGCGCCGCGAGGCGATCGAGCGCCACGGGATCGCGGATGGTGATGCGGTTGTAATCGATGGCGATCAGCCCCGCCTCCTCGAAGCCGCGCAACAGCTTGTTCACGCTCTGGCGCGTGACGCCGAGCATCGCGCCCAATTGCTCCTGCGGCAATCGCAAGCCCACGTCGGTCCCCTGTTCGCCCGCGATGCCGTGGATGCGCGCGAGGTCGGCGAGCGTCCACGCCATGCGCTGGTCGAGCGATCCGAGCTGCTGGTCGTTGAGCAGCCGCAGACTGTCACCCTGCCGCGCGCACATCAGCAGCGCGATGTCGCGCCACAGGATCGGATCGGCGTCGAGGATCGCGCGCAGCCCGGCGACCGGCAGATGCAACAGCGTCGTATCCATATGCGCGCGGTAGGCGAAGCGGATCGGCGGATCGTCGAGCAGGCGAACAAGCGCGAGCACCTCGAACGGCCCCGACAGGCTGAGCACGAACTTGCGTCCGGCGGCGCTGCCGCGGCTGACCTCGACCCCGCCCGCCGCGATCACGAAAATGTCGCGTTGTTCGGGATCGCGCGCGAAGATTTCGGCGCCGCGCGGATAGTCGGCGGTGCGCGCGATGCGGGCAAGGTCGGCAAGCCGCGCCTCCGGCCAGGCAGCGAAGAGCGGGCAGCGGCGCAGCACGGCCAGCCGGTCGCCGTGCGCCGGCGCTGTGCCTTCCCCCACGCTTTCCCGCGACCGCGACGCCATCACCCGTCCTCCCGGCGCGCATAGTAGGCTGCGGCGGCAATTTTCCCAACGAGATTGTCGGCCCGATGACAGACTGCACCCGCCCGCCCCGCTACGGCATCCACGCAAAGTGGAAAGAGGAGTGAGGTGCGATGAAATATCTGTTGGCGCTGCTGGCGATGCTCGCGAGCACGCTGTCGGGCACGGCCGTGCAGGCGGCTCCGGCGAGCGAGGAGGAGGCCTACGAGATCGGCCTCGACGCCTATACCTATGGCTATCCGATGGTGCTGATGGACACGACCCGACGCGTCTCGACCAATGCCGGCGCGCCCGGCCGGCTGCGCGCGCCGATGAACGATTTCTCGCACATGCGGACCTATCCCGACGCGACCTTCAAGGATGTCGTGCGGCCCAATGCCGACACGCTCTATTCCTCGCTATGGTATGACGTGGGCAAGGAGCCGCTTGTCCTGACGCTGCCGAAGACCGCCGGCCGCTATCATGTCGTGCCGATCATGGACATGTGGACCGAAGTGTTCGCAACGCTGGGCACACGCACGACGGGTAATGACGGCGGCACCGTCGCGCTGGTCGGCCCGCACTGGCAGGGCAAGCTGCCCCAGGGGATGCGGATGGTGCGCAGCCCGACCGACATGGGGTGGATCATCGGACGCATCCAGACCAACGGCCCCGCCGATTACGACCATGTCCACGGCCTGCAGGCCGGATATGACGCCGCACCGCTGTCGCAATGGGGCAAACCGCGCGCCGCCACGATGCCGACGGTCGACAGCAGCGTCGACATGAAGACGCCGCCGGTGGTCCAGGTCGCACAGATGACGCCCGGCGCCTTTTTCGCGCGCTTCGCCGAGGTGATGAAGCGCAATCCGCCGCACGCGACCGATTACGCGATCCTGCTGCGCATGGAGCGCGTGGGGCTGGTTCCGGGGCAGGATTTCGACCTCACCAAGGCCGATCCGGCGGTCCAGCGCGGCCTGACGCGCGCCGCGGCCGACGCCTATCAGCGGATGCTCGATCGCCGTAAACGGCTGGCGCTGACGCGCAACAATTGGGTCGCGCTGGGCAATGCGCTGGGCGTTTATGGCAATGACTATCTGCAACGCGCCTTCGTTGCCTATGCCGGGCTGGGTGCGCTGCCGCCCGAGGAAGCCATCTACCCGATGGCGCCGCTCGACAGCGAGGGCAAGCCGCTGACCGGTGCCGCAAGCTATGTGCTGCATTTCGACAAGGACCAGCTTCCGCCCGCCGACGCCTTCTGGTCGCTGACCATGAATGGCGAAGATCAGTTCTTCGTCGACAATCCGATCGACCGCTATGCGATCGGCGATCGCGACAAGCTGGCGTTCAATGCCGACGGATCGCTCGACCTCTATATCCAGAAGGATGACCCCGGCGCCGACAAACAGGCCAACTGGCTGCCCGCACCCGCCGGGTCCTTTTCGATGAACCTGCGCCTCTATCTGCCCGAGCGCGCGGCGCGCGAAGGCCGCTGGACGCCGCCCGCAATCAAGCGGCTACCCTGAAGCGAGTTGAGGTAACGCGAAGCGGGCCTGCCGCGCCGACGGCTATTTGTCGATGACGAGGCAGGCCTGTCCGCTTTTCTGGAGCGTAGCGCAAAAGCCTTGGGCATCGGCGCGGGTTGCAAAGCCGGTGGCGTGAAGCCGCGTGACCGACCCCGCCTTGACATAGGCGGGGGTCTGGGCCGCGACGGCGGGATATTTGCGCGCCAGCGCCGCCCACAATTTCTTCGCGTTGCCATCAACCGCAAAGGCGCCGAGCTGTGCGCGCCAGGGGCCGGCAGTTGCGGCGCGCACCGGCGCGGGCTTGGGCGCGGCATCGGGCGTCGCCGCCGGTTCGACGCGGATACGCTTGGGCGCCGGAGCCGCGGCCGGGGTTGCCGGCAGCGGGCCCGCCAGCGGCGGCGCAGCATAGCTGGTCCCCGGCTTGGCGGCGGCCGTCGCGGCGACGGCATCGGCGGTCGCTTCGCTCGCGGCGGTGGCGGCGTCGCGCGCCTTGGCGGGCTTCGCGGCGGAGGGCTGCGGCTCGATGAGCGGCGGCGGCGTATAGCTCGCGCCCGGTTCGGAGGCCGGCAGGCTGGCGGTGCGGATCGTCGGCGCGGGCGCTGCATCGGGCTCCGGGGCGCCGGCACTGACCGCCGCGAGCCGCGCGCGCGTTTCGTCCTTTTCCATCTGCGGCAGCATCGCCAGCCCGCGCTGGCGCTGATCGAGCGGGACGAGCTGGTCGAGCTGGACCAGGCGCGCCGAAGCGACGGTCAGTCCGGCGTCGCTCGCGCGCTTGGTCAACGCGTAGCTGCGCGGCCAGTCCTTGGCGATGAGGTCGCCGTTGAACAGCGCGGTGCCGAGCACATATTGCGCGCGCGGCTCACCGCGTTCGGCCGAGCGGATGATATAGGGCATGGCTTCCTTTTGCCGCCCGGCGGTGAAGATGACGAGGCCGAGATTATCCTCGGCCTGCAGATGGCCCTGTTTTGCGGCGCGGCGATACCAGCTTTCGGCCTGCGTCAGATCGACGGGCACGCCGCGCCCGAGCTTGTACGCCTGTCCCAGATTGAACTGCGCATCGGCATCGCCGGCGAGCGCCAGCGGCCGCCATTCGGCCACCGCCTTCGCGAAATCGCCAGCCTGCCACGCATCGACGCCATCCTTGACATCGGCTTGTGCGGGCATCGCGAGCGCAAGGGCCGAAGCGATCGGAAGCGCGAGGCGCAGCGCGGTGCGAAATGAACGCATCTTATTCTCCAATGACTTGCGCCGCACCGGGCGGGCGGCAGTCGCGGGAGCCGGTCCTAACCCCAAATGGCTAACAGCCCCTTAGCATAGGGGCCGGGCGGACCGAAGTTGCCCCGCTTCGGTACAGGTCGTTGCTGACGTCTTGTTAACCAGGTTTCTGCGCAATTCGTTCACCTTCTTTTTATCATCGTTAACCCAATTTTAGCTCCCTGCATGGCATTCCCCCGCCAATTCGTTGATTTTTTCAGGGGGACAGCAGTGCGCGTTCTGGCATTGGCTTCACAAAAGGGCGGGTCGGGCAAGACGACCCTGTCGGGGCATCTGGCGGTGCAGGCCCAGCTTGCAGGCGCCGGTCCGGTCGTCCTGATCGACATCGATCCGCAGGGTTCGCTGGCCGACTGGTGGAACGAACGCGAGACCGATCTGCCGGCCTTTGCGCAAACGACCGTCGCGCGGCTGGCCTCCGATCTCGAGATTTTGCGCCAGCAGGGCTTCAAGCTCGCGGTCATCGACACGCCGCCCGCGATCACCATGGCGATCCAGAGCGTGATTTCGGTCGCCGAACTGATCGTCGTCCCGACGCGTCCGAGCCCGCACGACCTGCGCGCCGTCGGTGCCACCGTCGACCTGTGCGAACGCGCGGGCAAGCCGCTGGTGTTCGTCGTCAACGCGGCAACCCCGAAAGCCAAGATCACCAGCGAAGCGGCGGTTGCGCTGTCGCAGCACGGCACCGTCGCGCCGGTGACACTGCACCATCGCACCGATTATGCGGCTTCGATGATCGATGGCCGCACGGTGATGGAGGTCGATCCGAACAGCCGTTCGGCCGACGAGATCCGCCAGCTCTGGACCTACATCAACGACCGGCTGGAAAAGAATTTCCGCCGTACCGTCTTCTCCGCTCCGATGCCGGCACAGCCCGGCTACGGCACCGTCCGCCCGATGGGCGGCGGTTTCGGCCGCCGCATGGCCGGCCAGTGAACGGGGGAGTAGAAAAAATGGGCGAACCCAAACCCCTCGCATCGCTGAGCGCCGGGCTACTGGCCCGCAAGGGCGCTGCACGGCCTGCCATGCGCCGCCAGCCGCTCGGCAGCGGCCCCGCCGCGACCTTCGGTCAGCAGGGCTATGACGATCTGGGCTGGAACGACATGGGCTATGATGTCGATCCGCAGCAGTCGTCGGAACCGGCACGCATGGTCGATCTGAAGCCGCTGCTCGCCGGATCGGTGCTCGATCATAATGCCGCCGCCGAACATGCGGTCGACGCCAGCACCGGCCACGAGCTGATCGCCGAAGAAACGGCCGACCTGACGCCCGCCGACATGGCGCCGCTCGATCCGACGCCGGTCGATCTGACGGGCGCGCCCGCGGCCGACATTGCTCCCGAAGCAGTCGAAATTCCCGAAATCGTTCGCCAGCAGGAATCGCTGATCGAGCGCGTCGCGGCCGTCGCCCGCAAGGTCGAGGCGCGGCCCGAACCCAAGGCGAAGAAAGACAAGGCGCCGCGAACGCAGCGCGCCCGCGAAAAGGCGGCGTTCACGCTCCGCCTCGACGCCGAACGCCATTTGCGCCTGCGCCTTGCGAGTGCGGTGACCAACCGGTCGGCGCAGACGATCCTGACCGAACTGCTCGACGATTATCTGTCGGCCTTGCCCGAAATCGACGCGATGGCGAGCCGCCTGCCCGCCGCGCGCCCGCTGCGCAAGTCGGCCTGATCCGGACCAGATAAGGGGGGACCTGACATGAACCGCAACATGCTGATGAAGCTGGCCGTTTCGGGCTTTGTCCTGGGCGTTACCACGACCGGGTGCGCCGCACCCGGCAAGGTCGCCGCGGGGCCGAACGATGCCGCGGGCAAGCCCGAGGTTGCCGCCGCGTCGGCCGAGAAGGCGCGTGCCGCCCTTGAGGACGGCAAGGTCAGCAAGGCGGTCGGTCTTGCCGAAGCCGCGGTCGCGGCAAGCCCGCGCGACGGCCATTACCGCGCGCTGCTCGGCCAGGCCTATCTGAACGACGGACGCTTCGCCTCGGCGACCGACGCCCTGTCGGAAGCGATGGAGCTGGGCGTCAAGGACAGCAACACGGTGCTGGCGATGACGCTGGCGCACATCGCGCAGGGCAAGACATCGCAGGCGGTGTCGCTGCTCAAGGAAAATTTCGATACCGTTCCGGCCCCCGACCTCGGCCTCGCGCTCGCGCTGGCGGGCGACACCGAATCGGCGATCTATATCCTGACCGAAGCCGCGCGCGCCGAAGGCGCGACCGCGCGCACGCGGCAGAATCTGGCGCTGGCGCTTGCCCTGTCGGGCCGCTGGGCGCAGGCGCGCATCGTCGCGTCGCAGGATCTGTCGCTCGCGAAGGTGGAAACGCGCATGGCCGAATGGTCGAAACTGGCCGAACAACCCAATTCGCAGCTTCGCGTCGCGAGCCTGATCGGCACGACGCCGCAACAGGATGCCGGGATGCCGGTGCGCCTTGCGCTCAGCAATTTCGCCGGTACGCAGATGGCCGCCGCCGACACCGCGCCGGCCACCGACGCCCCGGTTCTGGCGAGCGCCGATCCCGCGCCGGTCGATCAGTTTGCGCCGCCGCCGCCGCTGCTCGCCAGTGCCGACAGCGCGATCCGCACGGTCGAACTGCCGATGCCGCAACGCGACGCCAATGGCGTCGTGCCGGTCACCGATCTGCCGCAGCCCAAGGCCGCGCCGGTCATCATGGCCGACGCCAAGCCCTATCGTGCCGCACCGCGCGTCGCGGGCGATTATGTTCGCAAGCCGTCGCCCGAAGCGAAGGAACTGGCCGCCAAGGTCATGCCGCGCGTCGCCGCCTTCGATGCTGCCAAGCCGCAGGGCTGGGCCGTTCAGCTCGGCGCCTATGACAGCCTGGGCATCGCCAAGGAAAAATGGGGCGTGTTGAAAAAACGCAACGGCGTGCTGGCCGCTTATCCGGCTTCGAGCCATTCGGCGGTCGTCGATGGCCGCACCTTCTTCCGCCTGACGGTCAACGGTCTCGGCTCGCGCGCCGACGCCGTGAAGCTGTGCAGCAGCCTCAAGGCCCAGGGCCAGAGCTGCTTCGTCCGCGAAATGGGCGGCAGCGAGGCGATCCAGTGGGCATCGGCGGGCAAGCCGGTGCGCATGGCCGCGCGCTGAACAAAGTTTGCCCCTTCCACCAGAGGAAGGGGTTGAGGGGGGAAAGGGGCGTAGCCGGGGGGCCGCGCCCCTTTCGCGTTTGAAGGCCCTCTCCCCCGGGCGCGCCGACGCCTATTCGTCGAGCGCCTCGAAATAGCGCGCCATCGCCTCGTTCGCGCCGTCGGACAGCGCAATGAAGATGCGCCGTCCGTCCTGCGGATCGGCCTCGCGCAGGAAAATGCCGGCGTCGGTCATCGTCTTGATCCAGCGCAGCGCCGTCGTCGCGGGGACCGCGGCGGCGATGCACAAGCTCGACACCGACACCGGCTGCCGCTCGAGCCGCGCCGCATAGAGATCGAGCAGCATGTCCCAGGCGGGATCGGCGAACAGATCGGCGGCGAAATATTGCTCGCGCATCCGGCGCTGGCGCAGCATGTGGCGCACCGCCTTGGCGCGCTGACGGTCGCGGGTGCGCTCTTCGGGTTCGAAACTGCGCGGCATCACCGAAAAATCGCGCGTCGGCGCGCGCACGCCGGCGTCATAGCCGACGATGCCGCCACCCGGGCGCGGCGCCCCCGCCAGTCCCGGCTGCCCCGCGAGTTCGCCCAGCAGACGCGAAATGCGCGCCACCTCATCCTGCAACCGGTCGATCCGCTCCATCGCCTCGTCGCGCGAAATATCGTGGACGGCGAGCCGCGCCGACGGGCGCGCTGCGGCAAGCGCGACGAGGCGTTCGGCGGGGTCGGCATCGACCAGCCATTGGGTGCGCAAAGCGTCAGGCACGGCAGCGGCGACGCGATCGAGCGCGGCAAGCGTCGTTTCGCAGACAAGGCCGCATTGCCGTTCGGCCGCCGCCGCCATCAGGTCGGAGAAGGTTTCGCTCTCGATCGCCTCCGCTCCGGCGATCCACAATATGTCGGCGGCGATCATCGCGCGCAGATGCCCTGCGGCGCGCATCGAAGGCACCGCCGCGACAAGCCGCACCCCCGCGACACGGTCAACGTCGGGACAGGCCGCATCGCAGCCGACGAAAAGCAGGCGCGCCGGCGCCCCTTCGTCGCGCGGCGCCGACCATGCCGTCCGCGTTTCGTTCAGCCCTAAAGGAAAGACCGGTTCCGCCGGTCGCATATCGATCATCTGTTCCATTTCGACGCCCTTCCCTGTCGCCCTGGTCCATCGCGGTACAACTATGCCGTCACAGCGGCTATATTCACCTTTTGTTCGTTCCCATTTGCCGCCAAAACGGACCCAAGCACGACGATAGCCTGAGTCGACGCGCGCCGACGGACGGGAAGAAGGTCCGATCTGGACATGTTTTGTTCTCATCGTCAAGCCCCCTTGGCGACGATCCCGGTCGCCGACAGGGAGCGATGCGACCACCAACGGGCGATCGCCCGCTTTGCGCCACGCGCTTTTGCGGCTAGGGCGAGCGGATGAACGGACTTTTCCCTGTCATGGTCGGCGGTGCGATCGGCGCGGGTGCGCGGCACCTGGTCGGCCAGATCCTGCTCGCGCGGCTTGGCCCCGGCTTTCCCTGGTGGACGTTGTCGGTCAATATCGCCGGCAGCCTGCTGATGGGGCTGCTGATCGGCTGGCTCGCGCGCAGCGGCGGCAGCGATCAGGCCCGGCTGTTCCTGGGCGTCGGGGTGCTGGGCGGCTTCACCACCTTCTCGTCGTTCAGCATGGAATTCTGGACTTTGTTCGAACGGGGCCAGATGGCGCAGGCGGCGGCCTATGTCGGCGCGTCGGTCATCATCGGCATTGCGGCGTGCGGCGTCGGAATGGTCATGATGCGGCAGCTTCCGGCATGAGCGGTGACAGCGCCATTGTCGCCGAAGAAGATGGCGGCATCCGCCTCGACCGCTGGTTCAAACGGCACCGGCCGGGCACGCCCCACGCGCTGATCGCGCGCTGGGCCCGGTCGGGCGAGCTGACCATCGACGGGCGCAAGGCCGATGTCTCGGACCGGATCGAGGCGGGGCAGACAATCGCGATGCCGGTGCCGCCCGCGGCGCCATCCGGCCCCCGGCCGCGCAAGGAAAAAGCGCTGTCGCCGGCCGATATCGCGCTCGCCGAAGCGATGGTTATCCACCGCGACAAGAGCGCGCTGGTGCTCGACAAGCCGCCGGGCCTCGCGACGCAGGGCGGAACGAAGACCGACAGTCATGTCGACGGCCTGCTCGGCGCCCTGCAGGGCGATGCCGCCGTGCGCCCCAAGCTGGTCCACCGGCTCGACAAGGATACGTCGGGCGCGCTGCTCGTCGCGCGCACCCCGCGCGCCGCTGCCTGGTTCGCCAAGGCCTTTTCGAACCGCAGCGCGCGCAAGACCTATTGGGCGATCGTTGTCGGCGTCCCCGACATCGCGCAGGGCGAGATCGACCTGCCGCTCGCCAAGCAACCCGGATCGGGCGGCGAGAAGATGCACGTCGACGAAAAAGGCCTGCCGTCGAAATCGCGCTATCGCGTCATCGAACGCGCGGGCAACAGTGCGGCGTGGGTCGAACTGCAGCCGCTGACCGGCCGCACGCATCAATTGCGCGTCCATATGGCGGCGATCGGCCATCCGATCGTCGGCGACGGCAAATATGGCGGCAAGGGCGCGTTCCTGACGGGCACGATCAGCCGCAAACTGCACCTGCACAGCCGCCGGCTGCGCATCGACCATCCCGATGGCGGCGCCATCGACATCAGCGCGCCGCTGCCGCCGCATTTCGCCGAAAGCCTGGAAGCGCTGGGCTTCGACCCGCTGCTCGGCGACCTGCTGACCGAAGAGGCGCCGCGCGCATCGACCAAGACGGTGCAGAAGGCAAAGGCGAAGGCGCATGCGAAGCAGGTGCGCAAGGCAAGACGCGGCGAACGGCGCGGCCGTGCCGAGGCGAAGGTCCAGTCAAAACCAGCTAAGTCGAAACCAGGGACGGAGAAATCCGGCGCATCGAAGCCGGGCGGCAAACCGCCCACAAAGCGCGGCCCGGCGAAGCCCGGCGCCGCGAAGCCCGGAGCCGCCAAGACGGGCGCCCGCGGTCCGGCGCCGCGAAAGCCGCGCTGATGCACCCCAATCCGGCGTTCCGGCCCCGGCAGGACGATCTCGCCGCGCTGCTGGTGCGCGAAATCGGCTTTGCCGCCATTTTCGCGGCGACGCCCGACGGCCCACGCGTCGCCCACGCGCCCGTCGTGCTCAGCGCCGACGCGACGACGCTGCAATTCCACCTCGCGCGCGGTAACGGGCTGACGAAGCATCTTGCCGGCGCGCCGGCACTCGCGGTGGTGCAGGGCCCCGATGCCTATGTCAGCGCCAACTGGTACGCCGACGCCGCAACCGCGGTGCCGACGTGGAATTATGTCGCGGTCGAGATGGAAGGCGTGGCGCGCAAGCTCGAGGATGCCGAACTGGTCGCGCAGCTCGACACGCTGTCGACGCTGCACGAGGCACGCGCCGGCGAAAATCCGCCGTGGACGCGCGCCAAGATGGACGCCAACCATTTCGCGCGGTTGACCGGCGCAATCACCGGCTTCGAGATGCGGATCAGCGCATGGCGGCCGACGGTGAAACTGTCGCAGAACAAGGATGCAGCCGAGCGCGAGCGCGTGGCAGAGGGAATCGAGCGGACGGGCCACGGCGCCCTCGCGCATTTGATGCGCCAGCTCGCAGGCGATAAGGCGGGGGCATGAGCAACGAACAGGACCGGCTGGCCAAGAAGCGCTTTTTCGCGCTGTCGGCGATGCGAATCGTCGGCGCGCTTTTCATCATGGCGGGTTTCGTGCTGATCCGGGGCGGCTGGGCCATCGCCGGTCAGCCCACCGATCGCTGGATCGGCGTGATCGTCGTCCTGACCGGCGTGTTCGATTTCGCAATCATGCCGCGCATCCTGGCGCGCAGCTGGCGGACACCGCCCGCGCCATGAAACGCTTCTGGAAGACTGCCACGACCGTCCCGCAGGACGGCGGCCGGGGCATCGCGCTTGACGGGCGCCCGGTGCGCACCCCCGCGCGCGCGCCGCTGGTGGTGCCGAGCGAGGAGCTTGCCGAAGCGATCGCCGCCGAATGGAATGCGCAGGGCAGCGACATCGATCCGGCGGCGATGCCGATGACCGGTATCGCCAACGCCGCGATCGATCTGGCGACGGGCGACCGCGCGGCCTTTGCCGAGACCATCGCCGCCTATGCCCAGACCGACCTTCTCTGCTACCGCGACGACCGCGATGCCGCGCTGCAAAGCGAACAGGCGGCGGCGTGGAATCCGCTGCTCGCCTGGGCGGAGGCGCGGCACGGCATCGAATTCGCGCTGGCGCAGGGCGTGCTGCCGATCGACCAGCCCGCCGCAACGGTGGCGGCGCTGCGCGAGGCGGTGCACGCGCTCGATCCCTTTCGCCTCGCGCCGCTGTCGCCGCTCGTCACCATCGGCGGTTCGCTCGTCGCCGGGCTCGCGCTCGTCGAAGACGCCTTCGCCGCCGACATGCTGTGGGAGGCGGTCAGCCTCGACGAGCTGTATCAGGAACGCCGCTGGGGCGCCGACAGCGAAGCGCAAAAGGCGCGCGACCGCCGCGCCGCCGATTGGGGCAATGCGGCGCGGTTCTTGCGCTTACTCTGACGAATCGATGCTCTGACGCCTCCGATCAATCGGCGAAGTCGGGCTTGCGTTTCTGCATATGCGCCATCACCGCCTCCATCTGATTGGGGGTGCGGATGACCTTTATCTGTTCGTCGCTTTCGGCCTGCAGGATTTCGGCATCGCTCGCGTCGGCAAGCATGTTGCACAGCCGCTTGGCGCCGCGGATCGCATGCGGATTCTTGCCCGCGATCACCGCCGCGAGTTCCATCGCCTTGGCGAGCGGTTCTTCGGCGACATGCGTCGCAAAGCCCAGCGCCTTCGCCTCTACGCCGTTGAATTCGCGGTTGGTGTAGATCATCTCGCGCAGCACGTCGTCGGCAACCTGGGTGCGCCATAGCGCCATGCCGGCGACATCGGGGACAAGGCCCCAGCGCATTTCCATGATCGCGATGCGCGTATCGGGATGAACGATGCGGATATCGGCGGCAGCCATGATCTGGCTGCCCGCGCCAAAGGCGACGCCGTGTACCGCCGCGATCACCGGCACCGGCAGTTCGCGCCAGCCCCAGGCGGCATATTGCGCGTTGTTGGCACGACCGCGCGTCCGTTCGGCGAGTCCGCCGCCGGCGCTGCTCGCGCCCGGATCACGCTCGCCGCCGAGGCTGGAGAGATCGAGTCCGGCGCAAAAGGCGCGCCCCTCGCCCGACAGGACGACGACGCGCAGCCCCGCGGTCGCCTTGAGCTGGTCGACCGCCGCCGCAAGCGCCTCCCACATCGCGCCGTCGAGCGCGTTCATCTTGTCGGTGCGGATCAGGCGGACGTCGGCGATGCCGTCGTCGAGCATGGTGATCGAAATACGGTCCTGCATGGAGATTCCTCTCAGGCTTTCAAAAGCGCCGCTTCGACGAGCGGCAGTTGGTCGTTGCCGAAATACATATCATCGCCGTCGACGAACATCGACGGCGAACCATAGCCGCCGCGCGCGATCACCTCGTCGGTATTGGCGCGCAGCCGCGCCTTGACCGCATCGCTCGCCGCCGCATCGCGGATCGCCGCGCCGTCGAGGCCCGCGCGCGTTGCTGCCGCTTCGAGCACCGCAGGGTCGTCGAGGTTGTCTTGCGCGCCGAAATAGGATTCGAACGCCGCCCGGGCGAAGGCGATCAGCGCCGGTTGATCGGGCTCGAGCGCGGTGGCGAAGCGCATCGCCGCGACGCTCTTTGCCGGATGCCAGCGGGAGGGGAAATTCATCTCCACCCCCGCGAGCCGCGCCCAGTCCCCCAGCACTTTCCAGCTATGTTGCAGCTTGCGATTGTCGCTCTGTTCGCGCGCCGCATAGACCGATTGGTTCACCGCGTTGAACACCCCGCCGACCAGGATCGGCCGGAAGGTCGCGCTGGCGCCGGTGCGCGCGATCAGCGGCTGGACGTTGGTGAACGCCAGATAGGTCCAGGGCGACGACAGGTCGAAAAAGAATTCCAGATGGCGCGGCATGATCGATCCTTTGCAAATGAAAAGGCGCGTCAGGCCTGCAGGTCGGCCTGTTCGATCGCGCGGTGGAACCGGCGCGCCACAGCGGGATCGAGCCGGTCCTCGAACAAGGTCAGATGCCGTTCGACCGTCCAGCGCGCGCTATCGAGGTCGCCGACCGCCGCCGGGTCCATCTCGCGCTGATATTCGAGGCCGAAGCGCAGGATCACGAGCGCATTGGTGCAAAGATCGCCGAGCCGCGCGCGCGACCAGTCGAGGTAGCCGCGATCGATCATCGCGCCAAGATAGAGCATCAGCTGGCCGTGCACGCGTTCGTACCAGCCGTCGATGTGGTCGAGAATGATCGGGCTCGATTCGCCATAATCGGCGCGGTCGCGATAGAGAAAGCGGAAGGTATGGAGCTCGCGCTGCATGCAGGCGAGCAGTGCGACATATTCTTCGATCAGATCACCGTCATCGGACGGCTGCAGTTGCAGCCGCTCTTCGATCGCCTCGGCGAAATCGGCGCTGATCGCGTCGAGGAGCGCGCGCTTGCTTCGGAAATGATACCAGAGATTGCCCTCGGCGATGCCGACATCGGCGGCGATCGCCGCGGTCGATACGCTGCCGAAGCGCTGTTCGTTGAACAGGCGCAGCGCGGCGGCGAGGATACGGTCGCGCGTCTTGACGCGGGGTGCGTTCACGCCTTCTTTTCCCAATATTGGTCGCGCAGCAGCCGCTTGTAGAGTTTGCCCGTATCGTGGCGCGGCAGCGCCTCCATGAAATCGATGCGGCGCGGCACCTTCACGCCCGACAGTTTCTGGCGCGCATAGGCGCCGAGCTCGTCGCGGAATTCATCGGTCGCGTCGGCCATGTCGGCGGGCTGAATCACCGCGATCACCTCCTCGCCCATTTCCTCGTGCGGGCCGCCGACGACCGCGACATCGGCAACTTTGGGATGGGTGACGAGATGGTTTTCGATCTCCTGCGGATAGATGTTTACCCCGCCCGAAATGATCATGAAGCTCTTGCGGTCGGTAAGATAAAGGAAGCCGTCGGCATCGAGCTTGCCGACGTCGCCGAGTGTCGACCAGCCCTTCGAATTGCGGCTCGACGCGGTCTTTTCGGGGTCGTCGTGATATTCGAAGACATTGTCGCTTTCGAAAAAGACCGCGCCCTCCTCGCCCACCGGCACTTCGGTTTCATTGTCCTCGCCGACGATGTGGACGGTCCCCAGGATTGCGCGGCCGACGGTGCCCTTGTGCGCCAGCCAGTCCTGGCTGGTGGCGAAGGTCATGCCATTGCCCTCCGACCCCGCATAATATTCGAGCAGCACCGGCCCCCACCAGTCGATCATCGCCTGCTTGACCGGGACCGGGCACGGCGCCGCAGCGTGGATCGCGCTCTTCATCGACGACACGTCATATTGCGCACGCACCTCCGCGGGCAATTTGAGCATGCGGACGAAATGGGTGGGCACGAACTGCGCCGCGTTGCAGCGATAATGCTGGATCGCCGCCAGCGCGGCTTCGGGATCGAATTTCTTCATCAGCACGACGGTGCCGCCAAGCCGGTGGATCGTCATCGACCAGCGGAGCGGAGCGGCGTGATAGAGCGGCGCGGGCGAAAGATAGATGCTGTCGGCGTTGATCCCGAACGCGGCCGAAGCGAGCATCACCAGACTGTTCGGCGCGTCGATCTCCTCCTCCTCGGGGAGCGGCACCTTGACCCCCTTGGGCCGGCCGGTCGTCCCTGACGAATAGAGCATGTCGACCCCGGCGCGTTCGTCGGCGATACGCGTCGCGGGCATCGCGGCCAGCGCGTCCTCGATTCGGGTCCATCCGGCAATCGCGCCGCCCATCGAATAGCGTTCGATCCGGGTTTCGAGCTGGAGCGCCGCGGATGCGAGGCTGGCCGAGACGACGAGCATCTTCGCGCCCGAATTTTCAAGGATATAGTCGGTCTCGTCCTGCGTCAGCCGCGACGAAATGCAGACATAGCGCAGCCCCGCACGCTGTGCCCCCCAGGTCAGCCCATAATAATGCGGGGTGTTTTCCAGCATGAAAGCAACGACATCGTCATGCTTCAGCCCGTGGCTGCGAAACAGCTGCGCGGCGCGGTTCGACGCTGCATCGAGTTCGGCATAGCTGACCGTCTCACCGGTTTCGGCGACGATTACCGCGGGTTTCTCGGGCGAACTGGCAGCATGAACAGACGGGTGCATCGGGCATCTTCTCCAAGGGGCTTTTGGTTTCTTTATGTCCCGCGATCAGTAGCAAGCTGAAACTTTCGGTCAAGCCGCCGTAGGGTGAAGACCCTAGGATATGCCGGTGTCAAAAATGGACGCAGTTTCGCGGCGGCCGAAGCGCCCGCCGATCCCGGCAATAGTCCGGGGATAAGCCCGGTATAAGTCTGTGGATCAGTTGTTGAGGCTGCGCCGGATCGCGGCGATTTCGGCGTCGAGTTCGCTGTCGGTCACGCGCAGCGCCTCGACCGTGCGCACCGCGTGGATCACCGTCGAATGGTCGCGCCCGCCAAAGCGGCGGCCGATCTCGGGATAGGAGCGCGGCGTCAGTTCCTTGGCGAGATACATCGCGACCTGGCGCGGGCGCGCGACCGCGCGGACGCGGCGTTTCGACGCCATTTCGGCCTTGTCGAGCCGGTAATGGGCACAGACCGCACGCTGGATTTCCTCGATCGTGATCCGCGGGCGCGCGCTGCGGACATTTTCGGCGAGCCGATCTTCGGCGAGCGCCAGATCGACCCTGGCGCCGGTCAGCGCGGCATAGGCGAGCAGCTTGTTGAGCGCGCCTTCGAGTTCGCGGATGTTGCGCGTGAAATGGCGGACGAGATAGGCGACGACGTCGTCGGGCACTTCAACCATCGGCATGGCGGCGAGGCGCTGGCGGATGATGCGTTCGCGCAGATCGTCCTCGGGCGCCTCGATATCGGCGACAAGCCCGCCCGACAGGCGCGACAGCAGCCGCGCCTCGACCCCGTCGAGCATCGCGGGCGGCCGGTCGGCGGTGACGACGAGCCGCTTGCCCGCGGTCATCAGGTCGTCGATCGTGTGGAGCAGCTCTTCCTGCGTCGAATTCTTGCCGATCACGAATTGCAGATCGTCGAGGAGCAGCAGATCGGCAGCGCGGAGCCGCGCCTTGAACGCCATCATGTCGCCGCCGCGCATCGCGCCGACGAATTCGAGCATGAATTTTTCCGCCGACATCAGGATGATGGTCGCGGTCGGATGCGCGGCAGCATAGTCCTGCGCGATCGCCTGCAGGAGATGCGTCTTGCCCTGCCCGGTGCCCGAGCAGAGATAGAGCGGGTTGAACTGCGGCGTTTCCACCATCGCCATGCGGCGCGCCGCATTGGCAGCGAGGATGTTCGAGCGCGCGACGACGAAGCGATCGAAACAGAGCCGCGGATCGAAGCCGAGCAGCGCGGGATTGGCGGCGGGCACGGCAGCCGGCGCTGACGCCTCGAAGCTCGGCAGCGGCGCCGAGGCGAGCACGGTCGCCCGCTCGGCAGCGGCGACTCCGCCGCGCACCGACACGCTGCGCACCGCGGGCAGCAGTTGGCGCCACGCCAGTTCGAGGCGCTCGCCGAATCGTTCGTTGATCCAGTTGGCCGAAAAGCGGCTCGCGGTTTCCAGCGTCACGACGCCCGACAGGGTGCAATATTCGGCGAAACGGACGGGCTTCAGCCAATGGTCGAAGGTGCGCGCGCCCAGATCGCGGCGCAGCCCTTCGGCCACGCGCGGCCAAAGCGTCGCGGCATCGGCGCTCATCGCTTCCATGCCTGCTTTGTCGTCACGCCTGTCCCCGCTTTGCACCACAATCCATGCCCCCGATATGCCCCCACGGCGGCCCGATCGCCCCGCAGCCCACCACATGCCGATCCGGGCGCCCACGCCGGGGCGCAAGCATCCTGTCCCGGGCGCGCAGCCCGAAGCTTTCCGAATCATGTCGATGTGGCGGCCGCCGGCGAAGGCCAACGACGCCTTTTTCTAGGCAGGGGGAGACGAGTCGATCAAGGGTGCGGAGCGTAAAAAATCTGAAATAAAATTCTTGACTCGCAAGGGGGCGCGGAAACGCGTTGGAGGGCAATATTTCCTATATTTTTCAGATGTTTAATTCGACGTGAAAACGTCATGGTAAACGAATCGCGATAAATCCGTCACTTACCGCGCTGCAACAGCTTTGCCATCGCGCTGTAACAAAAAAGGACCCGCGGGCGCTTGGCCGGCGGGTCCTTTTTTGTGCCCTTTCGGGACGGTGCGGCGTGCGCGGATCAGGCGATCGCGTTCACGCTCTTGGTCAGGCGCGAATATTTGCGCGCAACCGTGTTCTTGTGGAGGACGCCCTTGGCAACGCCGCGCGCCATTTCGGGCTGCGCCGCTGCGAGCGCTGCAGTCGCGGCGGCCTTGTCGCCGGCGGCAACCGCGTTTTCGACCTTCTTCACGAGCGTGCGGATGCGCGAAACGCGATTCTTGTTGATCAGCGTGCGCGCGCTGTTGCGACGGATGCGCTTTTTTGCCTGCGGCGTATTGGCCATAAGTTCCTCAAAATATCCAATCGGTTCAACGGTCGGAGCACAGCAGCAGCGGAGCAGCCGAATCGCGCGTGGACGGCGAATCAATGTCCGGATGCGGCCGGTTCCGGTTGACCGGACCCTGCTCGAAGGGTGGGCCCATAGCCAGCATGTCTCCGAAGGTCAACGCTTTTCGCTGGAAAAGCGGCATCCGATCACGCTCACCGCTGGCATTTGGGGCAATAGAAGGTGGACCGCCCCGACTGGACGATCCGCACGATCGTGCCGCCGCATTCGCAGCGCTCGCCCTTGCGGCCATAGACGCGCCAATCCTTGGCGAAATAGCCGAGGTCGCCTTCGGGACTGAGGAAATCGCGCAAGGTCGAACCGCCGGCAGCGATCGCCGCCGCCAGCACCGCCTTGATCGCCGGCACCAGTGCGCCGAGCTTTGCCCGCGACACGTCGGCCGCGGCGCGGGTCGGCGCGATTCGCGCCATGTTGAGCGCCTCGCACACATAGATGTTGCCGAGTCCCGCGACGATCGTCTGGTCGAGCAGCATCGCCTTGATCGGCGCGCGACGGCCGGCGAGCGCGCTGGCCAGATAGGCGGCGTCGAAATCGTCCGACAGCGGCTCCGGCCCCAGCGTGACGAAGGCAGGAAAGATCGCGAGCGGGTCGCCATTCACAAGATCGACCGACCCGAACCGCCGCGGATCATGGAGGAACAGGCGGTGTCCGGCGCCGGTTTCGAGCAGCAGATGATCGTGCTTGCCCGCCTCGCCGCCCTCGGTGCGCCACCGCCCCGACATGCCGAGATGGAAGATCATATGGTCGTCGCGGTCGGTCGAGACGATGCCATATTTGGCGCGCCGCGCGAGATGGGTAACCGTCGCCCCGGTCAGCCGCTGCGCAAGGTCGGCGGGAAAGGGGCGCCGCAGATCGGGGCGGAAGGTGCTGACCGTGACGAGCCGCTGCCCCTCGAGAAAGGGCGCGAGGCCGCGCACGGTGGTTTCGACTTCGGGAAGCTCGGGCATTTCGCGCCAGCGGTATCTGGCATTTGCGCGCGCGGCAAGGCCCGGCTAAAGGCGCTGCTGAAACAGGCTTTCCCCGCAAAGGCGCGCACCCGATGACCACCCCCGACACCGTCAGCTTCGGCTATGAACAGGTCCCGGCGACCGCGAAGACCGCGATGGTCGGCGAGGTGTTCAGCCGCGTTGCGCGCAAATATGACATCATGAACGACGCGATGTCGGGCGGGATGCACCGGCTGTGGAAGGACCGTTTTGTCCGGCGCGTCAAGCCGCGCGCGGGCGAAGCGATCCTCGACATGGCGGGCGGCACGGGCGACATCGCCTTTCGCATGGAGCCGTCGGGCGCGAGCATCACGGTCGCCGATATCAATCCCGACATGCTGGGCGTCGGCATGGAACGCGCGGCGGAGCGCGGCATCGACACGCTTGTATGGTCCGAACAAAATGCCGAAAAGCTGAGCTTTCCCGACCAGTTTTTCGACGCCTATACGATCGCCTTCGGCATCCGCAACGTGACCGACATTCCCGCCGCGCTGAAAGAGGCGCACCGCGTTCTGCGCTATAGCGGGCGCTTTTTCTGCCTCGAATTTTCGACCAACGAATGGCCCGGCTTTGCGCAAGTCTACGACGCCTATTCGCACCATCTGGTGCCCAAGCTCGGCAAGCTGATCGCCGACGATGAAGACAGCTATCGCTATCTGATCGAATCGATCCGCCGCTTCCCGCCGATGCCGCGCTTTGCGCAGATGATTCGCGATGCGGGCTTTACCGCGGTTAAGGTCGAACCGATTCTGGGCGGACTGGTCGCGATCCATAGCGGGTGGAAGGCTTGACCCGACCCGTCACCCATATTGCCCGCCTGCTGAAGTGGGGCCGCATCCTGGCGCGCCACGGCGCGCTGCGCGGGATCGAGACCGCGCCGCAGACGCCGCCGGGGGTCAAGCGGCTGTGCCGCATCGCACGGCTTGGCACGATCCAGCCCAAGGTGCCCGATTATGCCGCCGCCTTCCAGGCGATCGGGCCGGCGGCGGTCAAGCTGGGCCAGACGCTCGCGACGCGTCCCGATCTGGTCGGCGAAGAGGCGGCGCGCAACCTGCTGACCCTGCAGGACGCGCTCGCGCCCGTGACCTTTGCCCGCATCCGTGCCGAGATCGAGGCGACGTTCGAGGCACCGCTCGAAAGCCTGTACAGCGAATTCGATCCCGAACCCGTCGGCTCGGCCTCGATCGCGCAGGTTCACCGCGCGGTGACCACTGACGGCCGACAGGTCGCGGTCAAGGTTCGCCGCCCCGGCATCGACAAGCAGTTCGCGCGCGACATCGAAACCTATGAATGGGCCGCCGCGCACCTCGAGGCACTGGGCGGCGAAGCCGCACGGCTGCGGCCGCGGCAGGTGATCGCCAATTTCCGCCGCTGGACGCTGCGCGAGCTCGACCTGCGCCGCGAAGCGGCGTCGGCGTCCGAGCTACGCGAGGCGATGGCGGCCGAGCCGACCTACGAAGTGCCCGCGATCGACTGGGACCGCACTGCGTCGCGCGTCATGACGCTCGACTGGATCGACGGGATCAAGATTTCGCACCGCGAGGCGCTGGTCGCGGCGGGGCACGATATGGAAAAGCTGGCCACCAATCTGGTCCACGCCTTTCTGCGGCAGGCGATCGCCGAGGGGTTCTTCCACGCCGACATGCACCAGGGCAATTTGTTCGTGAAGGCCGACGGGACGATCGCGGCGGTCGATTTCGGTATCATGGGGCGGATCAACCGGCAGGCGCGCTACTGGCTCGCAGAGATTCTCTATGGGCTGACCACCGGCAATTACCGCCGCGTCGCCGAGATTCATTTCGAGGCGCAATATGTCCCCGACTATCACAGCGTCGAGGAATTCGCGACGGCGCTGCGCGCGGTCGGCGAGCCGATGCGCGGCAAACCGGTGAGCGAGCTGTCGGTCGGGCAGATGCTCGACGGACTGTTTGCGATCACCCGCGACTTCGACATGCAGACCCAGCCGCATCTGCTGCTGTTGCAAAAAACGATGGTGATGGTCGAGGGCGTAGCAACGATGCTCAACCCGCGGATCAACATGTGGGATGTATCAGGACCGTTCGTGCAAGGCTGGATTCGCGATGAACTGGGGCCCGAAGCCGCGCTGGCCGACGGGCTGCGCGAACAGGGGCGGACGCTGGCGCTGATCCCCGACATCATCCGCCGCCTCGACGCGCAATTGCCGAAGCCGGGCGCTGCCCCGCCCGCGCCGCCGCTCCCCGATGTCCAGCTGATGTGGGAAAAGGGCGAAAAGCGGACGGCCTGGCGCTATGCGCTGACCGCGCTCGCCGGGGCGGCCGCAGGCGCCGCGATCCTCCTTGCGCTGGGCGGTTGATCGCCGCTGCCAAGGCCGATTGTGATTACCAAAGATTTACCTTAATTCGCTAGCGTTTTTTGAGGACCAACAGGGCGGTACCGCTCGATCGAACCGAGGCATCTTCACCCGACATGCACCACGAAACCGCCCTTGCCGACCCGATCGTGTCGGTTGACACCCTCCCGCTCGAAGTCGCGGTCGTCGTCCCGACGCTCAACGAGGCCGCCAATGTCGAGCGGCTGGTCGAGAAGCTGACGAACGTCCTTGCCGGTCGCGGCTGGGAAGTGCTGTTCGTCGACGATAATTCGCCCGACGGTACCAGCGACGTCGTGCGCCGCATCGCGCGCACCTCGCGCCACGTCCGCATCGTTCAGCGCGTCGGCCGCCGCGGCCTGTCGTCAGCGGTGATCGAAGGGGTGCTGGCGACGGCCGCTCCGGTGATCGCGGTGATGGACGGCGATCTTCAGCACAGCGAAGACGCGCTGCCGCGCCTGATCGACGCGGTGGCGTCGAACGACGCCGACATCGCCGTCGGCACCCGCTATGTCGATGGCGGCGGCGTCGGCGAATGGAGCGCGCTGCGCGTGTCGATGAGCCAGTTTGCGACAAAGATCGGTCAGATCGCGCTGCGCACCAAGGTAAGCGATCCGATGAGCGGCTTTTTCGCGATGCGCCGCGAAGCCTTCGACGCAGCGCTGCCGCGCTTGTCGGCGATCGGTTTCAAGATATTGGCCGACATATTGGCGTCGTCGCCGTCGCCGCTGCGTGTCGCGGAAGTTCCCTATCAATTCCGCACCCGCGAAGCGGGCGAGAGCAAGATCGGCGCGCGCGTCATCGCCGAATATGCCGAACTGCTCGCCGAAAAGACGATCGGCCGCTTCGTGCCGGTCCGGCTGCTCAAATTCCTGATGGTCGGCGGACTGGGCGTCTTCGTCCACCTGTCGGTGCTGTGGGCGCTGCTGACCGCAGGCAACAGTTTCATGATGGCGCAGACCGGAGCGGTCGTGACCGCGATCGCGTTCAATTTCTTCCTCAACAACAGCTTCACCTACGCCGACCGCAAGCTCAAGGGCTGGGCGGTGCTGGGCGGACTGGCGAGCTTCTATGCGATCTCGGCGGTTGGCGCGCTTGCCAATATCGGCATCGGCACCTGGCTCGCCGGGCAGAATGAGCGTTGGTGGGTCGCGGGCGTCGCCGGGGTCTTGGTGGGCGCGATCTGGAATTTCGCCATGTCTTCGGCGCTGACGTGGCGCAAATAGCACCGGCGGCCGGCACCGGCTGGAACCGCTTTTCGGCCATCCCGCGTCTCTGGGCCGCGGTCGTGCTGGTCCTGCTCGCCGCGCTGATGGTGGCCGGATGGAGCGGCGGCGTGGGCGGTAAGAGGGTACAGCCCGCCAAGCCCACATCGATGAAGTTCGAAGGCATGGTCGGCGACCATGCGCTGTACCTCAACATCCTGCGCAAGATGGAGGCGGGCCAATCCTATTATTCTGCCGCGACGGAAACGCAGCGCGCGCATCGCTATCCGCTGCATCCTTTCTTTACGGTGCGCCTACCCACCCAGGCCGAAATCATGGCGGTGATCGGCCTGCGCGGGTCGGTCGCGCTGCTGACGTTGACCGGCCTTGCGGCGATCCTTCTGTGGCGAAAGCGGTTGATGGCCGATGACGACCTGCCGCGCTACGCGCGCTTCGGCGCGCTTCTGATGGCGGCCAACATGTCGCAGATCGTATCGCGCCAATGGGTGCTGATGCACGAAGTGGTGGCGGGCGTGCTGATCGCGCTGGCGCTCGCCCTCTATCGCCCTGCCCGCCCCTGGCCGGCGATGGCCGTGACCGCGCTCGCGCTGGCGATGCGGGAAACGGTGCTGCCCGTGGCAATGCTACTGGGCCTGTTCGCGCTGATCGACCGCGATTGGCGCGCCGCCGCCGGCTGGCTTGGCATCGGACTGGGTTTCCTGGCCTTGATGGCGTGGCACGCGGCGACGCTGACCGCCTTCGTCCGTCCCGACGATATGATCACCCCCGGCTGGAGCGGGATGGGCGGATGGTCGGCCTATCTGTCCTTCGTCCATGTGTCGTCGGCATTCCGCTTTCTTCCGGCGTGGACGATGGTGCCGGTGGTGCCGCTGGCATTGCTTGGCTGGGCCGCATGGCGGTCGCGGCTGGGAACGACGATGCTGATCGTCCAGCTCGGCTATGCGGCGATGCTGATGCTGTTCGCACGCCCCAATAATTTTTACTGGGCGATGCTGATCGAACCGACATTGTTCGTGGGGCTGATCTTCGCGCCCGCCGCACTCCTTGCCCTGTACCGGTCGATCCGGGCGGAGCCGTCACCGGTTTCCGTACCCGCGGTCTGAGCGGTCAGAATCTGCGTGGATCGCGGGCGCGGACATCCTATAGGATAGGGTCATGACCCATCGGCGTATCCTTCTGATCATCGGCGGCGGCATCGCCGCCTACAAGGCCATCGAGCTGGTGCGCCTGCTCCGCAAGGCCGGCCATAGCGTGCGCTGCGTGCTGACGCGCGCGGGCGAGCAGTTCGTCACCCCGCTGACGCTCGCCGCCCTGTCCGAAAATAAAGTATATACATATCTTTTCGACCTGAAGGACGAGGTCGAGATGGGGCATATCCAGCTTTCACGCGAAGCCGACCTGGTCGTCGTTGCCCCCGCGACCGCTGATCTGCTGGCAAAGATGGCGGGGGGCATCGCCGACGATCTGGCGACAACCTTGCTGCTCGCGACCGACAAGCCGGTGCTCGCGGCGCCCGCTATGAACGTACGCATGTGGCTGCACCCCGCGACCCAGCGCAATGTCGCGACGCTGCGCGGCGACGGGGTGACGGTGATGGAGCCCGACGAGGGCGAAATGGCGTGCGGCGAATATGGCCCCGGCCGCCTGCCCGAGCCCGAAGCGATCAAGGCGGCGATCGAGGCGGCGCTGGCGCAAGGCACGATTGTCCGGCCGCTCGGCGGCCAGCCCGATTTCGCGCCGTCGCGCCACCGCCCGCTCTATGGCCGCCGCATCCTCGTCACCGCGGGACCGACCCACGAACCGATCGACCCCGTCCGCTACATCGCCAACCGGTCGAGCGGCAAGCAGGGCTTCGCGATCGCCGCCGCCGCCGCCGAAGCGGGCGCGGAGGTGCTGCTGGTCGCGGGGCCGGTACCGCTGCCGACGCCGCCGGGCGTGGTTCGCGTCGATGTCGAAACCGCGCGCGAAATGGCGGCCGAGGTCGAGGCGGGACTGCCCGTCGACGCCGCGATCATGGTCGCCGCAGTTGCCGACTGGCGCGCCGCCGACACATCGGCGCAGAAGATCAAGAAGGACGGCAGCGGCGAGGTGCCACCGCTCGCGCTGGCAGAAAATCCCGACATTCTGGCGAGCGTCGCGAAGAGCGCCAAGCGGCCGCCGCTGCTCGTCGGCTTCGCCGCCGAAACCAACGACGTGATCGCTCATGCCCAGGCAAAGCTCGCCCGCAAGGGCTGCGACCTGATCGTCGCCAACGATGTCTCGGCGGACCCGATGGGCGGCGAGACGAACCGCGTTCATATCGTCAGCAAGGCTGGCGTCGACAGTTGGGACCGGCTGCCCAAGGAAGCCGTCGCCCGCAAATTGATGGAAAAAATCGCCGATGAACTCGATACCCGCGTCCCCCTTGCCGATGATTGAGATCCGCCTCCAGCGCCTGCCCAACGGCGGCGGCCTGCCGGTTCCGGCCTATGCCAGCGACGGCGCAGCGGGGATGGACATCGTCGCGGCCGAGACGCTGACGCTGCGCCCCGGCGCGCGCCACGCGGTTGCGACCGGCTTCGCGATGGCGATTCCCGCAGGCTATGAGGTGCAGGTGCGCCCCCGCTCGGGCCTCGCACTCAAGCACGGCATCACCTGCCTCAACACGCCGGGGACGATCGACAGCGACTATCGCGGCGAGGTGAAGGTGATCCTCGCCAATCTCGGCGACGAGGTGTTCGAAATCAAACGCGGCGACCGCATCGCGCAGATCGTGCCCGCGCCCGTCCAGCGCGCGACCTTTGCCGAGGTGGAGACGCTCGACGAAACGGCGCGCGGCGCGGGCGGCTTCGGATCGACCGGGGTCGCGAGCGGCGCGGCCGACGAACAGAGCGAAGGCGATCAGGATGCGCCCGCCAATGTCGGGTCGCTCGCGGCGATGAAGATGCGGCGGCCGGGCGAATAGGTCTTGCTCAGCGACGCCGAACTCGACCGCTATGCGCGCCAGATCATCCTGCCGCAATTCGGCGGCGCGGGGCAGGCGAAGCTGAAGGCGGCGCATGTCGCGCTGATCGGCGCGGGCGGGATCGGCTGTCCGGCGATCACCTATCTGGCGGCAGCGGGGGTCGGCAGACTGACGATCGTCGACGATGATCGCGTCGAACTTTCCAATCTGCAGCGTCAGCCGTTGTTTACCGATGCCGATATCGGCCGCCCCAAGGCGGTCGTCGCGGCAGACGCCGCGCGGCGCATCAACCCCCATGTCGAAGCGGCGGCGGTCGAGGCGCGGCTCGATACGGGCAATGCCGAAGCGCTGCTGGCCGATGCGACCCTGATCCTCGACGGATGCGACAATTTCGCCACCCGCCTCGCGGTCAACCGCGCGGCGGTCGCGCGCGAGATTCCGCTGCTCAGCGCCGCCATCGGCGCGTTCGAGGGACAGATCGCGCTCTATGAAGGCTGGCGCGGCGACAGCCCCTGCTACGCCTGTCTGGTCGGCGACGATCCCGACCGACCAGGCATCAACTGTGCCGAAGCGGGCGTGATGGGCGCGCTCGCCGGAATGATCGGAGCGATGGCTGCGCTCGAGGCGGTGCGCGCGCTCACTGGCTGGGGCCAACCGCTGACCGGCCGCCTCGCCATCCTCGACATGCTCGATCGGCGCTGGCGCGAGGTCGGTGTCGCAAAGGAGCCGGCATGCCCGATATGCAGCGCCTGAGCATCATCGTCGCGAGCCGCGACGGCGCGCGCTTCTATGCCGCGCTGGAGACGGGGATTGCCGCCGCGGCGCTCGGCCGCCCGGCGCGGCTGTTCCTGCAGGGCGAGGCGGCGGCGCTGCTGCGTACCCCCGTCACCTTTGCCGGCGACAGCGCGCGCGAGGCGGTCGGCCAGCCGGGGCTTGCCGCACTGATCGCCGAGGCGATGGCGATGGATGTCGACCTGTTCGTCTGTCAGTCGGGCCTCGCGCTCGCGGGCATGACGGCGAACGACCTGGTGCCGCAGGTGCGCGCCGCTGGCCTCGTCAGTTTCCTTGCCGACGCGCGCGCCGACGACAGGCTGCTGGTCTACTAGGGTCAGGACCCTAGGGGTTCTTGCAGACCTTGATGGCTTTGGGCGCCGGGCGCTGACCATCGGGTACAAAGCGCGCGAGATAGCCGCCCGCGTGCGCCTTGTCGTCATAGGACAGAAGCTTGAAGCCCACCGCCTCGAATTCGCAGACGAGCAGGCGAAAGGGTGTGCCATGCTGGGCGATCGGACGATCGCCGTCGACGACGATCACCTGCCCGTCCCGGCGCAGCGCCGGGCGCAGGCGCCACAGAAAGGCATAGGGCTCGCCGATCTCGTGATACATATGGACCATGAACACGCGGTCGAAGCTGGCCGCGGGCAGGCGCGGATCGTCGACCGCACCAAGTTTGAGCGACACGTTGTCGAGCCGTTCGCGCGCGACACGGTCGGCGAGCCGCTCGATCACTTCGGGCTGGATATCCTGCGCCAGCACGCGGCCCGACTGGCCGACCCGTGGCGCGAGCCGCACTGTATAATAGCCATCGCCGGCGCCGATGTCGGCCACGGTCATGCCGGGGCGCACGTCGGCTGAATCCATGATGTCGTCGGCTTCGTTGACGCGGTCGCGCGCCTCTTCGGTCGACCATTTGGTCGAGGTGATCGGCGCGACCGGACGGTCGGCGGGCGGAAAGTCGCGCGCGGTTTCGGGGCGGTCGCTATTCTCGCTCCACGGCGCGTTGCATCCCCCGAGCAGCGACAGCGCGGCCAGCGCGGCGAACAGCGGCAGCGCCGCAGGCCGGGCCGCGCGGCGGCGCATCAGTCGATATCCTCCACCTCGACCTTTTCGCCCGTCACCTTCTGCGACAGCGCCGCTGCCATGAAGGGGTCGAGCGCGCCGTCGAGCACGTCGGAAGGTGCAGTCGAGGTCACGCCGGTGCGCAAATCCTTCACCAGCTGATAGGGCTGGAGGACATAGGAGCGGATCTGGTGACCCCAGCCGATTTCGGTCTTGGCCTGATATTCGCCCGAAGCCGCGGCTTCGCGCTTCTGGAGCTCCGCCTCGTACATTCGCGCCTTCAGCATGCCCATCGCGGTCGCGCGGTTCTTGTGCTGCGACCGGTCGTTCTGGCTCGCGACGACAATCCCGGTCGGGATGTGCGTGATACGCACCGCCGAATCGGTCGTGTTGACGTGCTGCCCGCCCGCGCCCGAAGCACGATAGGTGTCGATCTTGAGGTCGCCTTCGTTGATCTCGATCTCGATATTGTCGTCGATCACCGGATAGACCCAGACGCTGGAAAAGCTGGTGTGGCGGCGCGCCGAGCTGTCATAGGGCGAAATGCGGACGAGGCGGTGAACGCCGCTTTCGGTCTTGGCATAGCCATAGGCATTCTCGCCCTTGACCAGCATCGTCGCCGATTTGATGCCCGCCTGTTCGCCCGCCTGATATTCGATCAGTTCGACCTTCATGCCGCGCTTTTCGGCCCAGCGCATATACATGCGCTGCAACATTTCGGCCCAGTCCTGGCTTTCGGTGCCGCCGGCGCCGGCGTGAACCTCGATATAGCAGTCATAGCTGTCGGCTTCGCCCGCGAGCAGCGCCTTGATCTTGTCCTCTTCGGCGCGCGCCGCCAGCGTGGCGAGCGACTGCACCGCGTCATCGACCAGCGCCTCGTCGCCCTCCATCTCGGCAAGTTCGATCAGTTCGACCGTATCGCCCATCTCCTTTTCGATCGACCGCGTCGCGGTGATCGCCTCGTCGAGACGGCGGCGTTCGCGCATGACATCCTGCGCCGCCTTGGGATTGTCCCAAAGCGTCGGGTCCTCGACCTTCGCATTGAGTTCGTCGAGGCGGCGCACCGCGCGGTCCCAGTCGAGGAAACGGCGCAAGAGCGCCAGCGCGGCGTTGATGGTATCGACATGATCCTGCGCTTCGGCGCGCATGGTCTTTGCTCCTGAAACTGTAGGCGACGGCCATAGTGGCTCAGCCGCGCGAGGCAAGCCGTCAGATGATACCGCCGCGGTCGTCGAGGAAGTCGGCGTCGCTGCGCCGGCCATTGCCTTCCTGTACCGGCGCATCGGGTCGCTTGGCGGAGGCGGCGGGCTTGATCTCTTCTTCGCGGATCGTCCGGCGCGGTTCGCTTTCGGGCTTGAAGGCTTCCCAGATGATCGCCGCCTTGGGATCGGTCCCCGGCCACGCGCCATAGACGCGGCGGCCCGACTGGCGGTCGATACGCACCATACGGATATTCTTCGGCGCTATGAACGGCACCGGCGGCCGGTCGGTCAGCGATTCGAGAAAGAATTGCTTGAAGACCGGCGCGGCGAGGCTGCCGCCCTGCGCATAGCCGCCCATGCTGCGCGGCTGGTCATAGCCCATGTAGAGCCCGGCGACGACGTCGGGGGTGCCGCCGACGAACCAGACGTCGGTCGGGCCGGTGGTCGTCCCCGTCTTGCCGAACAGCGGCACGTTCAGATCGCGCAGCACCTGCGCGGTCCCGCGCTGAACGACGCCTTCGAGCATATGGACGACCTGATAGGCGGTCATCGGGTCCATCAGCTGCTTGCCCGACGGCGTGAAGCGCGGCATCGGCTTGCCATCCCAATCGTCGCTGTTGCACCCCTCGCAGGGCCTCCAGTTCTTGGGGAAAATCACCTTGCCGCGGCGATCCTGGACATAGTCGATCAGTCGGGGCTTGAGCTCGCGGCCGTGGTTCGCGAGCATCGAAAAGGCGTTGACCATCTTTTCGACCGTCGTCGACCCGGCGCCGAGCGCGGTCGACAGATAGGGTTCGTGCGTCCCGATCCCCATCGTCTTGATCGTTTCGACGATCGGTTCCATCCCGATCTGGCTCGCCGTCCTGACCGTCATCAGGTTGCGCGACTGTTCGAGGCCCCAGCGCATCGTATGCTCGCCGCTGCCGCTCGCGCCGCCGAAGTTGCGGAAGCATTTGTTGCCGAAGCGCGCGCCCTGATAGACGCAGAAGGGGCCGTCAACGATCAGCGTCGCCGGCGTCATGCCATTGTCGAGTGCCGTCGCATAGACGAAGGGCTTGATCGTCGACCCCGGCTGGCGTTCGGCCTGGGTCGCGCGGTTGAACGGCGACAGGCGGACGTCGAACCCGCCCTGCATCGCATAGACGCGGCCCGAATGGGGGCTTTCGACGACCATGCCGCCCGACACTTCGGGGATGTTCTTCAGCGTATATACGCCGGGCCCGGTCGCCTTGACCGCGATCAGGTCGCCCGGGCGCATCGCCGAAAAGGCGCTGCCGCCCGTCTTGCGATAGCCCATGCTCGCGGCGCCTGCGGGCAGGCGGCCCTCTTCGCCGTCGGCAAAGCCGATGCGCGCCTCGCCGGCCGTTTTGGCGAGCACTGCGGCCACGCGCCAATTGTCATAGTCGATGCCGATGAAGCTCGATGCGAGGCGGCTGCGCCATTTGTCGTCGGCCTCGATCCGCGCAATCGGTCCCGACCAGCCCTTGCCGGTGTCGTAGCGGACGAGGCCGCGGCGCAGCGCGCCGGTCGCGGCCTGCTGCATCTTGTCGTCATAGGGGGTACGCACCCAAAGCCCGCCGCCATAGACGCTGAGGGGGCCGTCCTCGGGGGTCTCGCCGAACTGGTCGATCAGCTGGCGGCGCACCTCTTCCATATAATAGCCGCCGACCTGCGCGACCGCCTTGTTGCCCGTTTCAGAGAGGCCGAGCGGCATCGCCTGCGCGGCGTCGCGCTGCGCCGCGGTGATCCAGCCGTTGCGGAACATTTCGGAAAGCACGAAATTGCGCCGCGCGATCGCCTTGTCGGTATTGCGCGCGCGGCCGTAGGTTTCGGGTGCCTTGGGCAAAATGGCGAGGAAGGCCATTTCGTGAAGTGCGAGCTGGTCGACATCCTTGTCGAAATAGGCGCGCGCCGCGGCCTGGACGCCGAAGCTGCGACGGCCGAGCGGGATCTCGTTGAGATACAGTTCGAGGATCTGCTGCTTCGTCAGCGCTGCCTCGATCCGCTTGGCGAGGATCGCCTCGCGAATCTTGCGGGTATAGCTGACCTCGCCCGTCAGCAGCAGATTCTTCGCCACCTGTTGCGTGATCGTCGACGCGCCGACCGGACGGCCGTCGCGCTTCAGGTTGGTCAGGATCGCGGTCGCGATGCCGGGATAGTCGATCCCGCCATGTTCGAAGAAGGTGCGGTCCTCGGCCGCGAGAAAGGCGCGGACGAGAAGCTGGGGATATTCGGCATATTCCAGCTGGACGCGGCGCTCGCGTGCATAGCTGTGGACGGGCTTGCCCTCGCCGTCGCGCACCATCGTCGGCAGCGGCGGCTGATAGTCGCGCAGCTGGTCGACCGAAGGCAGGTTACGCGCGAAGATCGCCCACAGCAGCGCCAGTGCGGCCACGCCCGCCAGCGCAAGATAGCCGAGCCAGCGGAACCAGCGCCGCGTCCACATCTGCCGGAACCAGCCAATGACGGCGTTGCTGTCGCGGCGCAGGCGGTAACGGAAGTGGGACGTGCTGTCGGCGACCATGATTGGCCTGCCTCTAAAGCCTGCTTCGCCGAAAGGGAAGCGGCTTACGGTGGTCGGGCATCCCCCTCCCGCAGGCGGGAGGGGTAGCGAGACTTGCGAGCTTGCTCGCTAATCGCAGCCGGGTGGGCCACCCGACTGTCCCTGCCCACCTCCAACCCCTCCCGCTTGCGGGAGGGGGGTCAGGTCAAGCAACAGTCCGCCCAGCATGGCGGTAACATGGGCAAGGACGGCATCGGCTGGCACGCAATCTTCTTCATTCGTCATCTCTTCGGCGGCAAAGCCAAGCTCGACCGCGAGGCGAAGCCGGCGCCACAACATGTCCCGGCCAATAGCAGGCAAATGCGGAGCGCATGCATCGGTCAGCCGGTCGGTAACGTGGCGATGCGATTCGAGCCGGACATGGACGAGCCGCGGGGTCGCGTGGAGCGCGCGCAAGGTCCACACCGCGCCCGGTTCGACCCGCGTCACCGCGGCGGTTTCGGCGAGCAGTTCGCCGATATGCCCGGCCATCGCCGCGATGCCGCCGCGCCGGTGCCGCTCGATCCACGCCTCCAGCACCGCATTCTGCCGCTCCATCAGCCGGCGGCCCAATGCCTCAAGAACCGCATATTTGTCGCCGAAATAGCGATAGAGTGCGGGCGGGCTCAGCCCCGCCTCGGCGGCGATCCGGTTGGTCGAAATGCGCTCGATGCCCTCTTCGGCGAGGAGCAGGCCCGCGACATCGAGCAGCCGGTCATAGGTGGCGCGCGCGCGTTCCTGCTTCGGCGGCGCCTTCGCCGCGACGCTCATCGCGCGCGGCCGCGCGCGCTGACCGGCCAGATGGCGACGAGCGTGTCGCCTGCGACGACATGATAATGGTCATAGAGATTGACGGTCGGGTCGCAGTGCGGGACGGTCAGCGTCACCGGATCGCCCGGCGCCATCCGTTCGCCGATGCCGGGCGCGACCAGCGCGGCATGTTCGTCGCCCATGAAGGCGAAGAAGCTGTCCGTGGGCGCGCCGCGCCGGACCACGGCGACCCCGCCGTCGGTCGACAGCGATTTGAACCCCGCATCGATGGTGACGAGACCGCTATGATTGGCGCTGACGACGCGCGCATCGACACCGAGCGCAACCTCGAACGGTACCGCGCCGTCGCCGGTCAGATCGCAGTCGCAATATTGCTTGTCCATGAAGACGTAGGAGCCCGCCTGCAGCTCGGTAAAGACGCCGAGGTCGAGGTCGATATGGTGCGTTCCCGTCCCCGAGCCGCTGACGATTTCCGCCGCGAAATCCGCGTCGGCAAGCGCGGCGAGCACGGTCGTCAGATAGTCGGTGCGCTCGACGATCGCGGCGCGGCGCTCGGCATAATCCTCGATATGTTGCTGCGACCCGCAATAATATTGGACGCCGCGCCAGCGCAGCGCCGGAAGCGCGGCGATGGCGCGCGCAAGGTCGACCGCCTTTTCGGGCGAGGCGACGCCGGTCCGCGCGATGCCGGGATCGATGTCGATCAACACGTCCAGCGTCGCGCCCTGGGCCGCAAGCGCGGCATCGATCCGCCGCGCGACATCGGGATGATCGACCGTCGCCATCAACCCGTCCGCCCGCGTCGCCAGCGCCGCAAGCCGCTCGATCGCGTGCGGCGCGGCGACCGGCGAGGTGATGAGGATGCCGGTGATGCCGCCATCGGCAAGCGCCTCCGCCTCGCCGATCTTCGCGCAGCAGACCCCGGCGGCGCCCGCCGCAAGCTGGCGCTTCGCGATATCGACGCTCTTGTGGGTCTTGGCATGGGGCCTGAGGCCGATGCCGCGCGCAGCGGCCAGCCCGGCCATCGCCGCAATATTGCGGTCGAGCGCGTCGATATCGAGGACGAGTACCGGCGTATTGAGGTCGGCGCGCGACCCCTGCCGGCCGACGAGATGGGCGTGCAAGGTCAGATCGTCGCTCATGAAAACAGCGCCTCCAGATGCGGGTTCAGAAATTTGCCATGCGGATCGGCGGCGCGGCGGACCGCGCGATAGCGTTCGGCCATCGGATAGAGCGCGTCGACATCGGCGCGCGTCAACGTGTGGCGCTTCGCCCAATGCGGCCGCCCGCCATGCGCACGGAAAATCGCCTCGGCACCGGCAAAATGATCCGCCCACGGCATTTTCGCATATTGGTGCATCGAAATCGCGGCGACCGGCCCGGCGTTCATCGGGCTCATCCAGATATCGTCGGCGGCGACGGTGCGATATTCGAAGGGAAAGGTCACGGGCAAACGCCCGGCGCGAATCCAGCCGATCACGGCGTCGAGCGCGGCGAGGCCCGCGGCGCGCGGCAGTTCATATTCCATTTCCTCGAAACGGATCGTGCGGTCGGACGGAAAGATGCTGTGCGCGGGGCCGCGTCGCTCGCCGTCGAAGCGCGTCTTCATCATCGCGCGCTGGAGCAGCGGGGTCAGAAAGGGCGCGAAGGCCGCGATGTCGAGCGCGCGGCGGAACGCGCTTTCGTCGACATCGCTCGTCGAGCGCGGCGGATCGCACGGGTCGCACGGCGTCAACGTCTTCAGGATCACATGCTCGGCGTGCGGAAAGATCCAGAATTCGATGTGACGGTGGCGTTCGGCAAGCTCGTCATAGCTTTCGCGGATTTCGTCCCAGCGCCTTTTCTCGATCCGTTCGACCAGATGAAAGGCAGGGACGACGGCAACCTCGATCTCGGTCGCGATGCCGAACAGCCCGAGCGACAGCCGCTGCGCCGCGAACAGATCGGGGTTTTCCTGCGCGTCGCACCAGCGCGTCGCGCCGTCGGCGCCGATCAGCCGGAAGCCCCGCGCAAAGGTCGACAGCGAGCCGAGATCGACGCCGGTCCCGTGCGTGCCCGTCGCCATCGCGCCCGCCAGCGCCTGCGGATTGACATCGCCCTGGTTGGCGAGCGCAAGGCCGTGCTGCCACAGCGCCTCGGTCAGCCGCTTGATGCTCCATCCCGCCGGGATGCGCGCGGTCTGACGATCGGGGGCGATACTGAGGTCGCCCGCCATCGCGTCGAGGCTGACGATCAGCTCGTCCGACTGGCATAGCGGCATGAAGCTGTGCCCGGCGCCGACCGCGCGCACCTTGGCGGCCTCGCGCACCAGCGCGGAAAGCGCCGCCTCGTTCGTCGGTCGTGCCACCGTTGCCGGGGCACGGACGCTACCCGACCAGTTGCTCCATCCTGCCTCCGCCGTCGCCATGTCGCTCTCCCGCCGCGAACCGGGCGAAAGCTGCGCGCCCGCAAAAAGTTAGTCAAGACTAACTTTTTGGTTCAGCGGCCGACGGCGGCGATCTGCCGCGCAAAATGAACCTGGATGGCGTCGCGGACGCCGCGCGCGACCTTTTTCTGCCCCGCCGCCGAAGCCAGAAATTCCGAATCATCCTTGTTCGAGATGAAGCCGGTTTCGAACAGGATCGACGGCGTATCGGGGGCCTTGAGCACGACGAAGGATGCAAAACGGTGCGCGGTGGTGCGGAAGGTGACATCGTCCGCCGCCTCACGCTGGAGCAGACGGGCGAAATCGGACGCGACATTCATCGTCTCGCGCTGCGTCAGGTCGAGCAGGATCGACGAGACTTCGCCGCTGTGCGCGCCCAGATCGACGCCATTGATGATATTCGCCTTGTTCTCGCGCGCCGCAAGCCGCGCCGCCTCGCGGTCGGAGGCGACTTCGGACAAAGTATAGACCGACGCGCCATGCGCCTCTTCATTCTCGGCCGCGTCGGCATGGATCGAAATGAACAGGTCGGCCTTCAGCCGCCGCGCGATGCCATAGCGTTCCTCGAGCACCAGAAAGCGGTCGTCGGAGCGCGTGAGCGCAACGCGGACGCGGCCGCTGGCGATCAGATCGTCGCGAATCGCGCGCGCAATCCCCAGCGTGATATCTTTTTCGCGCTTGCCGCTGTGCGGCGAAATCGCGCCCGGATCGTGCCCGCCATGGCCGGCGTCGATGACGACTAGCGGCAGGCGTGGATTATTCGGCCCCTCGATCTTGGGCAGCGCCGGCGCCGGCTTGGGTGCGCCGATCGGCACGGTGACGCTGTAGCGCTTTTCGGGGGGCTTGGCGCGAAAGTTGAGAGGCGGCTGCCATTCGGTGCGCGGCGTCTTGGCGGCGCGTTCGAACTCGTCGGCCGAGACGGGACGCAAGCGCAGCGACAGGCTGCGCCCGTCGGCGGCGAAGCGCGCGTCGGTGACCACCGCGGGCCGCGCCAGATCGAGCACGACGCGCGCCGTATCGGCGGCCGGCCGCCCCTGACGCACCGCGCTGACAAGCCCGCTGCCCTGCGGCGAACGGCCGGGATCGGCGCCCAGAATGTCGAGCGCGATGCGGTCGGGTCCGGCGAGGACGAAGGCCGACGCGCCCGCGACGACGTCGGCAAAGCGCAGCGTCACCTCGCGGTCGCCGATTTCGACCGCGCGAATATCGCCCGCGATCGCCGCCGGTATCGACAGGATCGTCGCGATCAGGACAAGGATCAGGCCCATCGCCCGGTTATGCCGCCCCCGGCGCGCGATGGTCCAGCGCTTATTCGAAAACATGAGGGCTCCGGCCGCAAAAAAGGATGAACCAGTCATTAGCCATTGCCCGTCAAATCGCGGTCAACCGGCACGGTTAACAGGCGATTCAGCACGAATTGTGCAAAACGCCTTGTCGGCGTGCGCGAACATTCCCATGTGTCTGCCGTGCTTTGGGTTGCCGTTGGTCCGTGCCGATGCTAGCACCCGACACACTGACGGTGTCCGACCCGATCCCGTCCGGCCTTTTGAGGGGAAAGGCTGACCCGCGCGATTCGCGGTTCATGGCCTCCCTGGCGCCGGACATGCGGGGAAAGGCATATCCGTCAGTCCACCCGGATGACCGGGCGGCGGCCGACCCCATTCCAGCGTCGCCTGCCATAACGGTCACCCCGTAACAGGTTGATGCCGTATGAGGCTTGCCATGCCCTCTTCCCATGCCGACGCAGTCGCATTTGCGCCGCGCGTCGACGTGACGGAAGACCGCATGCGCGTCCAGGACCGGACGCGGGCCACGCGCGGCAATAACGTCTTTTTCCGTTTGAACCCTATCGACCGCAGCCGCCCTCCACGGGCGGCGGCGGCCTTTTTGTTTGGCGCGCTGCGGCGCGCCTGGAGTGATAATAATGACCACGCGCATGTTGATCGACGCGCGGCACCGGGAAGAAACCCGGGTCGCCGTCACCAAGGGAAACCGCATCGAGGAGTTTGATTTCGAGTCCGCCGAGCACAAGCAGCTCAAGGGCAATATCTATCTGGCCAAGGTAACCCGCGTCGAACCGTCGCTGCAGGCGGCGTTCGTGGAATATGGCGGCAATCGCCACGGCTTCCTGGCCTTCAGCGAAATCCACCCCGACTATTACCAGATCCCGAAGGAAGACCGCGAAGCCTTGCTGCGCGAAGAGGCGGAGCATGCCGCCGAAGCCGCGATGCGCGCCGAGGAAGACCTCGACGAGCTGGAAGGCGATGTCGCCGATGTCGACGAGCCCGGCGACGATGACGCCGCCGTTGCGGCCCCCGAAACCATCGGCGAGGACAGCGACGACGATGGCGGCGAAGATTCCGCGGACGACGCCGACGCCGAAGATGGCGAAGAAGCGCGCGACGATCGCGACGACAAGGGTCGACGGGGCCGCGGGCGGAGCCGGGGTCGCAAGGGCGGCCGCGGACGCGGACGCCGCGACGAGGACGAAAATGGCGAAAGCCGCATGTCGCTGCGCCGCAAGTACAAGATTCAGGACGTCATCCGTCGCCGCCAGGTGATGCTGGTGCAGGTCGTCAAGGAAGAGCGCGGCAACAAGGGCGCGGCGCTGACCACCTATCTGTCGCTGGCCGGCCGCTATTGCGTGCTGATGCCGAACACGATGCACGGCGGCGGGATCAGCCGCAAGATTTCGAACGGCGCCGATCGCCGCAAATTGAAGGCGATGATCGACGAGCTCAACCTGCCGCCGTCGATGGGCTGCATCGTCCGCACCGCGGGGATGAGCCGCACCAAGACCGAGATCAAGCGCGACTTCGACTATCTCGCCCGGCTGTGGGACGAGATTCGCGAAAAGACGCTGGGGTCGAGCGCGCCGGCGCTGATCCATTCGGACAGCGACCTTGTGAAGCGTGCGATCCGCGACATCTATCACCGCGACATCGAGGAAGTGCTCGTCGAGGGCGAAGAGGGCTATAAGGCGGCGAAGCAGTTCATGAAGCTGCTGATGCCCAGCCACGCCCGGCGCGTGAAGCAATATGCCGACCCCGTTTCGCTGTATCAGCGCTATGGCGTCGAGGATCAGCTTGCGGGGATGCTCAATCCCGTCGTCCAGTTGAAATCGGGCGGCTATCTGGTCATCAACCCGACCGAGGCGCTGGTGTCGATCGACATCAACTCGGGCCGCTCGACGCGCGAGCATAATATCGAGCAGACCGCGCTCAGCACCAACCTTGAGGCGGCACACGAAATCGCCCGCCAGCTTCGCCTGCGCGACATGGCGGGCCTGATCGTCATCGACTTCATCGACATGGATCATGGCTCGAACGTCCGCAAGGTCGAGCGCGCGATGAAGGATGCGCTCAAGAATGACCGCGCGCGCATCCAGGTCGGCCGCATCTCGGGCTTCGGCCTGATGGAAATGAGCCGCCAGCGGCTGCGCACCGGCGTGCTCGAAGCGTCGACGCGCCCCTGCCCGCATTGCGAAGGCACCGGCCTCGTCCGCACCGCATCGTCGGCGGGTCTCAGCGCGCTGCGCCTGATCGAAGAGGAAGCCGCACGCGGCAAGGGCAGCAAGATCATCCTGCGCGCGAGCCAGGAAGCGACCTTCTATCTCCTCAACGAAAAGCGCCGCGAACTGCGCGATATCGAGGATCTGTACGGCGTCAGCGTCGAAATCCTGCCCGACGGCGAAACCGAAGGCGCGCGCATGGCGATCGAGGTCGGCGGCCCGCCGCCCGTTCAGCGCCGCAGCTTCGCCCCGATCGCGCCGATCGAGGATGATGATGACGACGATATCGTCGACGAAGAGGATATCGAAGAAGAGGAAGAAGAAGCCGAACGCCCCGCGCGCCGCGAACGCGAGCGTGAAGAGGGCGATGCCGATGGCGAAGGCGGACGCAACAAGCGCCGCCGGCGTCGCCGCCGCGGTCGTCGCGGTCGCCGCGATGACGAGGGCAACGAAACCGCCGAGGGCGAAACGGCTTCCGAAGAGGCCGAGGAAACCGACGGCGACGGCGACGACGAAGCCGGCGCCGATGGTGCGGCCGAACCCGTAGCCGCCGAAGCGAGCGAGGAAGGCGAAGCCAAGCCGCGTCGTCGCCGCGGCGGCCGCGGTCGCAAGAAGGTCGAGGCCGAAGCCGTCGAAGCCGAGGCAGGCGACGCGGACACGACTGCGCCCGAACCGGAAGCCGTCGAAGCCCCCGCCCCCGAAGCCCCTGCGGCCGAAGAAAAGCCGAAGCGCAAACGCGCGCCGCGCAAGACCAAGGCGGCGATCGCTGCCGAAGCCGCCGCGGCCGAAGCCGGCGAGGCGAGCAGCGAAGCGCCCGAGGCTCCTGTCGCCGACGTGCCGGTAGAGGAAGCAGAACCCGCCAAGCCCGCGCCGAAAAAGCGCGCGAGCCGCAGCAAGAAGGCGGCCGCCGCCGAAGCGCAGCCCGCCGAAGCAACCGCAAGCGCTCCGCAGGGCGATTCCGCGGTCGAAGCCATCCCTGCCGACGCCGAAGGCGACGCCCCTGAGGGCGGACCCCGTCGCGGCTGGTGGCAGCGCACCTTCGGCAACTGACGGGCCTGAATTGCATGAAAAGACGGGCCCTCGCGCAAGCGGGGGCCCTTTTTTCGGACAGGCGCCGCCGTAGCGGCCATCACGCACCTTGCGCCCGCGCGGCTGGCGCCCCAATAAGTCTCCATGGCTTCATTCGAGGTTCAGACGCGCGGCGCAAGACGGGCGGCGATGATCGCGCCATCCCCGTCCCACATCCTGGCCCGGCCGGGCGCCTGGCGCGCCGCGCTGCGCCTGCTGCTGACGCTCGTCGCCATGGCGGCGGTTGCTGCGCGGCCGGTGATGGCGCAGTCGATGCTGCGCGACGCCGAAACCGAGGCGCTGTTCCAGGACATGGTCGATCCGCTGCTCGTCGCGGCGGGGCTGCGTCCCGGACAGGTGCGCGTCCACCTGCTCGGCGATCGCAGCATCAACGCGTTCGTGGCGGGCAGTCAGGACATCTATGTCTTTAGCGGCCTGATCGAGACCGCCGACAGCGCCAACGAAGTGCAGGGCGTACTCGCCCACGAGCTCGGCCATATCATGGGCGGCCACGCCATCCGCGCCAGCGACGGCGCCAAGACCGCAACGGGCATCTCGCTGCTCAGCCTGCTGCTCGGCGCCGCGGCGATCGCGGCAGGCGGCAGCGACGCCGGTATGGGGATCATGATGGCGGGGCAACAGGCGGCGCTCGGCAAATATCTGGCGTTCAGCCGGGTGCAGGAAGCGACCGCCGACGCCGCCGGTGCGCAATATCTGTCGAAGGCAGGGATCAGCGGCAAAGGCAGCCTCGATTTCTTCAAGAAGCTGCAGAATCTCGAATTCCGCTACGCCGTCAAACAGGATGATGATCAGGCCTACAGCCGCACGCACCCGCTGTCGGGCGATCGCATCCAGGCGCTGCGCGAAGTCTATGTCGTCGATCCGGCGTGGGACAAGCCGAGCGACCCCCAACTCGAAGCCCGCTTCCAGCGCGTGAAGGCCAAGCTGCTCGGCTATATGGAAGAGCCCGAGCGGACGCTGCGCAAATATCCCGAAAGCGACAAGAGCGTGCCCGCGCGCTACGCCCGCGCTTACGCTTGGCACAAGAGCGCCTATCCGCAAAAGGCGCTGGACGAGGTCGACGCCCTGATCGCCACCAATCCCGAAGACCCGTATTTCCTCGAGCTCGAAGGCCAGGTTTTGCTCGAATCCGGGCGGCCCAAGGAAGCGATCCCGCCGCTGCGCAAGGCGGTCGCCAATTCGAAATCGCAGCCGCTGATCGCCTCGACCCTCGGCCATGCACTGATCGCGACCGAGGATCCGGCCAATTTTCCCGAGGCCGAAAAGGTGCTGAAAACCGCCGTCGCGCTCGATAACGAGAATCCTTTCGCCTGGTATCAGCTCGGAATCGTCTATGCGAACCGCGGCGATCAGGCGCGCGCCGCGCTCGCCTCGGCGGAACGCTACAGTCTCGAGGGTGGACAGCCGATGCTCGCGCTGCGTAATGCCGAAATGGCGATGCAGGGCCTGCCGCAAGGGTCGCCCGACTGGATTCGTGCACAGGATATTTCGATGGTTGCGCGCGCCGAGGTAGAACGGACGCGCAAACGGCGCTAGATTCACGACGAAATTCGGGGATGCATCGCAATTTCGCGAATGCACAAGGGCGACAAGTGACAGACAAGAAAGACGAATATTACCAGCCGTGGTTGCGCGACCCGTCGCCGGCGCCCGAGCCCCTGCCGCGCGCCGACGAGGGACTGGCAAAGCCGAAGGACGCGCCGCCCGTCGGCATCGACGTCGGCCGCTATACGCCGAAGCCCGCTCCGGCGCGCGATCCGCGCGTCACGGGGGAGCAGCTGAAGGCCGGCGCGGCGCGGCTGTGGGGCGCGATCCGGCGCGGGACGGAGGCCTTCGCCGACTGGACGATCGACGTCGGCGAACGCGCCGACATACCCGCGCGCGTCGAGGCGATGGAGATACCGCGGCGGACGCGCGACCTTGCACAGCGATCGGGCCGGGGCGCCGCGCGCGCCGCGCGTGCGGTCGGACGCGGATCGGCGAAGGCGGCACGCAGCGCGGCGAGCGCGAGCGGCGAGGCGTGGGACAAGATGGCGCTGGGCGACAAGGTCGCGAAAATTTCCAGCGAAGCCGGACGCGGGATCGGCGAAGTCGCGGGCAAGACGAAGGCCGGAATCGGCCAGGTCGCCGGTCAGGTTGCGCGCGCAGGCAAGGACGGCATCGGCGACGCCGCGAACAAGCTGCGTCCCGCCGCCGAAGAGCTTGCGCCGCCGCCCTCGGGGCTCGAACAATTGCTCGCGCGCGAAGAGGCAGAGGCGCGCGCCGCCGACGCCGGGAACGCTGGCGACCTGCCGCTCTTCGCCGGCGAAGCGATCCCCGCGACGCTGGCGGAAACGCCGGCCAAGGCAGCGGCAACAGCAATCGCGTCGGACGATGATCGCACCCCGCATGTCACGCCCCCGGCCAAGCCCAAGCCCGCGCGGACCAAGGCGATGACCGCAGGCCGCTTGCCGCAGCGCCAGGGAGGAATGATGGACGGCGTATCGACGCGAACCCTGTTGATCGGCGGCATCGCCGCGCTCGCGCTGCTCGGCGCGACCTTCTGGCTTGGCGGCCGCTTCGGCGGCGGCATGAGCAAGAGCGAGGTCGAGACGATCGTCGGCGACTATATTCGCGCCAATCCCGAAATCATCCCCGAGGCGCTGGAGGCGCAGCGCGACCGCGAAATGGCGAAGGCGATCGACGCGATCCGCCCCGCGCTCGAAAAGCCCTATGCCGGCGCCTGGGCGGGCAATGCCGACGGCGACGTCACGCTGGTCGTCTTCACCGATTATGCTTGCGGCTTCTGCCGGGCGAGCGTGCCCGATGTCGACCGGCTGGTCCGCGAGGACAAGCGGCTCAAGGTCGTGTTCCGCGAATTGCCAATCATCTCGCCGCAAAGCCGCGATGCCGCGCTGATGGCGCTCGCTGCGGCGCGGCAGGGTAAGTATGACGCTTTCCACCACGCGATGTTCGCAGCGAGCTCGCTCGATCCGTCGGCGATCGCCGCCGCGGCGCAGCGCGCGGGCGTCGTCACCGACGGAAGCGCCGACGCGACCGCGAACGAGGCGCTGTTCCAGCGCGAACTCGACGCGAACCTCGCGATCGCAACCCAGCTTCAGCTCAATGCCACCCCGACCTGGGTCGTCGGCAACCAACTGCTCCAAGGCCAAGTGGGCTATGACACGCTGAAGCGCGCCATCGCCAAGGCCCGGTCCAAGAGCTGAGGCGCGCGGGCTTGGCGACCGTCACGCACGATCAGGCGCTCGCCAACGCCCGGCATCTGCTGGCGGGTCAGCCTGCGGCGGCGCTGGCGCAGGCGCAGGCGATTATCGAGGTTGTTCCGACATCGGCCGCCGCCCACCGCCTTGCCGCGCACGCGCTGCGCGCGCTCGGACGCGAGGATGAGGCGCAGGCGGCCGCGCTCGACGCCGTTGGCGCGGCGATCCACGATCCCGAGATGATCGCGGCGGCGCTCGCCCTCGCCGAAGATCGGCTGCCCGATGCCGAGGCCGCGCTGCGCGGACGCCTGCGCGACGACGCCACCGATGTCGCGGCGATCCGCATGCTGGCCGAGGTCGCCGGGCGTATCGGCCGTTATGGCGATGCCGAAAAGCTGCTGATGCGGGCGGTCGAACTCGCGCCGGGGTTCGGCGCCGCCCGCGCCAATCTGGCGACGGTCTATTACAAGCAGAATCGCTTTGCGGAAGCCGTCGCGGCGCTCGATTCCGTGCTCGGCGACGATCCCGACAATCCGGCCCACGCCAATCTGAAGGCCGCCGCCCTCGGCCGTATCGGCGGCTATGACGAAGCGATCGCGCTGTACGAAGAATTGACCCGCCGCTTTCCCGGCCACGCCAAATTGTGGATGAGCTATGGTCATATGCTCAAGACGGTCGGGCGGCAGGACGACAGCATCGCGGCCTATCGCCATGCGCTCGCCACCGATCCCGGGCTGGGCGAAATCTGGTGGAGCCTCGCCAATCTGAAGACCATTCGGTTCGACGCCGCCGACCGATCCGCCATGGAAGCTGCGCTCGTCGATGCGGCGCCAACGGACGAGGCGCGCGCGGACGACCGGCTCCATCTGCACTTCGCGCTTGGCAAGGCCTATGACGATGCCGGCGATCATGCCGCAGCCTTTCGTCACTACGCAGCAGGCAATGCGATCCGGTCGGCGCAACTCGGCTATGATCCGGCAGATACGCGCGCCACGGTCGATGCCATCATCGCCCATTTTCCGGCCGAACGCTTTGCGGCAATGGCCGGTGCGGGCGCGCCCGATCCCGATCCGATTTTCGTCCTCGGCCTGCCGCGCGCGGGTTCAACGCTGATCGAGCAAATTCTGGCAAGCCATAGTGCGATCGAAGGCACGATGGAATTGCCCGATATTCCGGCGCTGGCGCTCAGCCTCGGGCGCGATGCGACGGGCGACCCGCGTCGCTGGGTCGAAGCACTGGCCGATCTGCCCTCCGATGCGCTGGCCGACCTCGGCCGGCAATTCCTGGCGCGCACTGCAGTCCAGCGCAAAACGGACAAGCCCTTCTATATCGACAAGCTTCCGAACAACTGGCTTTACCTGCCCTTCATTCGCCTGACCCTGCCCGGTGCCAAGATCATCGATGCGCGCCGCCATCCGCTCGATTGCTGCTGGTCGAACTTTCGCCAGCATTTCGCCAAGGGTCAGGCGTTCAGCTATGGGCTGGCGGATATCGGCGCCTATTATCGCGACTATGTTCGCCTGATGGCGCATATCGACGCGGTCCAGCCGGGCCGGGTTCACCGCGTTATCCACGAGGCGCTGCTCGACGATCCGGAGGGCGAGGTTCGCGCGATGCTCTCCTATCTGAACGTCCCGTTCGAGGAGGCCTGCCTGGCCTTTTACGCCAATGATCGCGCCGTGCGTACCGCATCGAGCGAACAGGTGCGCCGCCCCATCAACCGCGACGGCGTCGATCAATGGCGCCCCTATGACGCATGGCTCGACCCGCTCAAGGCGGCGCTCGGTCCGGTGCTGGAGGCTTATCCGGGGGTTCCACTGCTCGCCGACTAGCCCGCCGCGCGCAAATACGTTGCCTTTGAGCAACAGCAGCCGACATTTTCGACCAATGCGCGCACCGGTGCGATGACAATGCTTGCGCTTGCGCTGCACCGCGTCATTCTCCGTCACATTGTTGTCATCGAGGGGGGTCTCTATGCGGAATGTTTCGGCAGTGTTGGCGAAAGGCAGCGCGCTGCTGCTCGGCAGCACGATCCTGTGCACGTCGGGAACGGCGCTCGCACAGCAAACGGCGCCGGCCAATGGCGACGACATCGTCGTCACGGCTTCGAAGCGCGAGCAGAATCTGCAGGACGTGCCGATGGCGATCACCGCGCTCGGCACCGAAAGACTGGCCGAGTTGCAGGTCAAGGAATTTCAGGACGTCGTCAAATTCCTACCGTCGGTGACGATCCAGACGGCCGCCCCGGGTTTTGCCCAGGTCTATTTCCGCGGCGTGTCGTCGGGCGAGAATGCAAACCATTCAGCCTCGCTGCCGACCGTCGGCACTTATCTCGACGAAATGCCGGTAACGACCATTCAGGGCGCGCTGGATATCCATGCCTATGATCTTTCGCGCGTCGAGGCACTCGCCGGGCCGCAGGGCACGCTGTATGGCGCAAGTTCGATGGCGGGCACGATCAAGCTTGTCACCAACAAGCCCGACACCAGCGGCACCTATGGCGAGATCGGGGCCGAGATCAATTCGGTCGCGCACGGCAATTTCGGCGGTGTCGCCGAAGGCTTCATCAACGCGCCGCTCGGTGAGCGCGCGGCGCTGCGCCTTGTCGGCTGGTACCGGCACGATGCCGGCTATATCGACAATATTCCGGGCAGCCGCACCTATCCGACCAGCGGCATCGTCCAGAATAATTCGGCCTATGTCGAAAACAACTACAACGATGCCGACACCTATGGCGCGCGCCTCGCGCTCGGGATCGAGCTCGACGACAATTGGACCCTGCGTCCGACGATCATGGGCCAGATCCAGAAGACGAACGGCAGCTATTCGCAGGAGCGGTCGAGCGCCGTCACCGGCCAGTTGCAGACCGTCCAGTACAATCCCGAATGGAGCAAGGACAAATGGCTGCAGGCGGCCCTGACGATCGAGGGCAAGCTCGGCAATTGGGATCTGACCGTCACCGGCGGCCACCTGCGCCGCCGCACCGACGTGGCGAGCGACTATTCGGATTATTCCTATTTCTATGACGCGCTCTACGGTTCGGGCTATTATCTGCGCGACAATGCGAACAATCTGATCAGCCCCAATCAGTATATCAACGGCATCGACCGTTATAAGAAGAGCTTTGTCGAGGCACGCATCGCGTCGCCCGCCGATGCGCCGATCCGCTTTATCGGCGGCGTGTTCTGGCAGCGCCAGAGTCACAATATCGAACAGAATTACATCATCGACAATCTGGCCGACGATCTGAAGGTGCCCGGCACGGCCAGCGACATCTGGTTGACCAAGCAGTTCCGCGTCGACCGCGACTATGCCGCGTTCGGCGAGCTCAGCTACGACATCACCGACAAGCTGACGCTGACCGGCGGCGGCCGTCTGTACAAGTTCGACAACAGCCTGGTCGGCTTCTTCGGCTATTCGGCGGGCGTGTCGAGCCGAACCGGCGTCGCCGCCTGCTTCGGTCCGGCGATCGTTGCCGGGTCGCCCTGTACCAATCTCGACAAGCGGACCAAGGATACCGGCTTCATTCACAAGCTGAACCTGACGTACAAGCTCAGCGACAATGCCTTGATCTATGGCACCTGGTCGCGCGGCTTCCGTCCCGGCGGGATCAATCGCCGCGGCACCCTGCCGCCCTATGGTCCGGATACGCTCGACAATTATGAATTCGGCTGGAAGACCAACTGGGGTCCGGTGCGCTTCAACGGCGCCATCTATCAGGAGGACTGGAAGGACATTCAGCTTTCCTTCCTCGGGCTCAACGGTCTGACCGAAATCCGCAACGCGGGCGTAGCGCGCATTCGCGGCATCGAACTCGACCTCGGCTATCGCGAGGGCGGCTTCTCGATCAACGCCGGGATGAGCTATAATGATGCGCAGATTCGCCGCGATTTCTGCCTGATCGCGAACAGCAGTTTCGACTGCACCCTGCCCGGCAGCGACGGTGCGACCAATGCGCTGCTCGCCCCGTCGGGAACGCAGCTTCCGGTGACGCCGAAGTTCAAGGGCAATCTGGTCACGCGCTACGAATTCCCGATCGGCGGGCTGGGCGGGCATGTCCAGTTCGCGCTCAACCATATCGGCAAGCGGCGCAGCGACCTTCGCATCTTTGAAAATGCGCTCAAGGGAACGCTTAAATCCTATACCACCGCCGATATCAGCATCGGTGTGAAGGGAGAGGATTGGAAGGCCGAACTGTTCGCGACCAATTTGTTCGACAGCAACGGCATCATCAATACGGGTGTCCAGTGCCTCGAAACCACCTGCGGCGATCCCGACGGGCTGACCAGCACCGGCGGGGTATTCTACGACACGCCGATCAGGCCGCGACTGATCGGGCTCAAGGTCAGCAAGGAATTCTGACCGGGTGACGAACCCCGCACAGCAACAGGGCGAGGCCGGGCAGAAGCTCGGTCTCGCCATGTGCGTCGCGCTCGTCATGGGCAATATGATCGGGTCGGGGGTGTTCCTCCTGCCCCGCGATCTGGCGCCGCTCGGCTGGAACGCCGTCATCGGCTGGGGCGTGACGATCACCGGCACCCTGTGCCTCGCCATCGTCTTTGCGCGGCTTGCGCGGCGATTGCCCGGCGGCAGCGCGACGTTCACCTACGCCAATGCCGCCTTCGGCCCCGGCACGGGATTCACCGTCGCCTGGAGCTACTGGATCAGTTGCTGGACGGCGAATGCGACGCTCGCCGTCGCGGCGGTCAGCAATCTTTCGATCGTCATCCCCCGGCTGGGCGACAAGGGGCCGCTGCCCGCGCTGGTCGCGATCGGCTTCCTGTGGCTGTTCACGCTCATCAACCTGTCGGGCATCCGCCGCGCGGGCGAGACGCAGATCATCACGCTGCTGTTGAAGCTCGTGCCGGTGATCGGCGCGGTGCTGGTCGCGGCTTGGCTGCTCGGCACCGGCGAAGGCCATGCCGCAGGGATGGCACATACCCAGCCGGTCAGCCTGTCGGCAGTAAGCGGCGCGGCGACGCTGACGCTGTTCGCGCTGCTTGGCTTCGAAAGCGCCGCCGTCGTTGGCGACCGGGTGCGCGATCCCGAACGGATGATCCCGCGCGCCACGCTGATCGGTGCCGCGGCGACCGGCCTCCTCTATCTCCTGTCCTGCACCGCGGTCACCATGCTGCTGCCCGTCGAAACGCTGCAACAGTCGAACGCCGCCTATGCGACCTTTTTCGGAACGCTGGTCAGCCCGTTGGCGGGCGATATCGTCGCGGTCTTTGCCGCGATCGCCGCGCTAGGCGCGCTCAACGGATTCGTGATGCTGCAGGGCGAGATTCCGCGCGACCTCGCCCATCGCGGCCTGCTCCCTTCCCTTTTCGGGCGCGACAATCGTTTCGGGTCGCCGCAAATGGCGCAGATCGCGTCGAGCCTGCTCGCGAGCATCGTCGTCTATGCCAATTATTCGCGCGGGCTCGCCGAACTTTTCACCTTCATGGTGCTCATCACCACCTCGACCGCAATCATCCTCTATGTCGTCGGCAGCCTGTCGGCGCTGCGGCTGGAACAGGCGGGCAGCCTGCGCGTCTCGCCGGGTTTTGCGGCGCTCACGCTCGTCGGCTTCGGCTATAGTTGCTGGGCCTTTTACGGCGCCGGGATCGAGGCGAGCCTGTGGAGCGTCGCGATGACCGCGGCGGGACTGCCCATCTATCTGCTGATGCGCCGCCGCGGGGGCGCGGCCTCAGCGCCAGCGGGGCGCGAATAGACCGCGGTCGCGCAGGATCACCTGCGCCGCATTATGCCCCGGCGCGCCGGTGACGCCGCCGCCCGGGTGCGTTCCTGCCCCGCACATGTAGAGCCCCTTCACCGGCCCGCGATAGCCGCCATTGCCGAGCACCGGCCGCGCCGACCAAAGCTGATCGAGGCTCATATTGCCGTGCATGATGTCGCCGCCGACCAGCCCGAACTTGCGTTCAAGACCCTTGGGGCTGAGGCGCGTCTGGCCGACGATGCTGGCGCGGAAGCCGGGCGCATGCTTTTCGACCGTGTCGATGATGCAATCGGCTGCGGCTTCCTCCTCATCGTCCCAGTCGCGTCCGCCCGGCAACTCGGGCGCGAATTGCTGGCAGAAGAGGCTGGCGACATGGCAGCCTTCGGGCGCGAGGCTGTCGTCGACGGTCGAGGGGATGAGCATCTCGACGATCGGTTCCTTCGACCAGCCGTCGCGCTTCGCGTCGAGAAAGGCGCGGTCCATATAATCGAGCGTCGGCGCGAGGATGATCCCCGACTGGTGATGCTCGCCGGGTTCGGGAAGACAGGTGAATTTGGGAAGCTCCGACAGCGCGACATTCATGCGGAAGGTTCCGCTGCCTGCCTTGAAACCCTTGATCCGGCGTTCGTAATCGGCAGGCAGGTCACCCGCGTCCATCATCCGTTCGTAAAGCAGCTTGGGCCCGACATTGGCGATCACCCGCGCCGCCGCAATCTCCTCGCCGCCGACGAGCTTGACCCCCACCGCCTTGCCGCCGTCCACGAGCACCTTCGCTACCGGGCTTTCGAGGCTGATCTCGACGCCATGATCACGGCAGACCTTCGCCATGATCTCGGTGATCTTGCCCATGCCGCCGACGCTGTGGCCCCACGCCCCCTTCTTGCCGTTCACCTCGCCGAAGACGTGGTGGAGGAGGACATAGGCGCTGCCCGGCGTGTCAGGGCTGGCATAGTTTCCGACCACCGCATCGAAGCCAAAGGCGGCTTTGACCGCCTCGCTCTCGAACCAGCTGTCGAGCATCGTGCGCGCCGACTTGGTGAAGAGGTCGAGCACGTCGCGCTGCTGTTCGAGACTGAGACCCGCAAAGCGCCGCCCCTGCCGCGCGCCGTCGAGCAGCGTGCGCATCCCTTCGCCGACATTGGGCGGAACGCGCAGCGCAAGATCGCGGAGCAGCTCGGCGACATTCTCGAGCGCGTCATAATATTGCGGCAGCACCTCGGCATCGCGGGCGCTGAACTTGCGGAACTCGGCCTGCGTCCGTTCGAGCCCGCCACCGAGCTTGAGGTAGCCGCCATCCTCCTGCGGCAGGAAATTGCTGATCGGCCGTTCGATGACGCGATAGCCATGATCGGCGAGCTTCATGTCGGCGATCACTTTCGGTTGCAGCAGGCTGACCGTATAGCTCGCAACCGAATTGCGGAAACCCGGCGCAAACTCCTCCGTCACGGCGGCGCCGCCGACGACATCGCGCGCCTCCACGATGCGGACCTTGAGCCCCGCCTTGGCAAGATAGAAGGCGCAGACAAGGCCGTTGTGGCCGGCGCCGATGATCAGCGCGTCATAGGCTTTGGTCATGAAAAATCTTTCGCAAGGGGGGACTGGACATGCTGCCGCCCGAAACCGAGGCCGAGTATGCGGCCGGGAATGCGGCGCAGCAGCGGGATATGGTCGAGCAGGCGGATCGCGAGCGGGACATGATCGATCTCGCCGCGCAGCATCGGTTCGACGACGCGCTGGTGCGCGAAGCGCTGTAGCGCCTGCATCCTTGTCGTCGGCTTCCATCGACGATCCTGCACCTGCGCGAGCAACGGATCGGGATCGGCACCGGCGGCGAGCGGCGCCGCGAGGATATTCGCCGCGGCCACCGCATCCTGCACCGCAAGGTTGATCCCGACGCCGCCGACGGGCGACATCGCGTGCGCGGCATCGCCGATCGCGAGCAGTCCGGGCTGCCACCAGCGGGTCAGCCGATCGAGCGCGACCGACAGCAGCTTGACGTCGTCGAAGCTGGCGATCGCGTCGATTCCGGCGGCAAGGCCCGGCGCTATCGAAACAATGGTCTCACGAAAGGCCGCAATACCGCGCGCTTCGACCGCCGCGAAGCCGCCCTTTTCGATGATCTGCGCGCACTGCCAATAATCGCCGCGCGGGATCGCGACGACCATTCCGCCCTTGTCGATCGTGCCGAGCGGGACTTCGGTCATGTCCAGGTCCGCCGGCATCGGCACCCGGAACCACAGCACATCCATCGGCGCGCCGAGATCGTCGAGCGGCAGCCTGGCGGCATCGCGCAGCACCGACCGGCGCCCGTCCGCTGCGATGACGAGCCGTGCGGGCAGCGTTTCGCCGCTCGCCAGCGTTACGCCGTCGACGCGGCCGGTCGGATCATGGCGCAATCCGGTTGCTTCGGTCGACATGCGCAGGTCGAAGGTGCGATATTTGCGGCCTTCGCGCGCGATGAAGTCGAGCAGATCCCATTGCGGCATCATCGCGATAAAGGGTGCGGCAACGGGCAGATGCTTGAGCGTCGCGATCGTGTAGCGGCGCCCGAGCAGGTCGAGCGTCATCGTGTCGAGCGCGGCATGCGGAAGCGCGAGCAGAGCGCCGAGCAGGCCGATGTCGTCGAACAGGTCGAGCGTCGAGGGATGCACCGTATCGCCGCGAAAATCGCGAAAGAAGTCGGCGTGCTTTTCGAGCACGGTCACCGCCACCCCGGCGCGCGCGAGCAGCAGCCCCGCGACCATCCCGGCGGGACCGCCGCCAACGATGACCACGGGCGCCGTGCCGGTCAAGCGCGGCTCCACCCCGCCGCCGGCGCCTGCTCCAGTCGCGCTTCGGGGATGATCGCGCGCATCCGGGCACAGAAATGCTTGAGGCAGACTTCCTTGTCGCTGAGCGGTCCCATCTGGAAGCTTTGCGATTGCATGCCCTGCTGGACGCGGGTGATCAGCGCGGTATCCTCGGCATTGACCTGACGATTGATGCGCCAGTTCAAATAACGCGCGGCCTTCATCTCGCGGCGCGCATCAGGAAGCACGTAACTGATTTCGCGGATCAGGCAGCTCGTCGGGCCGGTCGGCAGCCACTGCATGAAATCGACCTGATCGGGGTAGATGTCGAAGGCGACATTGGGCCACAGCTTGAAATAGAGCCAATGGCGCTGGTTCGCTTGCGGCAGGTGCGGCACCGGCGGCAGCAGCCGCTGATAGAGCCGCTCGGACCAGTTCGCCGACGGTCGGTCGGCGAGGTCGCCCCACATGCGATCGACGCGATCTTCCGCTTCGACGCCATAGCTTTTGCCGAACAGCCGCGTCAGGCCGGGGTGGGCAACGGGGATGTGCAGGCCGTCCGAATAATTGTCGCCGACATTCTTCCAGTTCACATCGCGCGGGCGCAACGTGACGCGCCCCAATGCGCCGAGTTCTTCGAAACGATAGGGTTCGACCATCGCTTCATAGGGCGCCATCATCGCGGCGACCGACGGGCCGCCGTCGTCCTCCAGCCGCACGAACCAGAAGCCGCGCCATTGTTCGAGGCCGACGGGAACAAGCCCCGCCTTCCCCTTGTCGAGCGTGGGATAGCTCGCCGAATCGGGAACGCCCGAGAGTCGCCCGTCGAGTTCGTAGGTCCAGGCGTGATAGGGGCAAACGAGCTTCTTCGCGCAGCCCGCCGCGCCGTCGACCAGCCGCGACCCGCGGTGACGGCAAACGTTGGTAAAGGCGCGCACGACGCGGTCGGCACCGCGAACGACGATCACGCTTTCGCCGCAATAATCGATGCTGTGCCAGTCGCCCGCCGCGGGAATGTCGCTATCGTGGCACACGACCTGCCAACTCGGGCGGAAGATGCGCGCCATTTCTGCGGCGTAGAAATCGGGGTCGCTATAGGTCCAGGCCGGGAGCGACCAGCCGTCGAGCGGGTCGGGATGCGAATCGCGTTGGGGTGCAGTTGCCATGGCTCGTTCCTTGTTATACACATGTATAACAACATGACCGCCGCTCGCCAAGCCTTTACGCGCGAAAGCGCCGACGCCCGCCGGGCCGACCTGATAGACGCGACCGCGGCATGCCTTGCCGAGCTTGGGCTGGCGGGAACGAGTGTCCGCGCGATCTGCGCAAAGGCGGGGGTATCGCCGGGGTTGCTGCGTCATTATTTCGGCGGCATCGACGATCTGATCGCCGCAGCCTATCAGGCGACGAGCGACCGGATGGATGCGGTCTTCGCCGCCGCCGCCGATGCGGCGGGCCCCGATCCGCGCGCGCGGCTGACCGCCTATCTGACGGCCAGTTTCCGCCCGCCGGTGACTGACCCGCAATTGCTCGGCGCGTGGACCGCTTTCTGGGCGCTCGCGCGCAGCGATGCGCGCATGGCGGCGATCCACGCCGACAGCTATGCCGGCTATCGCGCCCGGCTGCACGACCTGCTCGCGCCGTGCGGCGCGCGCGATCCCGATCAGCTCGCGATCCTGCTTACCGCCATGGTCGACGGGCTGTGGCTCGAACTGTCGCTCGACGCGAGCAGCTTCGGCGCCGATTCAGCGGCGGCGATGGTCGAGCGGGCGGTGGCGGCGCTGCTTTCGCCCTCCCCCGCTCCCCCAGAATAATTGCCTATTTCGCCAGGTCGCGCAGCAGGCTGTCCCAATGTGCCAGCGCGCCGGGAATGGCATCGACCGGCACCCGCTCGTTGAGCCCGTGCGCGTAGCTGTCGCTCGCCTTCGAAAACAGGCCCGCGACGCCATAGCTCGGGACGCCCAGCATGCGGAAATGATAGCTGTCGGTCGCCCCCGCGCTCATCGACGGGATGATCGGCAGGCCCGGGAAGCGCGCATGGACCGCCTTCGTCACCGCCGCCATCACATCGGGGCGCAGCGGCGAAGCGTCGCTGGCGCTGGCGTCGGGATCGGGTTTCACCGCGACCGCGGGGTCGGCGATCACCCGTTCGAGTTCGGCGCGCACCGCCTCGACCGGCACGCCGGGAAAGATGCGGCAGTTGATATTGGCGGTCGCGCGCTGCGGCAGGGCGTTTTCGGCGTGACCGCCGTTGACCAGCGTCGGGACGCAGGTGGTACCGATCTGGCCGACATATTCGGGATCAGCGGTAATCGTCGCGATCGCCGCCGCGTCGGCGGGGTTTGCGGCAAAGGTCTTGAGCGCTGCGCCGATCGCACCGCCGACCTGATCGGCGACGATCGGCATACCGACCTTGGTCAGTTCGTTCTGCTGCGGCTTGAAATGATAGGCGCCCACCTTGGCGAGTGCATTCGACAATTGAACGATGGCATTGGTCGGCGACGGGCGCGAGCTGTGACCGCCGGGGTTCGTGACCTCCAGCGTGAAGTCGGCATAGGTTTTTTCGCCGGCCTGCAGCCCATAATATTGCGCCTTGCCGTCCTCGCCGATCAAGCCGCCGCCGCCATCGCCGTTGAGCGCGAGTTCGGCGTCCTTATATTTGGCGGCGAGCGCACGCGTCGTCGTCATCGACGTTTCCTCGTCACCCGACAGCAGCAGGATGATCGAGCGCTTGGGCTTGAAGCCGTCCTTCTTGAGCTGCGCCATGGTGGCGACCATCATCGCGACGTCGAATTTATTGTCCTCCGACCCGCGCCCGAAAATATAGCCATTCTCCTCGACCGGCACGAACGGATCGCGCGTCCAGTCCTTTGCGTCGGCCTCGACGACATCCATATGGCCGAGCAGCAGGATCGGCTTGTCCTTCGTCGTTCCCTGCAGCGTGGCGGCGAAGGTCGCGGTTTCGCCCATCGGGGTGATGACGATGTCGCTGTCGGCATAGCCCGCCGCCTTCAGCACCCCGGCATAATAGGCCGCAAGTTCGGGCACCTTGCCGCGTCCCGCGACGGTCGGAATCGCGACGCTGTCGATCAGGATCTTCTTCGCGGCACCCGTATCGGCAGGTTTGGCATGGACGGGCGCGGCGGCCAGCAAGGCGGCGGCGAGGGCGAGCGGAGCAGTAAGGGTGCGCATGGCTCGCGACTATGGCGCCTGCGCGCCGGCGCGCAAGACCCGAAGTTGAGCCGATGCCCCGCGGGCGATGCCGGTCAAGCCGGTGTGAGTTCGCTCGCAAGCTTGAGCACGCAGCGCCCATCGAGCATTTCGATCAGATAGGCGGGATTCGCCGCGCTCCCGTTGCGCACGATCCGGCTACCCTTGATCGTGCGTTCGACGCGGCGGTCGAAGCGCTCGGCGATCACGCCGCGACCTTCGCCGCGGCCCCATTGCCAGCACACCATCGTGCCGACCGGAAAATCGCGGTCGGTCAGGCGCCGAACGAGGCCGGCTTTTCGCCGACGACTTCGAGCGCCGGGGGCGCCTTGGCCGCACCCGCACGGCGATGCGACAGCTTGCCGTCGACCTTGCCGCCATTTTCGATCGTGATCGTTTCGTAGGTCACGTCGCCGGTGATCCGCGCGCTGGCGTGGATGATCAGCGTCTTGGCCTCGATCGACCCGTCGACCAGACCCGCAAGCTTGGCGGTTTCGGCGACGACACCGCCCTTGATCTCGCTCGCCTCGCCCTGGACGAGGTTGGCGCATTTCAGGTCGCCTTCGATCTTGCCGTCGACGTGCAGGTCGACGGTGGCCGACACATTGCCGGTGATGACCACATCCGACCCGATGATCGAGAAGGTGGTATGACGCGCGCCGGTCGCCATCTTAGCGGGCACCGGCGGAAGCGAGGGCGCCGACTCGCTGCCGGGCGTCGTCTTTGACTTCGAGAACATCGGCTTTGGCCTCCAGAAAACGCCGCGGATTGACCGCGACCCCGTTCAAACGGACTTCGAAATGCAAATGGCTGCCGGTCGAGCGGCCGGTGCTGCCCATCCGGGCGATCTGCTGCCCCGCGGTGACGCGGTCGCCCACCTTGGCGTTGAAACCCGACAAATGGGCGTAGCGGGTCAGGATGCCCTGGCCATGATCGACCTCGACGACATTGCCATAGCCCGACTTCTGGCCGACGAAGCTGACGCGCCCGGGTGCGGCAGCGAGGATCGGCGTGCCGATCGGGCCGGGGAAATCGAGCCCGGCGTGCATCGCACCGGCGCCGGTGAAGGGATCGCTGCGATAGCCATAGCTCGATGAGAGCATCAGCACATGCGCCGGCTGACCCGAAGGGATCGCGACGAGGGTGCGTTCGAACACTTCCATACGGAACAGCGCGCCTTCGAGCGCGGCGAAGCTGGTGCCGAGCGCGCCCGCATTGCCGCCGCGGCGCTGGAAGGGGATGAGCGGACCACCACGACCCGACGAGGCGTCGCGAACGAGCGCGCGCGGATCGAGCCCGAGCTTGGCGACTGCGCTTTCGGCCTTGGCGGCGCGGGCGTTGACCGCGGCTAGCAGGCGCGACGAAAAAGCCTCCTGCCGCGCCTCGATGCGGGCGAGCGCCTGCGCTTCGGGGGGCAGGCGCGGATCGATGGCGCTGGTCTTGAGCGGCGTCGCGGCGGCGCCGTCGCCTTTAGCATCGCCGGCCGCTTTCGCCGGCGCGGGCAGCGCTTCGTTGCCGAAATAATCCTGCTGCCACTGTTCGAGCTGCTTTTGCCGCTCGTCGAGGTCGGCGGCGATTTCACCGACGCGGTCGCGATAGCGCGCGATGCGCTGCTCGGCAGCCGCGGCAGCCGCCTGCTTCTGCGCGACTTCGGCGCGCTCGTCGGCAGTGAGCAGCTGGTTGACGAACACGGCGAGCGTAATCGCAGCCCAAGCGAGCAGCACCGCGCCGGCGATCAGCGCAACGCGCTTTTGCCAAACGGCGCTGATACGCAGAAACCGGACATGGCCGTGCGTGCGAATGAAGATTTCATGGTCCTGGAACAGCGCATTGAAACGCTGGCGCCAATGGCGCAGACCCGTCGATTGGGAAGACAAGCTACGACCCCGTCTTGTTGTTCTGATGGAGCCCTCCGCCCCGACTTGGTGGGGCCTTTACCAGCGCCGGCGGAGCATCGCGACTCTTCAGCGGCCGAGTCGGGTTGAATCGAACCTGACTCGCGGTGAACGGTGTCAAACCGTCGCAACTATGATCGATCGGGCGGCATTTTCGCCGCGAATCGGGGATTATCGTTGACGGCTTGCTTACCATTTCGGCCTAGGACGAGGGGGTGACCCATATGCCCGATCTTGCCGTTCCGGCGGCCGCCGAGACGGCGGCTGACGCCATCGAAGCGCCCGCTTCGCGCCCCCGATCAGCGGTCAGCGCCGGGGTCGGGATCGTCGGTATCCTGGGCCTTTTTTCCTATCTGCTGATCGCGCGTTACGCGCCCGAAATTGCCGCCTATCTGGGCGTCGACTGGGGACAGCGCGGGCCGATGAACGGCCCCAATTCGGCGATCGCCAGCGTTCTTGCCTGCGGCGTGCCGATGGTGCTGTGGTCGCTGTTCGTCGACAAGGTGCATCGTAATCCGTCGACCGGCATCGACTGGTCGCTGCGCCGCCCCTGGCGCGAGACGATCGACATCAGCCTGACCAAGATCGCCGGCCTGTGGACGACCTGGGCGCTGATCGCCGGATTCTATGCCGTGATGCGCTATTATTGGGAGGGCAATTACGCTTTCTCGATGGACCTGCTCGAACGGGTGGTGCCGTGGCTGCTGCTCGTATCGGTGCCCTATATGCTGTGGCTCGACCGCCGCATGGTCGAACCGCGCGACGGCTGTTACCAGTTCGGACGCTGGCTGATCGCGCCGCGGCAGGCGGGACGCGTCCAGCCGGTCGATGGACGCGCGATCGCGCATCATCTGCGCGCCTGGGCGGTGAAGGGGTTTTTCACCGCCTTCATGCTGTCGATCGTGCCGGGCAATTTCTCGTCACTGGCCAGCGTGCCGATGCGCGACGTCCTCGCCAATCCCTATATGACCGGCATCTGGACGATCAACCTGCTCTATCTGGTCGATGTCCATGTCGCGACCGTCGGCTATATCCTGACCCTCAAGCCGCTCGACGCGCATATCCGCACCGCCAATCCCTATGGCATGGCGTGGGTCGCGGCGCTGGTCTGCTACCCGCCCTTCATTCTGATGAACGGCGGGCCGCTCGACTATACGGTGAACGGGTCCGACTGGGGCTATTGGCTTCAGGGGCACGACGCGCTGATGACATTGTGGGGCGTGGCGCTGGTCTTTCTGGTCGGCATCTACGCCTGGGCGACGATGGCGTTCGGCATCCGCTTTTCGAACCTGACCCACCGCGGCGTCATCACCCACGGCCCCTATGCCTTCACACGGCACCCCGCCTATGTGTCGAAGAATCTGAGCTGGTGGATCGGCTCGCTGCCCTTCCTCGTCACGTCGGGCAGCGCCGCCGACGCGGTGCGCAACACCATCCTGCTCGCAGCGGTCAGCGGCGTCTATTACTGGCGCGCCAAGACCGAGGAAAAGCATCTGCTCGGCGATCCCGCCTATCAGGCCTACTGGGCCTGGGCGCAGCGCCACGCCCTCGTCCCGCGCCTGTTCGCGAAGCTGAGCGGCCGCGCGTTGCCGCGGATACGGCTCGATCCCGATCCGCGCGTCGGGCCGGTCGCCTGACCACCCGCCGGACGCGCTGTCAGGGAGCCTGCCAGCCCTTCGGCGCGGGCGTCTTGGGCTTGTAACGGCACAGATCGGCAACCGGGCAGCGCCAGCATTCGGGGGTGCGCGCCTTGCAGATATAACGGCCGTGAAGGATCAGCCAGTGGTGCGCGCCGACGCGAAAGGGCTGCGGCGTTTCCTTGTCGAGCTTTTTCTCGACCGCGAGAGGCGTCTTGCCGGGCGCAAGGCCGGTGCGGTTACCGACGCGAAAAATATGCGTGTCGACCGCAAAGGTTTCCGCCCCGAAGGCGCAGTTCATCACGACATTGGCGGTCTTGCGCCCCACCCCCGGCAATTCGACCAGCGTATCGCGGTCGGCGGGCACTTCGCCGCCATGGTCGCGGACGAGAATTTCGCTGAGCGCGATGACATTCTTCGCCTTCGCGTTGAACAGCCCGATCGTCTTGATGTGCTGCTTGAGGCCGTCTTCGCCAAGGTCGACCATCTGCTGCGGGGTCTTCACGTCCTGAAACAGTCGCCGCGTCGCCTTGTTCACCCCGATGTCGGTCGCCTGCGCCGACAGCACCACCGCGACGAGCAGCTGGTACGTGTTGCCAAATTCCAGTTCGGTTTCCGGACTCGGGTTGAGTTCGGCAAGGCGGCGATAGAATTCGAAGATGTCGGCCTTCTTCATTCGGCCGCGGGCGGGTGCGCCGCCTTCCAGTCCATCGCGACGCGCACGCGCCGTTCGACCGAAGGATGGTCGTAAAAGATCGTCTCCTCGACCGCGCCGGGGCGCGGGTTGCGATATTCGGCGGTCTTGACGAGCGCGGTGGCGAGCGCGTCGGGACGGTTTTCGGTCTTGAGCGAATAGAGGTCGGCCTCGCTCTCGTCGATGCGGATCAGCGTGTTGGTGATCGGCAGGGTGACGAGGCTGAACAGCGACAGGAAGAAAAGCAGGACGGGGAAGCCGCGCGGATCGCCGATCTCGGCATCGCTGCCGAACAGCCGCGCGAGGCGCGGGAAGAACCGGTCGGCCACGAAGAAGAGCAGCGCCGCGAGCGCCGCGAAGACGAAGACCATGCGCCAGATATGGCCGAGCACATAATGGCCGATCTCATGCCCCGTCACCGCGCGCACCTCGTCAAGCGAAGCCTTGCCGATCGCAACGTCCGAGATCGCGATGCGCGCCGAATGACCGATGCCCGAGACATTGGCGGTGAAATTGTTCGATTGGCGCGATCCGTCGAACATATAGATGCGGTCAGCCGGTATGTCGGCCTTTGCCGCCATCTCGACGAGCGCATCGCGCACGGGCCCTTCGGGAACCGGCGTATATTTGTTGAACAGGGGCTCGATCGCGATCGGCGCGACGAGCAGAAACGCCGAAATGGCGATCGCCGCCAGCCCGCCCGACCAGATCCACCAGCGCCTGCCCGTGCGCCGGATCAGCGCATAGACGCCGAGGAAGAAGAGCCCGCCGAGCAGCGCGGTGATGACGGTCGAGATCGCCGCCTGACCGAGCCAGTCGCCGAGCGGCTGGCTGGTGCGATCATAGGCGGTCTCGCGAATCCAGCCGGTGTAGATGTCCCACGGCAGAGTGACGAGCGCCGAAAGCAGGAAGAAAGCCGCGCACAGCACCCAGGTCCGCAGTGCCCAGCCGCGCCGCGACAGACGCGTATCGATGCGATCGAGAACCCGCAGCCGCACGAAAAGCAGGGTCACGGCCGCCGCGACGAGCAAGCCCCACAAGAGCAGCCAGTGATTGCCGTGCGTATAGGCGGCGGCCTTCGCCAGCGCCTGCGGCCCCAGGCTGTCGATGTAGCGCGCGGTTTCGGCGGCTGGGTTCATCGCGATATCTCCCCTCAACGTTGGCAGCGATGCCGTATTAGGAGAGCAATACGCCGAAATCGGCGCGCCGCAAGCCCGTTCAGAGGCCGAGCACCTGCGGCATCGTGTAGCGACCCGCCGGCTGGTGGATCAGCCACAGCGCCGCCCGCACCGCGCCGCGCGCGAAGATCATGCGGTTTTCGGCGCGATGCGACAGGGTGATCATTTCCTCCGGCCCGGCGAAGATGACATCATGGTCGCCCGCGATGGTCCCGCCGCGCAGCGATGCGAAGCCGATCTTGCCATGGCCACGCGCCCCGGTGACGCCATCGCGGCCCCGTTCGGAGCAGCGGTCGAGGCTGATGCCGCGCCCCTCGGCGGCTGCCTGACCAAGCAGCAGAGCGGTGCCGCTCGGCGAATCGACCTTCATCCGGTGATGCATTTCTAGCACCTCGATATCCCAATCGGCGTCGAGCCGCGCCGCCGCCTCGCGCACCAGATGCGCAAGCAGCGTGACGCCAAGCGAAGTATTGCCCGTCTGGAGCACCGCGATATCCTTTGCGGCATCGTCGATCAGATAATGGTGACGCTCCTCAAGCCCCGTCGTGCCGATGACGATGGGCTTCCTTGCGGCAATGCAGGCATCGAGCGTCGCCTCCAGCGCGCCGGGCGACGAGAAATCGACGAGCACATCGGCGGCGGCAACGAGCCGCGCGACATCGCCGCCCTTGTCGACGCCGCAGCTGCGCTGCCCCGCCTCCGAAATCGCGGCGGCGAGCGCGACGCCCATCCGTCCCTGACTGCCGATGATGCCGATGCTCGTCATGACGCGTCCCCTTATCCCGTCCCCCTTAGCGCTTCGGATCGCGCGAAGTCGAGGCACCGTTCGCCCCGTGCGGGCCGGATTGACGAAAAAGGATGAAGCCGCCGGTGCGTCCCGATAGAGAGGCCGCATGAGCGGCGTCCATAACATCGTGATCCTGACCGGCGCGGGCGTGTCGGCCGAAAGCGGTATCGACACCTTCCGTGACGGCGGCGGGCTTTGGGAACAGCACCGGGTTGAGGATGTGGCGACGCCCGAAGCCTTCGTCCGCGATCCCGATCTGGTCCACCGCTTTTACGATGCGCGCCGCGCCGCGATCCAGACCAAACAGCCCAACGCCGCCCATGCCGCGCTGGCACGGCTCGACGCGCATTGGCCCGACGAGTTGCTGATCGTGACGCAGAATGTCGACGATCTTCACGAGCGCGCGGGCGCGAAGCGGTTGATCCACATGCACGGCGAACATCTGAACGCGTGGTGCACCGCGTGCGACCGCCGCAGTCCGTGGACCGGCACGCTGATCGACCGGCCCGCCTGCCCGGCGTGCGGCATGGTCGGCTATCTGCGCCCCGACGTCGTGTGGTTCGGCGAGATGCCCTATCGGATGGACGACATATATCGCGCCATCAACCGCGCCGACCTGTTCGTTTCCATCGGCACCTCCGGCGCGGTCTATCCCGCCGCGGGTTTCGTGCGCGAAGCGCGGCAGGCGGGCGCACGCACGCTCGAGCTCAACATGGAGCCGAGCCAGGGCAGCTACTGGTTCGACGAGGCGCGGCAGGGACCGGCGACACAGCTGGTGCCGCAATGGGTCGATCAATTGCTGGGATTTTGACCGTCAGCGCCGCGCCGCGAAGAAATCGCGGAGCAGCGTCGCCGCTTCGCCGGCACCGATCCCGTCGTAGATTTCGGGGCGATGATGGATCGTCGGCTGCGCGAAGACGCGCGGACCATGCGCGACCGCCCCGCCCTTCGGATCGTCGGCGCCATAATAGAGGCGCGCAATTCGGGCATGGGCGATGGCGCCCGCGCACATCGCGCAGGGTTCCAGCGTGACATAGAGGTCACAGCCGTCGAGCCGCTCGTTGCCAAGCTTCGCCGCGGCCGCCCGAATCGCTACAATCTCCGCATGCGCGGTGGGATCGTGCGATTCGCGCGGGCGGTTATGGCCTTCGGCCACGATCGCTCCGTCCTTGACGACGACCGCACCAACCGGCACTTCGCCCCAATCGGCGGCGATCCGGGCAAGGTCGAGCGCGCGGCGCATGGGTTCGGGAAGCGGGAAACGGGTTGGCATCATCTTTTCCTGCTGCGCAGGAAAGCCCGGCACCGGCCCGCTCCTCCACCCGGCCTCCCCCGGCTTGCTATCGTCGGGGAGGCCGGGTGGAGGAGCGCGCCGTTGCCGCCTTCCACGTCAGTGGAATCTGCCCTAATGACTTGACGAATCTCCGGCAAGCCGATAAGCGCGCGCCTTTCCCGGCCCACCCGGTCCCTTCGGCGCCTTTCGCGCCAACCGGCACGCCGCCCAGATTTTGTGAGGAAGAAGACGATGTCGCGCATTTGCGAACTGACCGGCAAGGGCCGCCAGGTTGGCCACAATGTCAGCCACGCCAACAACAAGACCAAGCGTACCTTCCTGCCCAACCTGCAGAATGTGACGCTGCTGTCGGACGCGCTCGGCAAGGGCGTGAAGCTGCGCGTGTCGACCCACGGCCTGCGTTCGGTCGAACATAATGGCGGCCTCGACAACTGGCTGATGAAGACCGGCGACAATCTGCTTTCGGACAACGCCCGCAAGATCAAGAAGGAAGTCGCGAAGAAGCTGGCCGAAAAGGCCGCCTGATTCGTCCTTCGACGTGCTGCGACAAAAAGGCCGCCGGTTTTACCGCGCGGCCTTTTTGCTGTCCGGCAGGTCGACGAGTTCGAATTCGACGAGCAGGCTGCGCTGCCAGGCGTTGAAATTATTGTCCGCGACGAGCCACACGAACGTGTGGCCATCCCGCCGCATAACGGCCGCCCCTTCATAATTGTCGGCGAGCGGCGCCGGAACCTGACCGATCGCCACCGACCGGACGACGGCGTCCTTCGCGATATCGGCGGGGTCGACGATCGCGAGGGTCGTCGTGAAGATCGGGGAAAGACCCAGCCGCCGGTGAACCAGCAGAACGCGGCCGTCGGGTAGCGGCGCGGCGTCGCTGACCAGCCCCTTTCCTTCAGCATCATAGAAGAAGCGCAGCGGCGCCGGCCCCGGTGCGGCCGGGTCGCCCGTGTAGAGCAGCGCCTCTCGTCCCCGCGGATCGCTATGCGCGTCTTCGGAAAAGATCAGGGTCCGGCCGTCGGCCAGCCGGGCCATCGCCTCCGGCCCGCTGTTCGACGGCCAGGCCGGTTCGGGCAAGGCGCGGCGCGATTCGATATGCGTCAGCGTCGGGTCGAGCCGCCAGACCTGGTTGAGGCCTTCGAGCGCCAGCCAGGTTCGTCCGCTTTGCCGATCGACCAGCATCGATTCGACATCGCTCTGCGATTTGTAGCGCCCACCACCGGTCGGTGACGCTATCGTGCCGATATGCGCCGCGCGCGGTTGCCCCTCGTCGGTCAGGGTCATGCGGACCAGGACGCCGTTATCGCCGGCAATCTGAAACCGGTCGGGGCCGGTCAGCGCCAGCGCCGAAAAGCCGCCGAACATGGCATTGGGGCTAACCAGTCGCCAGCCGCGCACGAAGCGCAGCATCCCGGTCTGGCCCGCCGGATAGACCAGGGGCCGCGCCTCGATCCGCTGAGAGGTGCGGTCCATGACACGCAACCGCTGCTCGGTTCCGGGCAGCGGGCCGAGTATGAGGAAGATAGCGGCGGCGGAGAGAAGGCGGCGCATCGCCGCGGCGATAGGCCCGAACCTTCCTTGCAGGCAAGCCCGGCGTCCGGGCGCGCGAAGCTGAACGAATGCCAACAATGATGTTCAGGCTTCCCTCAAGCCGAATCGGGCAAAACCCCTTCATCGACCCACCGCCCGCACCGGGCAGACACAAGAGATTGAAGGAGAAAGACGATGAAAAAGATGATGACGCTCTCCCTCGCCGCCCTGATGTCGACCGCGACGCTGGGCGTGGCGACGCCGGCCGCCGCCCAGCAGGGCTATTACGACGGCAGCTATGGCACCTATTACAGCGGCTATGGTCGCGACGACCGTCGCCACGACCGTTACGACCGCCGCTATGACCGCCGCGACTATCGGGCCGACCGCCGCTACGATCGTCGCTACGACCGCCGCAATTATCGCCAGTGCGACAATGGCACCGGCGGCACCATCATCGGCGCGATCGCGGGCGGCCTCGCCGGCCATGAAATCGCCGGCCGCGGCGACCGCACCGTCGGCACGATCATCGGCGGCGCCGTCGGCGCCATCGCCGGCCGCGCCATCGACAAGGGCAATGACGGCTGCCGTCGCTAAGGCAGGCCCGAGCCCCAACAAAAGACAGTCTCCCTTGCCCCGTCCGGCCCCGCGCCGGGCGGGGTTTTGCTGCGCCATGCACCTTGCCATCGCGCCGGGGCGCGCCTAGGTTCGGTCTCAAGTGCACGCCCGCGGCTGATCGCGGGTGGGTGAGTTGAGACAGGTCATTTAAATCATGCGGCAAATGGCAGCGCCATCGGGCCGACCGCCGCGGTCAGGACAGGCGGCAAAGGGACGAAACAAGACGGCACCGCCCCCGCGGCCCGTGCCGGTCGTACGGCCGCGCAGCTATGCCGCCATCGACCTTGGCACCAATAATTGCCGTTTGCTGATCGCGCGCCCGCAGGAAGGCGAACTGGTCGTCATCGACGCTTTTTCGCGCATCGTGCGCCTCGGCGAAGGGCTGCACAGCACCGGCCGGATCAGCGAAGCCGCGATGGACCGCACCGTCGCCGCGCTCGCCATCTGTGCCGACAAGCTGCGCCGCCGCCATGTCACCCTGTCACGCGCGGTGGCGACCGAGGCGTGCCGCCGCGCCGCCAACGGGGTCGAACTGGCCGACCGGGTGCGCCGCGAAACCGGTATCGTGCTCGACATCATCTCGGCCGCCGAGGAAGCGCGACTCGCCGCGCTGGGTTGCCACAATCTGATGGAACCCGGCGACGGTCCGGCGCTGATCTTCGACATCGGCGGCGGTTCGACCGAGCTGATGCACGTCGATATATCCGACCATGATGTTGCGATCCGCGACTGGATCAGCGTGCCGTGGGGCGTCGTCTCGCTGACCGAACATGCGCCGCCGAGCGAGGATAATCTCTCGGCCCGGCAGGCGAGCTATGCGCATATGCGCGCTGTGACGCGCGAGGCCTTCGCCGGTTTCGCCGAACGAGTGAAGTGCTACGAAGGCCAGCCGCTGCGCCTGCTCGGCACGAGCGGCACGGTAACGACCCTGGCGAGCGTCTTCCTCGATCTGCCGCGATATGATCGGCGCGCGGTCGACGGGCTGGTCGTTCCCACCGACGCGATGCGCGACATCAGCCGCCGGCTGGCCGAGGCGAGCCTCGACGACCGCGCCGAAATCGCCTGCATCGGCCGCGAACGCGCCGACCTCGTCGTCGCGGGCTGCGCGATCCTTGAAAGCATTATCGATCTGTGGCCCGCGCTGCGCGTCGGCGTTGCCGATCGCGGCATCCGCGAAGGGATATTGCGCACGCTGGCGATGCAGGGGCGCGACATTCCGGTCACCCGGCGCGAGTATCGCAAATGAGCGGGCGCAAGGGCGGAGGCGGAAGCGCCAGCGGGCGCGGCGGACTGCACGAGCGCGTCAAGACCGCGCGCCGCCGCACCGCATCCTCGACGCGCTGGCTGCAGCGTCAGCTCAACGACCCCTATGTGCGGCGCGCGCAGGCCGAAGGCTATCGCTCGCGCGCCGCGTACAAGCTGATCGAGCTCGACGACAAATTCGGCTTCCTCAAGAAGGCGCGCGCGGTCGTCGATCTGGGCATCACCCCCGGCGGCTGGTCGCAGGTGGTGCGCAAGGCCAACCCGCGCGCGCGCGTTGCCGGTATCGACCTGCTCGCCTGCGAACCGATCGAAGGCGTCGCGATCCTCGAGATGGATTTCATGGACGACGCCGCCCCCGACGCGCTGATCGAGGCGCTCGGCAGCGCGCCCGACCTCGTCATCTCCGACATGGCGGCCAACACCGTCGGACACCCGCAGACCGACCATCTGCGCACCATCGCACTCGCCGAGACGGCCGCCGATTTTGCGGTCCAGACCCTGTTGCCCGGCGGCGCCTTCGTTGCCAAGGTGTTCGCCGGCGGCGCCGACCGCGAATTGCTGATGCTGCTCAAGCAGAATTTCGCGAGCGTGAAACATGCGAAGCCGCCTGCAAGCCGCAAGGGGTCGCCCGAGCTATATGTGATCGCGCAAGGGTTCAAAGGACGCGGCGATACCGCGCCGGAGCATGACGAAGGGGAGTAGGGACATGGCGAAACCGAAGGCGTCGCTGACCGCATTGACGATGGCGGCGCTGATGCTTGCCTCGTGCGGCGGCGGAGGTGGCAGCACGGCGGGGAGCGGGCCGGTAACGGTCACCCCGACACCCAGCCCGACCCCCACGCCGACCGCCAGCTGCGGCCTGTCGGCACAGCAGGCCTTTGCCAAGTCGGTGATAGACGAATGGTATCTCTTCCCGAACGACGTCGCGACGAACGTCAATCCGGCAAGCTATTCGACGGTGCAGGATTATATCGACGCTCTGGTTGAACCCGCGAGGAATCAAAACAAGGATCGGGGCTTCACTTACGTCACATCGATCGCCGAAGAGACGGCTTATTACAACAGCGGGTCGAGCGCAGGTTTCGGCGTCCGCCTGACCTATGATCCGTCGACCCAGCGCGTGATTATCGCCGAAGCCTATGAAGGTGCCCCTGCCCTCGCCGCCGGGATCGATCGCGGCACGCAGATATTGGCGATCGGGACCAGCGCCGCCAATCTGCGCAGCATCGCCGACATCGTCGCGAGCGAAGGGAATGCAGGCATCACCAATGCTTTGGGGCCGAGCGATCCGGGCGTTACGCGCCTACTGCGGATCAGCGATGCGGGCGGCACCCGCGACGTCAGCGTCACCAAGGCCGACTATAATATCGACCCCGTGTCCGACCGCTATGGCGCCAAGGTGATCACCGAAGGCGGCCAGAGCTATGGCTATATCAATCTGCGCACCTTCATCAGCTCGGCCGACCAGCAGTTGCGCGACGCCTTCCTGAATTTCCGCAACCAGGGGATCACCAATGTCGTGGTCGATCTGCGCTACAATGGCGGCGGCCTCGTCGCGACCGCCGAGTTGTTCGGCGACCTGCTCGGCCGCAACCGCGCGGCAAGCGATGTCTTTTCGCGGACCAGCTTTCGCCCCGAAAAGGCGGCCGCGAACGACGACCAACATAAATTCACCTATCAGCCCGAAGCGATCGCGCCGACGCGCATCGCTTTCATCGGCACCGGATCGACCGCGTCGGCCAGCGAACTCGTCATCAACGGCATGTTGCCCTGGCTCGGCACCAACATGACGCTGGTTGGCAGCAACACCTATGGCAAGCCCGTCGGCCAGATCGCGCTCGACAAGAGCGAATGCGACGAGCGGATGCGCGTGATCGCCTTTTCGACGGGCAATGCGAGCGGGCCGAGCGACTATTTTACCGGTTTGGCGCCCAAGATAGCGAACAGCTGCGCCGCCGCGGACGATCTCGATTATCCGCTCGGCGACGTGCGCGAGGCATCGGTGCGCGCCGCAATCGATTTCCTGTCGGGACAAAGCTGCACGGCGCGGATCGCAAGCGCATCCGCCGGCATTGCCGCGCGCAGCTTCGCCGCCGCACCGGCCGCGCCGGAGATGCTGATGCCGGCCGATCCCCGCGCCGCGCAGCGCGAACTGCCGGGCCTGTTCTGACGGAGCAGCGCGAAGGAGCATAGCCATGGCCTCGATCTTCCTGCCGCGGTCGATCCGCATCGGCGGCGGCACGATCGCCGAGCTTCCGGCGGCGCTCGCCCAGTTCGGCCTCGCCGCTCCGGCGATCCTGACCGACCCTTTCCTTGCGCAGAACGGCACGCTCGACCGGCTGCTGACAATCCTCGCCGCCGCGGGGATCGCGGCGCGCGCCTATTGCGACGTCATTTCCGACCCCACGGTCGCATCGGTCGAGGCGGCGCACAGCTTTGTCGCCGAAGCGGCGCATGACAGCGTGATAGCGCTCGGCGGCGGCAGCCCCATCGATACGGCGAAGGCCGTCGCCGTGCTCGCCGTACGCGGCGGCACAATGCGCGAGCGCAAGGTGCCGCATCAGGAAGATGCCCCAGCCCTGCCGATCGTCGCGATCCCGACCACCGCCGGCACCGGATCCGAAGCGACGCGCGTGACGGTCATCACCGATGAGGCCAATGACGAAAAGATGCTGTGCGCGGGCCTCGCCTATCTGCCGACCATCGCGATCGTCGACTATGAGCTCACCCTGACCAAGCCGCTGCGCCTGACCGCCGACACCGGGATCGACGCGCTGACCCACGCTATCGAGGCCTATGTGTCGCGGCTCGCCAATCCTTTCTCGGACGGCATGGCGCTCGCCGCGATGCGCGCGATCTGGCCCAATTTGCGCACCGCCTGCGCCGAACCCGGCAATCGCGCCGCGCGCGAAGCGATGATGGCGGGATCGCTGCAGGCCGGAATCGCCTTCTCCAACGCCTCGGTCGCCTTGGTCCATGGCATGAGCCGCCCGATCGGCGCGCATTTCCATGTCGCGCACGGCCTGTCGAACGCGATGTTGCTCCCCGCCGTGACCGCCTGGTCGGCGCCGGCGGCGCTGCCGCGCTATGCCGACTGCGCACGCGCGATGGGGTTGGCGGCAGAGGGCGAAGGCGACCAGGCGGCGGTGGCGCGACTGGTCGAAGCACTGCGCGACGTCAACCGCGACCTCGCGGTCCCGACCCCCAAAAGCTATGGTATCGACGAAGCGCGCTGGACCGAATTGCTGCCGCTGATGGCCGAACAGGCGCTCGCATCGGGATCCCCGGGCCACAATCCCCGCATCCCCGACACGGCAACGATCGAGGCGCTGTACCGCGAAGCCTGGGCCTGACCGGCCCGTCTTGGCTATTTCCGATGTCGGGAAAAACTGGAGCGGGCGAAGGGATTCGAACCCTCGACCCCAACCTTGGCAAGAAATTACTGCAAATACCCCAGAGCTTCTTTTTCTACGCCAAGGTACGAAAAACCAAGCTTTTGTTGACTTCAGCCTACGATATTCTATCCTCGACCTACCCTGCGAAGCGGTGATTTTCTATTACGTCCTTATTACTTTTCGAATCTGCCACCCTCGCGTAATATGATGGAGGAACTTGTGGCGCTTGCAAAGCTCAATAAGCGGACGGTCGATGCGCTGGCTGCACCAGCGACAGGCCAGGCATTTCTTTGGGATACCGAGATCAAAGGTTTCGGTGTCCGTGTCGGCGCAACCGGGACGAAAACCTTCGTCATCCAGTATATGAATGAGGAAGGCCGGGTTCGGCGAGTGAAGATCGGGCGCTTCGGCGTGATGACGGTCGAGCAAGCCCGCGAGTTGGCAAAGATCCAGTTGGGCAAGGTCGCCTCTGGCGAAGATCCCGCAGAGGAGTCGCGCCGGGTACGGAAGGATCTCAATGTCGCCGAGATGTGCGAATGGTATCTCGTCGAAGCGCGGGCCGGCCGCATTCTTGGACGGAAGAACCGCCCGATCAAGGACACCTCGCTCAACATGGATGAGAGCCGCATCCGGACGCATATCATCCCGCTGACGGGTAAACGCCTCGTGCGGAAGCTGACGATCGCCGACGTCGAGGCCATGCAAAATGACATCGCCACCGGTCAAACCCGAAAGCCTCCTTCGGGCGGGCGCGGCGGCCGCCCGACGGGCGGTGCCGGCGTCGCCGGGAGGAGCCTCGGCACCCTTCAGGCCATTCTCGGCCATGCAAAGCATAAGGGACTGATTGCCGAACACCCCACGAAGGGCGCGAAGAAGCTCGCAACCAAGAAAAAGACCCGGCGTCTCAGCATCGCCGAGATCGAGCTGCTCGGTCGGGCGATCGGCCGGGCCGAACTGAGTTCCGAGAACCCCGTTGCGCTCGCAATTGTCAGGACTCTCCTTCTGACCGGCTATCGGCGGGAAGAGGCGCAGGCACTGCAGCGGCAGTGGGTCAACCCCATCTGCGGTTACGTCGCGTTCCCCGACACGAAGAGCGACGCGCAATATCGGGCGATCGGACCCGAGGCGGTCAAGATCGTTGTCGCACAGCCCGAAATTGCCGGCTGCCCCTACGTCTTTCCCGCGTCGAATGGCGAAGGCCCTTTTACCGCCGTCAGCGACTGCCTGGCTCGCCTGTGCCGCTCGGCCGGCATCGAGGGTGTAACGCCGCATACGCTGCGCCACACCTTCGGGAGCATGGCTGGCGAACTCGGCTTCTCCGAGCTCACGATCCGCGCGATGCTAGGCCACGCGTCGCAAAGTGTGACGCAGGACTATGTTCATATCGATGAAGCTGTGAAGCTGGCGGTCAGCCGCACTTCGGACGAGATCGCAAAACATCTCGAGACTGGCGTGCGGAAGGCGGCAAAGATGAAGTTCGCTCAATGACTCTTTCGGTCAGCGCATCCGGAGCGCGGATTGATCGGGTCGATCGAGTGCGCGGCTACTCCGGGAATGCGCTGGCCTTCAGCAATGTCATAGCTCATAGCGCCTCCCGGCAAGGTCGCCTCGTTCCCCTTTCGAAACCAGCATCGACTTGCTCCGCAATGCAGCCGGCAGGCTCGTGCAATCGGCGGCCCGGACGGGCCCAAGAATCCGGCAAACCTCGGCAAGATATTCGTCTGGAACCCGCATCCGGGCGCCTTGCAGGGCGGCATGAAGCATGACCGCTATCTCTTCTTGATTCAGCACGCCGCGCGTCACCGGACTCAGTAGCAATTCTGCCGAGCTAACGATTGGCAAGGCCGGGAAGCGCCGACTAGCGAGGCCGATCGCCTTGCGCTCGTCAATCATCGCGGTACCGCCGATCTGGAGGGCGTGCGCCAAAGTTGCGGCCTCACCATCGTCGAGCGTCTCGCTGATCGAACCGACGACGAACCCCATGAACAAGGCTTCTGCGTCCGCGTGCAGCTCGGCGACTTCGACCAGCCCCATCTCGATCAGCTCGGCCATCCTCTCGGCCGTCGCTCGCCCCTTGTCGCGGCCTCGCTCAAGTTCACCGAGCACAATGCGAGGCAGGATGGGCGGGCGGACAAGCGCTCGAAGGATCGCGATGGCCTGTCCCCCTGCGATGATGTTGATCCAGACGCTGGCATCCGCGACGAGCGGACGGCCGCCATCAAAGCAGGAACGAGGGGGACTCATCGGTCTCCGCTCCTTCCGCTTCGAACTCGTCGATCAGCGCGCGGGCATCCACGCGGTCGATATGCAGCAGACGCGCGACCTGGCCTTCGCTGATCAGCTCGCGGCGCCATGCCTCGCTCGCCATGAGGCTCATGCGCATCGACACCTGGCGCCGTGCGTCCGCGCGCGCATCGTCGGCCGGAATCGCGTCGCCGAGCACTTCGCGCGCCTGGACGTCGGTGATGCGGCCCTGATGCGCGAACCAGTCCCAGGTCCCCGCCTTAGTTAGGCCAAGTTCCTCGAGCCGGCGCACCATCGCCTCGCGCGACACACCGAAATAATGCGCGAGCAGGATGATATGGCGGCGAGTGAGCTTCGCCGCGCCCGCGGTCAGCTCTTGGAACTTGGCCGCAACAGCCCTCGCCGGGGTCAGGAAGCAGCGCCCGAACGCATTGGCATAACGCTCTTCGCGGCTGGATTCGGGGGAATTGGCATGGAGCGCGTCCGGCGACCTCCGGGTCGAAATGAAATGGCCAAGCTCATGCGCCCCGGTCTGGGTGCGCCGGTCGCGCGGATGGGCGGCGTTCAAAAGAATGCACGCGCCGATCGCATCGTCAAAGGCATAGAGACCCGAAATCTTCGGGTCGATGCGGCGGATGAACACTCTGGCGCCCAGCTGCAGTTCGAGCAAGGAGACAATGTCGTGGATCGGCGCCAGGCCGAGCCCCAGCAGCTGCCGCAGCTCCCACGCATCCTGTTCGGCCTGGAGCAGGACATTGCCCGGCAACAGTGGGCGCTCGGGCGGATCGAACCGCACGCGCTTGATGCCAAGGAGATTTTCCAGCTCGAGTTCGGCCTGGACAAGGCTGTTGAGCAGGTTGATCGCCGGATCGATCTCGTCGCCCTGCTCGCCGGCTTTGCGGAAGCGCGGCCGCAGATCGACCTTCGCGCTGTCCTGCCGGAGCAGCACGTTGAGCGAAGTTCCATAGAGCGCAGCCAGCTTCTGCAGTTCATCGACGCGCGCGCGGCGTTGCCCCTGCTCGATCGCGACAAGTGTGGTGCGGGCGACATTGAGCGCCGCCGCAGCCGCCGCCTGGGTCATCTTGGCATTCTCGCGCGCGTCGCGCAGCAGCTCGCCAATGCCTTCGGCGGTCAGGGATCCGGTGATCATTGCCATGGCGACACCATCGCGATCCGCGAGACGAACGATTCCTTGCCGAGGCTCGCGAGAAAGGCGAGCCATTCCGACCGGTGCCGTTCGAGCAGATCGAACATTTCCCGCTCGGCGACCGCCGCTTCTATCCCGAGCCCGTCGGCGGTTTCATGCGCAACGCGCCGCACTGCGCGGCGATGCAAGTCCGAGCGCGCGAGGGCGGCGAGATGATCAAGGTGAAGAATCCCCGCGATCGCATAATCCTCGAATGCCTTGCTCATCCGGGCAAACCCTTTGACGGTGCCGCCGTGAATGTCGCTCGCACCGAGATTTTCCCAGATATATTCGTCGGATGCCTCGACGATCCCGGCGGTGTGCATGCTCATGCGGCGCAGCATGCAGGCCGCGCAGATGCCGCACTGGCGTCGGCGGCCGCCGAAACTGACACGCCGCGAATCCTGCCAGCACGAGCGCGTGTCGTGCCAGGTCGGAGCAGCCTCCAGCGCGTGAGCCGCGGCAAGAGTCTCGCCCTTCGTATACCAGATGCGCGGATACTCGTAGGTCGGGACGCTTTTTCCCATGGCCGCGAACAGCTTCTCGATCCGCTGAGTGAAGGCGGGATGCACGCGATAATCGGGATAGATCTGACCGCTCGACGCGATGATCGGACCGAGTGCGCCTTGTCCGCTCTCGGTGACGACAATCCGATCGACCTTCGCCAGCTGCGCGGCGATGCCAGTGATCATCGCGAACTTGAACCCGCGTGACCGCGCGGAGGATTCGACGCGCTGGCGCTTGCCCAGCTTCACATCGAACGGAACCGCAGTGAACCGCCGCTGCTTGCGCGGCGTCCCTTTAGTGTCGGCCCCCTTGGTGCCGAGACGGACCCGCACCAGCCCGCCTTTCTCCTTTGCCGCGACGAGGGCGGCCACGGCCCGTGAATCGAGACCATCGCTATAGGGCATGATGATCTTGTCGGGGATCGAGAGATCAAGCTTACGCGGACCGACCTCGACGACATCGTGCTGGCGCCGGACGAAGCTCAACGCCCAGCGGTCGCCGGTGAGAAAGGCAAGTGCTTCCCCCAGCGCTTGTCGCACCGATGGCTTGTTCCAGAGGCTGTCGTCATGAACGGCGACGCGCAGATCGAAGGCGCGCGCCCAGCCCCACGCCGGACGGCGCACGCTCAGATCGCAATATTCGACGGCGGCAGCGATGATCATCAGGTCGACCAGCTCGGGATGCCAATCCGCGAAGAAGAAGTCCTTCAGCCCCTCAATCGACAGCGTGATGCTCTTGCCAAGGATCGCGCCCTGCGCCCCGTCACGCAGCGGCTCGTCTTCCTCCACGGCGTCGATCCGAACGCCTTCCGCATCCGCCACATGATAAGCCTTCACATTCACAGCGGCACTCCGTCGTCTAGGCCGGAATAGGTGGCAGCGGCCGGAGCCTGCGGGGCATCCGCGGTGCGAAGCACTTGCCGCGCCACCGCGGAAATATCGATCTCGCCATGCGCGCCTTCGAGACGCGACCGCACAGCGCGAGCGCGCTGGCCGGACGCCTCGCGGAACATATGCTCTTCGACCTGGCGAAATCCTGCGAGCAGCCGGTCGGAGACGGTGCCCTCGGCCGCCTGTTGCAGGGCGTCGGCCGGAGCGCAACCGTCATTGAGGGCATCGACCGCGTTCCGAAGGAAGCTCGCCTCCATCGGCGAACTGGCCTGGGAGTGCATCGCGCGGAGATCGGCAACGGGGAGGTCGCGAAATAGGCCAGGTTCATCAGGGCCGATGATCAGGCTGGACACCCTGCTGAGAAAGCCTGGCGACAATTCGGCGCGGCAATCCCGCTCGGCAGCAGCATGCAGCGCGTCGGCAATCTCGCGGGTCGAGAAAGCCTCAACATAAGCGCATTTGGCCGCGAGCTTCCAACGTGGCGACATAGGCAGTGAACGATAGGGCCCATCACTCATGGCAGATCTCCTGCCACGCTAACTAATTAGCAATCTGACATTGTCAATAATAATTTTTTATAAAGCTGACATTTCTCGCATATTGCCTTCCCCGAGCAGGCGCAGTCGGTCGCCAGCGGCCAACCCGCTGGTCGTCTCGGGGCCTCCGCAGACTTGTCGGTGCTCAGGCGGACTGCAGGTCCGGAAGCGACATTTCGGGTGCCTATTCGACGCTGGCGAAAGTCCGCGAACCCGATGGCAAACTGATCACGCCGGCTTCGCCGCCGTCGCGGGTATGCGGCATCCTCTGGCGGGGAGGTGTCGACACCGACCGGTTTCGCTTTGCCCTCAGCTTCTGCCGTCGATTCGGAACGGGGTACCTCCAATTCCGCCGCTGCGAGATGCGACAGCACCGCCGCGTAGCTGCCGAGACCGCGCACCGTTTCCGCCGAGATCAGGATTTCGTCATCGTCCGAGGCGCTGAAACGCCGAACGGTCGTGCCGTCAAAAACCACCCGCTCCGGGCCGAACGCCCCGGGAGCGCCGCCAGCCCAGCGCGCGAATACAAGGGCATGATCGACACAGAAAGTCTCGATCGCCTCGAACCGGCCCAAGGCAACATCATGGACGGCCAGGGTAAGCGTCCGGATCCCCTGGACAGGCAAAATCTGGGACAAAGCCGTCGTTAGCAGGTCAGACGGCGTCCGTCGGCTTTCGGTAAACGCGGACGTTCGATGAGCTTCCCTTCAGAGACGTGGGAGCCAAAGAGCAAGAAACGCCGCTGCGTTCAATTCGTAGCCAGCAGCGCGCGGGCTTCAATGGGCTTGTTTCTGCACTACCGCGCCCTGCGAATCCGGATCACCTGTACGAATGACCAAATAACGACGCTCGGCCGGGGCAGCATCCGCGACAATCTGGCGGATCGGCCCGACGGCGTTGACGATGGCGGCGCCGGCCGGATTGGTCATGAATTTGGCAAGAGGTTGAATCGCACCCGTCCCGTCTGCTTTGGTCGCCAGTCCAAGCGTGAACGGTTGCTTTGACGGCAGGCCCGCGACGGCGGCCTGCAGGATCTGGACCTGCCCCTGATCGAACAAAGTGACCTGGCTCTGGCCCTGGCCTGACAGGGTCAACTGGACCTTGCCGCTGGCCATATCGAGCGGGACCAGATTGGCCATGCCGTCGCCCGAAGGCACCGCGCCCGGCACATAGGCGACGCCCTGCGGCCCCTGACCGATAGGGATGGTCGTGAGCAGGCGGTTGGTCGCAGTATCGATGACCGCAACGCCGTCGCCATTCTCCAGCCCAACATAGATGCGGGTGCCGTCGCCCGAAGGCCATAACCCGTGCGGCAGCGCGCCGACCGGGACGGCGGCGACCTGCTCGAAAGTATCGGTCCGGAACACCTTGACGATATTCTGCGTGCCGACCGTCACATAGGCGAACTGTCCGCGCGACGTGCGGGCGATGTTGACGTGATTGGTGATGGCGCCGGTGTCGATCGTCTTAAGGACAGCGAACGGCGGCTTGGCATCGAACACCATCACCTTGCCGACATCTTTGAGCGTCAGCCAGACCTGCCTGCCATCGGGGGTCGCGGCGATGTCGGGGCAGAAGGGGCTAGCTTGGGCGACACGTCCGACAATCTTCTTGGCTTTGGTGTCGATTACGACCGTCTCGGGCGAGAAGCTCGAGCAAACGTACCCGTATTTGCCGTCGGGCGAGAAGATCGTCATGCCCGGGCCGTTCGGGACGGTGATGCGCGTGGCAGGTTCGAACGTCTTGCCATCGAGCACCTGGATATAGTCCTCGCCGCGAACGCTGACCCAGACCTCGCGCCCGTCGGGACGGAAGAACGCCTCGTGCGGCGAGCGGCCGACATAGGCGGTGTGCTTGACCGCGTTGGTGGCCGTATCGATGAAGGTCACCGAGTTCGACCCGATCGAGATCACCGCCAGCGTCCTGCCATCGGGTGAGAAGCCCATGCCGTGGACCAGAAGCTGACCCTTGTAGAGTGGGCTCAGATTGGCGGGCGTCAGATCGCCGAGCTTGATGACGCCGAGCAGCCGGTTGGTTGACGGGTCGATGACCGATACCGTGTTGGAAAACTGGTCCGAAGTATAGAAGCGGTCCTGCGAACTGATCGGCCGGTCGGGCGTCGCATTGGGCACCTGCTGCGCGGATGCGGTGTTTGCAAGCAGGCCGAGGGCGGACATGGCGAACGCCGTCTTGAGGTGATTCATAATCATTTTCCGTCTCCCTGATGCTGGTGAGGCACACTCGGCGGTGCGCCCTTCTCGGCAAGGATCGCCTGCATGACCTCGATCTCCTGACGCTGTTCAACGATGATGCCCTGCGCGAGACGGCGCAGGCGTTCGTCCTTGCCGTAGCGCAGCTGCGCCTGTGCCATCTCGATCGCGCCCTGGTGATGCGGGATCATCATCGCCGCGAAGTCGCGGTCCGGATCGCCGGACGGCGCGACCATCATCTCATGGTGCATCTGCTCCATCGCGGCGGCCATGTCGGTGGCGAAGTCCTGCGGCGCCGCTGCGAGCGCGCCTGCAGATGCCGCGAGGCCGAGGCCGGCAAGACCCAGTATCAGTTTCAAGCGCATGCCCCTTCTCATGATAGTCTCGCGATAACGCCTATGATGGCAGCCAGTGTCATCATCGCCGCCGGCAGCAGGAATATTTGCATCGTCGCCTCGCGGCCGCTGATCGTCAAGGCGAGGATTTCGACCGTACCGTTCAAGAATTCGCCGAAGCTACGCTGCCGCTCGCCCGGCACCGGACTGTCGGCAAGCAGGATGCCGCCCACGATCAGCGAGAAGTAGATGACCATGAACAGGGTCACCATCACCAGTACGCTGGCGGCATAGGCATCGCGTGCAAAGAAGGTCCAGAAGGACGCCACCATCATCGCGTAGAAGCCGACCAACGCGACCAGCACATGCGGATGCACGCCGCGATTGGCGACGCCGGGCGCCGGACGCTCCAGCTCCGCATAGGGATCGTCGGGCCGGACCAGCCGTAATGCTGGCTTGGCCGCCGGCTCGACCTGTGCCTCGGCCTGAAACTCGGTCTGCTTGATGCGCGTTGCCATGTCGGATCTCCGGATCGACAGCGCTGCGAAATGAAGCGTCGCTGTTCCTGTGATCAAGATGACGGCTCACCAGTCATCGATCCAACCGATGATACTTGTCGTTCCGATCACGAATGGAGATGAATGGCCTGGCTCGACGAACCCGACCTGATCAAGCGACGGCGGCAGTCCTTGGCGGATACACATGTCGCACAGCTCGAATGCTGGCGCGAAGGGCTGTTGGCCGACGGCAGACCTGTGCCGCATTTCGACCCGGCGGACGGCGGGATCGACGCCCGGCTGCTGTTGCTTCTCGAAACCCCGGGTCCCGGGCCTGAGCGCACGCGCTTCGTGTCGCGCGACAATCCGTCCGGGACCGCCCGCAATCTGCGGCGCTATCTCGACGAGGCCGGCATCGACCGGTCCGATTGTGTGCTCTGGAACACCGTGCCTTGGATCATGCATCCACCCGGCGCCCGCAATCGCACCGTGCGCAAAGCCGAGATCGATGCCGGGCTGGCCACGCTTCCCGGGCTTCTCGCGCTGCTGCCCAAGCTGAAAGTCTGCTTGCTGGCCGGCCGGGTGGCGACCAAGGCCGGACAACTCGTGTCGGCGCATGATGCTTCGATCAAGATCATCCCGATGCCGCACCCCAGCCCGGCCAACGTCTGTACAAGTCCGCAGGTTGGGGATCGCCTTCGCGCGGCATTCAGCGAAACAGCGGCCCTGCTCGACCAATCGTAAATGACGATTGGAACGATCCAATCAACAAGTTGGAACGATTGATCGCGCCGGTCTATTGATCCCTGCAGGAGATCGATATGACCCTCGAACAACTTCGTATTTTCGTTGGCGTCGCCGAGCGCGAGCATATGACCCGCGCCGCCGAGGCACTCAACGTCACCCAGTCGGCGGCGAGTGCCGCCATCGCCGCGCTCGAAGCGCGCCACGACGTGCCGCTCTTTCACCGGGTCGGGCGCGGCATTGAGCTCACCGAGGCCGGCCGCATGTTTCTGGACGAGGCGCGCGCCGTCCTTGGCCGGGCCGCGAGCGCCGAACTGGCGCTGTCGGAGTTCGGTGGTCTCAAGCGCGGTACGCTGCGGATCGTCGCGAGTCAGACCATCGCCAGCTACTGGCTGCCTGCGCGCCTCGCTGAATTTCATCGCCGCCATCCGCTGATCGGCATCGAACTGGTGATCGAAAACACCGACGGTGCTGCTGCGCAGGTGCTCGACGGCACGGCCGAACTGGGCTTTGTCGAAGGTTCGGTCGACCAGCCGGCACTTGCGCACTGGAAGGTCGCCGAGGACCGGATGCTACTGGTCGGCGCAGAGCGAACCAGGAATGTTGATGAAAACTGGATCCGCGAGGCCAACTGGATCGTGCGCGAACAGGGATCGGGCACGCGCTCGACCTTCGAGGAAGTGCTGCGCCATCGCGGCATCGATCCCGCTGACCTGCGCATCGGCATGACCCTGCCGTCCAACGAAGCGGTTCGTTCGGCGGTCGAGGCCGGCGCCGGGGTGGCGGTGCTGTCCGAGCTGGTCGTCCGCCGTGCGCTCTTGGCCGGGCATCTCCAAGATCTTGGCCTCGGACTGCCGGCGCGTCCGTTCGAAGCGCTGCGGCACAAGGAGCGCTTTCGCACCAGGGCAGCCGATGCGCTGACCGATCTCGTGAAGGAGCTTGGATGATGACCGGCGATCTCAAGCCCGTGCTCGACGGCCTGCGACCGCTCTCGCGGCTCGATCATCCCCGCGAGATGATCCGCCAGTTCACGCCCAACTGGTTCGCCGCGACCATGGGCACCGGCATCCTCGCACTGGCGCTTCCGCAGGTGCCGGGCATCGGCCCGACGCTGAAGCCGGTCGGCGAGGTGCTTTGGTTCTTCAATATCGCGCTCTTCGCGCTCTTCACCGGTATCTATTCTGCGCGCTGGATCCTGTTCGGCCATGAGGCGCGGCGGATCTTCGGCCATAACACGGTGTCGATGTTCATCGGCACCATCCCGATGGGCCTCGCCACGATCATCAACGGCTGCCTCGCCTTTGGGATCGCCCGGTTCGGCGACGGCATCGTCGGTGTAGCGCATGTCTTGTGGTGGATCGACGTTGCGATGGCGGTGACCTGCGGTGTCGTCATTCCCTATTTCATGTTCACTCGCCACGAGCACAGCCTAGATGGCATGACTGCAGTCTGGCTACTTCCAGTCGTCGCGGCCGAGGTCGCGGCGGCGAGCGGCGGCCTGCTCGCGCCGCATCTCGCCGATCCGCATGCTCAGTTCGTGACGCTGCTCACTTCCTATGTGCTCTGGGCCTATTCGGTGCCGGTCGCCTTCAGTATCCTCGCGCTGCTCATCCTGCGCATGGCACTGCACAAGCTGCCGCACGAGGGCATGGCCGCGTCGAGCTGGCTCGCGCTCGGCCCGATCGGCACCGGTGCGCTGGGCATGCTGGTGCTGGGCGGCGACGCGCCCGCCATCCTTTCCGCACACGGCCTCGCGTCGATCGCCGGCGTGGCACAGGGCCTCGGCAGCATCGCCGGGCTGCTGCTCTGGGGCTTTGGGCTGTGGTGGCTGGCGCTCGCGATGCTGATCACCTGGCGCTACTGGCGCGCTGGCATCCCGTTCAACCTCGGCTGGTGGGGCTATACCTTCCCGCTCGGCGTCAACACGGTCGCAACCTTCCGCCTCGGTACGACCTTCGACCTCGCCTTCTTCGGGATCGTCGGGACGGTGCTCACCCTTGCCCTCGCCATGATGTGGGTGGTAGTCGCCGCCAAGACGCTGACCGGCGCATGGAAGGGGCATCTCTTCGTATCGCCCTGCATCGCCACACCCAACTGATCGCCTGAGGCGATCAAAATCGAAAATCCGATCGCTTGGCTCGACGAGCCGGGTCGGCCACGTTCGCCCGAAGAAGGGAATGCTATCATGGACAAGCTCGACACCTGGCTCGCCGCGCAAAGCAGTCGTCGCCGTTTCCTCGGCCAGGCCGCACTGGGCGGTGCCGCGCTCGCCGCAGGCCCAGCGCTCGCACAGAGCCTTGTCGATCTCCATCTGCCAGGTGGCAATGCCGGACGGCCGATGACCAGCGCCTTTCCCGGCAAAGGCAGCATGATCCTCCAGCGCATGCACCCGCCGCTGCTCGAGACCCCGATGGAGGTGTTTGACCGCGACGTGTTCACTCCCAACGACCAGTTTTTCGTGCGCTGGCACTGGGCCGATATCCCGACGTCGATCGATGTCGATACCTTTCGGCTCACCGTTCGAGGCCACGTCAACCGGCCGCTATCGATCAGCCTTGCGCAGCTGCTCCGCCTGCCGCGCGTCGAGATGGCCGCGGTCAATCAGTGCTCGGGCAACAGCCGCGGCCTGTTCCAGCCGCGTGTGCCCGGCGCACAATGGGGCAATGGTGCGATGGGCAATGCCAAATGGCTCGGCGTGCGGCTGCGCGACATCCTCGATTTTGCCGGCGTGAAGCCGGGCGCGGTGCAGGTGCGTTTCGGCGCGCTCGACCAGCCCGTCGTCGCCGGCGCGCCGGATTTCGAGAAGGCGCTCGACATCGATCACGCCCACGACGGCGAGGTGATGATCGCCTTCGGCATGAACGGTGAGCAGTTGCCCTTGCTCAACGGCTTTCCCTGCCGGCTGATCGTGCCGGGCTGGTATTCGACCTACTGGGTCAAGATGCTCAACGACATCGAGGTGCTGCCCGGCCCCGACGACGAATATTGGATGGCCAAGGCTTACAAAATCCCGGCGACGCCTGGCGCCAATGTGAAGCCCGGTGCCAAGGACTTCCCGACCGTCCCGATCAACCGGATGATCCCGCGCTCCTGGGTAACGAGCCTCGGCGAAGGACAGGCCATTGCCTTTGACCAGACGATACCACTCGGTGGCATCGCGATGGGCGGCGATTGCGGGGTCGCCAAGGTGGATGTCTCCACCGACGGCGGGCGTACCTGGTATCACACCCGCCTCGGTCCCGATCACGGCAAATACAGCTTCCGCCGCTGGGACACGCAGGTGCCGCTGCCGGCGCGCGGAAATGTGCGGCTGATGTCGCGCTGCTGGAACACGGCCGGGGTCGCGCAGCCGATGGCGCCGATCTGGAACCCGGGCGGGTTCATGCGCGGCAATATCGAAACCACCAACATCACTGCGTCCTGAGGAGAGCCGAGATGAAAGTCCCTTCGATCGGCACGCTCTCGTTCGGCGCAGTCGGCCTTGCTGCCCTCGTACTAATCGCGATCGGCCCGCCCGGCAGCCGTGTAGCCCCGCCACCTCCGGCTCCCAGCGGGCCGGCGCCATCGAGTGTCGCGTTTGGAGGCTTCACACTCACATCGGACGCGGTCGACCTGCCGCTCGACGACCAGCAATATCCTGACGGACCGCACGCCGACGTGATCAATGCGAACTGCACCTCGTGCCATTCGGCCAGCATGGCGCTGACCCAGCCCGCGCTCACGGCCGACCAGTGGAAGGCGACGGTCACCAAGATGAAGGAGGTCTATAAGGCACCGGTCTCGGAAAAGGATATCCCGGCGATCGTCGACTATCTGACGGCGCTGAGCGCGAAGCAGGGCAGCGCGGCGCCGGCCGGCAAGGAATCCGGAAGTCAGGGCGCTCCCGACGCGTCGGGCGGGACTGGCTGAGTGACTTATCGCCGCGCGCCGCGTTGCTTGAATGAAGGAGGCGCCCGATGCGTATCGAGAAATTTGTGCATAGCTGCCTGCGGCTGACGCTCGACGGCAAGCGGCTGCTGTTCGACCCGGGCAAATTCTCGTTCGTCGATGGGCGCGTCGATCCTCGCGACCTCAGCGACGTGGATTTCATCCTATTTACGCACGGCCATCCCGATCATTTCGACTGCGAGGCGCTACGCACCATCGTCGGCGATGGCGAACCGCGGATATTCGGAGGCAACAAGGTCGCAGCCACGTTGCGCAGCCAGGGCTTCACCGTCAGCGAGGTCGGAGAGGAAGGGCTCGACCTTGGACCATTCACGGTCCGTGCCCTGCCGGTGCGCCATGAGCCGATCCTCGCCGAAGAAATCCCGGCCGTTCTGGCATTCGTCGTCAATGATCGCCTTCTCAATCCCGGCGATAGCTTTGATGAACGGCTCCACCAATTTGCTGGAATTGAGGCGCTGGCGCTGCCGGTGATGGCGCCGTTCCTGACCGAGATCGGCGCCTACGAGTTCGCCAGCTCCATGCGTCCAAGCCATGTGCTCCCGGTCCACGATGGCTATGCCCGCGACTGGTTCCTGACGCAGCGCTACGATACCTATGAGCCCTATTTCGAGAAGGCTGGCATAACCTTCCACCGGCTCCAGCAGCCCGGTGACGGGTTCGACCTGTGACCGACGACACCCCGCCGGACCCGGCAAAGCCCGCCCACGCGGCCAAGCAGTTGGTCAAGAGCGCCGACAAGCTCGCGACCAGCGCCGAGCAGCAGACCAACAGCGCCGATCGCCGCACAGTACTTGCTGCGGATCGGACCGTCCTCGCGGCCGAACGGACCTATGCCGCCTGGGTGCGAACCGGGCTCGCTGCTTTGGCAGCCGGCATCGGTGCTCGCGCCTTGCTCGACAAGCTGGTGCCCGACTGGATGATCGCGGGCACCGGCTCGGTTCTGGTCCTATTCAGCGCCCTGTGCTTTATCGCCGCGATCTGGCGCGAGTTCGCACCGGGTGTGCCGCCGCCCAAGCCCGACACGGCGAAGCTACCCGGCTGGCTATTGATCCTCGTCAACGGATTCCTGGTCATGGTGTCGATCGCAGCGCTGATCGGGCTCTGGCTCGCCTGATCGCGGCGTCGTCAGCTGTAGTACCGGATGCGCGCTCGGCGCAGGATCTTGTCTTCGAGTGAGTAATAGAGCCAGATAAGCGCAATGGCTGTAGCCCGGGGACGAATCGCGGGCGAGAGTGCTGGGTAAAAGGGTCATGGCATGTCTCCGCGACGGGTCCGGGAGACTCTCTCCCGGTTTCAACCCGCCACCTTGCCACTTCCCCCTCTTCCTCTGCGGCCACCAAAGGTGGCCGGGCCTTGCGGCGGTCCATAGCGTCAACAAACGCGCTGACATTCTCCCCCGAATATTGCCGCGTGCGAAGCGAACTCGGATCCCCTGTCATTTGCCCGACGCGAATCTAGACAAGAAGGCGCTACCGCGCTTCGCGCTGAACCGGATCGGCCGCAGGCCGAATCCACCCAAAGCATCGGATATTTACGATGCAATTTGACATGGGAAAAGTCATCGGATAATCCCGATGAATGAACAGCGACTCCGCTTTACCCGCTCTCGCCGCGCTGGCGCATCCCACACGCCTCGACGCATTTCGCTTGCTTGTTCGCCACGAGCCAAAGGGCCTTTCGACCGGCGATCTCGTCGAAGCCTCAGGCCTGTCTCAAAGCACCTTTTCGACGCACCTCGCGGTGCTCGCGAAGGCAGGCCTCGTGCGATCGGAAAAGCAAGGGCGCCAGTTCATCCAGCGCGCCGACATCGACACGCTGCGCGGACTGATGCTCTTCCTTGCCATGGACTGTTGCCAAGGGCGTCCCGAACTCTGCGAGCCGCTGCTCGCCGAACTTGCCTGCTGCTGACGGAGCCTGCGCCATGTCCGATATCATCATCTACCATAACCCCGAATGCAGCACCTCGCGCAACACGCTGGCGCTGATCCGCAACGCCGGTATCGAACCCCATGTCGTCGAATATCTGAAGACGTCGCCGTCGCGCGCCATGCTCGAAGAATTGATCGACCGCGCCGGCATCGCACCGCGCGACCTGCTCCGCGAGAAGGGCACGCCTTTTGATAACCTCGGCCTCGCCAACCGCGACCTCACCGACGACGCTCTTGTCGACGCGATGATGGCGCATCCACTGCTCATCAATCGGCCGCTCGTCGTGACGCCTCTCGGGGTGAAACTCTGCCGACCATCCGAAGCGGTGCTCGACATTCTTCCCGCGCGCCAGCTCGGCGCCTTCGTCAAGGAAGATGGCGAGCAGGTCGTCGATGCTGACGGCAATCGCGTTCGGACCTGAGGGGATTGTCATGACCGCCGCAAGGACCGAACGCCTGTCGTTCCTCGACCGCTATCTGACGCTCTGGATCTTTCTCGCGATAGCGCTCGGCGTTCTCCTCGGGTCGCTCTTCAAGGGGCTGCCAGCCGCGATCGATGCGATGTCGATCGGAACCATGAACATCCCGATCGCGATCGGCCTGATCCTGATGATGTATCCGCCGCTCGCGCGCGTGCGCTACAACGAGCTCCCGCGCGTGTTCGAGGACAAGCGCGTCCTCGCGATCTCGCTCATCCAGAACTGGATCATCGGGCCGGTGCTGATGTTCGCGCTCGCGGTCGTCTTCCTCGCGGACAAGCCCGAATATATGACCGGCCTGATCCTGATCGGACTCGCGCGCTGCATCGCGATGGTGATCGTGTGGAACCAGCTCGCGAAGGGCGACAATCAATATGTCGCAGCGCTCGTCGCCTTCAACTCGATCTTCCAGATCCTCTTCTTCAGCGTCTATGCCTGGTTCTTCCTCACCGTGCTGCCGCCGCTCTTCGGGCTCGAAGGCAGCATCATCGATGTCAGCTTCTGGACGATCGCCGAGGCCGTGCTCATCTATCTCGGTATCCCTTTCTTCGCCGGTTATCTGACGCGCCATTTCCTTGCCCGCGCAAAAGGCGACGAATGGTATGAGACGCGCTTCCTGCCGACGATCGGTCCGATCACGCTGGTCGCGCTGCTTTTTACCATCGTCGCGATGTTCAGCCTCAAGGGCAGCGAGATCGTCACCATACCCGGCGACGTCGTCCGGATCGCAATCCCGCTCACCATCTATTTCGTGGTGCAGTTCCTCATCAGCTTCTGGATGGGCAAGGTCATCGACGCCGATTACCCTCGAACCACTGCGGTCGCCTTCACGGCCGCAGGCAATAATTTCGAGCTCGCAATCGCGGTCGCGATCGCCGCCTTCGGCCTCGCCTCGCCAGTCGCGTTTGCAGCCGTCATCGGCCCGCTCGTCGAAGTCCCCGTCCTCATCCTGCTCGTCAGCGTCGCATTCCGTCTCGGACGGCGCTGGTTCCCGGCAAGCACGCCTTCGGAAGCCTGACACTCATGACCGAACAAAATTTCACGCGTCTGCGCGTCCTCGCCGACGCAGACCATCTCCCGGCTCTAAGCCCCGAATATACTCGCTCGCAACCCGCACTCGGCCTCGGGCCGCTCGATCCGGCGCCGCGCATCCTCCTGCTGTACGGAAGTCTGCGCGAACGATCCTTTTCACGCCTCGTCGTCGAGGAGACCGCGCGCCTGCTCCAGCTCTTTGGCTGCGAAACCCGCATTTTCGACCCGTCCGACCTGCCCCTTCCCGACCAGGTTGCCGATGACGATCACCCGGCGGTCGAGGAACTCAGACAGCATTCGATCTGGTCCGAAGGTCAGGTCTGGTGCAGCCCCGAGCGCCACGGCCAGATCACCGGCATCATGAAGGCGCAGGTCGATCATCTGCCGCTCGCCTACAAGGGCGTTCGCCCGACGCAGGGCCGCACGCTCGCGGTGATGCAGGTGTCGGCGGGCTCGCAGTCGTTCAACAGCGTCAATACGCTCCGCATCCTGGGTCGCTGGATGCGGATGATCACAATCCCCAACCAGTCGAGCGTCGCCAAGGCCTGGCAGGAGTTTGACGAGGCGGGGCGCATGTTACCGTCGAGTTATTATGATCGCATCGTCGATGTCGCGGAAGAGCTGGTGCGCTTCACCGTGCTCACGCGCAGGCATGCCGACCAGCTCGTCGACCGCTATTCGGAGCGCAAGGACCGCAACGAACCGGTCGCGACGCCCGCCGACCTGGCGGACCTGCCCAGGGCCTAGCGGTTTGCGCTGCGGTCCAATCAGCGCAGCAGGCCGATCAAGGGCGCTTCGATCAGCGGTTCCCACAAGAGCGCAATTGCCGTCAGCAAGGTCGAAACGCCGAGCAGGATGAGGGTCGACGCGGCCGCCTTCCGCCCGGTTGCCCTGGACTGCCGCCAGACGATGAACCATGCGGCGGCGACGACAATCACCGAGAGCGCGCGCAGCCATGGCGCTGCCCCTTCGAGCCAGCTCAATGCGGCTCCCGCGCCCGCGAGCGCCGCAGCCGGCAGGGCGAGCGGAAGCACGCAGCAGGCCGCGCAGCTCAGCACCGCCGCCGACGACGTCATTGTCGCTGCGACCCCGGCGCCCGTTTCGGCCGAGCCAGTCTGCTCCGGCATTTCCATGCGCGTGGCCATCAATTTGCCCCTTCCGGCTTGCAGCCGCACGATCCGTCGATTTTGCAGGTCGCCGGAGCCTGCTGGCGCCGACGCTGTGCGACATAGGCGGCGGCGACCGCGGCGAGCAAGAGGCTGCCGATGAGGATGGCGATCCCGTTCCCGCTCGCGATTCCGAGTGCGCCTAGGGCGCTGGCCCCGAAAAGCAGCGGAAAAGCGCAGCATGCCGCGCAGGCGGCGCCCAGCCCGATAGCCATTTTCCACTTCATCACATTTTCCTTCCCAGATTTCCGGCTCAGGATTATGCCTATGCGGCCTCAAGTAGCTTGAGGTGCAAGCGATAAATGAATGGCCTTTCCCATGACGCGTGAAATGATGATCGGCGATGCCGCCAAAGCGGCGGGCTGCTCGGTTCCGACGATCCGCTACTATGAGAGTGTGGGATTGCTTGCCGAAGCCGCCCGTACCGCCGCGGGGCACCGCTCCTACCGACGGCAGGATGTCGAGCGCCTCACGCTCATCCGTCGCTGCCGTGACTTCGGCATGTCGATCAACCAGGTCAAGACGCTGATCGCGATCCGCGAGAGCCCGTCGTCGTGCGACAATGCACTCGAGGCCGTGACTCTTCATCGCGAGCAGTTGAACGCCCGGATAGCCGACCTCAAAGCCCTCGACCGCGCCCTCGCGCTGATCGTCGCGCGCTGTGAGGCGGATTGTGCGGGCGGTGCGTCATCCTGCTGCACGATCTACGACGATCTCGCGGTCGCTTGAGATGCGCGCCATGATCGCCCGAACGGCTCGAACGAAACGAGGCGCGACAAGCATAGCATCGAACTTCAGCCCGACCGCGCGAGGACCGTTTAATATATGACGCAAAGCGAGCTGCGCGACCGTTTGGAAACCCATCAGGTCGCAATATATTTCGCCGTCGTTCTACTCGGCGCATCGGCGGGCGCGTTCGTTCCGGGCGCGACGGCGCTCGAGCCGGCGATCAACCCCGCGCTCGCCTTCATGTTGTTCGTGACCTTCCTGCAAGTTCCGATCGCCGCGCTCGGACAGGCGCTTCGCGACGTCCGTTTTCTGGCAGCGCTGCTTGGGGTCAATTTCATCGTCGTGCCGCTGCTGGTTGCCGGATTGATGCCCTTCGCACCCGACGACCCGCTCATTCGCCTCGGGATCCTCATCGTTCTGCTGTGCCCCTGCATCGATTATGTCGTGACCTTCGCGCATCTCGGCCGCGCCGACGCACGGCTGCTCCTAGCCTCGACGCCCGCGCTTCTGATCGTGCAGATGCTGTTGCTGCCCGTCTATCTTGCGGCGTTCCTCGGTGACGACGCGGCCGACGTCGTCCAGGCCGGGCCCTTCGTCCACGCCTTGCGCAAGGATAACCGGCCTCAAGGATCGCAAGGGTCGATGCCGAGCGCCCCGATCTCGTCGAAGCCTCCTCGCCCTGGCGCACCGCCAATATCGTTGCCGACTGGCAGGGAAGCGCGCCGCGCTCGCTGATCATGCATGCCGATCCTTTGGCCGCCTATCTGCGACACCAAGCCGCTCGGCGAGCGCCTCGAGATAGAAGAGATGCGCGGCCGAGGCGATGACGACGCGACGCCCCGCCGCGCGCTCGGCGGCAATGCTCGCGATGGCGTCGGCGTGAATATTATTCGCAATGCTATGCTCGGCATAGGCATCCACGAGGTCGGTCACGAGGTCGAGATCGACCGCGCTTCCGAGCATGAGCCGCTGCATTGCCTGCTTGAGTTGTTTGCGCGTCAGGAGGCGGGCCTTGTAGGCTGCCATGAGACCGACCACCAGCGGGGCGAAGACGAGCCGCCACGGCGCGCGTCGCCGCGCCGCAAAAAGCAGGAACGGCGACCAGGTGCCGTATATGGTGAGCGTCCGGTCGAGATCGAAGACCGACAGCGGGCAGGATGATGACATGGGCGATTTCCTCCGCAGGTAGGACGCCGCCCGAATTATTTTCCGCACTTGCTGCGGATATCACGACGCTGCGGCGTCGTTCGTCCCATGCGGATCGGTTTTCTTTTCAATCATGACCAGATTCACCAGATGGCCCACAGCATGCCGGTCGCGCTTGCCCTTGCGCGGGCGGGCACAGACGCCGAGATCATTGTCGCAACCACCAACGAGCTTCTGGAGCGTGAGGCCGTGCGGCTGATGGGCGGGGCTGTGCCGTCAGGCATCCAATTCGTTGCTCTGCGTCTGCATTCGGCGGCGTCGCGGAGCGTCGATGCGATGTTTGGACCCATTCTCCCCGCCGCCAAATTGCTGGTCTACCGCGACAATCTCGCCTTCTTTCGCTCGCTCGACCTGCTCGTCGTGACCGAGCGAACCTCGCTGATCCTCAAAACGCGCTACGGTCTATCATCGCTCCGTATGATCCTGACCGACCATGGTGCCGGAGACCGGGCGATCGGCTTCGGCAAATCGGCGGCGCTATTCGACCATATATTGGCGGCGGGCCCGAAAATCTGCGATCGCCTCACCCGCGAGGCGGGCGTCTGTCCCGACCGGCTGACGATGACCGGCTATCCCAAATTCGATATCGCGACGGGGGAAGGGCGACCAATCAAGTTTCGCGGCAGCAATCGGCCTGTCGTCCTCTACAATCCACACGTCTCGCCGCATCTCTCGTCCTGGTATAAGCAGGGACGCGCGGTGCTCGACTATTTCCTCGCCACTGACCGCTACAATCTCATTTTCGCGCCGCATATCATGATGTTCGAGCGGCGGATGGCGGTCACGATCGACAAGCTTCGGTTCGGCCTTCCCGGAAAGCTGCGCACCCGCTACGCAGCGGCGCCGAACATTCACATCGATCTTGGCAGCACAGCGTTGACCGACATGAGCTACACGAACGGGGCGGACATCTATCTCGGCGACGTCAGCAGTCAGATTTATGAGTTTCTCAGGACCCCGCGACCCTGCCTCTTTCTGAACTGCCACGGCATCGACGCGGACCACGATCCCAACTTCGCCCACTGGCAGTCCGGGCCGGTGATCTCGGACGCTCGCCATCTCGATCGCGGCCTGGAGGAAGCCGTGAAGGATCATCCGGCACGATATATGGGGGTGCAGCGGCGGCTCTTCGACCACACGTTCGATCTCACCTCCGAGCCATCGTCGGTGCGAGCCGCTCGCGCAATCGCTTCACTCGCGCGCGGCCGTGAAATTGAAGGCCGATCCATCGATGCCGGCCTTGCCCACTGACGCGGCGGAAAAATCGCCGGGACCGGTCCGCCGCATCTACCAGAATCTCGGGCTGCTGCTCGGCGGCAAGGCGGCTGCGGGGCTGATCAGCCTCGTCTATGTCATTGCGGCCGCCCGTATCCTCGGCCCCGAGCAATATGGTGTCCTTGTCCTCGTGAACTATTTCGCGATGCTCGTGGGCGGACTCGTCGCCTTTCCCGGCTGGCACGCGATCGTCCGTTACGGCGTCCAGCCCGCTGAAAATGATCACGCTAAGCTTATCCGCTTGTTGCGCTTTGTCGGCGCGGTCGAGCTTCTGGCCGGGCTGGTCGCGGTGATCGTAGCGGCGCTCGCAGTGCCGATCGTCGGCCCCCTCCTCGGATGGTCGGCGGATGCGCAGGCTCTCGCCATACCCTATTGTTTTGCGGTCCTTGCGACCGTGCGCGCGACCCCCGGCGGGTATCTGCAAATCCTGCGGCGCTTCGACCTTCTTGCACTCCATAATATTGTGACACCGGTGATGCGGCTGCTCGGCACGCTCGTGGTCATCGTCTTCGATCTGGGGCTCACGGCCTTCCTGATTGCCTGGCTTGTCGCTGCGCTGGTTGAGGGCGTGTCGCTTTGGATCGCGGCGATCTGTCTCGCGCGCCGCCATATGCTCGACCAGCCCCTGCTCGGAGCGGTTGCAGACGCTCGGTGCGAGCATGACGGACTTGGCCGCTTCATGCTGACCGCCAACGCCGACATAATGTTGGGCGACCTGACCGGTCGTCTTACCCCGCTGATCGTTGGCGCGATGCTTGGCCCGGCTGCGGCGGGCCTATATTCGATCGCGCACCGCGCAACGATCGTCATTTCCCAGCCCGCGCAGATATTGGGCCAGGCGGCTTATGCCGAGCTAGCCCGGCTGGCAGCCGCAGACGGTGCGAAAACAGCCATTCGCCATGCGCTCGCGCGCTGTGTCGGCATTGCGCTTGCAACGGCGCTGCCTCTGGTCGTCGTCTTGGCGTTCTTCTCGCATGAGGTTGCGGTGCTGATCGCCGGTCCGGCCTTTGCCGGCGCCGCGGCGATCATGATTTGGCTAACGCTGGCCAGGGTCGTGGCGATGGCCGGACCGCCAACAAGTGCAGCTCTAATAGCACTTGGACATCCCGGTTTATCGGTGGCGGCAAATCTGGTTGCCGGGCTGGGCCTTTTGCCGCTGCTGCCGCTATTCACCAGTTCCGCCGGGCTGGTAGGCGCAGGCTATCTCGCATTGCTGCAGGCTGTGATCGCTGCAGGGCTGCTCGGTTTCGCGCTGTGGCGTGTCACCGCCCATTCCGCATGATGCCGCTGCTCTCCACAAGCGCGACGCGCGGTCACACGCCTTTCCTATTTCGCGCATATCGGGCAGACGCTAAGTCTTGCCGCGAGAGCGAAAACGGAAGAGCGCAGGATCTGATGACCGAAGCCTCTGGGCTAGAAGCGATATTCCTGGCCAACCGGCCGGCCTTGTCGCGCTATCTGCGCGTTCGTCTCCGCGGCGACGGCGATGGCGAAGATATATTGCAGGACCTGTGGCTGAAACTCGCGGATATCGATGCCAGCGTAATCGCCGAGCCGCTCGCTTATCTTTACCGCGCCGCCGAGAATCTGGTGCTTGATCGCCGCCGCTCTGCGCAGCGCCGCACCGCGCGCGAGCAGGAGTGGACGAAGGGCCATATCGAGGGCAGCATGGCAGCTCCCCGCGACGCCCAGCCATCGGCGGATCGCCTGCTGGTTGCTCGCGACCAGCTTCGGCGAGTCGATGCGGTTCTTGATACATTGCCCGAACGCACCGCCTTTGCCTTTCGCGCCGTGCGGATTGATGGTGTCCCGCAAAAGCAGATTGCCGCCGAAATGGGGATCAGCCTCAGCGCGGTCGAAAAACATCTGCAACGGGGTTATCGAGCGGTTCTGGAGCTCAAGCAGCAATTGGATGTGGATATCGACGCGCCGCAACGTCAATGGGCCGAAGGAATTGATGATGGCGTCCGGTAGCATTGTTGACGAGGCCATTGCATGGCATGTGCGGCTGCAGAGTCCTGCGGCTGACGGCACATTGTGGGCTGAGTTCACGGCTTGGATGGAAGCCGACCCCGCGCATGCCGATGCGTATGACGCGGTCGCGTTCGCCGACGACCGGCTTTCGGAAGAGCTTGCAGGTGCCGGAACGATCGCGACCCCTTCGCCCCCGGCAAATAATGACAATGAACCTGGCGCGTTGCCATGGTATCGCGGCCGCGCTTTTCTGGCGATCGCCGCCAGTCTCGTTCTGGCCCTTTTCCTGTCGCCTATGCTGCTGAAGTCGCCAGGGATGGAATCGATCGCAACCCAGCCGGGCGAGACGCGCGAAATCGCGCTGGCCGACGGATCAAAAATCGCGCTCAATGGCGGCACGACGATCGCGCTCGACCGCAAGGCCGAGCGCTTCGCCCGCCTCGAAAGCGGCGAGGCGATCTTCATGATCAAACATGACAGCGCGCGTCCGTTCATCGTTGAAACCGGTGATGGCACACTTCGCGACGTCGGCACGATCTTCAACGTGCGGCAATCCGCCGACGGGCTGGAAGTCGCGGTGTCCGAAGGCAGTGTGCAATACCAGCCGGGCTCCGAGGCCGTGACGCTCACCGCAGGCAAGCAGCTCCGCGTCAAACGCGGAACCTCGAAAGCCATCGTCTCGGCAATCGATCCGGCCACGGTGGGAGGATGGCAACAGGGAAGGCTGAGCTATCGCGATGCGCCGCTCACGACGATCGCTATGGATTTGTCGCGATCTCTCGGCACCCCGGTGACCGTGTCGCCGGACCTCGCAAGTCGCCGTTTCTCGGGCGTTATTCGCATCGATCGTGACGAAGCGCGGCTCTTCCGGCAATTGGAATCCTTGCTTGGCGTCCGTGCGCGTCATAGTGCCAAAGGATGGCAATTGACGCGCTGATCCGGTGACTTGGACCTACTTCCTCCCTGTCGTCGCGATCTCGATCTCGACTGCGAGTCCGGTGTCCGCTGCCGAAAGCCAGCGCTTCGATATTCCGGCCCAACGCCTCGACAATGCCTTGATCACGCTTGGCAACGCGGCGCAGATCTCGATCGGAGGGATCGATCAGCGCCTCGCTGGCGCGCGCAGCAAACCCGTTCGCGGCCGAATGACGATCGCGCAGGCGCTAACCACGATGCTGCGGGGCACCGGTTTCACCTATCAGATCGTCGATTCGCAGACAGTGCGTATCGTCGCAGTCACGCAGAACCTCGAGCTGGCCGATCGCGATCGACGGGATCGCCGAAAGATCGGGTCCCTGCGATCCCCGGATATAGGGAACATTGGTGAACTGGACCGTCGCGCCGCGATGGCGCCGCTTGCCATTCACGAGCACCAGCGTCTGGTCCGGCGGCAGGCCGCGCAGCGAGAAAGGCCGGGTAAAAACGGCGCCGTCGTTGCTGACGAGGCGCTGGACATTGAGCGACGGGACCTCGGTGCGCAGGAGATCATTCATGTCGGCCGTGCCCTTTTCGAGCAGTTCGGCACCGGTGATGATGTCGATCGGCTGAGCGGAATCGGCCGCCTTGAGATCGTTCCGCCGCGTACCCGTCACGACGATTTCGCCCTGCGACGCGCCTGGCCCCGGCGCCTCTTTGGCGTTATCCTGCGCGAAGGCGGCGGCGGCCGACATGCCTGCCAGGACGGCGATAATCGAGCCACTCGTGCGAAGCAATTTTCTCATGGTCCCCTCCCATTTGCGAAAGCTCTCGGCTTCGCCACCGAGCTATCTTCGCGGCCTTGGCATGACCAGAAATAATCACCACTCATCGCTATAAACGAGATGGTTATTCCATATGGTTATATCTCTCGCTGCGGCATCGAGCAGCGCCCGACCGCGCGGCATGCCGGGCGCGGCGATGCCGGACACTTCGCGCAGCTTGTCCTCGACCGCCCGGGCGACATGCCGCGTCGGCACATGCTCCTTATTTTTTGTCCATATCGTGCCCGGCATGAGGATCGGGTTCGGGTTCGACAGGTTTCGGCGCTTCCGGCGCGGCCTTTGCCCGCGGCGGCACAGCGGCCTTCGCGGCGGGTTCTTGCTTGGGGCGGGATTTCTCCGGAGGCATCGCTTCTTCGGTCGGCGCCGCCGGGGCAGACGCGGCGGGCGGCTCGTCCGCTACGGGCATGGTCTCGACCATTGCGGGCGGCTCACCGGCAGTGACCTCACTCTGTTCCGGTGTGACGTCGCTCTGCTGCGCGGGCTCAGTGCCGCATCCTGCCAGAGCAAATATCAGCGCGGCGGCGCTCGCTAGGGGAATGAATCTCGTCATATCTGTCTCCTCTTCGTGTCGGCAGGTCATGCGCGGAATTCAGAAACCTTGCCGTCGCTGCCGAATGCCATCACTTCGAATGCGTCCGCGCTTCCGTCCGGCATTTCCATTCCCGGAGAACCGCGCGGCATGCCGGGCACGGCGATTCCGCGAATGTCGCGTGGCTTGTCGTGGAGGAGTCTCGCAACATGCCGCATCGGCACATGACCCTCGATCGCATAGCCGCCGATCACGGCCGTGTGGCACGACGCCAGCTGGCCAGGCACACCATATCGCGTCTTTACGGCGGCCATGTCAGCGCGGTTCTCGACAGTCACATCATAACCGGCCTTGCGTGCGATATCCGCCCAAGCTTCGCAGCAGCCGCATTCGGGATCGCGATAAACGAGCATTCGCTTGGGGCTGGACGTCTCGGCGCCCGGCGCGGGCGCCGCGCCATTCTTATCGCTGGTCGCCGCCGGGCCCGAGGCAGAATTGCATGCCGCAAGCGCCATCCCCGATCCGACCGCAATCAGGCCGAAAAGATGACGGCGCGTCATCAGATTTTTCATGTCATTTCCTCGCGAGAATGGATTTCATCTGTTCGATTTCGGCCGCCTGCCCCGCGATGATGCCGCGGCAGAGTTCGCGTATCTCGGCATCTTTGAGAGAAGCCTGTTCACACATGAGGATCGCGCCCGAGTGATGCGGGATCATCGAACGCAAGAAGGCCGTGTCGCCGATCGTCGTCTGTGTCCGGATGAGCCCGAAGCTCCCGAAGAAGGCAACTGCCGATCCCAGCAGCAGGAACGTATTGAGACGTTTCGACGGGAACATGCCCGGCATTGCGACGATCATCAGCACGACCATCGGCGAGACCATCATCAGCGTCATGTAGAGCATGTTGAGATTATTGTAGAAGCTCGAGAGGCGGTCGATCATGACGAACATCACCAGATACATGATGACGCCGCTGACGATCGTCTGCAGCGCGAGGCTGCGATAGGCTGGTTTCACGGCATTTCTCCTCGACGTGTCGCCACCCCGCGAAACTTCTAGAACCAGGCCCGCACCCCCATCACGAAGCTGACGCCGCTCGCATCCTCGCCCGCGGCGCGGGCAAAACGCGCGGTATCGCCGACCTTGCGCGCCCATTCGACGCCGACATAAGGCGCGAATTCCTTCACGACCTCGTAACGCAGGCGAAGCCCGAGCTCGAAATCCGAAAGCCCCGAACCAACGCCGGTCTCGGGGACATCCTGGAGCGCAAAATTGACCTCCGCCATCGGCTGGAGGATCAGTTTCTGGGTGATGCGCTGGTCGTAATAGCCTTCGAGCCGGGCGAGCAGATCACCCTTGTTCGAAAGAAACAGCGCGCCCTCGACTTCGAACCAATAGGGGGCGAGCCCCTCGAAGCCGATCGTCGCATAGGTGCGGTCGGGGCCGGGCCCAAGATCCTGCCTGATACCCGCCTGCGCGTTGAAATAGGGTCCGATCGCCCGGCTGTAGAGCGCCTGTACCTCGGCGCTCTCGATGCCTTCGCCGAACACGCCCTCGCCTTCGCTCTTGATCGTCAGCCGGTTAATGTCGCCGCCGTACCAAGCCTCACCGTCCCAGCGGAACCCGTCGCGGCCCTTGCGCGCCTGATATTCGGCAAGGTTGAAGCTGATGAAAGCGATGGTCTGCGCACCATTCTCTTTCATCATGTCGTGGCGCGAATGCTCCATTTCGGCTTGGGGATAAATGCGATCGGCATACCAGTCGCCGGGAGGCGCAGGCGCGGTAGCATCGCCCGGCGGCAAATCGGTGCCGCTAGCGCTGCTCGTGGTCGCCATGCCTTCCATTCCCGCCATCGCGTCCGCAGATCCGCCCTTCGGGGTGCAATGGCCCATTTTGGCATGTTCGGGCGGGCAATCGGGATCGGACGGCTGCGGTGCGCCATGATCCATCGCACCCATGTCCGAAGCGCCCTTGCCTGGAGCTTCCGCCTCAGGCGTACAATGACCCATCGCCGCATGTTCGGGCGGGCAGCTTGAAGCCTCGGGTTCCATGTCCATGCCCTGCATGTTCCCATGGTCCATCTGCTCCATCGACCCTTCGGCGGGCGCTTCGGGCGCGGACTGCGCTACGGGTGCTGGCGTTGGCGAGGGAGCGGGTGTCGGCGCGGGCGCCGCACCATGCATCGAATGATCCATCGACTGCGCCGCGGCGGGCACAGCAAAGGCCAGCGGGGCGATACCCGCGAGGAGAAGCGCGACCCGGGTCATTCGCCGTCTCCCTTCGGACGGACGCTGACGACGCGCATCATCCCCGCGTGCATGTGATAGAGAAGGTGGCAATGGAACGCCCAGTCGCCGAGCGCGTCGGCGGTGAAATCGAAGCTCGCGATGCCGCCCGGCTGGACAAGCACCGTATGCTTGCGCGGCGACCGGTCGCCCTTGCCCGTCACCAGTTCGAAAAAATGGCCGTGGAGGTGGATGGGGTGGCTCATCATCGAATCGTTGATGAGGTTGATCCGCACGCGCTCTCCCTCGATGAAGGGGATGGGCTCGTGATAGTCGGACATCTTGATGCCGTCGAACGACCACATGAAGCGTTCCATATTGCCGGTCAGATGGATGTCGAGCGAGCGCGAGGCGGCGCGGGTATCGGGGTTGCGCTCGAGCGCGACAAGGTCATGGTAGGTCAGCACCTTGTGCCCGACATTCTCCAGTCCCTGCCCCGGCTCGCCCATGCGATCCATCGGCATCGGCGAGATCGTCTGAACGCTGGGATCGCGCTTGACCTGCGGCGCGACACTGAAGTCGCGCATGCTGTGCTGCATGCCTCCGCCAGATCCATGATCCATGCCCGCCATCGCGCCGCTTTCCCCCGCTGGCGTACAATGGCCCATCTTGGCATGTTCGGGAGGACAAGAAGGGTCGCTCGCCGGCATGGGCATGGCGCCCATATCGCCGCCCGAATGGTCCATACCCGCCATCGCGCCGCCCGACATGTCGCCCATGCCCATGTCCTTCATGGTCGCGAGCGGCCGTTCGCGGAGCGGCGGCACCTCGGCGACCATGCCAGCGCGCGGTGCGAGCGTCGCGCGTCCCATGCCCGAGCGGTCATTGGCCTCGGCAACGAGCGTATAAGCACGGTCCTCGACCGGGGTCACGATGACGTCATAGGTTTCGGCGACCGCGATCTGGAACTCGTCGATTTCGGTCGGCACGACATTGAGCCCATCAGCCTGGACGACGGTCATCCTGAGGCCCGGGATACGGACGTTGAAGATCGTCATCGCCGACGCATTGACGATGCGCAGGCGTACCCGCTCGCCGGGGCTGAAGAGCGCGGTCCAGTTGTCGCGCGGACCATGGCCGTTGACGAGGAAGGTGTAGGTCGAACCATTGACGTCGGCGACGTCGGTCGGGTCCATCCGCATCTTGCCCCAATCGATCCGCTCCTTGAGCGGTTGATCCTTGCCGGCAAGCAGGCCCGCCAGCGTCTGGCGCTGCATGTTGAAATGGCCGGGATTGACCTTGAGCTTGCGGAAGATCGCCTCGGGCGACAATTGACTGTGGTCGGACAGGACGACGACATGCTCGCGGTCGTAGCCGATCGGGTCGGCGCCCGCGGGATCGATGACGATCGGGCCATAATGGCCGAGCTGTTCCTGAAGCCCCGAATGGCTGTGATACCAATAGGTCCCCGATTGAACGACCGGGAATTCATAGACAAACTTCGAGCGCGGCTTGATCCCGGGGAAGCTGACGCCGGGCACGCCGTCCATCTGGAACGGCAGGATCAGGCCGTGCCAGTGAATCGAGCTGTCCTCGTCGAGATCGTTGACGACGGTGAGGCGCGCGTTTTGTCCCTCCTTCAGCCGGACGAGCGGCGCGGGCACGGTGCCGTTGATCCCGATCGCGCGACTGACCTTGCCGTCGATGCGCATCGTCTGGCGCGCGATGCGCAGCGTTATGTCATTGCCGGATACGGTCGGAAGCGGCGCGGTGATGCCGGACGACACCGGCTGGGCCCAGGCCGGGAACCATGCGGCCATCGCCGCAGCAGCCCCTCCACCCAAAGCTCCACTGACGAACCGACGCCTTTCCATCTGCATATTCTTTCCGACCGTTACTGACTGTTCCTAAAGCTATACGCAGGCGGCACGCCTGCCCCTCAATAAAAATGCCGGACGATGAGGAGATGCCGCCTGAACGAGCGGTCGAACCCTCAACCCTCGGCGCTCGCAGATGTTCCCGCGAGCAATTCCCGGAGCCTGGTCCGCGCTCGATAGAGGCGCGTTTCGACTGTTTTCTCGCTGACCCGCAAAATGACCGCTGTTTCGGCCTGGCTGACCTCGTCGACACCGCGGAGGAGCAACACTTCGCGCAAATTCTGCGGCAGCTGATCGATCGCCCCGCGAACCCTGGCGAGCTCTCGCCTGTCGGTCGCCGCGGAATCGGGCCCAGGACCATCGCTTGCTACGTGATGCGCATTTTCGAGCGGGAGCGCGCGGGAGAAAAAGGCGCGCACCTTTCGCCGTCGTGCCCAGTCGCGACATTTGTTGAGCGCGATACGGGCGATCCATGTGCGGAAGGGGCGTTCGCCATCATAGCGATCGAGCGCCGAAAAGCCGGAGACGAACGTCTCCTGCGTCAAATCCATCGCCTCGTCGGCATCGCCGATCTGCTTTACGATGAGCCGGTAGACGCCCGTTTTGTAACGGCGCAGCAACTCGCGATAGGCGTCTTCGCGGTGCGCGCGCGCAAAGGCCGCCAGATCCTGGTCGCTACATTGCGATAGGTCGGCGCTCACCGCGCATCGGCGGTCAGCGCCTTGACCACGCTTTTGTCGAACATTTCCGCTTGATCGGGGTTGAGAACCCCGCGCATCGCGAAGAGATGCTGGAGCGTTTCCTTCTGCAATGTCCCCATCACCTCATGCGTCTCGTCGATCGCCTCGGTGACGCGCGGTCCATAGCCATGCTCGGCTTCGATCGCCTGCGCGAGCCGGACATTGGCGGCGCGCATCTCGAGTTCGAGCGCCTGGCGGCGACCGGCGAAGTCGGCTTCGATCCGCTCGAGTTTCTTTTCCTGCTCCGGGGTCAGGTCGAGTTGGCCGTGGAGAAGCGCATGAAGTTCGGTTTCGCTGGCTTTGGGCGCATCGGCTACCAGACGGCCGATGAACACGCCGGCAATCGCCGCGGCGAAGGCAATGAGCCCCAAGAGAAGAAGACGGCGCGACGGCATCGCTACTGTACATCCAGCAAGGTGGAAGGCACCAATGCGCTAGGCGGGCCGAATGGGGTCAGGGGGCTTGCCGCGACCGCCGGCTGGGAAATCGCACTCCCCGCAAAGACACCGCCGCCGAGCGAGACAAAGGCCGCGAGCGCCATCAGGCGGCGCATCGCTACCGCTTCGCGCCGGCGGATCGCCAATGCGCCCATGATGCGATCATCGAGCGCATCGAGCGCTGCGGGCAGATCGATCCTGTTCAAAATGCGAAGCTCCTTATCCATCGATCGTCTCTTCAAACCTTTCCATCATTGTACATACGCGCCGAAGCGCCTCACCCCTCACACCAGAATATTATTCCGGAATATTTGAGGGCCATGCCGATATCCTGCGTATTAGCAGGACAGACACGCATTTGGAGGTGTTCATGTTCAAGTCTCTTCTCCCCTCTGCAGCGGCGGCTTTCGCTCTGCTTCTCATGCCGGCCACGGCAAGCGCGCACACCAAGCTCGTCAGCTCGACGCCCGCCGCCAATTCGACCGTTTCGAAGGTCACGTCGGTCAATCTTCAGTTCAACGAAAAGATCGTCGCCTCGACCCTCAAGACCGAGCTGGTCATGACCGGCATGCCCGGCATGGCCAATCATGCCCCGATGAAGGTGCCTTACTCGTCGATGATGGGCAAAGAGGGCAAGTCGGCGATGCTGATGCTCAAGCGGCCGCTGACAGCCGGAACCTACAAGGTCACATGGTCGGCGGCGGGCGCTGATACCCACCGCATGGGCAGCGAATTCAGCTTCACCGTAAAGTAAAAGACGGTGGGGGACCCCGTTCTGATCGGCATCAGGTTCGCACTTTATGCGGACCTGATGCTCATCGCCGGCCTTGCTGCGTTCCCGCTTTTTGCGCTGACACGGAGCGAACGCCTTGCGCCGCAGTCGATGATGGCCTCGATCTGGCGCGCAGAGCGATGGCTCTGCGCCGCCGGACTGCTTCTCTCCATCTTGGGGATGGGCGTGCTCGCGGCTTCGATGCAGGGTGTGGGGCTCCTCTCCCTGGAACTCCAGCCTTTTTGGGACCTTGTTCGCGAGACCGAGGTCGGCACAGCCTGGGTCTACCGGAGCGCAGCGCTGCTGCTCGCGCTGGGAGTCGCGATCTGGATGGTCCGCTGGCCGACAACTTCGGCCGCCGTACTCGCGGCCGCGGGCTCGGTGGCCGTCGCGAGTCTGGTCTGGTCCGGCCACGCCGGCGCGACCGAAGGCGCCGCAGGCACCGTGCACCGGATCAGCGACATCTTGCACCTGATTGCAGCGGCGGTCTGGATCGGCGCGATCGGCGCCTTCCTGATCCTGATCTCACCACGTCGTGTCCGCGAATGGCCGGGCGGACTCCAAATTGCGGCGCGGAGCCTCGATCAATTCTCGCGCGTCGGTACGATCTGCGTCCTCGTCATCGCCGCCACCGGCCTCGTCAACAGCCAGATGATCGTCGGCGCCGAGAATCTCGGCCGTTCCCTCGGCTCGCCCTATGGACAATTGCTTCTCGCCAAGCTTGCGCTGTTCGGACTGATGCTGGCGCTCGCGGCGGCGAACCGCTGGCGGCTGACCCCGGCGCTCGCGGCCGCCGTCCCGGGGACCGATACCGACAATGTCGACGCCGACCCCGACCTCGCGATTGCAGCCATGCGCAGAAGCCTCATCATCGAAGCGTCGGCCGCGCTCGCCATACTCGCGCTGGTTGCCTGGTTCGGTACGCTCGAACCCTTCGTCACCGCCGATCCGGTTTGACCCCAAGCACCGCCTCTTGGTCGGGTTCGATCATGCTCGGGACCGGCTGGGCGCTCATTGACGCGCGCATCGGGAGCAGCCGTCCCCATAACCATGTGGCGCACCAGATCAGCCTCGCCATCGAACGCGACCTCGAAATTTCCGGTGATGCCGACCTGATAGTTCCCGCCGGACACGCCATTGCGATAGCGTCGCATGTCCGGCACCGCCTCGGGCCGCCGGGCGCCCTCGTGCGGTCATTTTATCTCGACCCGCTTTTTCGTGCCGGCACCCGGCTGTCCGCCGGATCGGCGCCTGTCCTGTTGACGCCGATAGAGACAGCCGGACTAGGTGACATCGCAAGCGGCGCGGACGCGAAGCGCTGGGCGTCCGACTATCTCGACCGCTCGCAGGCGCGTCCGGTGGATGCCCGCCTGTCCGAAGTGCTCGCGGCCCCTGACGATTTGTCGACCGCGCGCGCCTTGGCCGACGTCGCCTGCCTTTCGCCCTCGCGCCTCCGCGAAATCGTCAGCCGCGACTTCGGCGTGCCTCCGGCCAAATTGCTGCAATGGCTCCAGCTTCAACGCGCCGTGCGGACGCTGGTCGGCGGCGGAGGTCTTGCCGACGCCGCGGCGGCGGGAGGCTTCGCCGATCAGTCGCACTTCACGCGCCGCTGCGCTCAATGGCTAGGCGTGACGCCTTCGGCCGGCCTTAGTGCCTTCGCGTTCGAAATCGTGCCCTGAGCCGGATGCGCCTCGCACCGCGTCGCCCCGGCGAAACATTCAAGACTGCCGCGCCTGTTTGCCCTTAAGCGTCTCGTCGAGACCGGCGATTGCGGCCGCAATCCGGCGGCAAGCCAAAGCGTCGAAAGGAGACGGCCATGCCCGACCCGAAACCCGTAGCAAGATCCTACACGCCAGCGGCAGGATATCACTTCCTGACGCCCTTTTATGATTTCGGCGTCGCGGTGACAACGCGCGAGCGCGTGTGGCGCGACCGTCTCGTTCGCCATATGGCGCTCGGCGAGGGTGACGTCATTCTCGATATCGGCTCGGGTACGGGAAATCTTGCGCTGGCGATCGCTCGCCATAGCCGGGACGTCCGCTATCTTGGTTTCGACCCCGACGAGGCAGCGACGCGAATTGCCCGAACGAAGACCGCGCAGATTGTTCCACCGCCGGAGTTTCGAGTTGGCTTTTTCGCGGCTTCGGCGATCGATGACTGGCCCCCGCCTGCCAAGATTGCGATCTGCCTCGTCCTTCATCAGGTCGGGCTTGAGGAAAAGGCACGTCTGCTACGCGAGGCCCGGCAGGTGCTCGCGCCGGGCGGCAAACTCTATGTTGCCGACTATGGGGAACAGCGCAGCCGCCTCATGCGGTTGTTGTTCCGCCTCACGATCCAGCAGCTCGACGGCGTCCAGGACACCCAGCCCAACGCCGATGGATTGCTCCCGGTGCTGATGAGAGAGGCAGGCTTTTGCGATGTTCGCGAGCTTGAGACGTTCCGCACGCCAACCGGTGCGATCGGGATCATCGAGGCCCGAAAGCCCGGGACCTGACGGCACGGGGCAAAGAAAATCCAAGGGATAACCGCTCTTCTTGCGTATCGATAGAAGCGGCTCCATTCTGGAACCGCCAGGAACGACGCCAACGGCGAACTCGACCGGTGGCGTTTGGACCGCCCCGCCGCGAGGCGGGCATCCGACACATACGGGAGCGGCGGCGATGCACGATCATCAGGGCGCAGAAAAAGGCAGCGGGAGCACGACTGATCCGGTCTGCGGCATGATGGTCGATCCGGCCACCACACCTCATATCGCGACGCATAGCGGCAAGCATCACTATTTCTGCAGCGCAGGCTGCCTCGCCAAATTCGAGGCCGATCCCGATCTTTATGCCGCAAAACGCGAGCCGGCCGCAGCCGATGCACCCGAAGGCGCCATCTGGACCTGCCCGATGCATCCCGAGATCCAGCGCGCCGGCCCCGGAAGCTGCCCGATCTGCGGCATGGCACTCGAGCCCGTCATGCCGACAGCATCGGGCGGCCCCAGCGAAGAATATCGCGATATGCGGCGGCGCTTCTGGATCGGGCTCCTTCTCGCACTCCCGGTGGTTGCGCTCGAAATGGGCGGCCATCTGACAGGCCTCCACCAATATGTCGGCCGCCAGACGAACAACTGGGTCCAGATGCTGCTCGCGACCCCCGTCGTTCTATGGGCGGGCTGGCCCTTCTTCGAGCGCGCCTGGCTCTCGATCCGCAACAAGAGCCTCAACATGTTCACCCTCATTGCGATGGGGACGGGCGTTGCCTGGGGCTACAGCATGATCGCGGCGATTCTCCCGCAAATCTTCCCGGCAGCCTTCCGCGCCGCCGATGGCTCGGTCGCGGTCTATTTCGAGGCCGCCGCGGTCATCACGGTGCTGGTGCTACTCGGGCAGGTGCTCGAACTCAGGGCCCGCGAGACGACGAGCGGCGCGATCCGCGCGCTCCTTGACCTGACACCGAAGCTCGCCCGGCGCGTCCGCAGCGATGGAAGCGACGAGGAGGTAGCGCTCGAGGAAGTCGCGGTCGGCGACATGCTGCGCATCCGTCCGGGCGAAAAAGTCCCCGTCGATGGCATCGTCGTAGAAGGCCGCGGCACGGTCGACGAATCGATGGTCACGGGCGAATCGATGCCGGTGACCAAGGCGGCCGGCGCGGCGCTGATCGGCGGAACGATCAACCAGACGGGCGGCCTGCTCATGCGCAGCGAGAAGGTCGGGCGCGACACGATGCTCGCGCGGATCGTACAAATGGTCGCCGACGCGCAGCGCAGCCGGGCGCCGATCCAGCGTCTCGCCGATACCGTTTCGGGCTGGTTCGTGCCCGGCGTCATCGTCGTCGCCATTGTCGCTTTCGTTGTTTGGTCGCTTCTGGGGCCCGCGCCCGCCATGGCCTATGGCCTTATCGCCGCCGTCTCGGTGCTCATCATCGCCTGTCCCTGCGCGCTCGGCCTCGCGACGCCAATGTCAATCATGGTCGGCGTGGGGCGCGGCGCCGAAGCCGGCGTGCTGATCAAAAATGCCGAGGCGCTTGAGCGGATGGAGAAGGTCGACACGCTCGTCGTCGATAAGACCGGGACGCTGACCGAAGGCAGACCCTCGGTCGTCGCCATCGAAGTCGCCGGCGGCTTCGAGGAGCAGGATCTGCTCCGGATTGCCGCGAGCCTCGAGCGCAGCAGCGAACATCCATTGGCGGCCGCGATCGTCAAGGCCGCCGAGGACCGGGGCCTCGCGCTGGTCGAGCCATCGGGGGTCGACCAGCCGGTCGGCAAGGGTATCGTCGGGGTCGTCGACGACAAGGCGATAGTCCTCGGCAATGCGAGCTTTCTTGAAGAATATGACGTCGATCTGGGCGCGCTCACCGAGGCAGCCGACCGCCTTCGCACAGACGGCGCGACGGCGATTTACATCGCGGTCAATGGCAAGGCGGCCGGGGTCATCGCCATCGCCGACCCCGTCAAGGAAACGACGGGCGACGCGCTCGCTGCGCTGCGCGAAGCCGGAATCAAGGTCATCATGCTCACCGGCGACAATCGCGTCACCGCCGAGGCGATCGCGCGGCGCCTCGGCATCGACGACGTCGAGGCCGATGTCCTCCCCGACCAGAAGAGCGCGGTCGTGCAGCGGCTGCGCGAAGAGGGCCGGATCGTCGCCATGGCCGGCGACGGGGTCAACGACGCCCCCGCGCTCGCCGCCGCCGACGTCGGCATCGCGATGGGCTCGGGAACCGATGTCGCCATCGAAAGCGCGGGTGTGACGCTACTGCGCGGCGACCTTCTGGGCATCGTGCGGGCGCGGCATCTCAGCCATGCGACGATGGCGAACATCCGTCAGAATCTCTTCTTCGCTTTCGCCTATAATGTCGCCGGGATTCCCGTCGCTGCGGGCGTGCTCTATCCGATTTTCGGACTATTGCTCTCGCCGGTCATTGCCGCCGCTGCAATGGCACTCTCGTCCGTCAGCGTCATTGCCAATTCTTTGCGGCTGCGCTTTGCCAGAATCTGATCGAAACCACGGGAGGCACTCGTGAAGTGTCGGCACAACAAGGGGAAATGATATGAGACGACTGACGATTACAGCAATCGCATTGGCCATGCTGGTGGCCGTCCCGGCTCAGGCGACCGAGCCTGCGGATTTTCAGGGCGCGGCGGCAGCGCTCGCGCAGTATAAATCGGCGATGGAGAAACTGGACCTGACCGGCGTCGAGGCCCTCTTTTCGCCAGACGCCCAGATATTCGAATCCGGCGGCGTTGAAGGGAATTTCGCCCACTATCGCGACCATCACCTGGGTCCCGAACTCAAGGAATTCAAATCCTTCACCTTCCGCAATTACAAGATTTCGGTTCGCGGCGAAGGAAATATCGCGATCGCAACCGAGACCTACAGCTTCTCGATTGTGCTCGCGAGCGGCGAGACCATCGAACGGGATGGCGTCGCTACGAGTGTCCTCAAACAGGACAACGGAAAGTGGCAGATCTTCAATCTCCACAGCTCCTCACGCAAGCCGAAGGTGCGACCGGCGGGTGGCAGCTGAGCGGGCAAAAAAGGGGCTAGTCCTCACGATCTCTCCGAACCCACACCTAGCAGGACGCATGAGCCCGAGCGGGTGTGGGCACCCTGAAATGGCTCGTCGCGGCAAGTACGGAAACGCCTGCCTCGTCTGTGACAAGGGCAAAGCTGTTGGGGTGCGTATCATCTGTTGAACAGCCGCCGCATTGCGTTCGGCTGCAAAGCTCAAGGCCTGTTATGCGGGAGATAGATAATGGAGCGATTTCGAACTTTCGATTTCCGAAAGCATATGCCGAGCGTGACGTTCACGCTGCTGGCGGTGGCCCTGATAGCGGGCGCGGGTGCGATCACCGTCTATCTCGGCCTATATAATATAGCGGCCGATGCCCCCCATAACCGGCTGACTTACAGCGTCATCGAAACATTCAGGGAGAAGTCCATCGCAGCGCGATCCGGATCGATCGCGGTGCCGGCAGATTTGGCGGCTCCGGCGCGGATCGCGTCGGGCGCAGGTCTCTATACCGAGATGTGCAGCGGCTGCCATCTCGCGCCCGGGATGGAAAAGACCGAAATGAGTCAAGGGCTGTATCCGCAAGCGCCCGTCTTGTTCAAAGGTTCGGAACGTTCGGCTGCGGAGCAATTCTGGATCATCAAGCATGGCATCAAGATGACCGCCATGCCGGCCTGGGGGAAAACGCATGATGATCGTCTCATCTGGGATATGGTCGCGTTTGTCCGAAAACTCCCTGGCCTGTCGCCGGCACAATATCAGGCTATTACGCAGAATGCGCCAATGGACCATGACGCGATGATGAAGGGCATGACAGAGGCGGAAGGCGCGAGTCAGAAACCAAGCGGAGCGGGCGAACACGCAGGGCACTGAGGTCGTCGACAATTATGCAGCGCCGGGCGTGAACGGGCTCGTTTCGACCTTCCATTCCCGCCCACCTTGCCGGTGGGACGGAAGGTTTCGCCTTTCGCTAAGGGCCGAATCGAGCGAACTGTCTTGGCCGGCAAGCCGCAGGTGGAAAACAGCAATTCGGAATGGATCAAGCGGGGGCTATAAACATGAAGCGCGACCTTGTTCGCGAACTGATCGAGCGCTGGCGCGGCGATTCCGGCTCGACCTATCAAAGCTGGTTCCTGTGGGAGGAGCGACTGAAGAATTTTCGGTCGATCAGAAGAGGCATCTCGCAGGTCGTCGCCGAAATTGAGGCCGGCACCTTCGGAGCGGCATATCGGGGCTCGTCATTGGAGATCATTGTTCATTCAATCGCCGAGCAACGACAGATTTTCAAAGGTGCGGATCATGCTTTCTTGTGGAAGCCCAAACTCCGAATCCCGGACATCTACGAGAACGCCGACAATCAACGAGCTTTTGGCAGACTTCTTCACCATTGCTCCTGTTGCGATACCGCCGAGGAGGTCGTCGCCGGGATCCTCGCAATCGATAGACAGAAGATCAAGGGGTTGGGTCCTGCGGTGGCCAACATTCTCTATTTTCTGCATCCCACTCTTGTGCCTCCGTTCAATACGGCAATCGTAAAGGGCTACAACGCGCTAACGGGTGCGAATGTGAAGCTTGGCAGTTGGGAGCATTTTCTCGCGATGCGCGCGGGCATTCTGGATCTCAACGATCGCTACCGGGATCTTCTTTCCAACGATTTGGGGGCGATAGGAGGGCTGCTGTTCGATATCGGATCGGGACGGTTTCCAGCCCCACCGCTCAGCGGTTCGAGCGAAAATGCGCGCGATTGGATGGCCTTGCTGAATGAAACGCGCTCACAGTCCGACAAGTTCGATAAGGGGCTTGCAAATCAGAAAGAGACCGACCGGACGCATAGCGAAGTCCAATCCTGGCTTCGGGACCTCGGGCTTGCACTTGGATATGACGTCTGGGTAGCGGCAAATGACCGGGGGCGCCTTCATGAGGGTGTGCCGCTCGGGTCTCGATGCCTCGATAGCTTGCCGCATGCCATCGCAACCGCTCAAGGAAGCGATGCCATAAGACTGATCGACATCTTATGGCTCGAGCAATCGACGGCTACGGTCGCGGCGGCATTCGAAGTGGAGCATTCGACATCCATTTATTCCGGAATTGTCCGCATGCTTGATCTCGCGCTGAGCAGCGAGAATCTTCATTTGTCGACGCCACTTTTCCTGGTTGCACCCGATGCGCGAGAAGCCGATGTCCGCGCTCAGCTCCGACGCCCGGCTTTCAGCCGGATCGGTGATCTCGACATTTCCTACCTGCCCTACGCCGAGCTCGAACAGAACAGGGTCGCCATTGCCCGCTTCGGTACGGGCCTGAAGGCGATCAAGGCGATCTCCCATCCATTGCCGTGAGGCAGCCGACGACGCGTAGGCCTCCGAAAGCAGTTGGTCTTTGCATCCTCGCGGCGTCACAGGGAAAGCCGGGCATCGAAATCGCGCGCGCTACCGACGTTCAGGATGGGACTAGCCCGTATCTGTTCGTGCCATCTTACTGCCCGGCTCATCGTGCCATCAGCAGGGCCGTTCAAGTAACGGCGCCGGTGAGAACAGGGACATATCATGTCCTGCGTTCAGAGGAAGTATTCCCCCCGGGCGCAAGCGCCCAGGGGGACCGACGACCGTAGGGGAGTCGCCGGGGGACCTCGCAGGACGAGGAACCTCAGAAAAAGTAGCGCAGCTGCAGTCCATACTGGCGCGGCTCGCCGTAGATGTAGAGCGGAAGAGTAGGGTTCGAGACACCCGTCGCGTCCGTCCCGATCGTACTATAGCTCACATAGCGCTCGTTGGTGAGATTTCGGCCATAAAGCGCAATTTCCCACGCTTCGCTCGCCGGCTGCCATGTGACACGCCCATTTATAAGGGTCGTGGCGTTTCCGGAAAAAAGCGGATTGTTGCTGGGCTTGAAAAAGACGCTGTCGCGCCAGGAGATATCGGTCCGTAATGTCAGCATTCCGCCGCCCAGGGAGGCCTTATATTCTCCGCCGAAAGTGATGTTCCACTTCGGCGCGTTCGGCAGCCGCTTGCCCTTGAGGCTTGCGCCGACGTCGTCAAAATAGACATCGTAGCGCGCATCGAGATAAGCGATCGTGGATGTAAGCGTCAGGCGATCGAACGGCCGTGCCATCAGTTCCGCTTCAACGCCCTTGATCGTCGCCTTGCCGGCGTTGGTGGTACTGGCAACGCCATTATTATACTCGACCACCTGAAGATTGGTGTAATCATAATAGAAGGCGGAAAAATTAGCTCGAAGCCGGCGATCGAGGAGCGTCGACTTCAGGCCGACTTCGTAGCTCCAGACATACTCCGGGAGGAAAGGCCGCCCGTCTCCCAGCTGGAATCCACCCGATTTGAACCCGCGGGTTGCCGACGCATAAGCCATGACGTCATCGGCAAGGTCGTAATCGATCCCAATTTTCGGAGTCCAGGCGGTCCAGGATGATTTGGGCTGACCGGCATCGACCTGATTTCCGTTCAGCAGGACACGATATCCGAAATCCTTTTTTTCGTATGAGTATCGAAGCCCTCCGGTCAATCGCAGGCGGTCGATGAGTTCGTAGCTTGCTTGTCCGAAGAGCGCGAATGCATTCGTCGTATTGTTTTCCGGGATCGCGAGCCGACGACCCGGTTCGATGATCCGTATTTCGTCGTTGCCCTTTTCATTCAGATAGAATGCTCCGACGATCCAGCGCAGCTTGTCCGCATCGTTGTTGAGAAGTTGGAACTCTTGCGTGAAACTGCGGGAACGTTCGTAAAATTCGATATCGCGGAGGAAGAGGTCAGTCGAGTCAACGTCGAGCGCCTGGACGACCTTGCTCTTGCGCAGCGCCGTAATCGAGCGGAGCGTGACCGGGCCGCCGTCCCAGTTCATGGTCGAGGACACGCCCCAGGCATCGACATCGTAACGCGGCAGGCGGTCGAGTGCGGCCTCTTTGTCATTGGCCGGGATCGTCGCCCCCGCATCGACGAAGCCTTGCGGATAAAAGGGCCGAACAGACCGCGCGCCGGTCTCGCGATCACGGCTGGCATCCGCCCGCAACACGATCTCAAGACGGTCGCTCGCGTCAATCGCAAGCGTCAGTCGTCCAGCGAGATTATCTTCGTTTTGGTATCGCCGTCCCGAGACGACGTCGCGGTAGATGCCGTCGCGCTGGTTGGCAAGCAAGGTGAGGCGGCCTCGGACGCCCGCTCCAAGCGGTCCAGAAATCGTGCCGCTCAGCGAGCGCTTCTCGTAATTTCCGACGGTGAGCCCCAGCGCGCCAGTCAAATCCTCCGTAGGCATTTTGGAAATGATGTTGAGTGTGCCGCCGGCGGAGTTGCGACCGAAGAGAACGCCTTGCGGTCCGCGCAGCACCTCGATGCGTTCGACGTCGAACAAATCCTGATAGCTTGTGGTCGGGCGCGAGATGTAGACGCCGTCATAATGGACTGTCGTGCTGGGGTCGGTCGCAACGCCGAACGCCGAGGTGCCAATTCCACGAATATTGATGATCGCCATGGAATCGTTGGTGATCGACACGCCCGGCACAAAAAATTGGAGGTCTTCGACGTTTGATATGCCCGTTGCCGTAAGCGCCTCGCCGGTCATCGCTGTCACCGAGACGGGAACGGACTGCAGATTTTCCTCGCGCTTCTCCGCCGTTACGATGATCTCGGCGAGGCCGTCCGACTGGGCTTCCTGAGCCTGCGCGGGAAACGCGACCGCCACCGCAATCGCCGCCATCGAGCTTCGCTGCATTGCGCGCTTCGTCGACGAATAACAGTATAATTTGTTCATTATGCTTCCCCTGTTTCGAAGAACTGCCCTTTCGCGCAGCCCAAATGAGTTTCGGGGAAGTCGAGGACAAAAACATGCATGCCCGGAAACCGCTGCTTACGGCTTCCGAGTTCAAGCACCCAACATCCCCTACTGACATTGATTACGCACCAGAACGACTCATCCCTCAAAAATGGTTCGGGCGACGTAAAACCATTGGAATTGGGCTCCCCGATTTGTTCAGATCGCCAGGATGAAGTTGATCCGGAACGCCCAAAGGCTCCTACCTTCATCCAGAAGCGGCGCTTTTCGCTTCTGCCCCTCGTCGGAGCCTTGGTCGGCGCCGTGCACGTGACGCAATCGCTCGCTTGACCCTATGGTCAGGTCTTCCCCGTGGAAGCCTATTTGTTCGCTCTGATGCCGGTCCTAGCCGCGGAGATTCGATGGCGCCTGACCCAGGCACTTCGGACGGCCGTCGCAACTCCGGACGCGGCAGCGGCGAGACCTGCGGCTGCGATCCGCGCTAGCCTTCTGCTCGATGTCGCAGCCGGAATTACCATCCCATCGCTTGTAGCCGGGATGCTGGAACCATTTGCGACCGATTGACACCAGTTGGGAGGTGAGACCGGCCGTCAGCACCATCCGCCGCCAAGGCCAGTCGGGCTAGACCTGCTCGAACGCCGCTATGATCGGGCAGTGGAGCGTGTCGGCGGCAGCGCATTGGCGCGACAGGCCCATGAGCGCGCGCCGCGCCGCATCGAGTTCGGCGATCGTCTTTTCGATCGCCGCGATGCGCGCATCGGCCAGTTCGCGCGCTCGCGCGCGATCGCTCGACGCGTCGAGTTCGAGCAGTTCGGCGATCTCGGTGAGCGTAAATCCCGCTGCTTGTGCCGATTTGATGAAGCGCAGACGGCGCAGAACCGCCTCGTCGTAACGCCGGACTCGGCCTTCCGACGGGGCGCTGGCCGACTGAGGCGGAACGGGCAACAGGCCGCGGCGTTGGTAATAGCGGATCGTCTCGACATTGACGCCGCCCTGCCGGGCAAGCTGGCCGATGGTCATGTCACGCAAGGCCTTGACTCCGTACTATGGTACGGAGCCTATATAGCGGGAAGCGATCGGGAATCAAGAAAGGCGAATCGATGAATATGCAGGTTCAGCGCGCGAACGAAAGCGCGCCAGCGCACACTGGTGCGGCGGTTTCGGGCAAGCCGCGGGCGACCATCTATCGCATGGTGATGGAGCAGCATATCTGCCCCTATGGCCTGAAGGCGCTGCATCTGTTGCGCAGCCGCGGCTATGACGTCGAGGATGTCTGGCTGACGACCCGCGAGGAAACCGACGCATTCAAGGCGAAACATGGCGTCGCGACGACGCCGCAGACCTTCATCGAAGGCGAGCGGATCGGCGGTCTTGACGATCTGAGGCGCCATCTCGGTCTGAAAGTCCGCGATCCTAAGGCGCTTACCTATAAGCCCGTCATCGCGCTCTTCTCTATCACCGCGCTGATGGCGCTGGCCGCCAGCCAAGCGGTGTCGGGCACGCCCTTCACAATCCGTGCCGCCGAATGGTTTATCGGGTTCAGCATGGCGTTGCTTGCCTTCCTCAAGCTCCGCGACATCGAGAGCTTCTCGAGCATGTTCCTGAACTATGACTTGCTCGCCAAACGCTGGGTACCCTATGCTACCATCTATCCCTTTGCGGAGGGTCTTGCCGGCATCCTGATGATTTCTGGCGCGCTGAACTGGATATCGATTCCGGTGGCGCTGTTCATCGGGATCATCGGCGCCGTGTCGGTGTTCAAGGCGGTGTATATCGACAAGCGCGAACTCAAATGCGCCTGCGTCGGCGGCGACAGCAATGTGCCGCTGGGTTTCATCTCACTGACCGAAAATCTGATGATGATCGCCATGGCGCTGTGGATGCTGGTCGCGCCCGCCGCCATGACAATGGGCCATTCTTAACGGGTCCGGCGTAACCACGACGGGACAGTCGGCGAACAAGTGAGCGGGATCTCCACCCCGGTTTAGATTGACGCCAAGTTTGACAAGGATCATGCTTCGACCGTGAAACGCTGGCTCACCTTTCTACTTCTTGTCGGAGCCTTACTCGGCCTTCTGGCGCAGGAGACCGCATTCGCCTCGGCGCCCGCGCTCCCGTCGGCCGAGACGGCGTTCGCGGCGGCGATGAGCGACGAATGCGCGGAGATGATGGGGATTAAAAAATCCCAGAAGAGCGCTCCGTGCAAGGGCCTCACGCTCGACTGCATCGCCAAGATGGGCTGCGCGCTACCGCCCGCCGTCGTCTCTCCGGCTACCCCCCTTGCCGAAAAGACATTTGTCGCCGGCTCTTTCGATCCGCTTCCTGTCCGGCGCCTCGCCGGAAGAACATTCGGCCCCGAACCCGACCCGCCCCTATTTCTTGCCTGAATTGCCGACGCGCACCGGCTCGTCCCGGCGCGCGGTTTCACGCTTTTCAATCAAGGAATTCAACATGAAACCGTTTTTTGCCGTTGCCGCGCTCGCGGCAGCAACGCTTGCCGCTCCCGTCCTCGCCCAAGAACCGTCCGGCGGCCATCATGAATGGCAGACCCGCCAGGTGCCAGGGCCGAACAAGTCCAATACCACCTCGCGAGTCCGCGTCTGGGTCAAGGACAAGCCGGGACAGATGGCGCATTGCGACTGCGACATGATGAAGGTGAGTCCGGCGGACTGCATGAAGAATATGTCCGGCGACCAAAGGATGCCCCCGCAAGGGTAACGGTCTTTCTTCCCCGGCGTACAGACGCCGGGGAGGCTTTCGCCCAGTCCACAGCAGGGGGACATCATGCGCCCATATTTTACGGCAGCCTTGCTTGCGCTGCCCTCGGCTCTTCACGCCGAGCCGATGACGCTCGATTCGGCGCTCAGCCGAGCAGCATCGGAGGCACCCGAACTGCAAAGCCGCGAAGCGGGCGTCGACGCCGCCCAATCGGCGGCGATCGCCGCCGACCGGCTGCCCGACCCGAAACTCAATATCGTCCTCCAGGATTTCCCGGTGACCGGACCCGACGCGGGCCGGTTCAATCGCGACGATTTCACGATGCAGGTCATCGGCGTCAGCCAGGATTTTCCGAACCCCGCCAAACGCCGCGCGCGCGCGACCCGCGCGCAGGCCGACATTGGAATCGCCCGCGCCGACGAAGCGGTCACCGCGCAGGACATCAGGCTCGCGACCGCGCTCGCCTGGGTCGATCTCTATTATGCCAAGAAGGAGCTGAAGGAACTCGACCTGCTCGATAGCGGCCTCGAGGACCTTCAATCGACCGTGACGGCGCGGCTTGCCAGCGGTGCGGCGCGCCCGGCGCAGGCGCTCGAACCCGATCAGCTTCGCGCCGCGATCAACGATCGCCGCAGCGCGCTCGCCGCCGAGATCGCCCGCGCCCGCGCGCAGCTCGCCCGCTTCACCGGCGACCCCGCCGCCGACACGCTCGGCGACTTGCCGCCGCAGTCGATCGACGAACAAGGATTGCGCGCCGGCATCGACGCCCTGCCAAAGCTCAGAGCACTCGATGCCCGCGCCCTCGCCGCCGACGCCGAGACCGGTCTCGCACGCGCCGACAAGCGACCCGACTGGAGCGTCAACGCGGCCTATGGGCGCCGCGAGCCCAATTACGGTGATCTCGTCACGGTCGGGGTCACCGTCGACCTGCCCTTCTTCTCGAAAAAGCGGCAGGACCCCAAGATCGCCGCGCGCGCCAGCGAGGCGATGCGCGCCCGGCTCGACCGCGAGGCTGCCAAGCGCGACATCGCGGCAGCGCTCGACGCCGATCTCGCCGATCACCGCATGCATCATGAGCAGCTCGCCAATGCACGTACGCGGCTCGTGCCGCTCGCGAAGAAGCGCGCCGAGCTCGATCTTGCAAGCTACGCCGCCGGAAAGCTCGACCTCGGGACCGCGCTCCTGTCGACTCTCGCGCTTGCCGAGGCCGAAGTCGATGCGCTGGCGCGCGAAGCCGAGGTCGCGCGCGACGCGATCCGGATCAATTATATTTATGGGGAGGCAGGTCGATGACCGATGCAACATCAGCGGCGCGCTGGCGCGTCGCAATCCTGGCCACGGTGCTGATCGCGGGCGGCGGCGGTTATTGGTTGGGACAGAGCGGCAAGAGCGATGCACCAACCGAGACGGCAAGCGGCGGGCGCAAGATCCTCTACTATTATGATCCGATGTTCCCGAACCAGAAGTTCGACAAGCCCGGCAAGTCGCCCTTCATGGACATGCAGCTCGAGCCCAAATATGCCGACGAGGGTGGCGGCGCGGCGCCCGGCGTGTCGATTGACCCGTCGGCGCGTCAGAGCCTCGGCATAAGAGTGGTCGCGGCCGAAATGGGGAGCCTTGCCGCAACCTTCGACGTCAACGGCAGTATCGATTTCAACCAGCGCGATGTCGCGATCGTCCAGGCGCGCTCGGGCGGCTTCGTCGAACGCGTCTATCGCCTCGCGCCTGGCGATGTCATCGGCGCCGGTGCGCCGATCGCCGAATTGCAATTGCCTGAATGGGGCAGCGCCCAGACCGAATATCTGAGCGTCAAGAAGCTCGGCAAACCTGAACTCACGGCGGCCGCGCGGCAGCGGCTGCGGCTGATGGGCATGCCCGAAGGCGTGATCGCCGAGGTCGACCGGAGCGGACGGACCGGCGGCAGACTGACGGTGCGCGCGCCGATCGGCGGCGTGGTCCAGACGCTCAATGCCCGTGCAGGCGTGACTCTCGCCTCGGGGCAGACACTTGCCGAAATCTCGGGACTTGGAACGGTGTGGCTCAATGCCGCGCTCCCCGAAGCGCAGGCCGGACTGGTGAAGATCGGCCAACCTGCCACCGCGAACCTCACCGCCTTTCCCGGCGAGGCTTTTACCGGGCGGGTCGTCGCGATCCTGCCGACCGCAGCGGCGGACAGCCGGACGCTGACAGTGCGCATCGAGCTCGCCAACCGCGGCGGTCGCCTACGCCCCGGCATGTTCGCCGTCGTCGCGCTCGGCGGGGACGCCAAGCCAACGCTGCTGGTGCCAAGCGAAGCGGTGATCCGCACCGGCACGCGCAGCATCGTGATGCTCGAGAAGGGCGACGGACGCTACCATCCCGCCGAAGTGGTCGCCGGACGCGAAGGCGGCGGCAAGACCGAGATATTGCGAGGGCTCGCCCCCGGCGAGAAGGTCGTCGCGTCGGGCCAGTTCCTGCTCGATTCCGAGGCGAGCCTGACCGGTCTCACGGTTCGTCCGCTGGAGCCAGCGCAATGATCGCACGCATTATTCGCGCCTCGGTCGCGGCGCGCGGGCTTGTCGTCGCTTCGGCGCTGATCCTGACCTTGCTCGGGATCGCCGCGGTGCGCACGACTCCGGTCGACGCCCTGCCCGACCTGTCGGACGTCCAGGTCATCGTCCGCACCAGCTATGCGGGACAGGCACCGCGGATCGTCGAGGACCAGGTCACCTATCCGATCACGACGACGATGCTCTCGGTGCCGGGCGCGCGCGTGGTGCGCGGCTACAGCTTCGTCGGCGACAGCTTCGTCTATGTCCTGTTCGACGACGGCACCGATCCCTATTGGGCGCGCAGCCGCGTGCTCGAATATCTGAGCCAGGTGCAAAGCCGTCTCCCCGAGGGCGCGCGCGCGAGCATCGGTCCCGACGCGACCGGGGTTGGCTGGATCTATGAATATGCGCTCGTCGACAAAAGCGGCCGCCACGATCTTGCCGAACTCCGCAGTCTTCAGGACTGGTTCCTCCGCTTCGAGCTTAAATCGGTTCCCGGCGTCGCCGAGGTCGCGAGCATCGGCGGCATGGTGCGCCAGTATCAGATCATCGTCGATCCGCAGAAGCTCGCCGCGTTCGGGGTGACTGCAACCGACGTCGCCGACGCCCTCAAGCGCGCCAACCAGGAAAGCGGCGGCGGCTCCCTAGAACTCGCTGAGGCTGAATATATCGTCCGCGCGAGCGGCTATCTGGAGTCGCTCGACGACTTCCGCGCCGTCCCGATCCGCACCGCCGCGGGCGGACTCCCGGTAACGGTCGGCGATGTCGCGACGGTGCAGATCGGTCCCGACACAAGGCGGGGCATCGCCGAACTCAACGGCGAGGGCGAAGTCGCGGGCGGCGTGATCGTCATGCGCGAGGGCAAGAATGCCCGCGAAGTCATCGACGGCGTGCGCACCAAGCTCGCCGAGCTCAAGCGCAGCCTGCCGCCCGGGGTCGAGATCATCACCACTTATGACCGCTCGGGGTTGATCGACCGCGCGGTCGACAATCTTACCTCGAAGCTCGTCGAAGAGTTCATCATCGTCGGGCTCGTCTGCGCGCTCTTCCTCTGGCACGCGCGCTCGGCACTGGTCGCGATCCTGACGCTGCCGCTCGGCATCCTCATCGCCTTCATCGTGATGCGGCTGCAGGGACTCAACGCCAATATATTGTCGCTCGGCGGCATCGCCATCGCGGTCGGTGCGATGGTCGACGCTGCGGTGGTGATGATCGAAAATGCCCATAAGCATCTCGAACATTGGGAGCGCGATCATCCGGGCGAGGAACTGAAAGGCGCCGAACGCTGGCGCGTCATCACCGACGCCGCCGCCGAGGTTGGGCCCGCCCTCTTCCTCAGCCTCCTCATCATCACCTTCTCCTTCCTCCCCATCTTCACGCTCGAAGGCCAGGAGGGACGGCTCTTCTCGCCGCTCGCCTTCACCAAAACCTATGCGATGGCGGCCGCCGCGATCCTCTCGATCACGCTCATCCCGGTGCTGATGGGCTGGCTGATCCGCGGTAAGATACCCGCCGAACAGAGTAATCCGGTCAACCGCTGGCTGACCCGCATCTATCGCCCGGCACTCGACTGGGTGCTCGAACGGCCGAAAAAAGCGCTCGTGATCGCCGGCCTCGTCTTCGCCACCAGCCTGTGGCCGATGACCCAGATCGGCGGCGAGTTCATGCCGCAGATGCACGAAGGCGACCTCCTTTACATGCCCTCGGCGCTACCCGGCATCTCGGCCGCAAGGGCATCGAGCCTGCTCCAGCAGACGGACCGACTGATCAAGACCGTGCCCGAGGTCGAGAGCGTGTTCGGCAAGGCGGGGCGGGCCGACAGCGCGACCGACCCCGCGCCGCTCGAGATGTTCGAGACGACGATCCGCTTCAAGCCGAAGGACCGTTGGCGCCCCGGCATGACCGAGGAGAAATTGATCGAGGAGCTCGACGCGCGGGTCCGGGTTCCGGGGCTCGCCAATTTCTGGATTCCCCCGATCCGCAATCGCATCGACATGCTTGCGACCGGGATCAAGAGCCCGGTCGGCATCAAGGTCGCGGGCTCGAATCTTGCCGGGATCGATCGCACCGCCAAGCGCATCGAAGCGGTCGTCAAGACCGTACCCGGCGTAGCGTCGGCGCTGGCCGAGCGGCTGACTGGTGGGCGCTATATCGATGTCGACATCGATCGCGCCGCCGCAGCACGCTACGGCCTCAATGTCGCCGACGTGCAAGCGATCGTCTCGGGCGCGATCGGCGGCGAGACGATCGGCCAGACGGTCGAGGGGCTCGCCCGCTATCCGATCAGCGTCCGCTACCCGCGCGAGCTGCGCGACAGTATCGGCGAGCTCGCGAGCCTTCCGGTCCTGACGCCGTCGCGCCAGCAGATCACGCTCGGCACGGTGGCCAGAGTCAAGGTCAGCGACGGGCCGCCGATGCTGCGCAGCGAGAATGGCCGCCCGGTGACCTGGATCTACGTCGACAGCCGCGGCCGCGATTTGCAGGGCCTCGTGCAGGACATCCAGCGGGCGATCGCGCGCGATGTCGATCTGCCGCCCGGCGTCAGCGTTTCCTACACCGGGCAGTTCGAGTTCCTCGTTCGTGCGACCGAGCGGATGAAGGTCGTCGTGCCGGTCACGCTCGCGATCATCTTCCTGCTGCTCTACCTGACCTTCCGCCGCTGGGACGAGGCGCTGCTCATCATGGCGACCCTGCCCTTTGCGCTCACCGGCGGGCTCTGGCTCCTCTATCTGCTTGGCTATAACCAGTCGGTCGCGAGCGCGGTCGGGTTCATCGCGCTTGCGGGCGTTGCCGCCGAGTTCGGGGTCGTCATGCTCATCTATCTCAAGCATGCGCTCGCCGATCGCAGCGACGGCCACATATTGGCCGCGGTTCGCGAAGGCGCGCTGCTCCGCGTCCGCCCGAAGGCGATGACCGTTGCGGTTATCCTCGCGGGCCTGTTCCCGATCCTCGTCGGGACCGGCACCGGCTCCGAAGTGATGAGCCGCATCGCCGCGCCGATGATCGGCGGCATGCTCACCGCGCCGCTGCTGTCGATGCTTATCATTCCCGCCGCCTATCTGCTGATGCGAAGGCGTGCGGCTCATCCCGTCCAACCCGAAGGAGAAACGACATGAATAAACTCACTGCGATTACGCTCAGCCTTGCGCTCGGCGCTGGACTTGTCGCCTGCGGCAAGCAAGGCGAAGCACCGAAGACGGAAGAAAAGGCCGCGATGGCCGATGACACAGGGACCATGGCGGCCCCGGCCGAAACGAAGCATGGCAAGGGCACGGCGACCGTGACCGCGATCGATACGGCAAAAGGCCAGGTCACGCTCGATCATGGCGCGATCGCCGAACTCGAATGGCCGCCGATGACGATGGGTTTTGCGGCGAAACCCGAGCTGCTGAAGGACATCAAGGTCGGCGACAAGGTCGCGTTCGAGCTCAATTGGGACGGCAAGGCCGGGACGATCACCAAGCTCGACAAGGCGCCGTAACGCGCCGCCATTGCGCGCGGTGGCCCTAGTTGCCGCGCGCAATGGCTGCTTTGGGGCGCTGGCGGAAGACGGCTGTACTCGAACCTAGTCGGACAGCGCCTCCAGAAGCGGGCAGCCCCCGGCATCGCCGGCGCCGCACGCCTCGACAAGATCGCCCAAGACAGCGGCCATCCGGTCGAGGTCGGCGCGCTTGGCGAGGACGTCGGCAAGCTGGCTCTCGGCCATATGGCGCGCCTGATCGCAGCTATGGCCGCCGCCTTCGGCAAGAAGGAGCAAAGTCCGGACCGTATCGAGGGGAAACCCCAGTTCGCGCGCGCGGCGCACAAATGCAAGGCGCCGCACACCAGCTGAATCATAACGGCGAAATCGCCCGTACCGGACCGGCGCGGGCAGAATGCCGATGCGCTCATAATAGCGGATCGTCTCGATATTGCAGCCGGTAAGCCGAGAAAGCTCGCCGATGGGGATGGTGCTTGAGGGGGCCATTGCGATTCCGCTTGCATCTGTAGTCACTACAGATGGTAGACTTGCCGCTACCGCGAAACAAGGAGTTTGAATTTGGCTGGAGATGCAAGGCGTCCAAAAGGATTTGGGGCCATTTCGCTGGCGCTTGGCGGGATCGCATCGGGCTTTCTCGCAGCCACCTGCTGCGCCCTCCCCATGCTGCTGGCCTCGGCGGGGCTCGGGTCCGCCTGGCTCGTCGGCATAGCGGTCCCGGCCGCGCCCTACCGGCTCTGGTTCGTCGCATTCGGCGCAATTTCGCTCGTCGCCGGTGGCGTCCTGCTGGCGCGCCAGCAGATGCGCGCGGCGCGCTGCGGCGCCGATGGCCTGTGCGTGCCCGCGTCGCTGCGCTTTGTGACCCTGATCGGACTGCTCCTCGCCGCCGTCCTCCTCTGGCTCGGCTATCGCTATGCTTGATCCCTCGCCGGTCCTGCAATCGACGCTGACGTGTCCGCTCTGCGGTCAAATCGCCGACGAAATCATGCCCACCGATGCGTGTCAGTATTTCTACGACTGCAAGGGATGCGGCGCGCTGCTCAAGCCGCTGCCAGGAGACTGCTGTGTCTTCTGTTCCTATGGCACGGTACCCTGCCCGCCAATACAGGTTGACGGCGGCAAGGGCAGTTGCTGCGGCTGAGCCGCAAGCCGCCGACAGTCCCGATAGCGCGGCGGCTAGGCATTTCCGGCGGCGATGGCCTCGATGACCCGGCAATCCGACACCGGCCCGCCATCGCAGAGCTGGACGATACGGGCAAGTTCAGCACGGAGCCGCGCCATCCGTTCCAGCTTTTCATCGACATCGAGCAGGTGACGCGCCGCAACTGCGCGGATTTCGGCGCAGTCCTGCCCCGGCCCCAAGGCCAGCGCCGTCAACGACCGGATTTCATCGATCGAAAAGCCGAGGCCGCGGGCATTGCGGATGAATGCGAGGCGCCCGACATCCTCATCCCCGTAGGTGCGCCGGCCAGAGGCTGTGCGCGCTGCGCAAGGCAGCAATCCGATATCCTCATAGAAGCGGATCGTGTTTACCTTGGTGCCGGTGCGTTTCGCCAGGCCGCCGATCGGCAGCCGCGTGTCGCGCGCCATCTCCCTTCCTCTCAGTCTCGTTTCGATTTCAGCTTGCTTCTACAGTTACTGTAGAATGTAGAACAGGGGAATGAGCAACGACAGCAATTGCGGCTGCACGGGCGACACCGTCAGGGCCGAACGCGATCCCGCCTATCGAAGGGCCTTGTGGATCGTCGTAATTCTCAATCTCGGCTTCGGCGCGATCGAGATCGTCGGCGGGTTCATCGCCAACAGCCAGGCGCTGAAAGCCGACTCGCTCGACTTTATCGGCGACGGCACGATCACGTTGGCCGGCCTCGTCGCGATAGGCTGGACTGCGCTCGCCCGCACGCGTATCGCCTTAGCCCAAGGCCTGTTCCTGCTGTCGCTTGGCATAGGGGTCATCGGCGTCGCGCTGTGGCGTGCCCTGACCGCGGTTCCGCCCGAAGCCGAGCTGATGGGCGGCATCGGCGCCGCCGCCCTCCTCGTCAACCTCACCTCGGCCGCGGTCCTCTCGCGGTTCCGCGAAGGCGACGCCAATGTCCGGGCGGTGTGGCTGTTCAGCCGCAACGACGCGATCGCCAATGTGGCGGTGATCATCGCCGCCGGCCTCGTCGCATGGACCGGGCAAGCCTGGCCCGACCTTGCAGTCGCCGCCATCATTGCCACGCTTTTCCTGCATTCGGCCTATGAGATTCTACGCAGCGCGCGGACCGAATTGCGCGAACTGTCGACTGTGCCCGGACAATAGGGCCAATGCCCCCCGCCCGCCGCTTTCTCTCTCTGCTGATCGCGCTCGCTGCAATCTGCGGCCTCGTCGTGCCGACGGCACAGGCCCGCACTGATGCCGGCGAAGTCCAGACCATCTGGCGCCTGCTGGACTATGTTGCGGTCGACTATGGTGGAGCGGTCTCGAATGGCGCGGTGACGAGCACGGTCGAATATGCCGAGATGACCGAGTTTTCCGCCACCGTTCGCAAGGGGATCGAAGCGCTTCCGGTATCCCCGGCGCGGGCTCGCCTTGTCAGTGAAGCGGGACAACTCCAGACGGCGATCGCATCGAAGGCGGACCCCGGCAAGGTGGCTGGCCAGGCGCGCGGACTCGCGGCGGACCTCCTCGCCGCCTACCCTGTGCCCCTCGCGCCGCGCAACGCTCCAGATCCCCGGCGCGGAGCCCAAGTCTATCTGGAAAATTGCGCCAGCTGTCACGGCGCGCGCGGCGATGGCAATGGACCTCAGGCCAAGGGGCTCGACCCGGCACCTATCGATTTCACCGACGCCGGACGCGCTCGCAAGCGCAGTCTGTTCGCGCTCTATCAGGTGATAGGACAGGGGCTCGAAGGCACGTCCATGCCCAGTTTTGCCCATTTGCCCTCCGACGACCGCTGGGCGGTAGCAGCCTATGCCGGTGGATTTGCCTTTCGCGACGTCGCAGCCGGCCGGCGTGTCTGGAACCAGACCCCTGCGGCGCGCGAACTGGTCCCCGACCTGCAAGCCTTCACGAGTCTCAGCCCGGAAGTGCTTGGTCGTGGGCTGGGATCGGAGCAGGCCGACGCGCTTACCGCCTATTTGCGCTCAGATCCCCAAGCATTGACAACCGCTTCGCCCGCGACGCTTGCGGTTGCCCGTGACAAATTGGCGCAAAGCCTTGCCGCGTACCGCAAGGGAAATCGGAGCGAGGCAGAGCGTCTCGCGCTGTCCGCCTATCTCGACGGTTTCGAACCGATTGAGCCGATCCTGACGACGCGCGATTCCGCCCTTATGGCGCAAATCGAATCCGCGATGTCCGATTATCGCGTGTCCATCGCGCGAGGTGTGCCGGTCGATGCGGTCGCGGGTAAAGCCGCCGCAGTCGAAACCCTTTTCGCCGATGCCGAAGCTGCACTGTCTCCCGATGCAGCCAGCGACGCATCGACCTTTGTCGGGGCGCTTACCATCTTGCTGCGCGAGGGTCTCGAAGCGCTTCTGATCATCGTGGCGATGATCGCTTTCTTACGAAAGGCCGAACGGCCTGAGGTCCTACCCTATGTCCATGGCGGCTGGATCGCAGCCCTGGCAGCCGGCGGCGCAACCTGGGCAGTCGCGACCTATGCAATCTCGATCAGCGGAGCGAACCGCGAGTTGACAGAGGGATTTGGCTCGCTTTTCGCCGCAGTCGTTCTCGTCTGGGTCGGCATCTGGATGCACGGAAAGTCACATGCGGAGAGCTGGCAGCGCTATATTCGCGAAGCGATGGGCAAAGCGCTTTCACGTCGCTCGGCCTGGTTCCTGTTCGGGCTCGCTTTCCTCGTGGTCTATCGGGAAGTCTTTGAGACCATCCTGTTTTTCGCAGCTCTCGCCGCGCAAGGAAGCCGCAGCGCGATCGCCGCCGGAGCCGGAACCGCAGTGGTGATCCTGGCAGCAATCGCATGGGTCATGCTTCGTTACAGCCGGGTCCTGCCGATCGGAAGATTTTTCGCTTACAGCTCTTCGCTCATCGCTATCCTCGCGGTTGTCCTGGCCGGCAAGGGCGCGGGCGCGCTACAGGAAGCCGGCCTCCTCGGCATCACCCCGCTAGCTCATTTTCCCCGCTTCCCGGCGATGGGGATATTTCCTTCGCTCGAACCGTTGTTGCTCCAGCTTCTCGCGCTTGCAATCCTCTGGATCGGCTATCGTTACAACAGTCGGCAACATCGCCGCATCGAGACAGCGCCCGGTCGATGAGGGGAATCATCACGGGGTCGGCGCACTCCTCCTTGGCCGTAAGACGGCTTCCGAAAAGAGCCTCCGAGCCAGAGTGCTTACCCGGCGCCCGTTACGCACACGAGTTAGGCCTGCTATTGCGACCCGATGCCCGAAACGTCCAACTGGAACGGCCGACTTAGCCTCGGCGACTATCATGCTCTCTGGTCGGGTTCGGTTGGCGATGCCGCCGCGCACCGCCATTTTGCGGCGCAGGCAGTGTTTTGTGCCGAGCCGCTTACCGTGGTCGATGCTGATGGCGCGCGCCTGTCGGGGCGTTGCTTGCTCATCGAACCCGATACCGTGCACCGGCTGCTCCCCGCGCCCACGGCTGAATTATGGTTCGTCGAGCCGACAGTGGTCTTCGGTCCGCCGGTAGATCTGAAAGACCGGCTGATCTGCTCCGATCCGATTCATGTCGCGCTGCCGGGACAGCGGTCCTTCTGGAAAAACTGGCTCACGCGAGGCGCCCGACCCCCGCTCGATCCGCGCATCACCCGCGCCGCCGCCTCGATTGACCGCCTGATCCCCATGGGCTCTGTCCGTCTCGCGGCTGTGGCGGAGGAGAGCCGCCTTTCGCTCGGCCGCTTCCGGCATCTCTTTGCCGCCGAGATCGGCATGCCCTTCCAGCGCTTTGTGCTCTGGCGAAGGTTGATTATCGCCTTCGACGAATTGGGAATGCGCCGCAGCGCGACCGAGGCCGCACACATGGCAGGGTTCAGCGACAGCGCGCATTTCGCCCGCACGATCAAGGCGATGTTCGGTATCCGGGCAAGCGACCTTTTCATCGAATCATAGCCTCTCCGTTCAAGCCGGTGCGTGATCGCGCCTGGTAGAGGCGCATCATGTCAGACGCACACAGAGACTTCGTCCCGGCACTCGGCAAGAGCGGATCGCTCGACCGCTACGATGCCGCCATAGCCCTCATGACCAGAGAGAAAAGATGGCGAAGCGACTTGCTGCGCTTCGCCGAACCGCGGCCGGGCGAGCGGATCGTCGATATCGGGTGCGGCACGGGAACCTTTGCGATCGCCCTCAAGCAGGCGGCGCCGGAGAGCATCGTTCTGGCGGTCGATCCCGACCCCGCCGTGCTGGAAATCGCGCGCGCCAAGGCTGAGGTTGCCGATGCCGAGATTCGATGGTTCGAGGCTATGGGCGACGAGCTGGACGGCATCGACGCACTCCGGCAATGCGACAAGATCGTATCGAGCCTGGTCCTTCACCAGTGCCCGATGGCCGTTAAGGAAGCGATTGCCGCGCAGATGTTCAGGCTCCTGAGGCCGGGCGGGACCCTTTTCATAGCCGACTATGGCGAGCAGCGCTCGCTGCTGATGCGCATGCTTTTTCGACAGATCCAGCTGCTCGACGGGTTCGAATATACCGAACCCAACGCTAAGGGCTGCGTCCCGGTGATCCTTAAAGCCGCGGGTTTCGAGGCGGTCGAAGAGATGAGAGTCATCCCGACGCCGACCGGCTCGATTTCAATCTATGGGGCGAAGCGGTAGTTTCTCGCCCGGCCCGCGCGGTCGCGGCTAGCCGCGCCAGTGACGCCCGCGGTGATGGTGGTGCATCCGGCGCTTCTGATAGCGCCGCTCGTAGCGGTCCCGCCGTTCATAGCGGCGATCATGGCCGCGGTAGTAGGGATCGTAGCCACGATAGCCACGATCATAGCCATAATTGGGCACGCCGTGGCGTGAGGAACGATAGTCGCGGTCATGACCACGTGGCGCGTCATGTCCGCGGCTATATCCCCCGCGATCGCCATGGTGCTGGGCAAGCGCTGTTCCGGGGAGCGCGAAGGCGAGCATCGCGGCCGCGATCGTCATCAGTTTTCGCATGTCAGTCTCTCCTTTTCGTGGCGTTCAAAATCCCCCTTCATGTTTGAATGCGCTGTGAATATTGGCTCCGATGCTGCCGATCGGACGGTGACCCGGCGTCTCCATGCGACAGGCCGATGGCGGGAGAGACAGTATCGCGCCGCATGGTGGGCACCCGTCCCGCGTGGACGAAGCGGGACGGGTGCGGGCCCTCATTTGCCCTTTGCCGCTACCGCGGCCTGGACTCGGGCCTCGACCTGTTCGGGGCTCGGCTGGACGAGCATCTCGCCATTGACGAAGAAGGTCGGCGTGCCCCGGACGCCGACCGCACGCGCGTCGGCGATGTCCTGCTCCATCCAGGCCATCGCATCGGTTGTCGGCATCGCGCGCGCCTTCGCGACATTGAGGCCGGCCTTCTCGGCGGCCGCCCAGGCACCGTCCATCTTGCCGTCGTGCCATTCGGGCTGCGCTTCGAGCAGGGCGGCCGTCACCGGCTCGAGCTTGCCCTGGACGCGGGCGGCTTCGAGGATCACGATCGCCTCGGCCGAGCCGGGGTGCAGCGGCAGGTAGCGCATAACGAGACGCACATCCTTGGGATATTTGGCAACGATGCCCTTCACCGTGGGATAGAAGGCGCGGCAGGCCTCGCACGACGGGTCGAAAAATTCGACGATGGTGACCGGGGCATTTTTCGGTCCGATGATCGGCGAATGCGGGCGAATGAGGCTGTCGACGGGCCCCGCCACGACCTTCTTCGTGGGTTCGCCCTCGGCGGTTCCGCTGTAGAGCATCGCGCCGCCGGTGAAAGCGAGTGCGGAAACGACAAGCGTGGCCACCACTCCGATGCGTTTGTTCATGATTTCAGTCTCCTTTGGAAGTTGAGCAAGAGGGTGAGGATGAGCGCGAACGCGGTCAGCGACGGGAGGGGCAGCGGCACGCCTCCGATTGCCATGCTCTCTCCCGAGCATGATGGACCGCCGGTGCAGGGGACGATCGGGGCCGGAATGACGCCGACGTAGAGCAGGCTATGATAGAAAGCGACGAGACCACCGCCCGCAGCCAGCGCCAGCCCATAAGGAACGATGGCGCGGTCCGACCTGAACGCCGCGATGCCGAGAATGATCGCAAGCGGGAACATGAAGCTACGCTGGAACCAGCAGAGGTCGCACGGCGCCTGGCCCATGACCTCGCCGACGAAGAGGACGGCCAGGCTCGACAGGAGGGCGATTGCCCAGGCCGCGCCGAGCGGACGCCATTTGTGCGGCGCGAGCAGCGGAAAGCTCGTCATCGCCGGCCACCTTTGAACTTGGACTTGGGCCGTCGCGGCGGCGGTGGCGGCTTGCTGTATTTGGACTTGAGGTAGCTGAGCAGGATGCCGTCGATCGACGCGATCATTCGCTGGAAGCTGGTCTTGATGCCGGGAAGCCGGAGCCAGGCAAAGGGCCCGCGGCAACGATAGCGGTGAACGAACTTCGTCCCGCTCGCCGTCGGCGTCAGGATATAACTCTCCTCGAACTGGAGGATGAAGCTCGGCTTGACGTCGAGTATCAGCTCCTCGCCCGGGCGCGCGGAGAGCACCGCCGCGGAGACTTCGAGAAACTTGGGCTTGTGCGGATCCATGCGCATCGAATAGCGGATCGCGATCGGGTCCTCGGCAAGCTGCTCGATCCGGACATAGGGATTCCAGATCCGGTGGTTCTCGAAATCGCCGAGGACCGCCCATATCTGCTCCGGACTATAGGGGAGGTCATGCTCCCGCTCGAACTCCATCAGCTTAACTCCTCTATCGATCGGCCGCCGGGCTTTGCCCCGCGCCGATGTCGGTGACGCCCGCAGGCGATGGGTCGGCGTGCGCGCCGCCCGTCGTGAACCAGCGGCGCAAGCGCGGGACCATCCGGCGTTCGAAGCCCGCCGCGAGGCTGAAGGACGCCGGCACGATCAGCAGTGTCAGCATCGTCGACAGGATGAGCCCGCCGATCACCGTGACCGCCATCGGCGCGCGCCATGCGCCGTCGCCGGTGAGCGACAGCGCGGTCGGGATCATGCCCGCGACCATCGCGACCGTGGTCATCAGGATCGGCTGCGCGCGCTTGTGTCCGGCGTCGACAATCGCCTCGTCGCGCGGCACCCCCGACGCCATTTCCTCGATCGCGAAGTCGACGAGAAGGATGCTGTTCTTGCCGACGATACCGAGCAGCATCAGCACGCCGATGAACACGGGAAGCGAGAGCGGATAGCCCGTCAGCAGCAACGCGACCGCCCCGCCGAGCGGGGCGAGCAGAAGCGAGCCCATGTTGACGAAGGGCGGGATGATCTTGCGATAGAGTAGGATCAGCACAGCGAGCACGAGAAAAATCCCCGATACGACCGCGATCGCGAAGTTGCGCAGCATCTCGGCCTGCCACTTGGCGCTCCCGAGTACCAGCCGCGTGACCCCGGCGGGCAGCGCCTTGAGCGCCGGCAGCGCCTCGACCTTGTCCATCGCCTGACCGGTCACGAGACCCGGAGCCAGGTCGGCCCCGATGGTGAGCTGGCGCACCTGGTTGGTCCGATTGATCTGGGTCGGGCCGGCGCCGAAGCCGATCTCGGCCACAACCGAGAGCGGCACCGTTCCCCCGTTCCGGGTCGGAACAGGCATATTGCGCAGCGTATCGAGCCGCTCGCGCGCGGTTTCCGCAAGCGCGACGCGAACGGGGATTTGCCGGTCGGACAGCGAGAATTTCGCGCTATTCTGGTCGATCTCGCCCAATGTCGCGACGCGGATCGACTGGCTGAGCGCCTGCGTCGTCACGCCGAGCTGCGCCGCGAGCGCGAAGCGCGGGCGAATGACGATCTCGGGGCGCTGAAGATTGCCCTCGACACGCGGCGACCGGATTTCCTTCACGCGGGCCATCTCGGCAAGCAGCCGGTTGCCGACATCTTCGAGCTTCTTCGGGTCGTCGCTGCCGAGCGTGATCGAGATGTCGCGGCTGCTGCCGCCGCCGCCGCCATGCTGCGACTGGAAGTTGATTCGGGCATCGGGAACCTGCGCTAGCCGCGGCGCGCGGTCCTTTTCGAACTCGGTCGAGGTCAGCTCGCGGTCCTTGCGCAATTTCAGATAGACCGTCGCCGTGCCGACATCGATCCGCGACAGGGCGGATTCGACGAGCGGGTCGCGCTTCATGAGATCGGTCACCTCGTCGGCCACTGCCTCGGTCTGTTCGAGCGTTGCGCCCGGGGCGAGCTGGATGGCCACGCGGCTCGTGTCGGAATCGATCGACGGCTGGAAGGTCATCGGGAGCAGCGAGAAGCTGAAAATGGTCGCAAAGAGCGCCAGCACACCGATGCCGACCACCCAGACGCGATGGTCCTTGATGTAACCGAGCCATTTCCAGCGCCCGCCGCGCGCACGCGCGGCAGCGGCCCCGCTGGTGTCGAGGCTCCAGCGCAAGATGCGCATATAGGTGTCGATCAGCGGGCCCTCGCCATGCTTTTGCGGACCCTGCGCAGAGAGAAAATAGGCGGCGAGCATGGGTGTGATCATGCGCGCGACCGCGAGGCTCATCAGCACCGCGGCCACGACCGTCAGTCCGAAATTCTTGAAATATTGCCCGGCGACGCCCGGCATCAGCCCGACCGGCAGGAACACCGCGACGATCGTCATGGTTGTCGCGAGCACCGCGAGGCCGATCTCGTCGGCCGCATCGATCGAGGCCTGATAGGCCGATTTGCCCATCCGCATGTGGCGCACGATATTCTCGATCTCGACGATCGCATCGTCGACCAGCACGCCGGCAACGAGGCTGAGCGCGAGCAAGGTCATCATGTTGAGCGAGAAGCCCATGAGGTCCATGAACAGGAAGGTCGGGACCGCCGACAGCGGGATGGCGAGCGCCGAGATCAACGTCGCCCGCCAGTCGCGCAAGAAAAGGAAGACGACGACGACCGCGAGGATCGCGCCCTCGACCATCGCATTGATCGCCGAATGATATTGGCCTTTGGTATATTCGATATCGCTGAACAGCTCGGTGAATTTGACCTTGGGGTTTTCCTTCTCGAGTTTTCGCAGCTCCTCGACCGCAGCGTCATAGACGGTCACATCCGAGGCGCCCTTGGCGCGCTCGAAGCCGAAGGTCAGCACCTGCCGCCCGTCCTGCTTCGAGACCGAGCGCTGCTCGGCGTAGAGATCCTTGACCTCGGCGATATCGGCGAGGCGCACGGTCCGGTTCGTCCCGACCGAGATTAGCGTCTCGCCGAGCGCGTTGGCGCTGCTCGCGTTCCCGAGGATACGCACCGCCTGCTCGGAGCCCGCGACCTCCATCCGGCCGCCGGCCGCATTGACATTGAGCTGGACGAGCTGGGTGTTCACCGCGGCGGCGGTAAGGCCGTAGGCGCGCATGCGTTCGGGGTTGAGGATGACGCGGATTTCGCGGCTGACGCCGCCCCGGCGATAGGCGTCGCCCATGCCGGGGACCGCGATCAGCCGCTTCGCGACGACATTGTCGACATACCAGCTCAATTCCTCGAGCGTCATATCGGTGGCCGAAGCCGACCAATAGGCAAGCGTGTTGCCCGAGGTAGAGAGGCGGATAACCTGCGGTTCGAGGATGCCGTTCGGCAGGTTGCTGCGGATCTGGGTGATCTTGTCGCGAATGTCAGTCACCGCCCGGTCGATCGGCGTGCCGATCGCGAACTGGACGAAGGTCTGCGACTGGCCTTCGGTAACCGTCGAATTGAGCTCGTCGATCCCCTCGATCGTCCGCACCGCCGCCTCGACACGCTGCGTGACCTGCGTTTCGAGTTCGGTGGGCGCGGCGCCCGGCTGGGCGATGATGACGATGGCGCCCGGAAAATCGATGTCGGGATCGCTCTGGACCCCCATCATGAGGAAGGAGACGATGCCCGCCACCGTCAGACCGAAGAACATGACGAGCGGCGGGATCGGGTTCCGGATGGACCAGGCCGAGATATTCTTGAAGTTCATCCTCTCTCCCCCTTCCGGTTCGATCCCACCGCGACTGTGCGCCCTCAGCCCATGCTGCGATCGCGATAGGCGAGCAGGCGAAGCGCGTTGGCGACGACGACGAGGGTCGAGCCTTCGTGCGCCGCGACCGCCGCACCGATTCCGAGTCCGAAGATCGTCGCCGGCACGAGGACCACGACGACGCCGAGGCTGACCACCAGATTCTGGCGGATGATGCGGCGCGTCTGGCGGCTAAGTCCGATCGCGAACGGCAGATGAGCGAGGTCATCGGCCATCAGCGCGACGTCGGCGGTTTCGAGGGCAACATCGGACCCCGCGGCGCCCATCGCGATCCCGACGGTGGCGCTCGCCATCGCCGGTGCGTCATTGACGCCGTCACCGACCATGGCGACCGGCTGCTGCGCCTTGAGGTCGCGAATGGCGTCGACCTTCTGATCGGGCATCAGGTCGCCCCAGGCCTCGTCGATCCCGACCTCGGCGGCAATCGATTCCGCGACCTTCTGGTGATCGCCCGAAATCATGATCATCCGGCCGATGCCGAGCTCGCGCAGTTTGGCGATCGCGGTGCGCGCCGCTTCGCGCGGCGTGTCCATCAGACCGATCGCGCCAAGATCGCGGTCGCCCATACGAACGACCATCGTCGTGCGGCCCTGCTCGCGGAGGCCGGCGATCGCAGCCGCCACTTCGCCGCCGATCGGCGCGATGCCGTCGGCACCGAACATTTCGGCCTTGCCGATCAGGACGGTTTCGCCCTCGACCTTTGCCGTGACGCCGCGACCCGTCAGGCTGTTAAGGTCGTCCGCCACCGGTACGCGCGTCGACGTCAGCATGGCCTCGCCATCGCGCGCGATGGCAGCGGCAAGCGGATGATCGCTCAGCCGCTCGACCGCCACCGCGATCCGCAGCAGTTCCTCCTTCGGCACGCCGCTGGCCGGCAGGACGTCGGTGATGCGCGGCTTTCCTTCGGTGAGCGTTCCCGTCTTGTCGAACGCCAGCGCGGTCAGCGAGCCGAGATTTTCGAGCGGGCCACCGCCTTTGACCAGCACGCCGCCGCGCGCCGCACGCGCAACGCCCGACAGGACGGCACTCGGCGTCGCGATCGCGAGCGCGCACGGGCTTGCCGCGACAAGGACCGCCATGGCGCGATAGAAGCTGTCGCGGAACGGCTCGTCGACAACGACCCAGGCGAAGAGCAGGACGAACACAAGCGCGAGCACGCTCGGCACGAAGATGCGCTCGAACTTGTCGGTGAAGCGCTGGGTCGGCGATTTCTGCGTTTCCGCCTCGCTCACCATCTTCACGACCTTAGCGAGCGTGGTATCGGCCGCAAGACGGGTTACCGCGATCTCGATCGCGCCATAGCCGTTGATGGTGCCCGCGAAGACGCGATATTTTGCGTCGAGTGCATCGGGCTTTGCCGCGGCCTGCGCACGATCGGCCACCGGTTCCTTGTCGACGGGGACGCTCTCGCCGGTCACCGGAGCCTGATCTATCGCCGTGCGGCCAACGACGACGAAGCCGTCGGCGGCAAGACGCTCGTTGGGCTTGACGATGACGGTGTCGCCAATCGCCAGCTGCTCGACCGGGACTTCGCGAGCCGTCCCGTCGGCATCCTTCACCGTCGCGGTCTGCGGCGCCAGCTCCGCAAGCGCCTCGATTGCGCGCTTGGCGCGGCCCATGGCATAATGTTCGAGCGCATGGCCGAGGCTGAAGAGGAAGAGGAGCAGCGCGCCTTCGGCCCACGCACCAAGCGCGGCAGCGCCGGCCGCGGCGACGAGCATCAGCGTGTCGATCTCGAAGCGCTTGAGCTTCAGATTCTCGATGGCCTCGCGGACAGTGAACCAGCCACCGAAGCCATAAGCGGCAATATAGAATGCGAGCGGCACCCACTCCGGCGCCGCGGCGAGCTTCTCGATCGCAAAGCCGATGCCGAGGACGAGACCGCACAGCAGCGCGAAGATCAGCTCGGTCCGCTCGCCGAAGATGCCGCCATGATCATGGCCATGGTCGTGGCTATCCTCGCCCGTATGGCCATGTTTGTGATCTGGCCCATGCGCGTGATCCGGACCATGGTCATGGCCATCATCGCCATGTTGGTGGGCGGCTTGTGCCGGGGCAGCCGCGGCGACGGCAGTCGATTTCTGAGTGACGCCCATATCCGAGAGTGTCTTTCTGATCATTTCGATGGAGGTCTCCGAGCGCTGGAACTCGGCGCGCAGCGTACCGGCGGCGCCGACTTCGGCCTCGATCACGCCCGGCATTTCGCGAAGCTTCAGTCCGATCGTCCGCGCGCGACGGGCGTGGCCGACGCCTTCGAGGTCATCCCAGAAGAGATGCTGATACTGGCCGGTGAGCTCGGCACCGGCGCTGCGCGCGAGCTGCCGCACGCGTTCGAGCGGGAGAATATCCGGACGGTAATGGATGCAGAGCTGTGGCGGCGAACCGTCGCTTGAGCGGACAACATGGACCTTGTCGACGCCTTCGCGTCCTTCGAGTTCGCTCGTCAGGCGCGCGACGCAGCGGTCGGCGGTATCGGCGACTTCGGGGAGGAGAAGCGGAATATCGAGCCGCAACTGGTCACTCATGATGCCATCCTTTTCTGTTGGCGGTCGGCAATGCGATCCGGGCGCATGTTAAACGCGCGGCAGGATGAGGTGCGGGAGCCATTGCGGGATGCGACCCGGCTCCCGCACCTCCCTGACAGCCGGAAATCCCTGCCCGTGGTGAGGGGGGCGATTGAGAGGGGCCTCCGACGGCCAGGTTTCGAATTCAAGATCATGCGCGGCGCCCGCTTGGCCGCGCGTAGCGGGACTGAACTGTCGTGCGACGGAGTTGCTGTTCGAGCGCCATGTTCGAGCGCTTGAGAAAAACGCTGCAAACCCGCCGCAGAATGGGATAGCCGAGCCATGAGAAGAGACCCGCGCATTCCAGGCGATGGGTAACCTCCACCCCTTGGCCGAGCTTTTCGAGCCGGTAGCTCTCCTCGATGACGAGCAGCCCGCGCGTGCCTGTCCGCCAGGAGAAGCCCGTCAGCCAGTCGAGGCCGGTTATCCGCCCCTCGGATGCAAATTCCGGACCCCGCTTCCCGCGCGGAGAATAGACATAGCCTACGCGCTCATCATCTCCCGGACGATCGGTGAAACGGAGCGTCGGATGCCAGTCGTCGTACCGCTCGATATCGACGAGCAGTCGCCAGACCCGCCCGATCGGGACCGGCAAGCGGAGCGAGGTGCCTACCGAGAACATCGGAGACCTCCTCGCTCGCACGAGCTGGTCCGCGACGCAGGCCGGGGACCTGCGCCGCGGTGTAGACCGGCAAGATGCCGGTCAGCTCTGAACATCGGGGGGCTCCGCGGCGGATTTCCCGCCGAGGATTTCGACCGCTTCGAGCGTGATGAGCCCGATGTCCGGTATTTCGGTCAGCTGCGCCGCAAAGTCGCGGAGCCGCTGCTCCTCGTCGATGATCTCGATCACGACCGCCCGGTCATTCTCCAGCGCATGCTTGCGGTGGAGATGCGCCGAGCGACCGAAACCGAGAACCGCTTCGAGCACCGTAACGCCTGCCAGCTTTTGCTGGCGAGCGAGTTCGGAAATGAACTCGAAGACCCGCTGATCACCGAAGAAGGCGGATTCATCGGTGTAGATGCGCAAGAGCTTGGATGCTTTTGTCATGACAGTCTCTCCCTATTCCGTGACCGGCTGGACCGCCGACTCCGCTTTTCGCTTGAGGAACTTCGGCTGCCAGTTCGCCCCGAGGACGACTTTTGCGATCGCGGGGAGAACGAGCAGCGTCAGGATGGTCGCCGCGATGAGACCGCCGATGACGGTCGTCGCGAGAGGCTTCTGCACCTCGGCACCCGTGCCGGTCGCGATCGCCATCGGCACGAAGCCGATCGCGGGCACGAAGCCGGTCATGATCACCGCACGCATCTTCTCGGTCATGCCCTCGCGGATTGCCTCCGTGAGCGGGACATCATTCTCGAGCCGTTCGCGGATCGCCGTCATGACGACGAGACCGTTGAGCACCGCGACGCCGGCAAGGCAGATGAAGCCCACCGCCGCCGACACCGAGAAGTTGATGCCCGTAAGCGCGAGAGTGAACACCCCGCCCGCGAGCCCAAGCGGCACGGCGAGGAACACGGCGGTCGCGCGCCCGAACGTGCCGAGCGCCATGTAAAGCAGGATGAAGATGCCCGCGAAGCAGAGCGGCACCACGATCGAGAGCCGCTGCGATGCGGCCTGCAGACTTTCGAACTGCCCGCCCCATTCGAGGTAATAGCCCGCCGGAAGCTTCACATTGGCGATCTTCGCCTGCGCTTCGGCCACGAAGGATCCCGCATCGCGGCCTTCGAGGTTCACCTGCACGACGACGCGCCGCTTGCCATTTTCGCGGCTGATCTGGTTGAGCCCTTCGGTCAGCCGGATCTGCGCCACCTGGGCGAGCGGTATCTGTCCGCGATTGCCGCCCTCGGAGGGCAGCAACACGGGCAGCGCGCGGATGTCGTCGAGATTGACCCGGGTCGCGTCGGGGACGCGAACCGTGATGTCGAAGCGCCTGTCGCCCTCATAGAGCAGGCCGGATTCCCGCCCGCCGAGCGCCGCCGACACCGTATCGGCAACCTCCTGTACCGAGAGACCGTAGCGCGCGATCGCATTGCGATCGAGCTTCACGTCGAGCGTCGGAGCGCCGCCCACTTGGTCGGCCTTGACGCTGCCCGCACCCGGTATGCCCTGGAGCACGCGCACCATCTCGTTCGCCGCGAGCGACATCTTGTCGAGGTCGTCCCCGTAGAGCTTGATGGCCACGTCGCCGCGAACGCCCGCGATCAGTTCGTTGAAACGAAGCTGGATCGGCTGGCTGACTTCATAAAGCTGGCCGAGCTGGCCGCCAGCGGCTTTCTCGATACGCTCGACGACATCGGCCTTCGAATCGACACCTGCCGGCCACTGATCCTGGGGTTTCAGGATCACGAAACCGTCGGAGATGTTCGGCGGCATCGGGTCGGTCGCCACCTCGGCCGTACCCGTCTTCGAAAACATCAGCTCGACTTCGGGCAGGCTCGAGATCGCCGTCTCGACGTTGCGCTGCATGACCAGAGACTGTTCGAGGCTCACCGAAGGCACGCGCGTCGAGGCAAGCGCCATATTCTTCTCGTCGAGCTGCGGAATGAATTCCGAGCCGAGCAGTCCGAACGCCGGGATCGCAAGGACGAAGAAGGCAAAGCCGCCGGCGATGAAAGCCCACGGCTTGGCGAGCGCCTTGTCGAGCAAGGGCAGGTAGCGCTCCTTCGACTTGCGGATCGCCCAGACTTCCTTCTCGGCAACCTTGCCGCGAATCATCAGCGCGACAAGCGCCGGAACCAGGGTGATCGCGAGAATGAAGGCCGCAACGAGCGCGAGCATGATGGTGATGGCCATCGGCGAGAAGGTCTTCCCCTCGACGCCCGTAAACATCAGCAACGGCGCGAAGGCCAGTAGGATGATCGCCTGGCCGAAGACGGTCGGTTTGATCATCTCCTGGCTCGCGCGCATCGTCTCCTCGAGACGTTCGCGAAGGTTGAGCAATCTCCCTTCATGCTCCTGCCGGTGCGCCAGTCTGGCGAGGCAGTTTTCGATGATGATCACCGCCCCGTCGACGATCAGACCGAAGTCGAGCGCGCCGAGGCTCATCAGGTTACCGGGGACCCGGAAGGCGTTCATGCCCATCGCCATCATCAGGAAGGAGAAGGGAATGACGAGCACCGCGATGATCGCGGCGCGCCAGTTGCCGAGCAGGAAGAAGAGCGCGGCCGCTACGAGCAGCGCGCCTTCGGTGAGGTTCTTTTCAACCGTGCCGACGGTTGCGTTCACGAGCTTGGCGCGGTCGAGTACCACCTTCACTTCGACGCCGGGCGGCAGGGTCTTCGACACCTGCGCGATCTTCGCCGAAACATCCTCCGCAACAGTGCGGCTATTCTGCCCGATCAGCATGAGCACGGTCCCGATGACCGCCTCCTTGCCGTTCATGCTGCCCGCACCGGTTCTGAGGTCGCCGCCGATCTTCACATTGGCGAGCTGTCCAACCGTCACGGGCACGCCGCCGCGCGTCGCGACGACGGCGTTGCGGATTTCGTCGACCGAGCGGACGCGTGCATCGACGCGCACGAGATAGGCCTCGCCTGCCCGGTTATAGTAGTTGGCACCGACCGCGAGGTTGGCGCGTTCAAGGGCTTCGCCCAGTTCGCTATAGGAAATGCCGTAGCTGGTGAGGCGGGTCGGATCGGGTTCGACCACGAAGGTCTTGGCATAGCCGCCGATCGAGTCGACGCCGGCGACGCCGCCGACCGACTTCAATTGCGGGCTGACGATCCAGTCCTGGACCGTGCGAAGATAGCCCGATTTGGCGATCTCGTCGGTGAGGATATCGCCCTCGGGGGTCAGATAGCTGCCGTCGGGTTGCCAACCTGGTTGGCCCGCGACCTTCTTGGCGCCCTTCCCGTCGGGATTTTTGTAGCCGACGGTGTACATGACGACCTCGCCGAGACCCGTCGTGACGGGACCGATCTGCGGCTGGGCCCCGTCGGGAAGATTCTCGCCCGCCTGGAGAAGCCGTTCGCCCACCTGCTGGCGCGCGAAATAGAGGTCGGTTTCATCGGTGAAGATTGCCGTCACCTGGCTGAAGCCGTTGCGCGAGATCGAGCGTGTCGTCTCGAGCCCCGGAATGCCGGCGAGCGAGATTTCGATCGGATAGGTTACGAGCTTCTCGATTTCGACCGGCGAGAGACGCGGATCGATCGTGTTGATTTGCACCTGCTTGTTGGTGATGTCGGGAACCGCGTCGATCGGCAGCTTGGTGAGCTGCCATACGCCGAGTCCCGCGATCACGAGGAAGAGAAAGAGTACCGCCCAGCGCGCGCGGACGGATAGCGCCATCAGTTTCGCGATCACGGTTTATTCCTCCTCGCCCGCGCCCTTGCCGAGTTCGGCCTTGAGCAGGAATGCGTTCTTGGTCGCGACGATCTGGCCCGGCTTCAGCCCGGCGAGGATTTCGACACGGCCCGCGCTGCGCTGGCCGACGGTCACCTGCTGCGCGCGGAAGCCGTCCTTCGTGCGGACGAACACCACGTCGCGGCCTTCGAGCGTCTGGAGGGCTTCGTCCGCGATCACGATACGGGCCGGCCCACCGGTTTCGGCGCCGCGGCTCGGAAGCAGCCGCACCCGGACCGCCAAGCCCGGCTGGAGCGCCCCGGGTACGTCGAGCACGGCGGTTGCCGAGCGCGTGTCGCCCGACAGGCCGGGCGTGACGGCGCGCACGCGGGCATCGATCGTCCGTCCGTCGGGAAGTTCGATGATCGCACGGTCTCCGGGCGAGAGCCGCTGGGCATCGGCCGGACCGACGGCGGCCTCGATCTGCACCTTGCTGGGATCGGCAACGCGGAACAATTCGGTTTCGGGCTGAACGAAGGCGCCAAGGCTGGCGTTCTCGGCCGTGATCCGTCCCGAGATCGGGCTTGCCACGATGACGCTGCTGCCATCGCGCGTGACCTGCGCGGCGCTCGCTGCGGCACGCGCGCGCTGCGCTTCGGCCGCGGCGGCCGCGGCTTCGGCTTGCGCCTGCTCATAGTCGACGCGCGCCGACACCTTCTGGTCGAACAGGGTCTTCTCGCGGTGGAGATTTTTCTGCGCGAGCGTCGAGCGCGCATCGGCGGCAATCCGTTCGGCCGCAATCTGGGCGGCGTCGCGGCTTTGCACGATCGCGATCGTCTCACCGGCGCTGACCGGATCGCCGAGCCGCTTGAAGAGACGGGTGACCGCGCCGCCCGCGCGGGCGGTGACGATCGCCTCGCCGCTCGGCGCGGCGGTAACGGTCGCTTGCGAGATGATTTCCGAACCGAGTCCGCCGGCGCCGATCGTCTCGACGCCGATCTCGGCGGCCTTGATCGCTTCGGGCGTGATGGCGAGGCTGCTCGGAAGGGCTTCGCTCGCCGCTTCCTTTTCGCCTTCGGCAGCCGGCGCGGCGGCCGGGTCGGCGGTGCAGCGTGCAACGCCGAAGCCCGTGACGGCAGCGAGTATCATGGCGCCCGCGACAGTGCCGAGGAGACGCTTGTCCTTGGTGATCATATTCTATCTCCGCTGTTGATGCGGTTCGCGCGCCGACCGGCGGCGCACCCCTGTTGACTTGGAAGGACGATGGCGAAGGCGCCTCCGTCCACTGGAAGGCTCGGCGCGCTCATGGCTGATGATCCGCATCGCCGTCGGCGGCTGCCTGGCGCGATAGGATGGCGCGGGCTTCGGCCCGGGCCTGGCGCGCCGCGATCAGTTCGGCCTGCGTTGCCGCATAGGCCTGCTGCGCGTCGATATATTCGACGAGCGAGGACTTGCCGGCGCGGTAGCTGAGTTCGGCGAGCCGGACACCTTCGCGCGCCTGCTCGATGCCGCTACCCTCAAGCGCCGCGAGGCGGGCCTCTGCGGCTTCGAGTTCGGCCTGCGCATTGGCGATCTCCGCCTGAGCATTGACCACTGCATTCTCGCGCCGCGCAATGGCGGCGGCGACATCGGATTTGGCTGCCGAGATGTTGCCGCGGTTGCGGTCGAAGACGGGGAGCGGCACGGAAACATTGGCGATCAATGCGCGATCGCCGGTGTCGCGAAGCTGACGCACCCCGAAGCCGACCGACGGATCGAGCCGGCCATCGGCGCGCTGCCCCTGGAGCCGCGCTTCAGCAATCAGCTTCTCGGTTTCTGCCAAGCGAACGTCGAGCGTCGCGAGCGAGTCCACCGTCTCCGGTGCCACCCACATATCGCCTTCCATCAACTCGGCAGGCGGGACCGAGCTTCCAAGGAGCGCCGCGAGCGAACGCCGGGCGGTCCTTTCTTCGGCCTCGGCCGTGCGTAGCTCGGCGGTGGCCTGAACGAGAGCCGCATTGGCGCGGAACGCACGGAGCGGCGGCTCGTTGCCGGTATCGACCATGGCCTGTGCCACGCGGACGAGTTCGCGGGCACGCGCTTCATTTTCGCGTGCGAGCGCGAGGCTATCGCGGGCCGCGAGAGCGGTCGCGAACTGGTTGCGGACATCGAGCGCAAGATCTGCGCGTGCAATCTCCAACTTGTACTTCGCGGCCAGAAACTCGGCGTCGGCGAGCGTCATGCGCGACCGGCGCCGGCCCCCGATATCGAGACGCTGATTGACCGACACGGTCGTTTCGAGACCGTTCAGGCCCGAGTAGGGGCCGGTGCCTGCGAAATTCTCGACATCGACATTGAGCGTCGGATTGTAGCGATAGCCCGCCTGACGCTGGCGACCGCGAGCGGCCTCCACTTCGGCTTCGGCGGCAACCACGCGCGGCGAGCGCGCGTCGGCTTCCTCCATCGCCTGCGCGAGGGACAATCGAGCGGGAAGCGGGCCGGTACGCACGGCCTCGCCTGCGGAAGAAGGCGGTCCCACCAGCTCCGTCGCTGCCGACTGGGCAGCGGCGGGCGCGGAATTTGAGCCTGCAACGAGCGCCACGAGACTCGCGGCGACAACTATGGATTTCATGAAAAGGAGACTCCTGACGTTTCCAGGGAGAAGCGCACGCGAAGGGCACGCGCAGACCTAGAGCGTCAGGCGATTGGAGGGCGGAACGTCCCGATATAGGCGACGGGCGGCAAGGCGGCCGTCAGGATGCGCGTATGCGCTTCAGGGGCAGGCGTTTCGGTCGCTGCCGACAGCGATTCCGCCGGGACGCCCGAATGGTGACCGTGGCAGCCATGAGCGGCGGCAGGCACCTGCTGCTTTTCGCCGGGAGAGGATTTTTTCTTGTCGACTTCGGCGCCTTCGATCGCCGGTGCGGGAACGCAGCCGGCTTCGATCACAGCAACGAAAAGGCTCGCCTCGGCCCGATCCTCGGTCGCATGTGCGAGCGACCCCGCAACCGTTCCGGATGCAAGGAGAAGGGTCAGGAGGAAGAGGATCACCCGTCGCATTGAAACCGGCCCCTAGCATCGAAACGGCGCGGTGAAAAGTAGAAGATTTTCAATCAACTTCGGCGGCACTCTTCGAACCCCCGAACCGGCTCCGTAATTTTATCTCATGGAGGTAAGAGAGCAGTGCACCTTGCCCCTCTATAGTTGCAGATGCGCCTCAAGAAACAGGATATCGGCCGAACAATCACGCGTTAAGCACAATAATTCTACAATTGTCTTTCACTCTTATTTCTATCGCTTCGCTATTGGCTCCCGCCTCCTTTGTTCGGGACGACATTCGAGCGATATGCTTCCCGTGAGACGAGGGGGTAAATCGGACGCAGAGCGGCACAGCGTCCTGCCGGAACATCAGGGCTTGACCCTGTATCTACTACAGGGTGCAAGAGCCTGCCCTGCACAAAAAAGGGGGAAAGAGGATGGTGCCGCCGACAGTAAATCCCGTGAGCATGGCCGTCATCGAGCCGCTGCTGCGCGAGCAATATCGCCTGTTTTGCGAATCACGCCGAATCGGAGATGAAGCCGCTGCGTGGCAGGCGCTGGAATGGGAACATATATTGAGCCAGCCCTATATGGGCGCGCATCTCGCCTCCCACTGGCACATGTTTCGCTATGCGATCGAGCTCGGCGATGCCCGTGAAGCTACCGGTCAGGCAATGCGGTTCCTGCTCGTCCCGCTCGGTTCGCTGACCGGCCGCCTCCCCGCAGGGAATAATGGTCGCGCGCGGGTGAGCGCCTTCGAGCCGATGCCGATGCCGCAGGCCCTCGAAGCGCTGATCGAAACGGCCCGGTCGACGGAGAGCCGCGCTGCGCGAACCGATTGATCCGGTTTTGGACTTCCGGAACGGGTCATTCGCTGTTAGGGGCGCGACCATGTCCGGCGCTACCCTTCGCCTGTTGCTTGTGTTCATCCTGCTGCTCAGCGGGCTCCACAATGCTGCGCCGGCGATGGCGGGCATGACGCACCATGCGACGGATTCGCATCTTTCGCACCATGTCGAGCCGGGCCATGCGTCGGACAAGGACACGCAAAAAGGTCAGCAGGACGCCGACCTCCACGGCAGTCACCATAATTGCCCGGTCGCATCCGATCAGGCCCTTTCGGGTCATGACGATCTGTCCTGTTTTTCCGGCGGCCTGCACTTTGCGTTGCCCGCGACGCGCCTCGCTTCGCGCGCGCTCGCACCGCCCCTGAACCCTCCCCTCGCCTGAACGCCGCCTGCCGCGCGGCCCCTTTTCGGCCTGCGCTCAGTCGAATCGTTCAGGAGTGATCATTCATGCATATCCATATGCGCGCCGCCCTGTTGGCCGGGGCTGCGCTGCTGGCGGGGTCCGTTTGGGCCCAGCCGCTAACGCTCGACCAGGCGGTCGAGCGGGCCATCGCTGCATCGCCCGAGCTTAGAGCGGGCGAAGCGGGGGTCGACGCCGCGCGCGCCGACCAGCTGCAAGCCCGCGTCCGTCCCAATCCGACCGTGTCGGTCGACATGGACAATGGCGTCGGGACGGGCGGCTATGGCCTGTTCCGGCAATCGGAACTCACCGTCACCTATTCGCAGCCGCTCGAACGCGGGGGCAAGCGCGAGGCGCGAATGGCGCTTGCCGAGCGCGGTGTCGTTCTCGCCGAGGCGCAGTGGCGGCTCGTCCGGCTCGACATCGCCCAGGAAGTGCAGCGCGCCTATATCGACGTCCAGATCGCCGAGCAGATGGTCTGGATCGCAGAGGATCGCGTCAAACTTGAAAAGGAGATGCGGACCGAAGCGATCAGGCGCGTGCGCGGCTACAAGGATCCGCTCTTCGTCGAGACGCGCGCCGATGCCCGCATTCTCGAAGCCGAACTGGCCCTGAAGGAAGCCCAGGCGAAGCGGCAGTCCGCACGCGCATTGCTCACCTCCTTCTGGGGCGGCACGCCTGACAGCCTCGTTATCGCCGAGGGGATCGAGAAACCCGATCCGCGCGATCCGCCGCTCGCCGAAGCCGACGCGGCGGTCTTCGACGCCGCCGTCGACCGGGCCCGCGCGCAGGTCGTCGTCGAGCAGAGCCGTGCGCACCAAGACTATACGGTCTCGGGCGGCACGCGCTTTCTTCGCGAGACCAATGATGTCGCCGTTCTTGGCGGCATCTCGATCCCGCTCGGACGGTTCGACCGCAACCAGGGCAATATCGCCCGGGCGCAGGCCGAACGGCGGCAGCTCGAGTTCCAATCCGAAGCGAGCCGGCTCGAGCGGCTGCGGCGCCTCGCGTCGCTGCGCGCCGATGCCGACGCCGCACGCGTCCGGGCCGAGGGCATCATGAACGACGTCTATCCCAAGGCGGTGAAGACGCTCGGCCAGGTGCGCGAAGGCTATGCCCGCGGCGGGTTCCTGTTCGCCGACGTACAGGATGCCGCCGACGTCATCATCCAGATCCAGGGTCAGTGGGCCGAGGCCATGACACGCTACCGCGATTTGCTCGCGGAGATCGATCGCCTGACCGGCCGCTTCGATGCGGCTCCCCTTGCGGAGAATATTCCATGAAGAAGTTTCCATTTCCCGCCGCGGCTGCGGCGCTGTTCCTTGCTGTGCCTCTCGCTGCCTGCGGTGGCGGAGCCGAGGGCGAAGACAAGCATGAAGAAGGCGAAAGCCACGCTGAGGGCGAAGGCGAGGAAGATGCCAAAGGCCCGAACGGTGGCAAATTGCTCAAGAATGGCGATTTCGCGGTCGAGGTCATAATCTTCGAGAATGGCACCGAGCCGCAATTCCGCGTTTTCGCAACGCGGGACGGCAAACCGGTCGACCCGAAGGATGTCCAGCTCGCCATCACCCTCACGCGGCTTGGCGGCGACGTCGATCGCTTCACCTTCCGCCCGCAGGGCAAATTCCTCGCAGGGCAAGGTGTCGTCACCGAACCGCACAGCTTCGACGTCGAGGTTGTCGCGGTGACGGGCGGCAAGCGGCACGTTTGGAAATATGCGAACCCCGAAGGGCGCACGCGGATCGGGGCTGACGCCGCCAAGGCCGGAGGCATCGAAACCGCGGTCGTCGGACCGGCGACGGTGGGCGAAATGCGCGAACTCTACGGCACCGTCCAACTGTCGCCGACCGCCCGCTCCGAAATTCGCGGCCAGTTCCCCGGCCGCGTCGTCTCGGTGACCAAGGCGGTGGGCGACAGCGTCCGCCGTGGGGAACTGCTCGCGCGCATCGAGTCGAGCGAGAGCCTCCAGGTCTATCCGGTATATGCGACGGTCGGCGGCGTGATCGCCGAGCGCAACGCCAACCCCGGCGACGTCACCGACGGGCGCGCACTCTATGTGGTCACCGACCCGGCGCAGACCACGGTCGTCTTCAACATCTTCCCCCGCGACCTCGCGATCATACGTCCGGGCATGCGGGTGACGGTGGAGACGCAGGACGGCGCCGAAATCGCGACCGCGCCGCTCGGGCAGTTCCTGCCCGACGGCAATGTCGAGGCGGGCACTGCGCTCATCCGCGCGACCATCCCGAACCGCTCGGGAACGCTCCGCCCTGGCATGGCCTTGCGCGGCCGCGTGATGGTCAACCCCGTCACCGTGCCGCTTGCCGTGCGCACCGAGGCGATCCAGCCCTTCCGCGACTTCAAGGTGGTCTATGCCAATTTCGGGCAGGACTATGAGGTCCGGATGCTGAAGCTCGGCCGTTCGTCGCCCGAATGGACCGAGGTCCTGTCGGGCATCAAGCCCGGCACCGCCTATGTCACCAAGGGCAGTTTCCTCGTTCGCGCCGACATCGAAAAGTCCGGCGCGGGCCACGACCATTGATCGGGGAGCAGGATAACATGCTAGCCAGAACCATAGGCTTTTCGATCCGGCAACGATGGCTCGTCCTCGCGGTGGTCGCGCTCCTCTGCGCGATCGGCGCGTGGAGCGCGACCAAATTGCCCATCGACGCCGTTCCCGACATCACCAACGTCCAGGTCCAGATCAACACCAAGGCGGAAGGCTATTCGCCGCTCGAGTCCGAGCAGCGCATCACCTATCCGATCGAGACCGCGATCGCGGGCATCCCGAACCTCAACTATACCAGGTCGATCTCGCGCTATGGCCTGAGCCAGGTCACTGTCGTCTTCGAGGACGGGACCGACATCTATTTCGCGCGCCAGCAGGTCAACGAGCGGCTCCAGGCCGCGCGCGGCCAGCTTCCGCCCGGGATGGAGCCCGAAATGGGCCCGATCTCGACGGGCCTCGGCGAAATCTTCATGTTCTCGATCGAGGCCGAACCGGGCGCGCGAAAACCCGACGGCACGCCTTATACGGCGGAAGACCTCCGGACGATGTCCGATTGGGTCATCCGGCCGCAGATGCGCACGATTCCGGGGGTCGCCGAGATCAACACGATCGGCGGCTATGCCCGCCAATATCATGTGACACCCAACCCGGCCTCGCTCGCCTCGCTCAATCTCTCGCTCAACGATGTCGTCACCGCACTCGAGGCCAATAATGCCAACCGCGGGGCCGGTTATGTCGAGCGCAGCGGCGAACAGATTCTGATCCGCGTGCCGGGTCAGGCCAATAATGAGCGTGACCTGTCGCAGATCATCGTCACCACCCGCGGCGGGGTTCCGATCCGGATCGCCGACGTCGCCGATGTCGCGATCGGCTCGGGGCTCCGCACAGGCGCCGCAACCGAAAATGGCAAGGAAGTCGTCCTCGCGACGGTCTCGATGCTGATCGGCGAGAATCCGCGCGTGGTGGCGCAGGCCTCGGCCGAACGCCTCGTCGAAGCCTCGCGTGCGTTGCCGAAGGGTGTCGTTGCCAAGCCGCTCTACGATCGCACCGCGCTCGTCGAGCGGACGATTTCGACGGTGCAGAAGAATCTCGCCGAGGGCGCGCTGCTCGTCATCGTGATCCTGTTCCTGCTGCTCGGCAATTTCCGGGCCGCGCTGATCACGGCGGCGGTCATTCCGGTCGCGATGCTGATGACGCTGACGGGCATGCTCCAGACGCGGACATCGGCAAACCTCATGAGCCTCGGGGCGCTCGACTTCGGCCTCATCGTCGACGGGGCCGTCATCATCGTCGAGAACTGCCTCCGCCGGCTCGGCGAGGCTCAGCACAGGCTCGGACGCCTGCTCGACCGCGACGAGCGCTTCGGCCTAGTCGCTTCCGCAAGCGCAGAAGTGATCAAGCCGAGCATCTTCGGCATTATTATCATCACCGCAGTCTATCTGCCGATCTTCGCGCTCGAGGGCGTCGAGGGCAAAACCTTCCATCCGATGGCGATCACCGTCGTCCTCGCGCTTACCGCCGCTCTGCTGCTGTCGCTCACCCTGGTTCCGGCCGCGGTGGCGCTGTTCGTGACCGGCAAGGTCGAAGAAAAGGAAAATTGGCTGATGCGCGGGCTCGGCAAGGGCTACCGCCCGATGCTCGACCGCGTCCTCAATTGGCCGAAGGCTGCGCTGGCTGGTGCTTTGGCGCTTGTCGCGCTGAGCGGCGTGGCGGCGACCAGTCTCGGGTCCGAGTTCATCCCGGACCTCGACGAAGGCGATATCGCGATGCACGCGATGCGCATTCCGGGGACGAGCCTCACCCAGTCGATCGCGATGCAGGAGGCGCTGGAGAAGAGGATCAGGCAGTTCCCCGAAGTCGAGCGGGTGTTCGCGAAGATCGGCACTCCCGAGGTAGCGACCGATCCGATGCCCCCGTCGGTCGCCGATAATTTCATCATGCTCAAGGACCGGAAGGAATGGCCCAATCCGAGAAAGACGCGCGACCAGCTCGTTGCCGAACTCAACAAGGCGGCGAACGAGGTGCCAGGGAACAATTATGAGTTCACCCAGCCGGTGAAGATGCGCATGAACGAGCTGATCGCCGGCGTTCGCGCCGACGTGGCGATCAAGTTGTTCGGCGACGACCTCGATCAATTGCTCGAATCGGGGCAGGCGATCGAGGAAGTCGCGGGCGGGATTGCGGGCGCGCAGGACGTGAAGCTCGAACAGGTCACCGGCCTGCCGATGCTCTCGGTCACGCCCGATCGCGACAAGCTCGCGCGCTACGGTGTCAGCATGGAAACGGTGCAGGATGCGGTTTCGACAGCGACCGGCGGCCGTCAGGCCGGCGAGCTTTTCGAGGGTGACCGCCGCTTCGACGTCATCGTCCGGCTTCCCGAGGCCATTCGCACCGATCTCGCGTCGCTCGGCAATCTCCCCGTTGCACTTCCGGCCGGCGGCTTCGTGCCGCTTTCGGAGCTGGCGGAGATATCGCTCGCGGCGGGGCCGAACCAGATCAGCCGCGAAAATGGCAAGCGCCGCGCGGTGATCACGGCGAATGTTCGTGGGCGCGATCTGGGCTCGTTCATCGACGAGCTCACGCAAAAGGTCGAAGCTGAGGTCGTGCTGCCCGATGGTTACTACATCGAATATGGCGGCACATTCGAGCAGCTTCAGTCCGCGACCGAGCGCCTCCAGATCGTCGTGCCGCTGGTGCTGCTGCTGATCTTCGGGCTGCTGTTCATGCTGTTCGGCACGGTGCGCGATGCTGCGATCGTCTTCTCGGGCGTGCCTCTGGCGCTGACGGGCGGGGTCGCGGCGCTGGCGCTGCGCGACATTCCGTTATCGATCTCGGCGGGCGTCGGCTTCATCGCTTTGTCCGGGGTCGCGGTGCTGAACGGCGTGGTGATGCTATCCTTCATCAAGGATCTGCGCGAACGCGGAAAAGCGCTCGTCGAGGCGATCCGCGAAGGCGCGCTGACCCGCCTCAGACCGGTGATGATGACGGCGCTGGTGGCGTCGCTCGGGTTCGTACCGATGGCGCTCAATGTCGGGGCTGGGTCCGAGGTGCAGCGGCCGCTGGCAACTGTCGTCATCGGCGGGATCATCTCGTCGACGATCCTGACTTTGCTCGTGCTGCCGGCCCTGTACCTCCTGGTCCATCGACGGACCGCGAAGGCCGAAGAGGAAGAGCTGGCGCGCCCGAGCAGCGTCCCCAGCCCCGAAGGCTGAGACACTCCCGGATGGCCGCCATTCCCCCCTGTCGGCGGCAACCGAGAGTGCTGACTGGGGCGGAACCCAAGCGGGTTCCGCCTCCTTTTAGGGATGGTGAGGATTGAGGAGCTTGCAATGAATGAAAAAGCATCCGGGAGCGAACGCGAAAAGCGAACGCTCCAGATCGTTCTCGTCCTGAACTCGGCTATCGCGATCGCCTTCCTCGTAACCGGCGGGCTCGGCGATTCGAGCGCGCTCATCGCCAATGGGCTCGACAATCTGTCCGACGCCGCGGTCTATGCCTTGAGCCTCGTTGCGCTCAGCCACGGCCTGAAATGGAAAACCCGTGCTGCCACGGCATCGGGTGTCATGCTGCTGGTCTTCGCGGCCGGCGTCCTGTTCGATGTAGGACGGCGCTATTTCGAAGGCAGCGAACCGATCGGTCCGACAATGATGATCATGTCGGCCGTCGCTGCGGTGGTGAACTATGCTTGTCTGAAGCTCTTGCAGCGCATTCAGGATCCGGACGTCAACCTCAGAGCCGCGACAACCTTCAGCTACAACGACTTCATCTCGAACGGCGGCATCCTGATCGCGGGTGTCCTCGTCTGGTGGCTCGGTACGAACTGGCCGGACCTTCTGGTTGGATTTGCGACTGCGCTGATCGCGATCAAGGGCGGCATCGAAATCCTTCGCGACGCCCGCCAAGAGGCCAAACAGCAGAAAGATTAGAGCATGTGAGGCGTGTCGGATCGGCGGAAGAATGTTCGGACCTCTGCGAACAACGTCGCCGATCCTGCCCTAGAGGCACCCGACAGCTCGCTCCCATCATATTACGTCCTTATTACGCGAGGCAAAAATCGAGCCCACGTAACGACGCGTATTACGCCGCCATTCGGCGTAAGTGTCTGAAATTGTTAGGAAAACTGGAGCGGGCGAAGGGATTCGAACCCTCGACCCCAACCTTGGCAAGGTTGTGCTCTACCCCTGAGCTACGCCCGCTCTGGCGGCTGGCGACCGGTGGGTGCCAGCGGGTGAGGCGGGCGATTAGCACCGGCTTTTGGAGTCGGCAAGCCCCCCCCTTGTACTTTTCTTACAGGCGCCGGGCGAAGGGTTGGCATCCGGCGCACAATTCCCACATAACGCGGCGAAGAGATTCTTTTCGCGTCGGCAGAGGGCCATTGCAGCCCGCCAGCATGGCGCGAAACAACCGGCAAGGAGCATGAGCGTGGCGACATTGGGGCTGAACCCGCAGGAAAAGGAAGCCGTCGAGGCCTTCCGCCGCGACGTCGTCGAACCGTCGATGACGAAGCTCGTCATCCTCGATTTCTGGGCCGAATGGTGCGGGCCGTGCAAGCAGCTCGCCCCCGTGCTCGAAAAGGTCGCCGCCGATTACGCCGACAAGGGCGTTGTGCTGGCGAAGGTCGACGTCGATGCGAACGGCTTCATCGCGAGCCAGTTTCAGGTCCAGTCGATCCCGACCGTTTACGCGATCTTTCAGGGCCAGCCGGTCGCCAACCTGACCAACGCGCGCAGCGAAAGCCAGCTCAAGTCGATGCTCGACCAGCTGCTCGCCCAGCTGCCGGTCGAAAGCGACGCCGGTGCACGCGCGGTCGAGATCACCCCGCTGCTCGAAATGGGCGAATCGGTTCTGGCCGAAGGCGACGGTCCGCGCGCGGTCGGCATTTTTTCGCAGATCGCCGACATGGCGCCCGACAGCGCCGCCGCGCACGGCGGGCTGATCCGCGCGCTGCTCGCCGCGGGCGACAGCGAAGGTGCGGCGCTGGCGCTGGCCGCCGTCCCCGCCGACATTGCGGGCGATCCCGCGATTGCGCAGGCGAAAAGCGCGCTCGAACTCGCCGCAGATGCCCCCGACGCGGGCGAACTCGCGGCGCTGGAGGCCGCGACCGCCGCCAATCCCGACGACCATCAGGCGCGCTTTGATCTTGCCGTGGCGCAGATCGGCGCGGGACAGCGCGATGCCGCCGCCGACAATCTGCTCCACATTGTCGCCGCCGACCGCGAATGGAACGACGGCGCGGCACGCGCGAAACTGCTGTCGCTGTTCGAAGCGGTGGGGCTGGAAGATCCGTGGGTCGCCGCGCAGCGCCGCCGCCTGTCACTGATCCTGTTCGGCTGATGCCGACCGACGCGCCCCTGACCATTCAGCGGATCGCGATTTTTCCGCTGCCCGGGGCGGTGCTGTTTCCGGGGCTGCACCTGCCGCTCCACATCTTCGAGCCGCGCTACAAGGCGATGGTGCAGGAAGTGCTGGCGCGCGACCGGCAGATCGGGATGATCCAGCCGCGCCAGATCCCCGGCGAGGAGGATCGCGAGCCCCCCGCGCTTTATGATGTCGGCTGCGTAGGGCGCATCATCGACGTCGAGGCGCTGGCCGAGGGGCGGTTCAACATCGTCTTGGAAGGCGTCGCGCGCTTTCGCGTCCGCCGCGAACTCGACGTCACGACACCCTTTCGCCAGGTCGAGGCAGAGATAGAGGCTGAGGTCGAGGACGAAGCCGTGCTGTCGAGCATCGAGCGCGCGAGCCTTGAGCGCGAGGCGAAACGCTTTGCCCAGCGGCAGGGCTATGTCGTCGACTGGGCTTCGGTCGGGCAGCTCGACGACGAAACGCTGGTGAACGGCATCGCGCAGGTCGCACCGTTCGACGCCGCGGCCAAGCAGGCGCTGCTCGAAACCTCTCCGCTCGAAATGCGCGCCGAGCTGGTGATCCAGTTGATGCAGTTTTTCGGCCGCTTCGACGGCGACGACGGGCGCGCCACGCTGCAATAGGGCGTCAGTGCGGCTTGCCGCCCGCCGCCTGCGCCATATCGGCAAAGGCGCGGCGGACGATGTGACGGTCGCTTTCGCCGAGCCGTTCGACGAGCGAATCGACATGCGCGAGCTGGCGCCGGACGAGCGCGCGTTCATGCGCGAGCCGCGTCGCCGCGCGCGCTCCTGCCGCTCCGCCGCGCGCGCCGCGTGCAAGCGCCTTGCCGCGCCGCTGCGCCCATTCGGCGACGAGCCGGTCGGCGCACAGCGCGGCGAGCGCATCGCGCGCGCCGCCTTCGGTCGCGTCTTCGGCGACGGGATCGGCCAGCCAGTCCCCCGCCCCTTCGTCGAGCAGCGCGTCGTAGGACAGCGTCACGGCGCCGCGCCGACCGGCGCAGCGCGGATCGCCATGCAGGCGCAGGCGCAGCGCCTGAAGCTCGGCGCGGATCTGCCAATTGGCATAGGTCGTAAAGCGCGCGCGCGCGGGATCATAGCGTTCGGCCGCGCGGTGCAGCGCGATCGCGCACGCCTGCGCGGCGTCATCGGCGAAGTCACCAAGTCCATAAGCGCGCGTGAAATAGCGAATGCGCGGCGCCGCGAGCGCCAGCAGCTGCGCAAAGGCACGATCGATCCGCGCCCGCGCCCGCGCACCCGGCGCCGCCTCTGCCGCGGTGTGCGCCGCGATCAGCGCGCCGACCGCGCTTTCGAATGCCTGGCTCCTGTCCGACATCATTTGTCCCCTGTTCCCGGCGGCAGAATGGCCGCGCGGGATCAGGCTATGCCGCGATGGTTAGCGCGGCCGCACCGGACGCCTAAGTAGGACTACCTATATTTCGGTGCCGGCAAGCAGCCGCGGCAGATCGCCAGCTTCGCCGCGCGCTTCGTCCATGAAGAAGCGCTTGAGCGCCGGCATGCGCTGCACCGCGCCGAGCCCGGTACGGCGGACGAAGGAGGCAGTGCGTCCCGGAATGCCGAACAGCCGCGTCAGTCCGTCGGTCGCGAGGCTGACCATCAGATTGTCGAGCCCGCGCCAGCGCTGATAGCGCGCGAGCAGCGCCGGATCGCCAAGGTCGAGCCCGAGCCGCGCGCCATCGACGAGCACCTCGGCCAGCGCCGCGGCATCGCGCAGCCCCAGGTTGAGACCCTGCCCCGCAATCGGATGGATGCCGTGCGCGGCGTCGCCGACCAGGACGATGCGGTCGCCAACGATCTGCGCGCTGTGATGGAAGCCGAGCGGATAGGTCATGCGCGGCGCGACCAGTTCCATCGTGCCGAGAATATCGCCCGCGCGCTTGCCGAGTTCGGCAAGGAAGCCCCGGTCGCCCAGCTTGGCGAAACCCGGCCCGTCCTGTTCGGATACGGTCCACACGAAGGCCGAACGATGCCGCCCCTCGGCATCATCGACGAGCGGGAGCAGCGCGAAGGGCCCCGAGGGGAAAAAGATTTCGTGCGCGACCTGATCGTGCGGGCGCGAATGCGCCACCGCGCCGATCATCGCGTGATGATGATAGGACCAGTTGGCGATCGTGAAGCCCGCCGCATCGCGGGTCGGCGATCGGCGCCCTTCGGCGACGATGAGCAGCGGCGCCGCGAGCCGCGTGCCGTCGGCGAGGGTCAGCGTGACGCCATGCGCGTCGACATCGCGCGCGACCACCTTCGCCGGCATGAACAGGCGCACCAGCGGCGCTTCGCCGAGCGCCGCCGCGAGCGCGAGGCGAAGCTGGCGGTTTTCGACCATCGTACCGAGCGCGGGGGCATCCGCATCGGCGACGAAATCGAGCTCGCCCGCCTGTCCCCCGTCGCTGACCTTGATCGCGCGGATCGGGCAGCCGTGGGGCGCAAGCCGATCGGCAAGGCCGAGCACGCCGAACATCTGCCACACCGCGCTGGCGATCGCCGAGGCGCGGCCGTCGAAGCCGGGCGCGATCGTCGCAACCGGATCGGCGGGGTCGACGATCTGCGACGACAGACCATGATGGGAAAGCGCGATCGCCAGCGCCTGGCCGACAAGCCCGCCGCCGGAGATCAGGACATCGCTGCGCAATACTTCGCTCATGCCGCCGCTCTACTCCGGCCCGGCGCGCTTGGGAAGCGGGCAGGCGCACGCGGACCATCGGCGCGCCGGGCGCCGCTTGACGACGAGTCCGCCCCATGCGCATATCGCCGTGGTTAATCGATCGAGGACCGCATTCCGCATGGCAAGCCGCAAGGCCGCATCGGCGAAGGCCGACTGGCGCACCGTTTTCAGACAAAGCATCGCGCGATCGCTGGTGATCGCCGCGGCACTGGCGCTCGCCGCCTTCACGCTGTTTTTCGCGCTCGCCCTGCTTACCTACGACAGCACCGACGCAGCGCTCAACACCGCAGCGGGCGGCAGCGCCGCCAACTGGATGGGCCATGCGGGCGCCTGGTTCGCCGACCTTGGCCTGTCGGTCGGCGGCGCGCCGATCGCACTGCTCGTCCCGCTGTTCGGCATCATGGCGTGGCGGCTGTGGGCGGCGGAGCCGCAGCCCTATTGGCTGCGTCAGCTCGCCTATTGCTTTGCCGGCATCCTGCTCGTCGGCATGGGCGCCGAGCTTTGGTCGCCGGCGTCGGGTTCGCCGATGCCCGCGGGGTGGGGCGGCCTGCTCGCCCTGCTCGCGGGGAGCGCGATCACCCCGCTGTTTGCGCTGGCGGGCGACCCCGCCGCGGCGCTGATCCGCTTCGGAACGATCCTGCTGCTCATCCTTGTCGGCCTCTGGCTCGCGATGCGCTCGCTGCGGCTCGAAAAGGGCTGGCTCGGGCGGCTCAGACTGCCGGCGGCCGAAGGAAGCCGGGTCGTCGAACCAGCGCGCGCGGCCCCGGCCGATGCGCCGCGCCCCGCCAATCTGGTCGAGCGCGTGATCCGGCCGCGCCCGCGCGCCGAACCCAGCGACCGCGCCCCGCCCGAGATTGCCGACCCGGCGCAGCGCTCGGCGCCGTCGAAGCCGCGCGCGAAGCCGCAGACCGAGCTGTTCACCAATTACCAGCTTCCCTCGATCGACCTGCTTGCCCCGGCCCCCGACACGCCGGCGGGACAGATCGACAAGGCGGCGCTCGAACGCAACGCACGCTTGCTCGAATCGGTGCTCGAGGATTTCCAGGTCAAGGGCGTGATTACTGCGGTCCGCCCCGGTCCGGTCGTCACCATGTACGAGCTCGAGCCCGCGCCCGGAACCAAGGCGAGCCGCGTGTCGAACCTCGCGGACGACATCGCGCGCAACATGTCGGCGCTGTCGGCGCGCATCGCGCCGATCCCGGGGCGCACCGTCATCGGCATCGAATTGCCCAACGCGCACCGCGAGGCCGTCGTGCTGCACGAGATCATCGGCAGCGGGCTGTTTCAGGAACATAGCGGCGCGCTGCCCATCATCCTCGGCAAGAATATCAGCGGCGACGCGGTGATCGCCGACCTCGCGCCGATGCCGCACCTGCTGATCGCCGGCACCACCGGGTCGGGTAAGTCGGTCGGCCTCAATGCGATGATCCTGTCGCTGCTCTATCGCCTCGGTCCCGATCAGGTGAAGATGATCATGATCGATCCCAAGATGCTGGAACTCAGCGTCTATGACGACATCCCGCATCTGCTCGCCCCGGTGGTGACCGAACCCAAGAAGGCGGTGCGCGCGCTCAAATGGGCGGTCGAGCAGATGGAGGATCGCTACCGGATGATGTCGTCGCTCTCGGTGCGCAACCTCGCGTCCTACAACGACAAGGTGCGCGGCGCGCTGGCCAAGGGCAAGTCGCTCGGGCGGCGCGTCCAGACGGGCTACGATCCCGACACCGGCCAGCCGGTCTATGAGGAAGAGACGCTGGATTATCAGCCGCTGCCGCAGATCGTCGTCGTCGTCGACGAGCTGGCCGACCTGATGATGACCGCGGGCAAGGAGGTCGAATTCCTGATCCAGCGCCTGGCGCAAAAGGCGCGCGCGGCGGGCATCCATCTGATCCTCGCGACGCAGCGGCCGTCGGTCGACGTCATCACCGGCGTCATCAAGGCGAACCTGCCGACCCGCATCAGTTTCAACGTGACGTCGAAAATCGACAGCCGCACCATTTTGGGCGAGGCCGGCGCCGAACAACTGCTGGGCAAGGGCGACATGCTTTACGTGCCCGGCGGAAAGCAGATCACGCGCATCCACGGTCCTTTCGTGTCCGACGACGAAGTCCGCGCGGTCGCCGATCATTGGCGCGGCCAGGGGCGCCCCGACTATGTCGAAAGCGTCACCGAGGATCCCGAGGACGGCGGCTTCGCGATGGAAGGCGCACCTGCGGGCGGCGACAGTGCCGAGGACCGCATGTATGCCAAGGCCTGCCAGATCGTGGTCGAAAGCCAGAAGGCATCGACCAGCTGGCTGCAACGCCAGCTGCGCATCGGCTATAACAGCGCGGCGCGCCTGATCGAGCGGATGGAGGACGAAGGGCTGGTCAGCCCGCCGAACCACGTCGGCCGCCGCGACGTGCTGACCGACCAATATGGGCAGCCGCGATAGGGAACCTTTCGCTCCGCCAACGACTTGAACAGCGTCTAAAGGCCGGGTTCAGGGCGGGTTCAATGCCGCCCTGCAACAAGCCGGCATCGACCGAAACAGACAAGAGAGCCCGATGACCCTGACGATCGACCGCCATATCCTGACCCGCGCCGCCGCGCTGGCGCTCGCGCCTGCCGCCGCCCTCGGCCTGACGCTCTCCGCACCCGCCATTGCGCAATCGGCGAGCGCGCTTACCGCGGTGCAATCGCACCTCAAGTCGACCAGTTCGATGACCGCCGACTTCGTGCAGACGGATCGCAACGGTCAGCGGCTGAGCGGACAGCTGACGCTGAAGCGTCCGGGCAAGATCCGCTTCCAGTATCAGAAGGGCGTCCCGCTGCTGATCGTCGGCGACGGCAGCCGCCTGACGATGATCGATTATGAGGTCAAGCAGGTGCAGAGCTGGCCGGTGAAAAATTCGCCGCTCGGCGCGCTGCTCGATCCCGATCGCGATCTCGCCAAATATGCGAAGGTCGTCCCGACCGGAAACAGCGATGTGCTAAGCGTCGAGGTCAAGGATCCCAAGCGCCCCGAATATGGGACGATCACCATGGTGTTCATCCGCGATACGGGGGCGCCGGGCGGATTGCGACTGCGCGGCTGGGTCGCGCTCGATTCGCAGAACAACCGGACGCGGATCGATCTGTCGAACCAGCGCTTCAACGTGCCGGTCGCCGATTCGGCCTTCCGCTGGACCGATCCGCGCCCGAAACAGCGCGGCCGCGTCTGAGGCCAGCGCGACTTTTATGAACAGGGCGCCGTTTCCCAAAGGGGATTCGGCGCCCTTTTTCCGCCCAACCGACGTTCGGCATCGACGAACTGCAAATGTCGCCGACAGCCGCCGATTTTCGTTCAGCTTGGCGACAGGGAAGAGGGGCTATTTCATCTCTCGAAGGCGCCGACACGGCCTCCGGATTTTGGGTTTCCCCCTGTTGCCCCAACCGGATTGCCAGGTGTCTTCATTCAAGAGCGTGACGAACGCTGACCTTGAACCCCCGTTCCACCGCCCCTGGAACGGGGGTTTATGTTTATGCGCGGCGTGTCCGGCGCGTCGGTGCAGGCGGCACCAGCCCGCAACGATTGCAGTGAAGGCTTCGCACCGATAGAGCCGGACTCCATGACCCAAACGAGCATTGCTTCCTGGAACATCAACAGCGTGCGTGCGCGCATCGGCATCGTCGAGAAATTCCTGCGCGAAGAGGCGCCCGACGTCCTCTGCCTGCAGGAAACGAAGGTCGAATGCGGGCTGTTCCCGAAACAGATGTTCGAAGACCTGGGTTATCGTCACATCGTCACCAACGGCCAGCGGATGCACCATGGCGTCGCGATCGTCAGCAAGCTGCCGCTCACCGATGTGCGCAAATATGATTGGCAAGCCAATGGCGAGGCACGCCATGTCGGCGTGACGCTGCCGTCGGGGGTACGGCTGGACAATGTCTATATCCCGGCCGGCGGCGACATCCCCGATCGCGCGCTCAATCCGAAATTCGGGCAGAAGCTGGATTTTCTGGGGCGCATGACCGAATGGGCGGGCGCGCTCGCCGATACGCCGACGGTGCTGACGGGCGATTTCAACGTCGCGCCGCTCGAAAGCGACGTATGGAACCACAAGGCGCTGCTCGACGTCGTCAGCCACACGCCGATCGAGGTCGATACGCTCGCCCGTCTGCAGGCCGCGGCCGGCTGGATCGATCTCGGCCGCCAGTTCGTGGCGCCGCCGACCCCGCTCTACACCTGGTGGAGTTACCGCGCGAAAGATTGGGAAGCGTCGAACCGCGGTCGCCGGCTCGACCATATGTGGGTCACGCCCGACATACGGAACGCGGCGCAGAGCCACCGCGTCGTCCAGCCGGCGCGGAGCTGGGAACGCCCGTCAGACCATATTCCGCTCGTCACGGAGTTCGCATTTTGAGCGACGCGCCGGCCAGCGACCGCGGCGCCCGCCGCGCCGCGCGTGCGATCGACGCGCTGCGCCGCGGCTGGCCCTTTCGGATCGAAGGCGCCGACGGGGCTCTCGATCTGCTGGCCGTCGAAAGCGCGCGCGATGCGGCGCTGGCCGAATTCGGCAGCGCCGACCTGCTGATCTCGGGCGAGCGCGCGGTCACGCTGAAGCTTACCAACCAGCGCGCCGCCGCGACGCCGGGGCCGGTGCGACTGGCGGACGGCGCCGCGAGCGTTGCCGCGGCGCTGGCGATCGCCGACCCGGCGCTCGACCTTGCCAATCCGCTCAAAGGTCCTTTCCGCACGATCGCGAGCGGCGGCGAGGCTGCGGCGGCGACCGCGATGACGATGGCGCGCCACGCGGGCCTGCTCCCCGCCTTTTTCGTGCGCGCGGCCAAGGGGGAAGCCGAAACCGCCTGCTCCACCGCCGACGTCGCCGCCCTGCTCGACCCGTCGCGGCTCGAAATCGCGGCGCGCGCCCGCCTGCCTGTCGCGGCAAGCGAAACCGCCGAGATCGTTGCTTTTCGCAGCCCCGAGGAAGCGTCGGACCATGTCGCGCTGATTATCGGCAAGCGCGACGGCAATCCGCCCGTGGTACGCCTGCACAGCGAATGCCTGACCGGCGACGTGCTCGGCAGTCTCAAATGCGATTGCGGACCGCAACTGCATGCGGCGCTCCACGCAATGGCCGACGCCCCATGGGGGGTGTTGCTCTATCTGCGCCAGGAAGGCCGCGGCATCGGCCTCGTCAACAAGCTGCGCGCCTATGCGCTGCAGGATCAGGGCTATGATACGGTCGATGCCAATCTGCGGCTGGGTTTCCCCGTCGAGGCGCGCGATTTTGCGATCGCCGGCCAGATGCTCGCGCTGCTCAACATCCCGCGCATCCGCCTGATGACCAACAATCCCGAAAAGGTCGCGCGACTGGAAAGGGAGGGCGTCGACGTCGTCGAACGCATCCCGCTCGCGCTGCCGACGAACAAATATAACGAGCAATATCTCGCGACGAAGCGCGACCGAACGGGGCATCAATTGTAAAACATCGTCATTGCGAGGAGCCGAAGGCGACGCGGCAATCCAGAGCAGGCAAAACCGCTCTGGATTGCTTCGCTACGCTCGCAATGACGATGTTTGGGTCGCTGGGTTAGTGCACGAAACGCGCGACCACGTCGCGGTAGCTGCGGCTGACCTTCACCTGCGCGCCCGAACCGAGCACGAGGAAACACTCGCCGTTGGTGTGCGGCTTGACCTGCTTCACCTGGCTGAGGTTGACGATGGTCGAGCGATGCACGCGCTGGAAATTGCGCGGGTCGAGCCGCTTTTCGAGATCCTTCATCGTTTCGCGCAGGATCAGCGAATTGTCGGCGGTGTAGATGCACATATAGTCGCCGGCAGCGTCGATTCGTTCGATGCTGTCGACATCGACGCGGAAAATCTGCCCGCGATCCTTGATGTTGATCATCTTTTCGTAGCGGTCGGCGGCGGGCGCATCGGCCGCCGTTTCGGCATCATATTCCTCGACCGCGTCGGGCGCGACTTCGGCAAGCACCGTCTTCAGCCGCTCAACCTCGGCCACGCCGCGCTTTTCGGCGAGGCGCTGGCGAACGCGGTCGAGCGCATCGGCGAGCCGCTCGGGCTCGACGGGCTTCACCAGATAATCGACCGCCTGCGCCTCGAAGGCGCGGATCGCATGGTCCGAATAGGCGGTGACGAAGACGACGAGCGGGGGCTCGACTTCCATCAGTCCCTGGATCACCGAAAAACCGTCGAATCCGGGCATCTGGATATCAAGGAAGACGAGGTCGGGCTTGTGCGTCTTGATCTTGCGAATGGCCTCCCGGCCGTTCTGCGCGGTGTCGACGACTTCGACATCGCTATGCGCTTCAAGCCGCAGTTGCAGGCCTTGGGTCGCCAATTTCTCGTCATCCACCAGGATGGTTCTGATCGTCATGTGCGTTCGGTTCCAATCGTCGCTTGTCCATCGGGCTGAAACGGAATCTCGATAATCACCGTGAATCCGCCATCGGTGCCCGATTGCACCTCGAACCGTTGCTGGTCGCCATAGGCCTGGGCCAGCCGGTCCCTGATGTTGGCTAAACCCACACCGGTCGATTCCGTTGCAATCCCGGTGGTGGGGTCGACGCCATCGGCTGACAATCCCGTGCCGGTGTCGGACACGGTAATCCGAACATTTTGACCGGCAAGCTGAGCCGTCAGCGTAATGTCGGCTCCTTCTTCCTGCGGTGTCACCGCATATTTGATCGCATTTTCGATCAGCGGCTGAAGCAGCAACGAAGGCAGGCGCGCGCGCTGCGCCGCCGGATCAATCTGGAAATGCGGCCGCAGCCGGTCCTCGAAACGCATCTTCTCGATGTCGAGGTAGAGCTTCAGCGTCTCGACCTCCTGCGCCAGCGTCACCTGTGCGGTCGGTTCGTTGGCGAGCGTGTAGCGCAGAAATGCCGACAGGCGCGACAGCATCGCATTGGCAGGCTCGGTCTGTTTCAGAAGGACGAGGGTCGAGATGCTGTTGAGCGTGTTGAACAGGAAGTGCGGGTTGAGCTGGTAGCGCAGCATCGCGAGCTGCGCCGACGCGGCCTGCGCCTCGAGCCGCAGCACGCGGTCATTCTGTTCCTCGAGCTGCAGGAAATAGTTGATCGCGAAATAGAGCGCCGACCAGGCCGCGAGCGTCGTCGCGTCGATATAGATCGACACCAGCAGCAGGCCGGTAAAGCTCGTCTCGCTGTCGGGCTTCAATATCTGGAAAAGCCAGGCGTCGATGAAGGCCCAGACCGCGGTGGCGAAGGCCAGGAGGCCGAAGCTTGCCCCCCACATCAGGATCGTGCGGCGGTTGATCAGCGCGCGGTAGCAAACCGAAAGCAGCAGCGTCAGCGAAAAACCCGTAACCGCCGAAACAACGACAAGGACAAGGAAATCGAAGGATTGGCCGCCCGCCAGCCCCGACACGACGCGCAGCCCGAACCAGCCGAGCCAGCCGAGGATCTGGAGATTCCAGAAGGCGCGGACCTTGTTGCCGAAAAACGGCCCGGGCGAGGAAAAGCCGAACAGCGGAATCGGGGAAGTCTGGCTTGCCATGTCAGCCGCCGAAATCAGGGGACGAGCGCGTCGTCCGCAAAGTGGGGATCATTCGGCCGCGACCGGTGCCATCCGCACGCGCGCCTGGCCGAGCGGCTGGAGTTCCGAACGATGTTTCCAGACAAGCTCGCCATATTCGAGCGGCCGGCCGTCGTGCGCGGTGATCGTCACCGGGCCGATCGGCTGTTCATCATGCGAATCGACGAGCACCGGGGTCGAGGGAACCCCCGCCCCCCATTTTTCGCCCCACTGGCGCAGCGCGATCATCGCGGGCAGCAGTTCGACGCCCTTCTGGGTAAGCTGATACAGAACCTTGCGGCGATCCTCCGCCATCACTTCGCGCGCCATGATGCCATGATCGACCAGCTTCGACAGCCGGTTCGACAGGATGTTGCGCGCGATATTGAGCTCCTGCTGGAACTCCTCGAAATGGTGGACACCGTTGAAAGCGGCGCGAAGGATCATGAAGGACCATCGTTCGCCCATCGCCTCGAGCGCGAGCGGCAAGGCGCAATTGCCCCCATCAAGATCGTTCAGTTTTTCGCGTAATTTTCCCATAGGCCATGCCCTAACGTAAAATCGCCGCCGTGCCAAAAAAATATAGGGCCTCGGTTGCATTTCGCAACGGACGCACCAGATCGCGAAGCGCAACCTTCCGGTTGTCAAAAAAAGGAGGCTCCCATGTTCCATTTCCGGCTTTCCCCCGGCACCCCGATACTCGCCCTGGCGGGCGCGCTGTCGATCGGCGCCGCGGCGCTCCCCGCTGTTCCCGCCGCCGCCGCTGGCGGCCCTTTCTATTTCGCCGAACTGGCCGACGCGGCGAAGACCGCGCGCTTCGTCGCCCGCGATGTCGTCTGGGTCTGTGAGGGCACGACCTGCACGGCAGGCCGCGGCACCAGCCGTCCGCTGATGATGTGCGCCGCGCTCGCCAAGAAGGCCGGCCGCGTTACGAGCTTCACCGTCGATGGCAAGCCGCTCGAGGACGCCGACCTCGCGCGCTGCAACGGCGAAGGCTGACCCTTCGCCCGCAAGAAGGGCCGCGCCGGCTCTCCCCCCTGCACCGCGCGGCCCTTTTCTTGCCTTGGCGAAGCCCCGTGGCTTCGCTGCTCCACCGATACAAATATATTGCAATTGGCCTCGCATGAACGACATTGGATGCGATGCTGAGGCAGTATGAACTTGTCGAGCGCGTGCGCGCTTATGATCCCGACGTCGACGAGGCGCTGCTGAACCGCGCCTATGTCTTCACCGTACAGAAGCACGGGAGCCAGAAGCGCGCGTCGGGCGACCCCTATTTCAGCCATCCGGTCGAGGTCGCGGGCATCCTGACCGACTTGCATCTCGACAGCGAGACGATCGTCACCGCGCTGCTCCACGACACGCTGGAAGACACGCTGACCACGCCCGAAGAGATCGAGCGGCTGTTCGGCGCCGACGTCGGGCGACTGGTCGACGGCGTCACCAAGCTCAGCAAGATCGAGGCGCAGACCGAGAATGAGCGCGCCGCCGAAAATCTGCGCAAATTCCTGCTAGCCATGTCCGACGATATCCGCGTGCTGCTCGTCAAGCTCGCCGACCGGCTGCACAATATGCGCACGCTGCATTTCATCAAGAATCCGGACAAAAGGCGCCGCATCGCCAAGGAGACGATGGACATCTATGCCCCGCTCGCCGAGCGGATCGGTATGTATGAATATATGCGCGAAATGCAGCTTCTGGCCTTTCGCGAGCTCGAGCCCGAGGCCTATGCGACGATCACCGGCCGGCTCGCCAAACTGACCGCAGGCGGCAAGGACAAGGTCGCCGGGATCAGCCGCGAGTTCAAGGAACTGCTTGCGAAAAGCGGGATCGAGGCGGACGTGTCGGGGCGCGAAAAGCATCCCTATTCGATCTGGCGCAAGATGCAGGAACGCCATGTCAGCTTCGAACAGGTCACCGACATCATCGCCTTTCGCGTCATCACGCGCAGCGATGCCGACTGCTATGCCGCGCTTGGCGTCTTTCACCGCAAGTGGAAAATGGTCCCCGGTCGCTTCAAGGATTATATCTCGACCCCCAAGCGCAACGGCTACAAGTCGCTGCACACGACGATCATGCACAATGAAAATATGCGGATCGAAATCCAGATCCGCAGCGAGGCGATGCACCAGCAGTCCGAATTCGGCTTTGCCGCGCACTGGGCCTACAAGCAGGGCGGCGGCTCACCCGACGGACAGGCGGGGTGGATTCGCGACCTGCTCGAAATCCTCGACCAGACGCACGATCCTGACGAACTGCTCGAGAATACGCGCATCGCAATGTATCAGGACCGCATCTTCGCCTTTACGCCGAAGGGCAGCCTGTTCCAGCTTCCCAAGGGCGCGACGCCGGTTGATTTCGCTTATGCCGTCCACACCGGGCTCGGCGACCGCACCGTCGGTGCCAAGGTCAACGGCCGGCTCGTGCCGCTGCGCACCCAGCTCGTCAACGGCGATACCGTCGAGATCTTGTCATCGGAAAAGCAGACGCCGCAGCCCGCGTGGCTGGGCTTTGCGGTGACGGGCAAGGCGCGCGCCGCGATCCGCCGCCATGTCCGGTCGAAGGAAAAGGTCGAGCTCGCCGCCCTTGGTCGCAAGATGTACGACGAGATCGCCCGCCGCCTGCCCAACAAGGTCGGCGACAAGGCGCGCGCCGCGGCGCGCGAGCGGCTGAAGCTCGAGGATGACAGCGCGCTCTATGTCGCGATCGCGCGGCGGCGATTGTCCGACGACCAGATCCTCGAAGCGCTCGTCCCCGGCATCACCGCCGAGATGAAATCGAAGCCCGGCAAGCTGCGCCAGGGCGCTGCGGTGTCGATCGAGGGGCTGACCCCCGGCGTCGCCTACAAGCTTGCCGACTGCTGCCACCCCGTTCCCGGCGACCGCATCGTCGGCCTCGCGCGGCCCGGCGAGGGGATCGAGGTGCATGTTATCGACTGCCCCAGCCTGGCCGACGGCATCGACGCCGACTGGATCGACCTCAGGTGGCAGGAGGACAGCGAAGGCGGCAATGCGCGGCTGTGCGTCGTCATCCTCAACGAAACCGGCACGCTCGCCGAAATGTCGGGCATCCTCGCCGCCAATTCGGCGAATATCACCAATCTGCGGCTGTCGAACCGCGAGGGCGATTTCCACACCTATGACGTCGTCGTCGAGGTGCGCGACGTTCAGCATGTCATGCGTATCCTGTCCGCACTCCGCGCATCGGACAGCGTCGTGCAGGCCGAGCGGCTCTAGCGAAACGTCAGTTCGGGTAGGCCAAGGGCGGCCGCCACGCCGCCTGATCGACGGTGTCGCTGACCTTGTAGACCAGCCCCTTGCTGTTCAGGAACAGCTTCTCCATTTCGGGCCGGGTGAAGGGGCGCGATCCCACGCGGCCGAACACCGCCATCTGCCCCCCCGTTTCGTCGACCGCCCGGTCGCGGTCGAGCCCCTTCGACAGCGCGAGCGCCGGCGACGGAGTTTTGGCCCAGGCAATCAGTTCGGGCGTCGGCGCGGGCGAGAAGCCATAGAGGCCGGGATTGTCCGGACTGGTAAGCTGAAGCACCTTGATGCCGTTCCGTCCGTCGGCGACATAGGCGAAGAGCGACGCATTGGTCGATGCGACGATCACATCCTCGGCATCGTTGAGCGCCCCCCCGAAGGTCATCGCGGGCCAGACGGCCGGCGCCATCGGCCGCGTCACGTCGACGATCACCAGACCGTCCTGCTTGGCCGCGACGTACATGAAGGTGCGCGCGAGATAGATCTTGCGCGCGTTGGCGAGCCGCACCGTTCCCGCCGGCACCGGTTCCGGCCGGTCCATATGCGTGATGTCGAACAGCTTCACGCCCTCCGCGTCGGTGACCCACAGGTACCGGAACTGCACGGCACTCGCGCGCGCATCGGTCAGCGGTAGCTGCGCCGTCACCTTCGGCTCGAGCGGCGTCGACAGGTCGAGCACGACGAGCCCGGCATCGGTGGTGACATAGGCATAGTCGCCGGCAAGCGTCACGTGGCGGGCACCGGCCAGCACATTATCGGGGTTCCACGTCAGCGCGCGGCTCAGCTTGTTGTTGCGGAATTCGCCGTCTGCCATCGTGTCGATGTCGACCAGGATCAGGCCTTCGACGCTGTCGGTGATGACGGCATAGCGGTAGAGCGGGTGCAGCGCCTGTTCGTGATTTTCGGGGAAATCCTTACGGATATGCTCGTTGCGCGCCATGCTGATCGGCTGGGTCGTGCCGATCGCCATGCAGGTCGCGTTCGTCGTTTTGACATGCGTATCGTGCCCCAGCGGCGAAAAAGGCGCGCGGGTGATGCGTTCGGAGAAGCCCTTGTTGCCGATCGATGCGACGTCATAGACACGAAAGCCGCCCCTGCCTTCGGCGACATACATATATTCGCCGCGCAGTTGCAGGCAGTTGACCCGGCCGCTCGTCCCCTGAACGATATTCGCGAATTCCTCGAGCGCATGGCTTTCGCCCGACCCCTTCTTGTCGAAGGTCTTGCCGCGCACCCAATTTTTGAGCTCGCGATGGTTCTGATCGACGTGCAGGCGCCAATAGTCGGGATAGGCATATTTCTGCAGATAGCTGCCGATCACCGCCTGCGGCTCGTCCCATTCGGTGACGCGCGTCGCCTGGAAGCCGTCCTCCAGCCCCGACCAGACATTGAGCCCGACGAAATTGACGAAATTGGTCCCCATCAGGAGCAGCTGCGACATGATCGCATTATTGTCGTCCGCCTGCGACAGATGGCAGTCGGTGCACTGTTTCGTCTCCTGACGCCGCACCGTATGTGGGAAATGCGGCGCGAAGGCCTGGCTCGAGAAGCCCGCAGCAGAGATCGGCGGCTGCTGGATATAGATGCGTTCGCGGTTGAGGTTCGTCGAGGACAAGACCAGCGCCGATGTCGACCGGATCGGCGCGATGATCCCGCGCGGATTGCTGTCGGCGTCGGGCTCGCCTGGCTTGGTCAGCATGTGCCGGCCGAGCTGGAACATTTCGTCGCGCGCGACCTGTGGGTTGTAGGTCGCGAAGTTGCGCGTCTCCTCCCCTTCGAAGTGGTGCATGCTGGTCTTCCAGTTCGCCTCGATCGGCAAATGGCAGCCGCCGCAGCTCGTCGTCCACGACAGGTGGCAGGTGAAGCAGGCCATCTTGTCGTCGCCGTGCGCGCGATCTTCCCTTGCCACGCCCGGCCCCCATGCAAAGCTGCCGTCGTCGGCGCCGCTGCGCGACATCAGTTTGGCGCGCGCCGCTTTCGCGTTGAAATGCGGCCCCGGCGTCACCGCCTGCTTGACCAGGCTGACCTGCCACTGGAGCTTCGGATCGACGATGGACCGCTGGATCAGCCCCGTGATTTCACCATTGTCGTCATATTGGAATTCGAACCGGCGCCGGCCGTCCGAATTGCGAAGCAGCGCAAGATTGGTCCCTTGCGGCCGTGCCGCGACGTTCGAGGTGAGCAGATTGGGATAGGCATCGGCGGTGCCATGGCAATCCTTGCACCCGATCTCGACCGCGTTCGCGACTTCGCCCTGGATATAGCCATTGCCGTGCGCATCCTGCGCGAAGTGGCAGTCGGCGCACTGCATCCCCTTTTCGGCATGAATGTCCATCATATGGACCGCCTTGCCGGGGTTGATGCCGGGCGGCACGAACTTGCCCTCGACACCGGGTTTGGCGGGATCGGCGCTGGCGAGACACAGGTCGCGCTGCGCCGGGTCACTGTAGCTGGCGCAGCTCTTGCGCCATTTTTCGGGATCCTTGGGATCGACGATGTGCGCCTTGTCGGTGCCATAGGTCGACATATTGCCGTCGGCGTCGAGCAGATTGCCGCTGCGGTCGCGCTTGAAGATGCCGCGGAAGTTCCAGCCATGGCCGTGATAGTCGGCGAACTGGGTGTCCTTGTTGCTGTCGTTCACGTCATAGACGTCGCGCAGAAACTCGACGTCGGCCCACAGGCCGCGCGGGCTCGCGCCTTCGGGATTGCGTTCGAGAACCTTGTGGACTTCGGCGGCGGTCGGATAGCGTTGTTGCTTGTATTTCTTCTGATATTCCTCGTCGCTCATCCCCGGTGGGCGCGGCGCGGTGTTGTCGGGGCCGGGCCATAGCTGCGGCGCGTCCGATTCATAATCCCACATCGTGTAGCCGAGGTAGGAGTTCAGGAAGATATTGGGCTGGTGCATGTGGCAATTCATGCACTGCGCCGTCGGGATCGCGCGGGTGAAGGCGTGGTTGATCGGATGCCCCGATTCGCGCCGCTCCTTCGCGGGTACTGCTTGCGGTCCGGCTTTTGCGGCTTCGGGGTCGATCAGCGCGCCATGGCCATCGGGCGACGGCGCATGTTTCGCCGGATCGCCATGCGCGTCGCCAGCAGCGCCCCCACCATGTCCGCCGCCATGCCCGTCATCATCGGGTTTCCATTTCTTCCCCGCGATCGTCGGATCGATCGTCGCGCTTTCGCCGTCACGGCCATATTGCGCATAGGTCAGGCTGTGCCGCGGTTCGCGGTCGTTGGCATAGATGACATGGCAGCCGGCGCAGCCCGACTGGCGATAATCGCCCGGCTGGTCGTTGGTGCCCATGAACCACATGAAGGGGTCGTTGAGGCGCGTCTTGTGGATGTTGAGCACGGGGATCGCGACACGCAGCCCGGTGCCGGGACCGCGGTTCGACTGTTTGAGGTCGGGACGTCCGGGTTCCTCGAGCCGCTGGATGCTGCCGGTCGGGTTCGGCAGGCCGATTTCGGCGAACTGGGTGTTGATGTTGCGGCCGCCGCGTTCGAAGACGCGGAAGACGTCGCCGGGCGGGATCACGCTCCAGCGCGGCAGCGGGTACATTTTGGCAAGCGCGCCGCGCTTCTTTTCGGCGTCGGTCAAAATCTTGTCGAAGCCGAACTCCGGCTTGCACGCCTCGGCATATTCCTCTTTCGTCAGCCGCGACGAGGGCGACAGGATGCAGGCGGCCTTGCCGTCGCGCGTATAGGCCTCGCCGAAGATGTAATTCTTGTAGGGAACGATGCCGTTGTTGTACGCGGCCCCGCCCCACAGCATCGCGCCGGTCGACATCAGCGACCGCTCGGTCGCCTCGATGATCTCGAGGTGGCATGACCCGCACGCCTCGCGCGCCACGCGGTAGTCGCTCGGGTTGACGAAGCGGATATATTCGGGCGCTTCCTTGTTGAGCAGCGTATAGCTGCGCTTCGGGTTCGCCGATGTGCCACCCCACGCCCCGGGCAGCGTCGGCTGGGGATGCGCGAGTTTCATCGCCGCCAGATTATAGGGATTGTCGTAGCCGAGTTCGGGGCGCCCGAACGCCGCGGGCGATTGCGAATCGCCGCCGTGGCAGTCGGTACAGCCGAGGCGCACCGCAGGCGTCGCGTGCATCGACGGCCGGTCGGTCTGGGTGTGGCAGCTGTAACAGCCCTTCGACTTTGCCTCGACGTCGGCCTCGCTCTGTTTGCGCGGCGCCGGCGGCGTGAAGCGATAGGTGACGGCGACCGGCTTTTCGCCTTCCGACGCGCGCGCGCCCTGCATACCGGCGGTCATCGCCATCAACAGGAAGATCAGGAGGGCGAGGAGCCTGCGCATCATCGTCTAGAAACTCACGATCAGATTGGCGAGGACCGAGACATAAGCCCGGTCGCGCTCGCGATTCTCGAACAGATCCTTGAACCCGTCACCGGGCAGCAGCACCGCGGCGCTGAGGCGGCCGACGATATTCTGCGTCGCCTTGGGTCGCCAGATGCCTGCCACCGACAGATCCCAGCCGATATCCTTGGGGATCGACCCTTCGCTGCGCAGCACCTGCAAACCCGCGGTATTGTCGAACCACAGATGATTGGCGTTCACGCTGACGCGCGTTTCGGGTGACAGGTCGAAATCGGCGCCGGCGCCGACGAATACGGTGCCGGGGTTGTTGAAATTCGACTGCCCCTCTTCTTTCGACGAGCGCAGCGAATTGAGGATGCCGTTGCGACCGCTCAACGAAATGACGCGCCCGCCGCCCGCAAAGGGAATCGTCTGACGAATCCAGTAGCTGGTGTCGGCGCCACCGAAGATCGGATTTTCGAAAATCGCGTCGAAGCCGCCCTCGACATCGTTATAGGGATCGCTGTCGCCGGTGGCGTAGAGGCCCGACAGGCGAAAGCGCATCCAGTCGTGATCGTAGCTGAGTTCGGCGGCGCCGAAGCCCGCGCGGATCTTTGCCGGCTTGCTGGTGAAGAAGCTGTTCCGGTCCTCGCCCAGCGCCGCATAGAAGCTGGCGGTCAGATTGATCCGTCCGATGCGCCCGTCGGCGCTGTAGCCGAGGTAGGTCACGTCATATTCGCGGCCGCGCAGATCGCCGAGAAGCGCCGGGCGCACCGGAAAGCCGTTGTGGTCGATCTGGATGTCGTTCTTTTCGCGGTTGCGATTGTAGGTGACGCTGACCTGGCTCGTCAGCCCGACGAAGGGGAAGTCCTGACGATAGAGGTTCGCGGTGAAGATGAAATCGTCGCGCGGGCTTTGGGTGATGTCGTTGAGCCCGCTGTTGGTGTCCTTTTCGAGCCGCCAGAAGGCCGCGACGTTATATTGAAAGCGGTTATTGTCGCGGTTGCCGAACAGGCGGATGCCAAGTTGGCTGTCGTTGAACAGGAAACCGCGAAAATCGCTCTGGAAGGGCTGGATGCCGATGCGGATCGAGTGGAAGTCGTAACGGTCGCTGTCGTTGCCCAGATGCTTGTCGACGAACAATTCCTGCACCCCCAGGAAATTGTCGTAACGATGGCTCGGCCGCGACGGGCGCACGTCGAGCACGCGCCGTTCGGGCACGTCGACATAGTTGAAATTATAGGCCAGCGTAACGCGATATTCGACGTCGGGCGGCTTGAAGGCGGTCGATCCCTTGATGAGCGCGGCGCCCGCGATCAGCGTCTGCGACAGCACGAAGCTGCGGTTCTTGCCGAACACGTCGAGGCTGCCCGGCCGCTCGGTGGTCTGGACGCCGACCGGAATCGGAAAGGTGCGCGGTTCGAACACCGTGTCCGACACCGCACTGGCGACGAAAAACCAGTCGTCGCCCCTGATCGGCAGCCACGGCACCTTCGACCGGTCGATCGGCCGGTCGCCCTTCAGCGTATTCTGATGATAGGGGTCGAACCAGCGTTCCTTGACCACGCCAAGCGATTCGATGAGGCGCCAGCGGTCGGGCACCGGCAGTTGATCCTCGATCCCCGGAAAGGCCTGCGGCGGCGGCGGACGCAGCGCGCCGACATTGTCCTGCCGCATCTGGTCGGGCAGATCGGGCGTGTAGCCGGGGCGGCGGCGGCCTTCGATAATCTGGGTGACCAGATCGTCCTTCAGTACATCCTTCCAGTCGACCGGCGGCGGCGGCGGGATCAGCGCTTCGCCGTCGGGTGCCGGGATCGCAGCCGGCGCCGCGTCCGGCGCGGCGCCATCGGTCGCGGGCGGTTCGGGCGGCGGCGGGGGTGGCGGCAGCGCCTGACCCGCCGCAGGCGCGCCCTGCGCCGCGAGCGTCGCGATGATCGGCAGCAGGCTGCTTCCAAGCGCGCTCATCGCCTATAGCCCCTGGCAGACATTCTGCTGGCTGGTGTCGAGGAAAGGCGCAAAGGGGCAGCTGATGTAGCGCAGACGCACCGTCTTTCCATCGGACAGCGTGACGACGATATTGTCGGCACGCTTGTCGATCGGGGCGTTACCGATCGTGCCGACGCGCGCGCCGCCGTTATGCGTCCCGAGGAAGCTGATCATATCGTCCTGGTCGATGCCGTCGCCCGACACGCCGATCGCGCCGACAAGCTGCGTCCCGCGATAGATGGGCACCGAACCCGGGAAAATCTGGATACCGTTCTGCAGGCGATTCTGCCCCGCCGCGACGTCGGGCAAGGTCGTGCAGCGTTGCGGCGTGTCGGTCGCGCTGGCGCCCGACACGAAGCCGAGGTGCACGCCGATATTGCCGATGACAAGGGCGGATTGCAGCCCGGTCGAAAAGGGATTGAACTGCGCGATCGGGCGCGACAGCGGGCCATTGGGCCGCCCGACCTCGCCGTCGGGGAAATAGGGGCGCGACAGATTGCCCCCCGACCGGTCGGCAAAGGCAAAGGTGCCGGTCAGCGCGCTCGGATCGTTCAGGAAGCTGCGCACCGCGGGGACGAAATGCTGCACATCGGCGCTGGCGTTCGCGCTGAGTTCCGTCCCGGCGTTGGCGCCAGAGAAAAAGGCCGCGGTGCGCGCCTTCTGCAGCGACACGTCGGTGCCGAAAATCGGCGCGTCGGGCGCGCGCACGATGCCGAGCACGGCGCCATGCGTATCGACGAGGCTGATCGTCACCTGCGCCCGGCTGTCGAGCGGGCGGCGAATCTGCGCGCGCGCGCGGCTCATCACCGCAAAGGCATCTTCGAGCACGGCGCGCACCTCGGCCTGGGTCAGCGGCGCGCTGTTGGTCGATGCATCGGTGCCGGCACGGATCGGGAAGCGGTTGGTGCCGCTGCCATTGGTCAGGACAAAGGCATCGCGGTTGGAAAATTCGGCTGCGGTCGAGGCGCGGATTCCCGACGCTTCGCTGCCATATGCGGTGCCCGCGACGATCGCCGCGGCGGCATAGCCGATGACCGCGACCAGATTGCCGGCCGTGCCGTTCAGACTGGCGAAGCTCGCGCCGCCGCTCGTCTGCAAGCCGCCATAGGTGGCGTCCGAAAAGCGCAGCGTCGTCCCGTCGACGGTGATCTTGTCGGCGGTGATCGCCGCCGGCGCCTCGAACCCGCGCGTCCCGGCGAGCGCGATGAACTCCTCGGCATCATTGTCGATGTCGAGGATGTTGGGATCGCTGCCATAGACGCCGTCGCCCATCACCCCGATGCCGCCGACGAGCACGCCATTTTTGTAAAGCGGCAGACCGCCCGGATCGGCCGCGAGGCCGAGCGGCGAGCGCTTCGGCCCGATCAGCGCGCCGCCGCCCATGGCGCCGAAGCGCGCGGCAAGATCGCTGCACGGAAGCTGGCTGAACTGCACCCCGAACAGCGGCCCGCTTTCCAGCCCCGCAGTCGTCGGCGCGGGCGGGAAATGCTCCTGGACGATCTGGCTCGCGGTACGCGTCGAAAAGGCATTGCCGCCGCTCGACAGATAGGCGCCGGTGATCGCCTTCGCGATCGCGCCCGCTTCTGCAGGGAAGGTGACGTTCTGCGCGTCGATATTGTCGCCGTTGGGCGCCGCCGAGGTCGTCGCGGTGGCGCGCGCGCCGTTCATGCGGAAGACGCCGAGAACATTGCCGACGCGGTCGGTCACCGCGATTACCGACGGCAGGCCGCGCGCCTGCGCCTCGGCAATCGCGCCGGCGAGTACGGTCTGGACGTCGGCGACGCTGAGCGACTGGCTCGCCGGCGGGGTATAGAGGCCGCCGGTCGGGGTGGGAGTCGGCGTCGGCGTGGGAGTCGGCGAGGGGGTCGGCGTGCCGCCGCCTCCGCCGCCGCACGAGGCGAGGAGCAGTGCCGGGCCGGCGACAAGGGCGGCGGTGCGAAAGAGGCGCGATCGGGTCCGCATCGGCTTACCGCAGCGCCTGAATCGCGCGCACCGCGCTGCCGAAGGAGGCTTGGAAGTCGCTGGGCTTATAGGCGTTGGGATCCTTGACCGAGGCATAGGCACGGTCGATGTCGGCGCGGATTCCCGCCGCAGCGCCGATGGTGATCCGCCCCGACGAAACCATCGCGTTGAGCAGCGTGTCGACCCCCATCACCGCCTGCGACGACCCCGCATAGTCGGTGAAGCGGTCGTTTACTGCCTTGCCCGCAATCGCATCGACCATCGCAAAGGCGTCGGTGCCCGAAAAGGCGCGCGCGGCGAAGGCGCTTTTGAGCGCCGCGACCGTCTGCGCCAGATCGGCGGCGGCGCGAACCGCCGCCGGCCGGTCGGTCGCGATCGCGCGGTGGAAGGCGGCGCTGCGCGCGCCGAGCTGTTCGGCAAGCGCGGGCGAGGCCATACGCGCGGCGGCCGAGAGCATGATCAGATTTTCGTCATTATAGGGCGGCATGCCTTCGGGAATGCCCGGCCGCGCCGGATTGTCGACGCTGGTCTTCACCGGCTTCGCCTGATCGTAGATCCGGCGGTGGCAACTGTGGCAGTCGAGGAAATAAAATTCGGGGAACATCCCCTCGGTCCCGCGTTTCGACTGAAACAGCGCGAGGCTGCGTTCGAGCGCGGTCGCCTGCCCCACCGCCCACATCTGCACATGGTCGGTGCGCGCGCCCGCCGCGCCGAACTTACGCCAGCCATAATCGGCATCTTCCTGATGATGCGCCTGGAGCGAGGAGAAGAGGTCGAGCTCGAACGAAATGCGCGGATGCCCCGCCGCCATGATGCGGTGGGTGACGAACTGCCCCTCGCCCGCGGCCCCGAAATGGCAGTCGACGCAAACGCCCGCGCGCACCACCGGATCCTCGAGCCGGCGCAAGCCGGCGCGCAAATTGGCGAGATGCTTCTCGCGCATTTCGCCGCCGGGGCTGGGGTTGTCGCCGACCCCGGCATAGTGGCTCGCGATCCAGCCCCCTGCAGGACCGTGGCAGGATTCGCAGGTGACCCCGTCCTCGATCGGCGCGGTACCGCGGCTCGTCGCCGCATCGCTGTGGCACCCGAGGCACATCGACGCGCGCGCCGGATCGCCGATGCCAAGGTTGCGGGCAATGAACTGGCTGCGGCTGGTGTTGAGCACCGCCCAGGCGCGGCTATGCGCGCCGCCGGGGGTCGAGGGTTCCTGCCAGCGCATCAACTCGTCCTGACGGACAACGACGCCGTCGCCCTCCATCCGGCCGTGGCAGGTCGATCCCGCGCAGGACGCAACACCCAGGAAACGCCCGCCGCTTTCGCCCTGCGAGCGCGCCGGAGGCGCCGAAAGCGTCGCGGCGATCGCAAGCATGGCAAGCAGCAGAGCCAGTGCCGCCACCGCCGCCCACGACCGATCGCCGCGCCCGATGCCAGCGTGCGTCGTCATTCCCACGAGTCCCCTTTTGCCCTGAGGGCCTTTTACCCTAAACGACCCCGAACGCCAGCATCGCGTCGGCGACTTTCTTGAAGCCGGCTATGTTCGCGCCCTTCACATAATCGATATAGCCGCCGCCCTGATCGCCATAGGTCAGGCAGCGTTCGTGGATGCCCGCCATGATATCCTTGAGCATCTGTTGCAGCTCGGCTTCGCTCCAGCTGCGCCGGCCGCTGTTCTGGCTCATTTCGAGGCCCGAAACCGCAACCCCGCCGGCGTTGGCCGCCTTGCCGGGCGCGAACATGATCTTTGCGTCCTTGAAGACATGAACACCGGCAAGGTCGGTCGGCATGTTCGCGCCCTCGCTCACCGCGATGCAGCCGTTTGCCACCAGCATCTTCGCGTCATCGCCATTCAGCTCGTTCTGCGTCGCGCACGGCAGCGCGACGTCGCACGGCACCGCCCACGGCGTTTTGCCAGCGGTAAAGGTGGCGCTCTTGAACTCGGCGCAATAATCCTCGATCCGGCCGCGCCGATGCGTCTTATGCGCCTTTACCCAGTCGATCTTTTCCTGGGTGATGCCGTCGGGATCGTGGATGAAGCCGCCCGAATCGGACAGGGTGAGTACCTTGCCGCCCAGCTGCACGATCTTTTCCGCCGCGTGCGTCGCGACATTGCCCGATCCCGAAATCACCGCGCTCTTGCCGACGAGATCCTGTCCCTTCGCCGCAAGCATGTTCGCGAGGAAATAGACGGCGCCATAGCCCGTCGCCTCGGTCCGGATCAGCGAGCCGCCCCATTCGAGGCCCTTGCCGGTGAGCACCCCTGTAAATTCGTTGGTAATGCGCTTGTACTGGCCGAACATGAAACCGATTTCGCGCCCGCCGACGCCGATGTCGCCCGCCGGCACGTCGACGTCGGCGCCGATGTGGCGATAGAGCTCGGTCATGAAGCTCTGGCAGAAGCGCATGATCTCGCGCACGCTCTTGCCCTTCGGGTTGAAATTCGATCCGCCCTTGCCGCCGCCCATCGGCAGGCCGGTGAGGGCGTTCTTGAACGTCTGTTCGAACGCCAGGAATTTGAGGACGCTTTCGGTCACGCTCGGGTGAAAGCGGATGCCCCCTTTATAGGGGCCGATGGCATTGTTGTTCTGAACGCGCCAGCCGCGCTGGACGCGGATATTGCCGTTGTCGTCCTCCCAGCAGACGCGGAAGGACACGACCCGGTCGGGTTCGGCAATGCGCCGCAATATCTGCTGCGCGTGATATTCTTCCTTGTCGGCGATGAAGTCGAAAATATCCTCGGCGACTTCCTGCACCGCCTGGACGAACTCGGGCTGCCCCGGGTTGCGCCGCTTCACACCTTCCATGAACGTCGGAAAATCGACGTGATCCGCTACCGCCATGCACCCCTCCCACGCAAAGACTTGGGAAAACCGGTGCGACCCCCTGTTTTACGATTTTATCGTTGACCGACCTCGCCCGACAGAGGCTACACCTTTGCCCGCCAAAGGCAATATGGCGCGGCACCGTCGCGCGCGATTTCGCCGCGGCGGATATTCGGGGGATGGAATGAGCGAAACCAAGGGTATGTCGACGACGAACCGTGCGATCCTGATCGCCGCCTTCCTCCTGCTAGCCGGCGCGATCGGCTATGCGATCTGGCGCGATTCCGCCAATAATGCCGCGGCGCCCGCGCCGACGGCCGCAGCGTCACCCGATGCCCAGCTTGCCGCAATCGAGGAACGGACGCGGCGCGAACCGCAGAGCGCCGACGCATGGATGGCGCTCGGCGCCGCGCGTTTCGACCTCGGCGATTATCCCGGCGCCGCCGCAGCTTATGAAAAATCGGTCGCGATCGCGCCCGAGTCGGCCGGGCTATGGTCGGCGCTTGGCGAGGCGCGCGTGATGGCGAGTCCGCGCGATCCGATGCCAGCCGCCGCGGCCGAAGCCTTTGACAAGGCGATCGCGCTCAATCCCAAGGATCCGCGTGCGCGCTATTTCATGGCGGTAAAGAAGGATATCGCCGGCGATCACAAGGGAGCGATCGACGAATGGTTCGCGCTGCTCGCCGACACGCCGCAGGGCGCACCGTGGGAGGCCGACCTGCGCCGCACGATCGAACAGGTCGGCGCGATCAACAAGATCGACGTCGCCCGGCGCCTCGCCGCGACGCAGCCGCGCGCGCTCAAGGCCGACGAGATGCCGGTCGCCGCGCGGGCGATCCCCGGCCCCAGCCGCGCCGATATGGAAGCCGCCTCGCAGCTTCCCAAGGGGCAGCAGGACGCAATGATCGCGGGGATGGTCGACGGGCTGGAGGCCAAGTTGAAAGCGAATCCGGCGGACGTCGACCGCTGGATCATGCTGATGCGCAGCCGCATGACGCTCGGCGAAACCGCAAAGGCGGCGCAGGCACTGAAGGACGCCCTCGCCGCCAATCCGGGGGCGGCACCGCGGCTGAAGGCGCAGGCGCAGATGCTGGGCGTGCCGGGGGCTTAGGCGTCGGAACAACCTGTGCGCCCCCGCCTTCGCGGGGATACGCCAATAACAAAAGAGGCAGGAATTACCCCGCCATCAGCGCTGCATTGCCGCCCGCTGCGGTGATGTCGGTCGAGATCGATTTTTCCTCGGCGAAGCGGTGCAGATAATGCGGCCCCCCGGCCTTCGGCCCCGTGCCCGACAGGCCGCGGCCGCCGAAGGGCTGCGATCCGACGATCGCGCCGATCTGGTTGCGGTTGACATAGACATTGCCGACCGCCGCGCGCGCCGCGACATGCGCCGCGACGCCGTCGATGCGGGTGTGAACGCCCAGTGTCAGGCCATAGCCCGAAGCGTTGATCGCGTCGATCAGCGCGTCGAGCTCGCCGCCCTTCCACGTCGCGACATGCAGCACCGGGCCGAAAATCTCGCGCTTGAGGTCGGTGACATGGTCGAGGCGGATCATTGTCGGCGGCACGAAGGTACCGCCCGCCGGCCAATCGGTGCGCGCCGCCTGTGCAATCACCCGGCCCGCGGCGCGCGCTTCGGCGATATAAGCCGCGATGTTCGCTTGCGCCTCGGCATCGATGATCGGACCGACATCGGTCGCGAGAATAGCGGGGTCGCCGATATTGAGTTCGGCCATCGCGCCCGCGACCATGTCGATCATGGTTTCGGCGACATCTTCCTGCACGCAAAGCACGCGAAGCGCCGAACAGCGCTGACCCGCCGACTGGAACGCGCTGGCGACGGCATCGCGCGCCACCTGTTCGGGAAGTGCGGTCGAATCGACGATCATCGCGTTGGCACCGCCGGTTTCGGCGATCAGCGTCGCGATCGGACCGTCGCGCCCCGCAAGGCTGCGGTTGATCGCGCGCGCAACCTCGGTCGATCCGGTGAAGGCAACGCCGATGATATCGTCATGACCGGTCAGCGCCGCGCCCACCGTTTCGCCGCGACCGGGGAGAAACGCCAACACATCGGCGGGCACCCCCGCCTCGAGCAGCAGCTCTATCGCGGCATGCGCTATCAGCGGCGTCTGTTCAGCGGGCTTCGCCAGCACGGCGTTACCAGCGGCGAGTGCCGCCGACACCTGCCCCAGAAAGATCGCCAGCGGGAAATTCCACGGGCTGATGGCAACGAAGACGCCCTTGCCTTCGAGGATCAGTTCGTTGCGTTCGCCGGTCGGGCCGGGCAGCGCGATGGGGTAGGTGAAATCGGCGCGCGCCTGGGCGGCATAATAGCGCAGGAAATCGACCGCCTCGCGCACTTCGGCCACCGCATCGACGAGCGTCTTGCCCGCCTCGTCGATCGCCAGCCCCAGAAAGAGAGCATCGCGCTCCTCGAGCAGATCGGCCGCGCGTTCGAGCCGTTCGGCGCGGAAGGAGCCACCGGCAAGGCTCCAGTCGCCCTGCGCCGCACGCGCGGCGGCGACGGCGGCATCGACCATATCGGCATCGGCCTCGATCACATGACCGACGACAACGCCGGTCGCGGGATTGCGCACCGCTTCGGCGGGGCCGACCCGCGCCATACCCCCGATGATCGGCGCCGCGATACGGCCGCTGTCCCGCGCCCCGGCAATCGCGGCCGCCAGCGCCTCGGGCACGCCGGGTTCGCCAAGGTCGTAGCCGCGCGAATTGCGCCGGACGGGATCGAAAAGCTGGAGCCCGGTCGGGATTTTCGACGGCACGCTCGCGATGCTGCGCGGGTCGACCGCCAGCTCTTCGGCGGTCACGTCGGGGTCCGAAAACTGGTGCACGAAGCTGCTGTTCGCGCCATTTTCGAGCAGGCGGCGGACCAGATAGGCGAGCAGGTCGCGGTGGGTGCCCACGGGCGCATAGACGCGCACCGGGCGCGGCGGCGGCGACAGCGCGACGATCGCATCATGCGCGCCTTCGCCCATGCCGTGCAGCCGCTGCAGTTCGTAATCGGCGCCGTCGAACAGCTCGGCGATAAAGGCCAGCGTCATCGCATTGTGCGTCGCAAAGGCCGGGAAGATGCAATCCTGATGCTCGCGCAATATCTGCGCGCACGCCATATAGTTGAGGTCGGTGTGGTTCTTTGCGGTGAAGACCGGAAAATCGCCCAGCCCCATCGTCTGCGCACGCTTGATCTCGGTATCCCAATAGGCGCCCTTGACCAGCCGCATCGACAGCGTGACGCCCCGCGCGCGCGCCTTGGCGGCAACCCAGCGGATCGCCTCGCTCGCGCGCTTCTGATAGGCCTGGATCACGATGCCGAGCCCGGTCCAGCCGTCGGCGAGCCCCGCGTCGATCAGCGCGCCATAAACGTCGAGATGCGGCTCGAGCCGGTCGCTTTCCTCGGCATCGATCATCAGCGGAATGTTGACGCCGCGCGCGGCGCGGGCGAGCGCGATGACATCGGGGATCAATTCTTCGCGAACGCGGTCGGCCTGCAGATATTCGTAATGCGGGTGAAGCGCCGACAGCTTGATCGAAATGCCGTGGTTGGCAAACGGGTCGCCCGGCTTCGCATCGCGGCCGATGCGCGCGATCGCCGCGGCGTAGCTGTCATAATAGCGCCGCGCATCCTCTGCGGTGCGCGCCGCTTCGCCGAGCATGTCGAAGCTGGCGAGTTCGCCCTTGTCCTTGTCGGCACGCCGCACCGCGGCGTCGATCGTTTCGCCCATCACGAACTGCTGGCCGAGCAGCTTCATCGCCGCGAGCGCCGCCTGGCGGATCACCGGCTCGCCCGAGCGGCGGATCATCGACTTGAGCAGGGTGAGCGGGTTCGCCTTGCTCCCCATCGCGCCCAGCATCAGCGTCGCCGACCCGAGCGAAAGGCCGCGCGCCGACAGCGCGACGACCAGCGGACTATCCTCATCCTCACCCTCGCGCCAATGGCGTCCGGCGATCTTGTCGCGGATCAGCGCATTGGCGGTCGCGCTATCGGGGACGCGCAGCAGCGCTTCGGCAAGGCACATCAGCACGACGCCTTCCTCGGTCGACAGGCGGTAGCGGTTCATGAGCTGCGCGACGAGCGTCTCGCGCTCGCCCTCGGCCTTCGCCTTGCGGATGAGCGCGAGTCCGCGCCGCGTCACCGCGTCGAGGGTGGCGGGCGAGCGGGCAAGCTGGGTCCGCAGATCGGCGACGATGTCGGCTTCGGAGCGGCGGGCGAGGGCGCGGATGGCGGCGCGGTCGGTCGGCTGGGTCATGGCGCATGATAGCATGCGGCGAAAAGGCAATCCGCCTTCAATCGCGCTCGACCGATTATCTTTTGACCTATTATCGGCGTCATATTAGGCAATCCGCATGGCAAATACGAAAATCTTGGTCGATCTGGACGAGTTCGATCGCAAGATCATCGCGATATTGGGCCGCGACGGGCGGATGACCTACACCGAACTGGCGCAGCGCGTCGGCCTGTCGAAGACGCCGTGCCAGCAGCGCGTCAAGCGGCTGGTCGACAGCGGGCTGATCACCGGCTTTCGCGCGATCGTCGACCCCGCCAAGCTGGGGCTCGACCATGTCGCCTTTACCGAGGTCAAGCTGTCCGACACGCGCGAGGAGGCGCTACGCCGCTTCAACGACGCGGTGCGCCGGATTCCCGAGGTGGAGGAATGCCACATGATCGCGAGCAGCTTCGATTATCTCCTGAAAGTGCGCACTCCCGATATCCGCCGCTATCGCATCGTGCTGGGCGAGAAAATCTCCAGCTTGCCGCATGTCGCTAGCACCTCGACCTTCGTCGCGATGGAAACGATCTGCGAATCGGCCCGCTGAGCCGCCGAATGTCGTTGGAGCCGCTGAAGCTCAAACCGCTGCGCTATCGCAGCCAACGGATGTCCTCCTGCAACTGCCAGCAATTTCCGATGGGCCGGAACAGCAATTGCCCATCCGAATCGGGATGTGTCCCGGGCGGGAGCGGTTTGCCCTCGGGGCCGATGATATTCCCCAGATCGTCACCGCCTTCCGACTGGCCATCATAGTGGACGCGCGCCCAATCGACCGAGAAATCGTCACTCTGGCTCTGGTTGAACTGGATATCGAGATACTCGTCCTCATCCCCGGGGGACCGGGGCTTGGCGGGCTTGTAATAGAAGTCGACCTGCCGGACCGGAAAATCCTCGTAGGAATTCGCGGGCACGTCGCGCGACGAAATTACCCTGCCCTGAGGGTCCAGCACGGCAGACGTGATGGTGGGCGCGCTATATTTGCGCCGGACGGCCGGTGATATCGCAATGGCCGTGAAAAGTTGCTGAAAGTCGCGATTAGCACAGGCGCGCTCGGCCATCTCCAGCGCGTTGCGATCTTGCTCGTCGAGTGATGTCGGTGCCGCAGTGCCCCGCGTATACTGCGCGGGCACCACCCTTCCCTGTTTCGGATGCGTATCGGCGCCATTTGCGCCATCGCAGGCCGCCAATGTGATCACTGCCATGATGCACAAGGCGAGCGCGTTCGTAACAGACTTGGGTCGCAAATCGGAACTCCCGTCAATTTCGTCGACATTACCCCGCCGATGATAGCGCACGAACGCGCGGGATGTACCGGTACGCGATTGCCTCCTCTCGCCTTCGGGGATGCTGGAGTAGGCTGACGCCCTTGAGATTATCAGCGCGAGGGATCATGGCCACCGACGATCATCTGAGCCGCCTTGAACGATTGACGCGGCTGCGCGAAGCCGGGGCGCTCAGCGCGGAGGAGTTCGACCGGGAAAAGGCGCAGCTTCTGCAATGGCATGAAGCGACAGTAACGACAGCAAGCTCGCCGGAAGACCCGGAAAACAAGGCCATGCCGGCCCAAGATGGCGAAGGGAGGGCGCCCGGCAAACGACGGTGGCCGTTTGCGGCACTCGCGGGACTGACGCTGCTGGGCGGGAGTGGATGGGCGCTGGCGCATTGGGGCGGCGCGACATCGTCCGTGGCCATGGCGGATGCGGCGCCGGGGGTCGCTCGCAAAGCGTCGGCCACCCAGTCGCCACCAACGGCCAAGCCTGCTCCGTCGGCCATTCGCAGCCTGCCGGAAGAGAAGCAGATGGATCTGGCGTTTGATGCCGTCTTCGGACTCGGCGAGCGGGAAATGCGCGTGACCGAAGACGCTGTCTATACCTATGCGAAGGGCAAACTCGTCTGGGCTTCATTCGGCCCCGTCCTGATTGTCGAAGGGAACGGCGAGCCTTATCCTGCGGGCCTCGGGACGCTCGGCATCTTCTATCTGCGCGAAATGCACGGTGCCAAATTCGCAGAAACCGGTCGATGGCCTGACGCCGTGACGGGCAGCATAATGGGCAATCCGCCGCAGTGGAAAATCCGGCGCGACATCCTCGATGGGCTCGTCATCGAATCCACCGCGGGCGGTGTTTGGCAGGGCTATGTCTGCGACGCCAAGACGCTGACCGAATTGACCCCGACCGGCCCGAGGTCTCTCGTGACCTTCGATTCCCATTATGACAGCAGCGGTGCCACCGAAGACGGTGGGCAGACCTATGATGGCACGATCGTCAACGTCGTGCGCAATCGCTCGTTCGATGTCCGCTTCGACGGCAGCCGGCTCATCACCCAGCATTTCGTCCGCAAAGGCACGCACTATGTCAGCTTGCCAGCCGCTGACGGCGAGGAGAGCAAAAGCGCGATCCCGACCTGCTGATCGCCGGGCCTGGCAGTATGGCGGGGCATCGATGGAAATTTGCACCTCCGGAGGCTCCGGCGCGCGCGAAAGCCCGATGGACCGAAGGGAACCGGTACATCGCAGCGCTTCGCCGGTGGGGGAAACAGGAACATTGATTGGTCCGACATTCGAAGCGCGGAGGAAATATATGGCGGGCAGGGTCACGCGGGCTGAAGGCGGCGCCCAAGCAGGTCCGGCTACGCGGGAATGCTTTGAAGGGCTGTCGCGAGGCGCGCTGGCAGGAATCGGCCTGTCGGCAATTCTGCTCTGTGTCGCCATGCCCTTGTCCGCCAGCGCAAAGCCCGGTGCGCAGTACGGCGTCGGCGAGATCGTCCAGCCCGCCACGGGCACCGACCGAGCGGTCTATGCCCCGATTGCGCCTTCGGCCATCCTGCCGCACTTTCTGGGCGACTGGGCTACCCGTTCGGGCAACTGCGTGGGCCAATCCTACAAGAACCGCATGGGATTGAAGCCCGATCTCGCAATTATCGCGGGAGAGGCGCTCACCGTCCGGACGGTTTACGTCGATACCGGCACGTCGCATGATCGCGACGATGATGCGCCGCCCCGTGCCGCAGATTATGCCGATGCGCGCGACATGCTCGCCAGTCTTGTTCGACCCGGAAGCGAGGCCGTCCACTTTGTCCATTTCCGCTTTTCGGAAGCCAGCGGTCGCCTGATCGTCGAGGAAGTAGGCAAACCCAGACGCGCCTATGTCCGATGCTCGATGTGATGTCTGTGCGATTTTGGGGCTAGCATGGCCCCCGACAGGCAGGGCGATTGCTCAACCGCGGTCGGGCTGTAAGGTCGGGGGTTCGGCCGTGCGTTTGGCAAGATAATCGGACACACTATCCAGAAGAGGACTGGCCGGATCGAGATTGCGTCCATAGAGCACCCATCGCGCGGCCTTGTCGGCGCCGCCAGCGGCATCGCGCTCGCCCAGCCACAGCGCCGCCAGCGCCGCACCGCCGCAGCTCGACGCATCGCCAATCTTGCAGCCTGCCGCAAACCAACCGAGCCCTGTATGCAGCTGCGTCGGCGCGCGATAGCCGATCAGGTACATAAGGCCGGCATTGTAGCAGGAGCGCCCGCTGCCAAGATTGCATCCCCGAACATAGAGGCCGAGGGCGTCGCGCTTGTGTCCCGCCGCCCTGATTCCGTCACTGGCAAGAATGCCGAGCGAACGACATCCCTCTCCCTCGCCGCCGTCGCAAGCCTGGCGATAGAGGCGCGCCGCTTGTTTCTTTCCCGCAGCCCCCGGATCGGCACGCTCGGCAAGATAGCCCAGGTTCTTGCACGCAATCATCTCGCCCTTGTCGCACGCCATTTTGAACAGGCCCTTGCCGATCGCGAAATCTTCCGGATTCCAGTCGTTCTGCACATATTCAAGCGCGAGGTTGCTGCACGCCTTCGCCGAACCGAGTCGGCACGCACGGTGATAATAGTCGAAACCCGCAAGCCGGTCAGGTGGACCGCCCGTGCCGTTCAGCGCCATCAGGCCAGCATTGAAACAATTGAGCGCGCGGCCGCCCCGCTCGCAGCCGAGGATAAAGAAGCGCCGGGCCGCTTCGAAGTCCTTCGCCGTACCCTCGCCCTGATGCAGCATTTCGGCCAGATCGCCGCACCCGTCCGCTTCCCAGGCTTCGCATGCCCGCCGCAACAGGACGAGCGCACGCGGAAGATCCTGCACCCCCGACAGAGCTGACCGGTAATAGCCAGCAGCGGCGACGCAACCGCGCTGAAAGCCGCCTTCGCACGCCCGGTCGAAGCTGGCGAGAGCCGTCGTCCGGCGCGTCTTGTCAGCATCAGTTTTGAACAAGTCTTCGTTCAGCAGCCCCGCATTATAACAGCTCTTCATATTTCCCATGGCGCAGGAGCGATCGAACGCAGCCAGCGCGATCACCGTCTCGCCCGCAATCAGCGCATCACGCCCGCGATCATAGTCGTAGCCGCCGATTTCGGAGGGGACGGTAACGGGAACGGGCGGACGCTCGGCGAGCGCCCGCCCGGAGGGAAGAAGAAACAGCAGGGCGAGCCCCATCGCCAGTCGCGCAATCATCGAGGACCTTTCCCTGCAGCTTGCCCCGCTGGATAAGCCACGGCTTTCGCTGCGACAAAGGCGTCGACGTACCAGTTCATCGTCGGGGCCGACGATCCGTCCCGTGCCTAGAAGGCCTGTTTGAGATTGACGGTCACCCCTTGGTCGGAACCCGCGCCGGTTGCCTGGCGATTATTATATTCGACGTCGAACGACGTCCGCTCGCCGATCGCCATTTCGAGGCCGAGGCCGAGCAGCAGCCGACTGCGCGCGTAGCCCGCGAGCGGAACGGCGTTGAACGGCCCGCCGGTCTGGTCGAAATAGGCGACCAGCGCGTCGCCCTGCCGTTCGACGTCGCGCTGATATTCGACGCGCACGCGCGGCAGGAAATAGCCGTTCTCGACCGCGATGCGATAATCAAGCCGCGCGCCGAGGCCGAGCGACGTGAACGCCACATCCTGATCGAGGAAGCGCAGGTCGAACAGCGAGCCGCTGCTTTCCACATAACCATCGAGCCGGCCGCGCTGCGCGTCGATGCGCACATAGGGAGTGACGCGCAGATCGCCCGTCTCGATATCGGCGCCGGCCGATATCGCGCCGAACCACTGCCGCCCCTTGCGCGACGAATTGACCAGCGCGCTCGTCGCGGTGACGTAGCGCCGCAGGTCGAAATCCAGCCACTGATAGCCGCCGAGCCAGTCGACGAAGAAGCCGCCGCCCAGCAGATGGCTACCGTAGAGCGCAATCGTCTTGGCCTCGCCCCGGCTTTGCGACCCGTTGCGCCCGACATCGGTCGTATCGCGGCCGATCCCGACCCCGATGCCGATCGCGAAATCCGGACCGAAACGATAGTCGGCGCCGAGCGTGATGCCTTCGGATTCGAAGCGCTCCGACGGCCGGCCGGTCGAGGGGTCGCGATCGCCATAGCGGATCGCGCCGCCCGCCCAGATCGCGAGCGGTGCGTCGATCGGGCCGCTCGACGCCGACGCGTTTTGCCCGTCGTCCGCATCCGCCGCCGTCCCGGTCCCCGCCCCGAAGCCTGCGCCGGCACCAAGCGGCGGCTGCCCTGTCCGGCCGGGGATGGCCCGCCCTCCGCCGGCCGGATCACTGCTCGCACACAGGCTGTTGGTCCAGGCCGTCAGCGTGTCGAGGCAGGGATCGGACGCGCTGATCCGCAGCCCGTTGCGGAATCCGCCGCCTCCGCCATGGCGGAGCCCTTCGAGCCGGCGGGAAAAATTGCCCACCTGAACGTCGGCGAAGCGCCGCGCCGAGGCGACCTGCGCCTGCACCAGACCGCGCACCTCGGGATCGTTCGCCGGATTGGGCCGTGCGGTCACGGCGAGCACATAGCTCACCGAAACGGTCGACGCCGTTCCGCCGGTGCTGTCAGTGACCAGAATGGTGAAGCTGGCGTTGCCCGAGCCGGTCGGCGTACCGCTAATAAGCCCCGCCGGACTTATGGTAATGCCCGCGGGCAGGCTGCCCGCCGACACCGCGAAACTGTAGGGCGCAACACCGCCCGCCGCGGTCAGTTGCTGGCTGTAGGCGATCCCCTGCACCGCGTTCGGCAACGACGCCGGCGTGATCGTGAGTGCTGCATTGGCGACGGTTAGCGTCAGCGCGGCCACGCTCGTCTGGCCATTGGCATCGGTCGCGGTCACACCGATCGCAAAATCGCCCGACACGGTGGGCGTTCCGCTGAATGTCCCGTCGCCTGCAAGCGCGATCCCGGCGGGAAGCGTTCCGCTCGCGAGCGCATAGGAATAAGGCCCGACCCCGCCCGTCGCCGACAGAAGCGCCGAGTAGGGCGCCCCCGCGGTGGCCGGGGGGAGTGCCGCAGGCGTCACGAGGATCGTCGGCGCCGCCACGGTCAGGCTGTAGCTTCCCTGCGCGGTGAAGGGCGCGCCGGCGCCGGTGGCGCCGTCATCTCTCGCCGTCACCGAAAAGGCGAAGCTGCCGACCGCCGTCGGCGTCCCCGCGATCACGCCCGTCGCCGGATCGATCGCGACGCCGGCGGGCAGGTTCCCGCTGACCGCATAGCGGTAGGGACCGACGCCGCCGGTCGCGCTGATCTGTTGACTGAAGGGGGCGGCATAGGCGGCGGCAAAGCTTGCCGAAGGCGGCGCGAGGGCGAGCGTCGGCCCCGCCACCGCCAGCGTGAATGCCTGCGACCTGGTAAACGGACCTGTTCCCGTCGAGGCATCGGTGCCCGAAACGGTCAGGACGAAGCTGCCCGCCTGAGTCGGCGTTCCCGATATGCCGACGCTGCCGGCATCGCTTGTCGAAACGGTCAAACCGGCGGGCAGCCCGGTGACCTGATAGGCCGAGAAAGGCTGGGCGCCGCCGGAAAAAAGGAAGCGCCGGTCAAAGTGCGTTCCGACAATGGCCGCCAGCGACCCGTCGGCGGCGATGGAAATCGTAGGCGCCGAAACCTGGATGGTCGCAGTTGCGGGCGCCGAAGTGCCCCCGGCATTGCTGGCCGTATAGGCAAAGCTGTCGGGTCCGGCATATCCCGCCGCGGGCGTGTAGTGGATCGCCGTCCCCGACACGCTCGCCGTGCCGTGCGACGGAGCGTTCGTGATCGCGACGCTTGCCGGCGTCCCTCCGCTGATAGCGAGGGCGATGGCCGTATCGACGCTGCCATAGGCAACGGTCGCCGACACCGCTCCGGCGACGGGCGTCTCTTCGACGATCGTCAGTGTATAGGCCTGCGACGTCGAATAGGGTCCGGTTCCGCCCGAACTGTCGGTCGCCGTGACGGTGAAGGAAAAGCTTCCGAAGGCGCCAGGCGTGCCCGTAAGCTGCCCCGTTGGCGAAAGCGTAACGCCCGCCGGTAGCGCACCGCCGGTAACGGCATAGCTGTAGGGCGCGGTGCCGCCGGTCGCCGCAAGGATCGTCGCGCTGTAGGCGGCCCCCACCTGGCCCTGCGGCAGGCTGGTCGCGGGCAATGTCAGCGCCGGAGCGGCGACGACCAACGTATAGGCCTGCGCACCGGCCTGACCATTCGCGTCGGTCGCGGTGATGGTGAAGCCGAAGCCGCCGCCGACGGTCGGCGTCCCCGAAAGCCCCCCGCCGCCCGACAGCGTCAGTCCCGTCGGCAAGGCGCCTGCGGTCACCGTATAGGCATAGCCGCCGACCCCACCCGACGCTGTGAGCGTCTGGCTGTAGCTGGCGGCGACCGTCGCGCCGGCAAGCGCCGCCGGTCCGATGGCGATCGTCGGAGCGGGCACCGACAGGCTGTAGTTCGCCGATACGGCAAACGGTGCCCCCGGACCGGTCGATCCGGTGTCGGTTGCCATCACCGTGATCGGATAGACGCCCGGCGCACTGGGCGTGCCGGTCAGCATATTGCCGCCGAACGCCAGTCCGGCGGGGAGCGTCCCGATGACCGAATAGCTGAACGGGCCAACCCCGCCGCTTGCTGCAAAGGCTTGCGAGAAGGCCGCGCCATAAGGCGCCGTGAGCGTCCCCGCGCCGGGCGCGAGCGACAGCGTCGGCGCATCGACCGTCAGCACGAAGGGTTGGCTGGCGGTGAAAGGGCCATTGCCCGTCGAACTGTCGATGGCCGATACCGTGAGGCTGAAGCTGCCCGATTGGGTCGGGGTGCCCGCGATCGTCACGCTGCTCGCATCCGAACCCGTGATCGCGACGCCCGCGGGCAGATTGTTCACCTGATAGCTGCCGAACGGCTGCGCGCCGCCGCTGAAGCTGAACGTCTGGCTGTAGGCCGTGCCGACGGTCGCGGCGAGCGGTCCGGTGGCCGCGACGCCGATCGCCGGGTCGGCGATAGTCAGACTGACGGTCGCCGGCGCCGAGGTGCCACTGGCGTTCGCGGCGCTGTAGGTAAAGCTGTCGGGGCCTGCATAGCCCGCAACGGGCTGGTAAGAGATCGTGGTTCCGGACGCCGTCGCGGTGCCGTGTGACGGCGGGGTAACGATCGCGACGCTCGTCGCCGCGCCGCCCGAAAGGCTGAGCGTGACGCCTGTCGCCCCGCTGCCATAGCCGATCGTTGCCGAAACGGCATTGGCGACGGGGGGCGCCACAGCGATGTCGATCGCATAATCGTTGAACGCCGAATAGGGACCGCTTCCCGTCGAACTGTCGGTGGCGGTAATCCGGAAGCTGAAGCTGCCCGCCGCGGTGGGGGTTCCCGAAAGCGAGCCAGTTGCGGGGTCGAGCGTAACCCCGCCGGGCAGGCTGCCGCCGGTCACCGCATAGCCATAGGGCGCGGTGCCGCCGCTCGCCGCGGTGATCGTAGCGCTGTAGGCTGTACCGACCTGCCCCGCCGCCAGCGGGGTCGCCGGCAGGACGATGGTCGGCGGCGCGATCGACAGGCTGTAAGGCGTCGAACCCGAAAATGGCCCCGGTGCCGCGCTGCTGTCGGTCGCGGTGACCGTGAAGTTGAAGGTGCCGCCTGCGGTCGGCGTTCCTGACAACAGGCCGCCAGGCGCCAGCGTCAGCCCCGATGGCAGCGCGCCCGCCGTCACCGAAAAGCCATAGGGTCCGGTGCCCCCGGTCGCCGAGACCGTCTGGCTGTACGGGGCCGCGACCTGTCCTCCGGTAAGCGCGCCGGGTGACAGCGTAACCGGAACATCGTCGTTGGTGATGGCGATGAACGCCGTCGGTATGGCGATCGTCGCGTTGACGGCGCTGAACAGGCCGAGCGAGAAGGCCTCGTTTGTTTCGGGAACGGTGTCGCCGACGACGGGAATCGCGATCGTCCGGCTGGTCTGCCCCGGCGTGAAGGTCAGCGTTCCCGACACCGCGCCGTAATCCGATGGCTGCATCGCCGAACCATTTGCCGTGGCGTAGTTTACCGTCACCGTCTGGCCGCTTGCCGTGTCGAGCGTGACCGTGACGATGGCATTGGACGAACCGCTGTTCCCTTCCACGATCGACACATCGGACGTGGAAATCGCCGGCAGCGGATCGTCGTTGGTGATCGTGCCGACCCCCTGCCCGTCGATGACGACCGCGTTGACGACATTGGTGACGTTCGCGAAAAATGTCTCGCTCGCTTCGTTCAGCGTGTCGCCGTTGACCGTCACCGTAAAGCTTGCGCTGCTCGCGCCCGCCGGGATCGTCTGGCCGGCCAGGCTGCGAGCGACATAGTCGCTCCCCGCGGCGGCAGTGCCGTTGGCGGTCGCGATATCGAAGGAGACGCCACCCGGTCCCGCTGGCGCCGACAGGCTGACCGTAAACGAAAAATTGGTTGTGCCACTATTGCCTTCGGCCGCGGTCACATCATTGATGCTCAGCGACGGAAGATCGTCGTTGAGGATCGTGCCCGTCGCGCTGTTCGGCGCGCCGACGACATAGCCGCCACCGGCGGCGAGCGACAGGATGACCGTTTCGTCGGTTTCGATGGACGCATCGGCGGTCGGATTGACCGTGACGGTCCCCGACATACTGCCCGCCGCGATGACGAGCGGCGACGCGATGGTGGCATAGTCGGTGCCGTTAGTGGCCGTTCCGCCGACCGTATAATTGATCGACACGCTCGACGACGGCGCCTGGGAGAGCGTTACGGTGTAGACAAGATTCGGTGCACCATCCTCGGCCACTGTGGCTGGCGATACGGCGATCGTCGCGGTCGGCACATCGTCGTTGAGGATCGTGCCCGTGGCGCTCGACGGCGCGCCGACCGTATAGCCGGTGCCAGCGGCCACGCTCAGCGTAACCGTCTCGTCTGGCTCGATGATGCTGTCGGTGGTCGGGTTGATCGTGATGCTGGCCGTCGTCGACCCCGCTGGAATCGTCACGCTGGCGACATTGCCCGTATAATCGACGCCAGCGGTTGCGGTGCCGCCGGTCGTGATATTGACCGTCGTCGGCGACGACAGGTTCGCACTGCGAGTGACGGTATAGGTCAGGTTGGTCGCGCCGTCCTCGCTGACCGAGGCCGGCGAGACCGCGATCGAAACGCTGGGTGCCGACACGACATTGATGGTCAGTGTCTCGAGCTCGAAATATTGGCCGGGCCCGCTGCTGCTGTCGGTGACGCGAAGCTGGACGTTCGCGCTTCCCGACGAAGCAGGCGTTCCGGTAATCAGGCCGCCTGTCGAAAGGCTGAGCCCGAAAGGCATGGGGGTGCCGGGAGGTTCGGTGGCATAGATATAGGGCGCGACCCCGCCATTGGTCGCGAGCTGGGCTGATGCCGCCGCGCCCTGAACCAGCGTTACCGTTCCCGTTGCCAGCGAGAGCGACGGATTGCCGATCGTTCCGCTATAGCTCTTCACCGCAGTTGCGCCGAGCGAGTCCTGCGCGGTGACACTGAACGTATAATTTCCGCGGCGCGATGGCGTGCCGGAGAGTATGCCGCTGGACGACAGATTCAAGCCGGGGATCAGCGTCCCGCCGGACACGCTAAAGCTATAGGGCGCGGTGCCGCCCGTTGCACTCAGCGCCTGATTAAGTGCGGTCCCCGCGTTCAGCGAAGGAAGCGACGCGGGGGTCACGACAATGGACGACGTCGGCGCGCTGATGGTGATGGTGACCTGGATCCAGAATCCGTCATTGTCCTGAATGTCGAATACATCCTGCGTCGCCGCATCGCCGTTGTGGCTGTATGTGAGGATCGATGCAGTCGAGCTCGGCGGGACAAAGCGTTCCGATGTCGTCGCCGTTCCGTGGGACGGCCCGTTTCGCGTCACCGCGACGCCGTTTCCCAAACCTATATGCGTATTGTCACAAGATGTGAGGTCAACCTCGACCACCCCGCCAGACGCAACGGTTGCGGTGCGCGGCGAACAATAAGGCGACGTGTGCTGCGCCTGAGCGGCTCCGCCGAATGCGAGGCCCCCGACGGTTATCATCACCAGGAGCGTCCAGCGCATCCACGGCCGACGCAGCGTCAAAAATCCCATCGCCCCCATCCCCCGTACATTCGGAACGGCGGTTCTGGGCGTCGGACCAGCGGGGCGCCAGCGCAGCAATGCACCGGTACGTTTCGGCGTCTCGAACAAAAATGGGGACGGAGATTGCTCTCCGCCCCCAGGTCGTCGTCTCGTCGACGATCAGAATTTGACCACGGCACCTGCATAGAAACGGCGACCGTAGAGATCGAACACCGGCGATGTTTCGAGCCCCGTCGGCGTACCGAATGGCGAGCCGGGAATATATTGCGGCTTCTTGTCGAAGATATTGTCGACGCCGACATAGAAATCGAACTTCTTGTCTTCACCCGGCTGCCAGCGAAGCTGGGCATTGTGGAGCATGAAGCCGTCGATCTTGTTCAGCGCCTGAACGGCGGGATTGGCGTTGAAATAGTCCTTAATATAGTCGCCGCCACCATGGTAATTGGCCTGCCAGCTAATGCTGAAGCCGCCGGTGCGATACGTCAGACGCGAGGTCAGGTTGTGCCGCGGATTGCCGAACGTACCCGCATAGTTGATCACGTCATCGGCCGGGTCACCCTGTTGCTTCGACGCGATCAGATAGGTGTAATTGAGGCTGAACCCCAGGCTGTCGTCGGCGCTGAGGCCGAGCGGCATATTATACCGGACGCCGACGTCGACGCCTTCCGACCAAAGGCCCGCAACGTTTAGCAACTGCCCGTCGACGCGGGTAACGAACCCCGTCGTCGCATCGCGCGTCACATTGTCGCAGTAGATCGGCAGGCCGGTCAACACGCACTGGCTGATCGAGTAGGAGCGCCCGAGCGTGCTGATCGCGCCTTCGACCTTGATATTATAATAGTCGACGGTCAGCAGCAGGTTCCGCACGAAGCTGGGCTGATAGACCATGCCGAGCGTGTAGGTTTTGGCCGTTTCCTCACGCAGCGCGGTGTTGCCGCCGATAAACCCGTTGATACCCTGAAGATCGGCGAGCGAATATTTGAAGATGCCGTTGGCGGTAATCGCCGCCTGCACCGCCGGAATGGCGCGGCAGGCCGCCCCGTAATCGCCCCCCGTCGATGCCGTGATCCCGTCGCAAGGATCGCTGACGGACGCGAAGGTTTCCGACGGCGCGGTGAACAATTCGCTGATATTCGGCGCGCGGTTCGCTTCGGCATAGACGCCGCGGAAACGCAGCCCGGGCAGCGGCGACCATTCGGCACCCGCATTCCAGCTGAACGTCGAACCCACCGTCGAATAGTCCGACAGGCGTGCCGCCCCGATCAGCCCGAGATATTCGAAGAAAGGCTTACCCGACAGCAGCGGTACATTCACTTCGCCGTAAAATTCGAGAACGTCGAAATCGCCGCGCGTGTCGGGGATGACGTTCCCCGAGTTACCGCCCGTATTGGTCAGGATGTCGAGGTCACTGACGCTACTTTCCTTGCGATATTCGACCCCGAGTGCCAGGCCGACGTCGCCGGCGGGCAGCGCGAAGATCGGACCTGAAATATTCGCCGACCACACCTGTTGCTTGTTGGTGATGAGCTCCGATTTCGGAACAACCGATTTCACATAGTTGGCGGCGCGGGGATCGGCGGTGTTGTAACCGAAGATGTCCAGCGGAATGCACCCCTCAGCCCGGGCCGCGGCGTCGGCGCAAACGATATCCACGCCCACGACATTGCCTGGCCCGACGCGGATCGCGTTCAGCGCGTTGCGGTAGCGGTTATTGTCGATATCTTCGCTGGCATTATAGTCCCGCAGGTGCCCGTAGACATAGCTTGCGTCCCATTTGAAACGGCCCAGTTCGCCCTTCAAACCGGCGACAACGCGCCAGGTGTCGCGGCTGACGACGTTCGAGCGATCGAACACATCGTTCTGGCGACGACGGCCGTTGATCGCATCGACGTCGTTCGTCGGATCGGCATCCGAATTGGCAGCAGCGATCGCCGCGGCGACTGCCGCGGGGATGAACGGGTTGGTGATCGGAATGCCATAGGGATCGATATCGCGATAATAGACATCGCTCAGAATATCGAGCGCGAAGGGTTCGAGGCGCGAACGCGACTTCACCTTCGCATAGGTGACTTCGGCAAAGGCGGTGACATTGTCGGTGAGATCGAAATTGCCGACCCCGCTCGCAAGATAACGCTCGAGCGGAACCGAAATATAGCGCTCGCTGTTCCGGTTGAAGCCATATTGGCCGGTGTCGAAGCCGGCGAGATAGGCAACCGAATTGTCGGGATTGAACGAGAAGGTGTTGCGACCGCCCGGCAGGATGTTGACCGCCTGCCCCGACGCGTTGACCGTACGGAACTGGCCCTGCGGCGCATAGGACGAAAAGGCCCCGAGACCGCAGACCGTTCCTGAACAGTCCTGCGCGGAAATCGCGCGGTCGCGCGAGCGCAGTCCCATGTCCTTGTCGTAGGAAAAGTTCAGCAGGATATTGCCGCGGTCTTCGGCACCGAAGCTTGTGCCGGCGGTGATGCTGGCGAGATAGCGCCCATTGTCGCCATGTTCGGTGATGCCATATTGGCCGCGTACGGAGACGCCGTTGAACTTGTCCTTCAGGATGAAGTTTACAACGCCCGCAATCGCATCCGAGCCATAAACGGCCGAAGAACCGCCGGTGACGATTTCGACGCGATCGATGAAGTCGGTCGGGATATTGTTGAGGTCGACTGCAGAGTCGCCTGCAAAGCCCGAAATGAAGCGCCGGCCGTTGACGAGCACCAGCGTGCGGCTGGAGCCGAGATCGCGCAGATTGACCGTCGCGATGCCGGTGCCCGAGGTCAGGAAGTTGGTGTTCGTCCGGGTAATCCCGATTGCCGTTTGCGGCATTTCGTTGAGGATGTCAGAGATGTTCGGCGCGCCATCGAGCGCAATGTCCGCGCTGCCCACGACAGCGAGCGGAACCGGGCTCGCGGCTTCGTCGGTACGTGCGATGCGCGACCCCGTAACGACCAGTTCGGTCGTGCCAGCATCGGTTCCGTCATCTGCCTCCTGCGCGAAAGCAGAGGGCGCCAGCGCCATAGCCGCAACGGCAATCGGAGCCGTTGCGAGCCTCAAGCGAATGATGCGCGATTTTGCCAATTTTTTTCCCCTTGTTTATTTCGGACCATGCCAGCCAAAATCGCGATCGGTGCTTTACACTCGAACCACGAGATAATGGATGATGGACGACCTAGAGGGGACAGACAGTGCATGGCAATGAAGCCGATGTACCGGTTCTTGTACCGGTTATATTTGGTGATGCGAAATCACTTTTCCAACATAGGCATTGTTAGATCTGATATTTTGAAGACTGATTCAATTTAGCAGAGCCATTTGACATGGCGTTTTGAACCGGTTCCTATATTTGATAGCCAGCGAAATCACTCTTGGTTAGCATCGAACCGTGATCAGGCATCCCGGTCCGGTCACAAAGCGGGTTCCGCCTGCTGCACGGCGCCCGGGCTCCAGGATGGTCTCTCATCTTTGGATTCCGGGCGTCGGCTATCTTACGGCTCTTTCGGAGAACGCTCCGATCGAAAGCGCCTCTCGCAGAGGGCGTCGCCATGTACCGGTTCAATGGGACACGATGACAAACCGTCAGAACTCGGCAAGGGTGGCTGCGGTAGGGAAAGGAATATGCAATGGCGTCGCGCCCCGACGACATCGCGGCCTATTCGGGTGCGGAGACGCTCTCGAAATATGGTGCGAGCCGCGTTACAGCTTCGCGCCGCGTCGTCGCGCCCAGCATCCGAAGCAATTGCGACACATGATTGCGCACGGTGAAATGCGAAAGGCCGAGCTCGCGGGCGATTGCCTTGTTCGAAAGCCCCTGCACGAGCAGCGCCGCAACGTCCTGCTGTCGCCCGGTCAGCGCGGGCAATCCGCCGGCAGCCGACCGTCCTGTCGGCGGGGCAGCGCGATCGATCCGCACGGCAGCCGGAAGAATCTGCAATTTCGCGCCTTCGGGCAACAGCGCGGCAACCCGGCGTATAAATTGGAAATCATCCGTCTCGACGAGAAAACGGACCGCCTCGCTCGCGGGCGGTCCCGCTGCCGCCCGCCCCGGCGCGCACGCGCTGTCGGGCACGCGGCCGCCGACCGAGGCCGCTACGCCATTGCGCACGGCGGCGGTCCCCGACATTGCCGATACTGGCTGCATATCGCTCATGCCGTCTGAACTAAGTGGTTGCCGGACCGTGCTGGATACTATTTCCTATGGACGGCGCGCGGCGTCGGATCATCGGCACCGGCTTTCTGCCAATGGCTACTGGCGACCGACGAACGGCACGCAGCATCGCGCGGGGACAAGGGGCCAACATCATGAGCGATCATGAAAATGCCGGAGGGACCCACGCACGCGACACGCTTCCTCGCAGTCTCAAGCGTGCGACGATCTGGCTCATCATTGGCTATTGGTTCGCGATGTTTCTCGTCGACAGCCTGTTCAGCGTCGTCCTCAACATCGATCCGATCGAATCGGCGCCTTACAAGCTCTATGTCTATGCCATCATCGGGGCGCTCGGTTACCGATTGGCGATCTTCCTTTTCCATCGACGGAGCGGGAACTTCCTTCCCAAAGCGCTGTGGGGGATCGCGTTTGCCGCAATCATGGCGCCGGTCGCCGCGGCGCTTGATTTCATCAACGGTATGATCTGCCTCTATCCCCAGCCGATAAAGTTCGATCCCGGCTATACCGGCATCGTCCTGATAACCAGCTTCTGCCAGATATTGGGATGGTGTGCGCTTCACACGGCCATGTTCTACAGCTTCGAGGTCGGAGATCGTGAACGACGCCTCGCTGCGGTGCGCGAGGAAGCCCTCGAAGCGAAAATGAAGGCCCTCCGCTATCAGATAAGCCCGCATTTCATGTTCAATACGTTGAACTCCATTGCCGGCCTGATCGAGGAAGGCGCTGCGACGCAGGCCGAACGGATGGTATTGTCACTATCGACCTTCCTGCGTTCGACACTGGAACTCGACCCCGTCCACGATGTCCCGCTACGCGAAGAGATCGCCCTTCAGCGCGAGTATCTGGGCATCGAAGGCACACGCTTTTCGGATCGCATGGCCGTCAGCATCGCCATTGACGATGAAGCGGGCGGCGCGCTGGTCCCCAGCCTGATCCTGCAGCCACTGATCGAAAATGCGGTCAAGCACGGCGTCGGGCGATCGGCCGGCCCAGTCGAAATTGCGGTCAGCGCTACGCGGCGCGACGAAGCACTGGAGATTGTCGTCGAAAACGACGTCGCGGCGGATGACGGACGACCCCGGCCGCCGGGCATGGGTATGGGCCTGAAGAATGTCGCGGATCGCTTGCGCGCGCGCTTTCGCGAGCAAGGGTCGCTATCGTCAGAGATCACGGCGGATGGTCGCTTTCGCGCGGCAATCGCGCTGCCTTGGCGGCCCGCATGACCGAAATGTCGGTTCTGGTCATCGACGACGAGCCGCTGGCGCGCAGGCGTATTCTGCGCCTCCTCTCCAGATATCCGTGGGTCGGACGCGTGGACGAAGCCGCCAATGTCGCGCAAGCGGTGGCGATTGTCGCGGCACGCCCCCCCGACATCATGCTGCTCGACATCCAGATGCCGGGCGGCGACGGCTTTGACATATTAGCGGCAGTTGCCGAGGCTCCCCCAGCCGTCGTCTTCGTCACTGCGTTCGACCATCATGCGCTGCGCGCGTTCGAAAACAATGCCGTCGATTATGTGACCAAGCCAATCGAACCGGGACGATTCCATCTGGCCATCGAGCGCGCCCGCGCGGCGGCGGGCGCGCGCCTGCAGTCGGACCGCATCGCCGAACTGCAGGAAACGCTGCATGCGCTCAAGCAGGCGCTCGGCCGGGAAAACCGCAAAAACGGCGAGTTTTGGGTTCGCACCCATGGCGAATATCTGCGCATTCCGGCCGACGACATCATCCGCTTCCAGGCCGATCGCGACTATGTGCGCCTGCACATCGCCGATGGCGACTATCTCTATCAAGAGAGCCTCGCCTCTCTCGAACGCCGGCTCGATCCTGCGCGGTTCCTGCGCATCCATCGCAGCACGATCGTGCAACGCTCCGCAATCGAACGCATCAAGCAGATGCCGTTCGCCTCCCTCGTCGCGGTGCTGACCGACGGCTCCGAAGTGCGCGTCGGCCGCACCTACACCGCCGCCATTCGCAGCGCCCTCAGCGCCTGACCCGAAACCGGCGGGGCGTCACATGACCGAGGCGTCGTAAACCAGCCCGACCTCGCGTCCGTCGCTGTCCGTCGCGACCAGCGCCGTCCAATCCTCTCCGGCCTCCGGTCCCAGACTGACGAACTGGCTGTCGCCGACGGCGGTGATCCGATATTCGCCCGGGGCGGTCCTGCAGCGAGCCGCGGCAAAGGCCCGGTCACGCGACTTGATCTGCTGCGGATCGGCAGTGCCGGGCTCACCCATCGGAAGGATCGCGTGGACCAGCTTTTGCGCATCGGCGGGCGACGGGCATAGATACAGCCGGTTGCCCTGTCGATCGATCAACCGACCGCCCGGCGCATGGAGTTGCATCCATCGCGCAAAATCGGTGCGGGGAAACTGATCGTTGACCCCTTCGTCGACCAGTCCGAACACCACGGCACCGTCGGGGCGGTTCGCACGATAGAGCAGTTGCGTCCCGCCGGAGGTTCCGATCAGGCGCCGCCCCAGAATCTCCACGATCTGCAACGGGCCGCTCTTCTGTTCGCACCCCGTTGCTTTCAGCCCGTCGAAAAAACGGTAGATGTCGAAGCCTCCCGCGGCGATCGCAGTGTAATAATCTTCGAACAGGCGCCGGCCCGCGGCCTCGTCCGGGCAGATCACCGTACTTTCTTCGGCAGGAATATCCCGCTGCTTCGGCAGTGGTTCGGCGGCCGCCGATGCGGTCTGCGCCAAAAGAAACGCGGCGATCGACAGGATCGGGAGGGCAAAGATTCGGGTCATGCAGGCAATTTGGCGGCGAGCGAGCGCGGGGCGAAGCGAAACGATGTACCGGTGCACGCCAACGCTTGTTGGCGGCGGTCTGCGGCGCGATCACCATTGCTGCGACGACAGTTCGCCGGAAAGCGCCCGACTCCCGGACCGCTCGCGAGCGATCGCCCCAAGGCTGAACATGGCGCAACGTCGATATCATGTGGGAATAGCCGTGCTCGGCCTGGCGGCGGCTGCACCCGGCCAGGCCGTTCTGGCAAGCGGCGTCATGCCGATCCTTGCCCTGCCGCAAAGCTATGAATCGCATGCGGCCTGTGTCGCGGCGCTCGAAGAGGTCTATGCCGAAGATCTGAAACAGGTACTGGCGCGGACGACGGACGCCGACGGTCGCACCGTGGAACGCACCCTGTCGACCAAGGGGATCGAGCGCATCGACGATAATCGGACGCGCTACGACGCGCTGCTTTGGTTCCACAATGGCGGGCTTCGGATCGATCTGCAGCAAACCGAAACGAGCCACAGTTTCGAGCATCGCATCCGGACCTGCGACGGCGCGGTCATGACCATGTCGGGCGAAGTCGGCTACACGCTCAGTACCTTTGATCCGATTGACTCGCCACCGCCGCAGCAAGCGCAACCGAGCGCCCCCCATGAACCGGAGCGACCATGAACGACCCGCAAAATACGTCGCCCGGAAAGAAGCGTGCCCGCATCCTGTCGGCGCTGTTCGTCGGGCTGTTTGTGCTGTGGCAAATTGCCGCAACCGAGTGGCGTGTCTACAAGTTGCGGGCGGCCGGATTTGGTCAGGTGGTCGTCGACAGTACCCGCGATCACGCTTATTTTCCGCTGGCGGGAGCGCTGATTGGCGCAGCAGTTTTCATCAGCGCGGGGGCGATGATCAAAAGACTGTTCTTCAAGAAAAAATATTGAACATCCTTCCAGCAGGCAGACGGCCGCGCTGGATTGCGCAACGATCGTCGTCCGCCGACTACCGTCGGGGCGGCCTCGCCTGTCGTCAGTGGAGGGCGCCCTCTGTACTGTCGCGCTGCGCGAGCCAATCGACCACCGCGCGCTTTCCCGTACGGGCATAGGGCGTGAGCAGATCATCGCTCATCAAATCGAGATATGTCCGAAAGGTTCGTCCTTGCGCATTGCGGATGTCCGGTCGCGCACCCGCCTTCAGCAGATCCAGCGCAATCCATGGTTGATTTGTCTGCGCGGCGATATGCAGCGCCGTATTGCCGACATGATCGGGTCGGTCGAGATCGGCCCCGGCGACGATCAGAACCCCGACCTGATCGCGCCGTCCCGCCAGAATAGCCGTTTCCAGAGGCGAATGCCCTGTCGCACGGTCGGGAAGGTCAGGATCGACGCCATATGTAAGCAACCGTCGCAAGGCCGACGGATTGCAAGCGCGGATGACCGCTTCAATAGACACGCCGCGCGCGCAATTGCTCGCTTCGCGGCCATAGGGCGACGCGGCACAGGCCGAGCTGAACAAAATTAGTGCGACCCAGCCGACAAGCCGTGCATGCGTTCGCGTGCTTTTCGGACTGCAGGCATCCATCGCCCGACGCTAACATCTCGATCCCGATCACCGGGACAGTCTTACGACACCGGTACATTTTCGATCACTTCCCTGGCCGGGCAGGCATGGGCCAAGGCGGCGGCGGGCGGTCCACCCGGAAATGCACTGGTACGCACGCTTGCTTGGCTGCGATCGATATTTCCTGCCTTAACATGCCGAAATGAAATGGATTCCGTCGATCCTGCTCGCGAGCTTGTTCACACCGGTCGCCGCGGCGTCCGACCAATCCGAAGCACGATGGGGCGCAATAGCGCTTGGCGGCGTCGGCTTTGGTGCGGTCCGTGGCCGACAGAGCGAAGGCTCCGCTACGGCAGGCGCGATCCGTCAATGCGAGGAAAGCGGCGGCGCAGGCGAATGTCGGGTGCGCCTGACCTGTCGAAACCAATGCGCCGCTTATGCGTCGGGGGACGACCGGCAAGTCGGAATCGCTTATGCCGCGACCATGGCCGCTGCGAACCGATTGGCGATGCGCAGTTGCAATGAGGCGGCGCAGCATTGCCAGATACAATATGCGGCGTGCAGCACCGCATCATCCTTCAACTGACACCCTCCGCTAAAGGACGCACGGTCCAGCGTTTGCTCGGGTAGCAGCTATTCAACGTCGATTCGTCCTGTAGAAGGCAGGCGGGAATCGATGATGGTTACAATCCGGCAATCAAGGGATTGCGCCGCACAGTCTTTTGCGACCACCTTCGCAGGATCGTTCGACCAAGCCGTCCAGAGCACATGTACGGCTCCGGTTGCGTCGACGGATAGCGCCACCTTGCTGTTCGAGGACCAGGACGCGACCTCGCACTCATCTTTGGTTTCGGCGTGACAGGAAGCCAGTGCCGCCTTTTTCGCGCTGTCCATATCCTTCGCGCCGGACACCGACCACACCGAATTGCGCCACGGTGCCTTGCCGCCCTTGGTCCAGCTTTGCGCGGTAAACCAGGGCTTGCCGAAGGCCTCGGGATCGTACCGCAAGGCCTGCTCCGCAACCAGGTCGAAAAAGCCGGCCTCCCGGCATCGCTTGTACGTTTTTCGGCAGAAATCGAGCGCGCGTTTCTGGGCAGCCGCGACCGAGGATGCGCTGGCCGCGCCACCCATCACGCCATCGCCCATCGTCAGGGCAATATAGACGTCGGAACCAGCCAGCTTGACGCTGCAAGTCTTGCCGCTGTCGTCCTGGCACCGCGCAACCACATCGGACGCCGCCTTATCCGGCGAAGGTCGCCCGCCCACGATCCAGACCTCGCGCGTCGGCGCCGCATCGGCTCCGCCATCAGGCCAGGCGAGCGCCCCGTAACGGCGATGCGGATCGTTCACAGGGCCATAGATTCGGGGCGATTCGGGCACATTCTGACCGGAGGGCGCGATCAAGGCTGGTGCCGTGGCCCACTGGATTTCCTCGCACTCGTCGTTAGCTTCCTTGCAATATTTCGCCATGGCCTTTTCGGCTTTGCCTTTATCCGCTCCGGACATGGCATAAAGATCGCCCTCGACCCCGCGTGAGATCACAAGCGCGCCATTGGCACCGCCGGCGGCCGTCGTGCACCCCGATCCCATCGCCGCATTGCAGGCCGCCAGCGCCGCCCGATCGGCGCGCGTTCGATTCGAATAGCCGGTGACGAGCCAAGCCCAGCTTGAATCGCGATGCCAGGCGGCCGCATAGTAATTGTCATAAGCCGACCTCGTCGGCTGTTGCGGCTCTTCCTCGGCGCCGCCATCGTCGTAGCCGGGGATCGGCGCGCACCCTTGCCATCCGCCCGTCCCGCCGCCGATCGGGAAAAATCCGTCGGGACAGCCACCTTCCGCATGGGCCGCCGGAGACATGAAACCGAAAAGGATCGCCGCGCATAGCGTAGGAAAAATCCGGCCGATCAAAGGTTTCCAGTCCACGACGCGCGTCATCACTACTGAATCTTTCATTCTGAAAATCAAGATTGGATAGCGGATCGTGCCGGCAAGGCGACGGCTGCGGTGTACCAGTACAGATGCCGGTGATAGCGACATGGCCGATCGGGCGAGGCCTGACGGTTCGCCAATACCGATACAATCGATGCCGAGATCGGCGTCGGCAGCAAGGTTAGATGGGATGAATGGAGGCCCGAGCCGGAATCGAACCGGCGTATACGGATTTGCAGTCCGCTGCGTCACCACTCCGCCATCGGGCCTCGCGCCGAACGCCGCGGCCGCTGTGTCGCGGGCCGGGCCGGGTGTTGGACGGCGCCGCTAGTGCGGGGCTTTGGCGGGCTTGTCAAGGATTCGCCAAGGCCCACTCCATTTCGCACGCATTTTCGCGCAATGCGGGGTTGGCGCCACTCCCGCGGCCAGCTATGCGCGACGCAGCGCCGCGCGATGCTGTATTAGTATTGCAACACAGCATCGGTTCGGCTAGAACGGCCCCAAGCTTCAGGGCCCCAGAATCGGAAAACAGGCTGATGGCGACGAAATTGAACGAAGTGACTGCTGCGGACATGCGGGCTGCGATGATCGACAGCCAGCTGAGGACCAATGACGTGATCGACCCGGCGGTCGTCGCGGCGATGGGCAGCGTGGCGCGCGAGGCGCATGTTCCCGCGGCGTTGGCGAGCGTCGCCTATATGGACCGCGCGATCGCGCTGGGTCACGGCCGCGCGCTCAATGCGCCGCTCGTCACCGGCCGCCTGCTGGTCGCCGCCGATATCCGGCCGGGCCAGCGCGTGCTGCTCATCGGTGCGGCGACGGGCTACACCGCCGCGCTGCTCGCGGCGCTCGGTGCCTCGGTCGTCGCGGTCGAGGAGCAGGCCGATCTGCTTGCTGCCGCCCGCGCCGCAACCGACAATCCGGCGATTCGCTGGGTCGAAGGCCCGCTCGCTGCCGGTGCCCCCGGCGAAGCGCCCTTCGACCGCATCCTGATCGACGGCGCGATCGAACAGCTTCCCGACGCGTTGGCAGCGCAGCTCGCCGAAGGCGGCAAGCTGGTCGCGGCGCGCCGCGAAGGCAGCGTCACCCGGCTTGTCCAGGGCGTCAAGACCGCCGGCACACTTGCGCTGCGCGCCTTTGCCGACATGGATGTCGCGGCGCTGCCGGGTTTCGAGGCCCCCACGGGTTTTCGATTCTGAGAGCCTTCCCTCCCTTCAGGCTGAACCAAATCATGCACGACATCGACACGAAAATGACCGGACGACGCGCCTGCTGGCTGGCGGGCATGGCGCTCGGCGCGCTGGCGCTGTCGTCGCAGGCGCAGGCCGAGACGCTGCAGGGTGCGCTCGCCAAAGCCTATGAGAATAATCCGACGCTGACGGCGGCGCGCGCCGGACAGCGCGCGAACGACGAGAATGTTCCGATCCAGAAGGCGTCGGGCTTGCCCTCGGTCGGTGCCAGCGTCGATTATCAGGAAAATCTGGTCATCCCGGGCAACAGCTTCGTGTCGCCGGGCCGCGTCCTGTCCGCGGGCAGCCAACTCAGCGTGCCGATCTATCAGGGCGGCGCGGTGCGCAACGCGGTGAAGGCGGCCGAATATCGCGTCGAAGCCGGGCAATCCGATCTGCGCGCAACCGAAGCGAGCATTTTCTCGCAAGTCGTGGGCGCCTATATGGACGTGATCCGCGACCAAGCGATCGTCCAGCTCAACCAGAAGAATGTCGCGGTCCTCAAGACCAATTTGCAGGCATCGAGCGACCGGTTCGAGATCGGCGATCTGACGCGCACCGACGTCGCCCAGTCGCAGGCCCGGCTTGCGCTGGCCGAGGGCGACCTGCGCGGCGCCGAAGCCAATCTGATTCGCAGCCGCGAAAATTATGTGAAGCTGGTCGGCGATGCGCCGGTCGACCTCCAGCCGCCGCCGGCGCTGCCCAATCTCCCGCAATCGGTTGAGGATGCGGTCGCGATCGCGCTCAACAACAATCCCGATATCGAAGCAGCAAACCAGCGCATCAACGCATCGCGCGCCGACATCGGCGCTGCGCGGGCCGCCCGCATGCCCAAGCTGTCGGCGACACTAGGCGGCGGCTACAACAATAATCTTCATTCGATTCCCGCCGGCAACACCGTGGCCGAGAATACGACTAAGAGCGCCGCCGCCGGCCTGTCGCTGACGCTGCCGATCTTTCAGGGCGGCCGCCCGTCGGCGCAGGTGCGCCAGGCGCAATCGCGCAGCAGCCAGGCGATCGAAACCTATGTTGCCACCGAACGCGACGTGATCGCGCAGACGCGCGGCGCTTATGCCGCGTGGCAGGCGAACGAGCGCGTCATCGCCGCGACCGAGCAGGCGGTGGGCGCGAACGCCCTGTCGCTCGAGGGGGTGCGTGCCGAAAACAGCGTCGGCACGCGCTCGATCCTCGACATATTGAATGCCGAACAGGAATATCTGAACGCGCAGGTCCAGCTCGTCTCGGCCAAACGCAACAGCTATGTCGCGGCTTTCTCGGTCCTCGCCGCGATGGGCAAGGCCGAAGCGCGCGACCTGGGAATCGAGGGCGGCGCGCTCTATGATCCGGCGGTAAATTATCGCCGTGTTCGCGGTCAGATCTGGGATTGGGCCGACGATCCGAAGCCGCAGCAGCAGGCCACCGATACGCGCAGCATCCCCGCCGCCGATGCCAGGGTGCCTGCCGTAGAGCCGCTTCCCCAACAATAAGGCTTGGCAAGCCCGCCCGCGCGCCGGTATGAACATGGTTAACCGGTATTTCCGGCGGAACTGAGGGGGCAAGCATGGGCGACATGTCGCGGGAGCCATCGATGGAAGACATTTTGTCGTCGATCCGGCGCGTCATCGCGCGTGACGAGGCCCCTGGCGCGCGCGCGCAGCGTGCGGCGGCGCCGAGCGAGGATATTCTCGACCTCAACGAAGAGGAAGACGACGCCGTCGCCGAATCGACCCTTGACGACAGCGGCGCCGCGACCGGGCAGGAAGAGCTGGTGTCGGTCGCCAGCGCCGATGCCGCGCGCCAGTCGCTCGAAGCGCTCACCGCAGCGATGGCGCCAGCCGCCGCGGCGGCCGCCGCGACGGTGCCCGCCGGGGGACGCAGCCTCGAGGATGTCGTCGTCGATGCGATGCGGCCGATGCTCAAGCAATGGCTCGACGCCAATCTGCCGGCGATGGTCGAATCGATGGTGGCGCGCGAAATCAGCCGCATCACCGGCAAGCGCCTCTAAGGCTCAGGCCACCCAATCCTCCAGCAGATAGCGCGCGATCGCCAGCGGCGGCGGTGCCATGAAGCTCGCGCCCATGTCGCCGGCGAGCGCCGCGCGCACCTCCGCACGGTCGACCCACATCGCCGCTTCGAGTTCGGTCGTGTCGATCGTCAGCGCTGCGCCGCGCGCGACCGCGCGGCACCCGATCATCAGCGACGAGGGGAACGGCCAGGGCTGGCTCGCCACATAAGATACATCGGACACGGCGATGCCCGCTTCTTCGAACAATTCGCGCGCCACCGCTTCCTCAAGCGATTCGCCCGGCTCGACGAAGCCCGCGAGCGCCGAAAAGAAGCCGGGCGGGAAGCCGGGTTGGCGGCCGAGCAGCACGCGGCCCTCATATTCGGCGAGCATGATGACAACGGGGTCGACGCGCGGGAAATGTTCCGCCCCGCACGAAGCGCAGCGGCGACCCCAGCCGCCCCGGAACAATTCGGTCGGCGAACCGCAAACGGCGCAGAACCGGTGCCGCGCGTGCCAGTCGACGAGGCTGCGCGCACCGCCATAGAGCGCCGCTTCTTCGGGCGATAGCATCGGGAGCAGCCGCATCACGGTGCGCGAACGCGCATCGACGCGCGCCCCGCCATGCGCCTCGCGCACGAAGCGCGGCGCGCCGCTGTCGTCGATCCCTAGCAGCAACAACGCACGCTCGTCGGCCGGATCAAGCGCTTCCCACATCAGCCCGCCGCCGCTGCCCGGCACCGGATCGATGCCATCAAGCAGCAGGCAGGTCGCGCGCGGATCGGCGATCGCCGCCGCGAAAGCCTCGGGATCGGTGCGGAGTCGGTCGGCACGGTCAAGCCGCGCCCCGGTAAAGCCGAGCGGCAGCGGCATCAGGCCATCACATCCTTGTAGAAGGCCTTGCCGAAGTCGCGTTGGAAGGGCAGCGCTTCCGACGGCATATATTGCGTATAGCCGCCGACGCGATAGCCGCGGCGGCGATCGACAAAGGCGATGGTGCCCGCTGCGCCGCCCCAGCCGTAAACTCCCTCGCCGGTCGGCGATCCGGCGAGCGACACGCGTCCGCCAGCGCCGAAGCCCTCACCGTCGATGAACGTATTCTTGCGATCGACCGAATCGGCAAGCAGGTTCGACATGCCGAGCCGCGCGGTTTCGGGCTTCATGATCCGCACGCCGCCGGTTTCGCCCTCGCCGAGCAGCATGGCGAGGAACCGGTCGTAATCGCGCGCCGTCGAAACGAGACCGCCGCCGCCATAGGGCATCGGCGGCGGGTCGAGGTAGATCGAGCTCGTCGCGGGATCGATCGGCAGCAGCACGCCGCCCAGCGGCGCATAGTTGGTCGACAGCCGCGCTTCTTCGTCGCCGGTGACGCGAAAACCGGTGCTCGCCATCCCCAGCGGATCGAAAATGCGCGCCTTCAGAAAGGCGTCGAAGGGCTGACCCGAGGCGACCTCGATCACGCGGCCCATCAGGTCGAGCCCGACCGAATAGCTCCAGCGGGTGCCGGGTTCATAGACGAGCGGCAGCGTCGCGAGCCGGTCGGCGAAAACCTCCAGACTCGGCGCGGGCGTGGTCGGCGGGAAGCCCGGAATCGGCAGACGGCTGACCTGTCCGCCCAATATCCCCGCCTCGTTATAGGCGTCGCGCAGCGGCCCCTTCTGAACGATATTGTAGCCGAGCCCGGCGGTGTGGGTGAGGAGCTGGCGGACCGTGATCGGCCCCTTCGAGGGATGAACGTCGGTGATCGACCCGTCGGGGGTGTTCTGCACCTTCATCGATGCGAAGGCCGGCAGGAAATCGGCGATCGGCTGGTCGAGGGTCATCTTGCCATCCTCGATCAGCAGCATGGCCGCCATGCCGGTGACGGGCTTGGTCATCGAATAGAGCCGCCAGATCGTGTCCGGGGCCACAGCGCGCTGCGAATCCATCGCCTGCTTGCCCGCGCCCAGATAGTCGGGCGGCGCCTGATCCTTGCCGATCGCAGCGATAGCGCCGGCGAGCTCGCGGCGGTCCACGAATCCCTTGATGAAGGCGTAGGTCGCCGGATAGAGCGCCTCGGCATTGGTCCAGGCGAAGGCGGCGCGCGGCAACAGCGTCGCGCTGCCCCCCAGCGCCAGGCTGCCGAGCAGCGCGCGGCGCGAAATCATCATCGTCATCGGTCACTCTCCCGCATCTTGTCGACCAGTTTGCGATACAGCGTCGGCAGACCCGCCGCGTCAAGCGCCGAAATCGGCCACCACTCACCTTCCCCTGCGGCATCCTCGACTCCGCGCCGGACGAGCGTCAATGTGAGGTCGAAATGGGTGAAGCCGTGCCGCACGGAGACGGCTCCGTCATCGGATGCGGGCGGTTCGTCCCACGCGCCGCCGGGCAATGCCCGCATCCCGCCGAGCATCCCCTTATCGGGGCGCCGTACCAGCCACAGCCGCGCATCCGATTCGATCCACCAGGCGCGTCCGTGGCGCTGCGGCTTCGCCTTTTTGGGCGGCTTGACCGGCAATGACTCGGCGGTGCCAGCCGCAAATGCGGCGCAATCGGCGACGACGGGACAGCGGGTGCAGGCGGGGCTGCGCGGCGTGCAGATCGTTGCGCCCAGATCCATGAGAGCCTGCGCGAAGTCGCCGGGGCGATCGCGCGGAACGAGCGGCGCCAGCGCGGCACGGATCGCGCGCTTTGCGGCCGGCAGCGGCGTGGCGACCAGCCGGTGGCGCGCAATCACCCGCTCGATATTGGCGTCGACGACAACCGCGGGGCGGCCGAAGGCGATCGCCGCGACCGCCGCCGCAGTGTAATCGCCGACGCCCGGCAAGGCGCGCAACCCGGTCTCGCTATCCGGAAAAAGGCCGTCATGATCGGCGACCACCGCGCGCGCGCAGGCGAGCAGGTTGCGAGCGCGGGCATAATATCCGAGGCCCGCCCACGCCGCCATGACGTCCGCGTCATCGGCCGCCGCGAGATCGGCGACGCTCGGCCAACGCTCGGTAAAGCGGGCGAAATAGCCCGCGACCGCGGCAACGGTCGTCTGTTGCAGCATCACTTCGGCGAGCCAGATGCGGTAGGGATCGGGCGTCACCGCGCTGCCCGGCGCGATGCGCCAAGGGAGGTTGCGCGCCGCGCGGTCGTACCAGGCGAGCAGCCGCGGCGCGAAGTCGGCGGCGGAGAGATCGGGGTCTGGCATCTGGACGCTCACCCCCCGCCTATGGCATGGCGGCGGCGATGGCGAAAGCAGGCTCCGGCGATGGCGACAAGCCCCCCAAGGCGGGCGCGAAGAAGGCGACCAAAAAGGCGCCGGCGCGCAGCTATGAGCGGCCGCGCGGCGGCGAAGCGCGCGCGATCGCCGATATGGTTCCAGAAATCGGCCGGACCGCCTTTCGCAAATTCGGCTTCATCCAGTCGTCGGTCGTCAGCCGCTGGCGCGAAATCGTCGGCGACCGGCTCGCCGATGTCACCCAGCCCGCGATGATCCGCTTTCCCGCCGGACAAAAGGCGGGTGGAACGCTGCACCTGACGATCAGCGGCGCGCACGCACCCATGCTGCAGCATGTCGCCCCCGACATCGTCGCGGCGGTCAATCGCTTCTTCGGCTATGCCGCGATCGCGAGCGTCCGCATGACGCATGGGCAGGTCACGCCCGCCCCCGCCCCCGTTCAGCAGCCGGCAATGCTGAAGCCGGTACCCGCCGAACTGGGGGATAGCCTGCGCGACATCGGCGATCCGGAGCTCAGGACCGTGCTCGAACGCATGGCCGCCGGGCTCGCCAGCGCGCCGAAACTCCCGCGCATCAGTTGAAGGAAGACGGCACGTCCATGCCCAAGATATCCGGTCGCACCCTGTCCCGCCGCACCGCCATCGGCGCCCTGTCGATCGCCGCGCTGTCGCTGGTCGCCGCCGCGCCCGCCGCTCCGGCGCCGGCCTGGTCGTCGAAGATCAGCACCAGCGCGATTGGCGCCTATATCGTCGGAAACCCCGCCGCCAAGGTGCGTCTGGTCGAATATTTCAGCTATACGTGCAGCCATTGCGGCGAATTTGCGCGCGACGGCGACGTCCCGCTCAAGACCCAATATATCGACAAGGGACTGGTGGTCTTCGAATATCGCAACCTCGTCCGCGACCCCGTCGACCTGACCGCAGCGCTGCTGGCGCGCTGCGGCGGCGCCAAGGCCTTCGCGGCCAACCACCACGCCATCTTCATGGCGCAACCGGTCTGGCTGGCGAAAGTGCAAAAGGCGCCCGAGGCGATGGTCAAGAGCTGGTATGTCGGCACCGAGAGCGAACGCGCGCGCAAGATCGCGGCCGACACCGGGCTCGGCGCGCTGATGTCGAAGCGCGGCTACACCCAGGCGCAGATGAACGCCTGTTTCGATAGCGAGGTCACGCGCGCCGAACTCGAAGGCATGACCAATATCGGCCTGGGTGCCGACCATGTGCGCGGCACGCCGGCCTTCTTCATCAACGGACGCCATGTCGATGTGACCGTCTGGTCCGCGATCAAAACGCAACTCGACGCGGCGCTGAAGGCCTCGTAAAAGCCCGTTCACGCGAATTATCCGGAGACTATCCCCAATGACCAGATTGCCCCTTCGCCCGATCCTTCTCGCCTCGATCGGCGCCCTTGCGCTCGCCGGCTGCGGCAAGGGCACGACCGACCAGTCGAAGGAACAGGCGGTCGTCGCCAAGGTCGCGGCACCCGCAGGCAAGCAATGGTCGACAACGGTCACCAAGACCGCCGAGGGCGGCTATCTGATGGGTAACCCCGACGCGCCGATCAAGATCATCGAATATGCGTCGCTGACCTGCTCGCACTGCGCCGATTTCTCGAAGGAAAGCCACGAAGAGATCAAGCGCGACTTCATCGACAGCGGCCGTGTCAGCCTGGAAGTGCGCAACTTCATCCGCGATCCGCTCGACGCGATGGCCGCGGCGGTCGCGCATTGCAGCCCGGTCGATCGCTATTTCCCGCTACAGGAAAATGTCTTTGCCTCGCAAGCCGAACTGTTCGCCGGCGCGCAGGCCAATCCCAAGGGCGGCGAAGCCGCGATGGCGCTGCCCCCCGCGCAGCGCTTTCCCGCGCTCGCCAAAGCCTGGAAGCTTGAAGAGTTCTTCCAGTCGCGCGGCGTAACCGCCGACCAGATCAACGCCTGCCTGTCGAACGTCGACAATATCAGCAAGCTTGAGCAGATGACCAACAAGGGCATCGAACAGTTCAAGATCCAGGGCACGCCGACCTTCGTCATCAACGGCCAGGTCGCCGAAGGCATCACCACCTGGGGCCCGCTGCGCGACCGCCTGCGCACCATGGGCGCCCGCTAAAGGCAATAGTCCTCCCCGCCGCCCGCGACGGGGAGGCGGCACCCCTTGCGACTCGACCGCCCACGCGCCATGACGGTGTCAGGGGGATATGTGACAGCAAGGTTGCACCGGCTCCGATTCGCTGACCTGCACGAGGTGGCTTCGTGCAGATAAGACGCCTGCGCCTGACCGGTTTCAAAAGCTTCGTCGAGCCAACCGAATTGCGGATCGAACCCGGGCTGACCGGCGTCGTCGGTCCGAACGGCTGCGGCAAATCAAACCTGCTCGAAGCGATCCGCTGGGTGATGGGCGAATCGAGCCCCAAATCCATGCGCGGCGGCGGGATGGAGGATGTGATCTTCGCCGGCACATCGCAGCGCCCGCCGCGCGATTTTGCCGAGGTTGCCATCCATTGCGATACCGAAGGCAATGTCGTCGCGGGCCTGTCCGACGCGAGCGAAGGGCATGAACTCGAGATCATCCGCCGTATCGAACGCGGCGCGGGCAGCGCCTATCGCGCCAACGGACGCGACGTCCGCGCCAAGGATGTCGCGCTGATCTTTGCCGACGCCGCGACCGGCGCGCACAGCCCCGCCCTCGTCAGTCAGGGCAAGATCGCGAACGTCATAGCCGCCAAGCCGACCGACCGCCGCGCGATGCTGGAGGAAGCGGCGGGCATCGCTGGTTTGCACGTCCGCCGCAAGGATGCCGAGCAAAAGCTGCGCGCGACCGAAACCAACCTCAATCGCCTGTCCGAAATCGTCGCCGACATGGAAGTGCGCGCAAATGCGCTGCGCCGTCAGGCGCGGGCGGCGGAAAAATATCGCAAGCTCAGCGACGATATCCGTATCGCCGAAGGCCGGCTGATCTACGCGCGCTGGCGCGATGCCGCCGCCGCCGCCGATCGGGCGCGCCGCGACGCCGATGCCGCCGAAGCTGCCGTGAGGGCCGCGCAGTCCGAACTCGAAACCGTTTCCGCCGCGCAGGTCGAAGTGGCGACGCGCGTCGGTAGCGCGCGCGCCGAGGCGCAGGCACAGCGCGATGCACTCGCCGAGGCGACCGCGACGCTTGTCCGCCTGCAGGGCGAGGAACGTGCCGCGCGGCAACGGCTCGACGATCTGGCGGCGCAGCAGGCGCGGCTCGCCGAGGACCGGGCGCGCGAGGGCGAATTGGCGCGCGACGCCCATGCCGCCCTGACCGCGCTCGACGCCGAAGCGAAGCGCCTGACGCAGGACATTGCCGCGCACGACGCGGGCAAGGCGGCGCTGGTCGAGGCGCATCAGGCGGCGCAGGCACGCCTCCGCGATGCCGAGGTCGCACTCGCGCAGGCACGAGCGAAGGCGGCGAGCGAAGCCGCCGACCGCCGCATAGCGGTGTCGGCGCGCGACACGGCCGAGGCCGCCGTCCGGCGCATCGCCGGCGACCGTCAGCGGGTCGAGGCCGAAATCGCCGCATTGGGCGACAGCGCCGCCCTCGCCGCGACGCAGGCCGAAAGCGCCCGCAGCGCCGAACAGGCCGAAGCGGCGATAGCTGCCGCGGAAACCGCGCTGCACGAGGCCGAGGCCGACCGCGAAGCGATCGCGGTCGATCTGGGCGCAATCGATGCCGGTCTTGCCGAAGCGCGTGCGGCGCTCGCCGCGCTCGACGGCGAGGCGGCAACGCTCGAACGCGCGCTCGCCGCCGCCCGCACCGACGACGACCGCATCCTCGACCGGCTGCGCGTGACGCCGGGCCACGAGGCGGCCCTCGCCGCCGCGCTCGGCGACGATCTCGACGCCGGGACCGACCGCGACTCCGCGCGCAGCTGGGGCGGCGCCGATACCGACAAGAACGACCCGGCGCTGCCGGCAGGCACGCAGCCGCTCGCAGCCTTTGTCCAGGCGCCCCCGGCGCTCGCGCGGCGGCTCGCGCAGATTGCAGTTGCCGATCGCGACACCGGCCAACCGCTCGCGGTCGGCCAACGGCTGGTCACCCTGGACGGCGTGATGCGCCGCTGGGATGGTTTCGTCACGCGCGGCGACGGCGCGACGGCGACCGAGCGGCTGCAGCGGCAGAATCGCCTCGACGCGCTCGCCGCGCAGCGCCCGCAAGTTGAACTCGGGGTGCAGGAATTGCAGGATCGCCGCGATACTGCGGCAACGCAGCTTGCCGAGCGAACCGACGCCGCCGCCGCGGCGCGCAGGGCGCTCGCGAGCGCCGACGAGGCACGCCGCACCGCGCTGCGTGCCGCCGATCAGGCGCAGGCCGCGCTCGACCGTCACCGCGACGCCGCCGCGCTGTTCGACCGTCGGCTCGCCGAAATTGCGGCGGCCGGGAGCGACGCCGCTGCGGACCTTGCCGCAAAGGAGGCGGCGCTCGCCGCGCTCCCCGACGACAGCCTCGCGCGCGCGGCGCTTGAGGGTGAAGAAAGTGCAACCGACCGCGCGCGGGGCGACGCCAATGGTGCGCGCGACGCGCTCGCTGATCATGAGCGCGCGCTCGCCGGGCTAAGCGAGCGACACGCGGTCGTCGGTGCCGAGATCAAGAGTTGGAAGGCGCGCGCGGGCGAAGCGGCAAGGCGTGTGACCGACATGGACAAGCGCGCCGAAGCGCTGACAACCGAAGCGGCGAAGCTTGCGGGCCTGCCCGAAAAGCTCGCCGCCGATAGCGAAGCCGCGGCGGCCCGGCAGACGGAGGTGCGCGGCAAGGTGCGCGCCGCCGAGGCGCAGGAGCGCGAAGCCGAAGCGGCGCTGCGCGAAGCCGAAGCGGCGCTGACGACGATCCGCGAGCGCGTCGCCGCGGCGCGCGAGATACGCGCCGGCGCGGTGGCACGCTCCGAAAATGCCGAGCTGCGCCGCATCGAGATGGGGCGCCTGTCGGGCGAGCGCTTCGAATGTCCGCCCCCCTTGCTACCGCAGAAGGTCGGGTTCGAGAGCGATGGCGTCGACGATGCAAGTGCCGAGTCGGCCGCGCACGACCGGCTGATCGGCGAACGCGAGCGGCTGGGGCCGGTCAACCTCGTCGCCGCCGACGAGCTTGCCGAACTCGACGTCGAACGCGAACGAAGCGCCGCCGAGATCGAGGAGCTGCAACAAGCGGTCAACCGGCTGCGCGGCTCGATCGGCAACCTCAACCGCGAGGGTCGCGTTCGCCTGCTCGCCGCCTTCGCGACGGTGAACGAACATTTCCAGCGCCTGTTCACCACGCTGTTCAACGGCGGGCAGGCGCATCTCGAACTCGTCGATTCGGACGATCCGCTCGAGGCCGGGCTGGAGATCATGGCGCAGCCGCCGGGCAAGCGCCTCGGCACGCTGACCCTGCTCTCGGGCGGCGAACAGGCGCTGACCGCCGTCGCGCTGATCTTCGGCCTTTTCCTGACCAATCCGGCGCCGATCTGCGTCCTCGACGAAGTCGATGCGCCGCTCGATGACGCCAATATCGAACGCTTCTGCGACCTGCTCGACCGGATGACGCGCGAGACGAAGACCCGCTATCTGATCGTCACCCACAATGCGGTGACGATGGCGCGCATGCATCGCCTGTTCGGGGTGACGATGATCGAAAAGGGCGTCAGCCGCCTCGTCTCGGTCGACCTTGGCGGCGCCGAAGAACTGCTTGCGGCCGAATAGGCGCCCGCGTCAGGGCGCGCTGCCGACCACCAGCATCGCCGCGAAGACCAGCAACCCCGCAAAACGATTGCTGCGGAATTTGGCGAGCGCGTCGGCGCCATTGTCGAGGTCGAGCGTGACGACCTGCCCCGTCAGGTGCAGCGCGGCGGGGATCAAGGCAACAAGCACGAGGGCATCGGGACGAACATTCCAGAGCGCCCCCGCCCAGCCGCCAAGCGCTACGGCGTAGCAGAGCGCGACGCCGGCCTTCACATGCCGCCCCATCGCGCGCGCGCTCGATTTCACGCCGACGAGCGCGTCATCTTCGATATCCTGAAGCGCATAGATGGTATCATAGCCGATCACCCAGGCGATCGTTCCCGCATAGAGGAAGGGCAGCGCCAGCCCGCCTTGATCGTTCGCGCCGCCGCCGACCGCGATCCAGCCGACGAGCGCGCCCCAACTGAAGACAAGGCCGAGCCATGCCTGCGGCCACCAGGTGATCCGCTTCATGAAGGGATAGGCGGCGACCAGCACGAGGCTGGCCACCGCGACGATCTGCGCCGGCAGGGGCAGGCGCAGCAGTACAACGAGCCCGATCATCGACAGCAGCAATGTCCACATCAGGGCGTTGCGCACCGACACTTCGCCGCTCGCAACCGGGCGCACCGCGGTGCGCGCCACCTTCGCGTCGAGGTCGCGGTCGACGATGTCGTTGTAGACGCAGCCCGCGCCGCGCATCACGATCGCGCCGAGCAGCATCCATAGCAGCAGCGGCCAGTGCGACCAGGCTCCACCCGCCAGCGCCACACCCCAGGCGCAGGGCCAATAGAGCAGCCACCAGCCGATCGGCCGGTCGAAGCGCGCAAGCAGCGCATAGGGGCGCATGCCTGCGGGCAGGATCGTCAGAAAGCCCTGATGCTGGCTGTCGGGGGTGTGCGTCGCTGTCATCGCCGCCCGCGCGATAGCAGGCGGCGCGGCGACAATAAATGGGGCATCGGCGTTCGGCCGCGCCCCGCGCGGATCAGGTGCAGGTCATCTTCGTTGCCGCCGGCGACGGATTATAGACGCCGTCGCCGCCCGCCGGACCCTGAAGGTCGCGGCCTTCGCGGATATTGAAGGCCGCGGTCGTGCGGATAACGCGCGGCCCGAGCCAGGCGGCAAAGGCAAGCGGCTGATATTCATAAGAGACTTCGACGAACATCACGGCGGTCCCGGTCGATGCGGTGACTTCCGCGCCCGGTTTGCCCATCCCTTTGAATGCGGTGCCCGTCTTGCCGGTCCCTTGCAGACCATAGGCCGAATTCACCGGATAATTCCCATAGCAGCGTTGCCAGTGTATCCACTGGCCGCCGCTCGAGTTGCGCTCGAGGCTCGACAGGATGATGCGGCCGTGCGCCTTGAAGTCCAGCCCGCGCGACTGCTCCTCGACGCCTGCGAAGACCTCATTGATATCGACTTCGCGCACCCGCGGCAGCGACAGGTCGCTGCCATAGGCGATACGCGATGCGTTATCGGCGGCGCTCAGCGCCACCTGGCTGATGCGCGTGTTCGCCAGCGTCAGATTGGCGATCTCCAGCCCCCCGAAGCCAAGAAACACGAGCAGCGGCATCGTGAAGGCGGTTTCGATGAGCACGACGGCCTTGTCGTCGCGCGCGAAGCGCACCAGCCGGGCGGTGCTGCGCCGGGCGTGGGCAAGGATGCGGGTCAGTTGCATATCACCTTACTCGTCACGGTATTGACGTTATACGGCTGGTTGCGGAGCACGGTCGTCGCGTAGAGATAGGTTTCCGGCGGCTGGCCGAGCATGCGCCACACCGGCAAAATGCGTTCGAACTTCATCTTCGCGGTATAGAGCACGACATCCTCGGCGCCGCCGTTGCCGTTCGCACCCTGGTCGGCATCCCAATTATTGTTGCCGTTGCGATCTTCGAAACATTCACCCGAATCATAGCGGTTGTTGTTGTTGGCATCGGTGAAGGGCTCGGGCTTGCCGACGTCGTTGAAACTTTCATAGGATTTGCGGGTGAAAGTGACCGGGGCGCCGGGAAAGACATTCTGAACCTGATCGCGCACCGCCGCGTCGATCAGCGTCTGGCTCGACGCCGCCGTTTCGAGGGTCGAGGCCCGCGCCGCGTTGCTGACGGCACCTTGCAGCACCTGCTTGGCGTACATCTGCCACGTATAATCGAACAGGCCCATCAACAGCAGGATGAAGACCGGCGCGATCAGCGCGAATTCCAGGATCGCCGTGCCGCGCTGGTGGCGGCGAAGGCGGCGGAGGAGCGACGGTATCCGGATCATTGCGAGAGCCTCAGCTTCGAAATCTGGCGCGCGATCGCCTGGAAATTGTCGTTGAGCTGCGAAGCGTTGGAGGCTTCATAGGCCTTGCCCGGCGTCGCGCAGGTCGTGAGCTGGGTGTTGAGCGAGGTGCCGAAGCCGACCACCCAGATGGTGATATTCTTCGCCTTCGCCTTTTCGCAAAGCTGGAGGAAGCGGTTGTTGTGCCGGTCGGTCAGATTGCTGTCGCTGGTCCCGCCGACACGCTGCATCGTCCATTCATAGCCCTGGAAGGTCAAATTGCCCATATTCGCCGACATGTCGCCGTCGGTCATGAAGACGATATGGCGGCTGATCGGGCGCTTGTTCGGCGCTTCGGCATTTTCGTCGGCGAACATGCCGTCGGGCGACAGGAGGCGGATGCCCCAGACCATGCCCGAATCATGATAGGTGCCGCCGACGGGCTGCAAGGCGTTGATGTAGGTGTTGAAGCTGGAACGGTCGCTCGCCGTCATCGTCGTCAGCTTCATCGAGGGCGCGGGGCAGACGCCCCAGCCGCTGCTCCAATATTTGGAGTAACGCTGCCAGCTGCCGCCCGACGTGCTGTCGCTCGACACGCTGCTGCTGTTGACATTGAGCGAACTCGTCGTTCCCGACGACGACGGATTCTTGGCGCGCGGGAAAGCGATTTCGGGAATCAGCACTTTCCACTTGGTCCCGTCGTCGCTCGTCGGCGCGCTGTCGACATCCATGTCGCGGGCGCCGGCCGGCGCGGTCTGCGTCGGACCGAAGGCGACGGTTTCGCGCTCCATGACACATCCGCCCCAGGTGGCCGAATAGTTGGTGCCGCTGTCGCCCGTGTCGGTGACAATCGCCGAGCCCGCCTTCGCCTGCGTGACGTCGAAAACGCGATCTTCGTAGCGATATTTATTATCGAAGGTCTGGATCGGCTCTTCGGTCGTCGTCGTTGTCGAGGTGCGCGTATAGGTCGCAACGCGGCGCTGAAGGCGGCACTTGCTGCTCGACCAGGTATATTGGTAATTATAATAGGTATAAGTCTGCGAGTTGTTGTTGGTCGTGACGCGGTTGCCGTCGCTATCAAAGGTCTGCCCGGTCTGGTTGACGGTCGGCGACCCGCTCGGTGACGGCGTCGTGTCGGCCGGCGGCTCCAGATTGCCGCAGCTGCTGCTGTTCTGGCCGCTGACGGTGCTGACGTTGGACCAATTGCCGTAGGTGACGCTGCCCGTTGACGAGCCGTTTTCGACGGTCTGGCCATTACCGTAGGTGATCTTGAAGATCGGCGTGCGCGAAGGCAGCAGCACATTGTTCGACAGCCAGTCAGGATTCTTCGCATAGAGAATCGAGCCGACATTGGCGCTCGAGCTGTACGGCACGACGCCGAACCGCAGGCGGCCGTCACCGACATCGGCGGTGGTCAGCGTGTCGAAGAAGTTCATCGTCGCGGTCTTGAGCGCGCTGATGCGATTGACCGAGTCGCCCGAATTGGTCGTCGCCATCGAGCCGGTAACGTCGAGCACCATCATGATGTCGGCGTTCGAGATTTCCAGCTTCGCGGTGCAGTTGACCGCAAGGTCGAATTGCTTGGTCCCGAATATCTTCATGATATCGGTGGGCAGCGTAACCTTGGCTTCGCCGACGACGTTCGACGTCCCCTGCGCCTTCGATTTGAAATCGACGCCGCTGCTTGCATACATTCCCGACGGGAAGTTGAAGGCGAACATCTTGTTCGCTTCGCCTTCGGCGTTCGAATCATAATCGCCGCCCTGCATCGCGCGGCGGCCCGCGAGCACGCCCGCATCGCACGCCTGCTGCAGGCGAAGCTCGGCCATATAGGCACGGCCGATATCGACGCCCGACCCTACGAGCGCCACGATCGGCACGAGCGCGCCCGCCGTCAGCATCATCGTGTTGCCGCGCGTATCGCGGCAGAAGGTCGAGATGCCGGCCCGCAGGCGGCTGAAAACGGTCCCTCGCATGGTCTAAAACCCCTCTTGGCCCGGCCGCGCGACCCACCAGATGCGCGGCTGGTAGCCTTGCACCTAGGAGGAAACTGCTTACCAAATCGCTAATCGGCCTGACCGGGAATGGCAGTTTTTCGGGGATTCTGGCCCGAAACGGAACAATCGAGCCCGCGCAAAGCAAAAGATGCGCGAAGATTGTGCCTCTGCTATCGCCCAGCCATGCCCGCGACACCTGCCTGGCCGCCCGCCAGCACGCCCCGACTCTATACCGACACGCCGCTTGCCGCCGGCGCGATGGTGGCGCTCGACGGACCGGCGGCGCATTATCTGCTAAACGTCATGCGCGCGAAGCCGGGCGATCCGCTGCTGCTGTTCGACAATCGCAGCGGCGAGTGGCTCGGCGCGGTCGCCGAAGCGTCGAGGCGGGCGCTTTCGATCCGCATCGAACACCAGATGCGCCCGATCGAACGCGTGCCCGACCTCTGGCTCTGTTTTGCCCCGGTGAAAAAGGCGCGGCTCGACTGGATCATCGAAAAGGCAACCGAACTCGGCGTCGCGCGGCTCCAGCCCGTCATCACCGAACGCACGATCGTCGAGCGCGTGAAGCAGGAGCGGCTCGCCGCACAGATTGTCGAGGCCTGCGAACAATGCGGCCGGACCGCGCTCCCCGACCTCGCCGATCCGGTCAAACTCCCCCAGCTGTTGAAAGACTGGCCGGTCGGTCGCGCGCTACTCTTCGCCGACGAAGCCGGCGGGGCTCCGCTCGCTGCAGTCGCCGCGCCCGCCCCCGCTGCCATTCTGACCGGCCCAGAAGGCGGTTTCACCGACCGCGAACGCGCGATGCTGATCGACCATAATTCGGTGAAGCGTATCGCGCTGGGACCGCGTATCCTGCGGGCCGAAACGGCCGCGATTGCAGCAACGGCGCTATGGATGGCGCAGCATGGCGACTGGCGCGGCGGTTAGAAGCTGTTTCATATTGAAACAAGAATGCTGCCAAACTGGCAGTTATTAACTCCAAATTAGGGATGTTGCAGGCAGAGGGTCGCCATGCAACGGCGGGACCAAAGCCGAGGACGCTGGCGTGGGGGCCAGCGGACGCTGCCAATCAGGGCATGGACCATGCTCCTGTGGCTGGCGATGGCGCTCGTCGTTGCACCCGCTGCCCGTGCGCAGACCACCACGACATACAGCAACACGACCGGCGGCGCGATCAGCAACGGCACCCCCTGTTCATCGCCGCTCGTCCGCAATTTCACGGTATCGACCAGCTATATCGTCGGCGACGTCGATCTTGGCGTCCTCGCAACCCATACGTGGCGCGGCGACCTCAGGATCACATTGCAGTCGCCGGCGGGCACGCGGGTCCAGCTTGTGAATGGCGACACCAACAATATTTCGGGTGACAATTTCAACGTGCGGCTGAACGACGGCGGCGCGCAGACGGTCAACACCGACGGAAATAGCGTAACCCATTCGACTAGCGCGCCGCCCTATCAAAACGACTTCAGCCCCAATTCGCCGCTGTCGGCGTTCAACGGCGAAAATGCGCAAGGCACATGGCGGCTCGAGATTTGCGATCAATATCCGCAGGCGGACAACGGCAATTTCGTCCGCGCCGACCTGTATCTGACCAGTCTGCCCGCCAACTATGCCGATCTGTCGCTGACCAAGAGCGTCAGCAACGCCGCCCCGGCGACGGGATCGAGCATCAGCTACACGCTGGCCGTCACCAATGCGAGCGGATCGCCGGCGACCGCGACCGGCGTCACCGTGCTCGACACGCTGCCGGCCGGCTTCAGCTTCACGAGCGCGACCGGATTCGGCAGCTATAACAGTACGACCGGCGTCTGGACGGTCGGCAGCGTCCCGCCGGGTGCGACCCGCACGCTGACGATCAGCGGCACGGTCAACGCGACATCGGGCGCGACGATCCTCAACAGCGCCGAAATCACGGCATCTTCGGCACCCGACCTCGATTCGACGCCGGGCAATGGCGCGACCGGCGAAGATGATTATGCCGCGGCCAGTTTCACCGTCTCGGGCAGCCGCGTCGCGGGCGTGCCGCCGGTGCTGATCTGCCCGGCCGGATCGACGCTGCACGATTGGGACAGCGTGAGCTGGTCCGCCGGCACGACGAGCGGCAGCTATGCGCTGACCGCCATCGGCACGATGAACGTCAACATCGCGATCAGCGGCGGCAGCTTTCTGAGCAACGCCACCTATGGCGGCCAGTCGCCGACGCGGCAGAATGTCGTCACCGGCGGCCTGTCGCCTGCGCAATATTCGATCTTCGAGATCGTCGACTTCACAAGTCAGGCGGGCGTCGTCTCATCGACGATCAGTCTGCCGACCGCAGTGCCGGGCGCCCAATTCACGCTGTTCGACATCGATTATGCCTCGGGCCAGTTCGCCGACCGCGTGACCGTTACCGGCAGCTTCAACGGCACCATCGTCTATCCAACGCTGACCAACGGCGTCGCCAATTATGTCGTCGGCAACAGCGCCTATGGCGACGCCACCTCCGCCGACGGCAGCGCCAACGGCAATGTCGTCGTCACCTTTGCCGCGCCGGTCGACACCATCACCATCGAATATGGCAGCCACAGCCTTGCCCCGGCGAATCCGGGGCAGCAGGGCATGGCGATTCACGACATCAATTTCTGCCGTCCGGTCGCCAATCTGCTGATCGCGAAGACGAGCAGCATCGTCAGCGATCCGGTCAACGGCACGACCAATCCCAAGGCGATTCCCGGTGCCACCATGCGCTATTGCCTGCTGGTGACCAACGGCGGCAGCGCGACCGCGACGGCGATCTACGTCGCCGACCCGCTGCCCGCGACGACCAGCTTCGTTCCCGGTTCGCTGCGCAGCGGCACCAGCTGTGCCGGCGCGACGACCGGGGAAGACGACAATGCCACGGGGGCCGACGAAAGCGACCCGTTCGGCGCCGCGATCGCCGGGACAACGGTGTCGGCCTCGACCGCGGCACTTGGCCCCGGCAGCGCCTTTGCAACGGTCTTCGACGTAACCGTCAACTGACCCCTTCCAAGATGCCGCGAGGCCGCTTACATGCGCTGCCATGAGCACGCGGCAGGTTTCAGATCAAAACGATCCCATCATCGAAAGCCGCGACCAGCTCGCGGCCCCCATGATCAAGGGCGAAAAGCCCAAGGAGCGGTGGCGGATCGGCACCGAGCACGAGAAATTCGTCTATCGCACCAGCGATCACCGGGCGCCGAGCTACGACGAACCCGGAGGTATCCGCGACCTTCTGATGGCGCTCACGCGCTTCGGCTGGGAGCCGGTGATCGAGGGCGGTCATGTCATCGCGCTCGCGGGTAGCGACGGCACCGTCAGCCTGGAACCCGCGGGCCAGCTTGAACTGTCGGGCGCGCCGCTCGAAAATCTGCATCAGACCTGCGCCGAAACCGGCCGCCACCTGAAGCAGGTCAAGGAAGTCGGCGCCGAGCTCGGCCTCGGCTTCCTCGGCGTCGGCATGTGGCCCGACAAGACGCGCGCCGAACTGCCGGTCATGCCCAAGGGCCGCTACAAGATCATGCTGAACCATATGCCGCGCGTCGGCAGCATGGGGCTCGACATGATGCTGCGCACCTGCACCATCCAGACCAACCTCGACTATGCGAGCGAGGCCGACATGGTGCAGAAGTTCCGGGTGAGCCTGGCGCTTCAGCCGCTCGCGACCGCTCTCTTTGCTTCCTCGCCCTTTACCGAGGGCCGCCCCAATGGCTTCATGTCGTACCGGAGCCATATCTGGACCGACACCGATCCGGCGCGCACGGGCATGCTGCCGTTCGTGTTCGAGCATGGCTTCGGTTATGAACGCTATGTCGACTACATGCTCGACGTTCCGATGTATTTCGTCTTCCGCGACGGCCAATATATCGACGCCGCGGGCCTCAGCTTTCGCGATTTCACGAAGGGTGAGCTGTCGGTCCTGCCGGGCGAACTGCCGCGGCTTTCCGACTGGAACGACCATCTGTCGACCGCCTTCCCTGAAGTGCGGTTGAAGAGCTTTCTCGAAATGCGCGGCGCCGACGGCGGCCCGTGGAACCGCATCTGCGCGTTGCCGGCACTCTGGGTCGGGCTGCTCTACGATCAGGGCGCGCTCGATGCCGCATGGGATCTGGTCAAGGGCTGGAGCATCGAAGAACAGCAGGCGCTGCGCGATGCGGTGCCCAGCGAGGGCCTCGACGCGCCGGCGCCCGACGGCGGGACGCTCGGCGAACTTGCGCACCGCGTCCTCGATATCGCGGCCGCGGGCCTGGCGGCGCGGGGCGAGGTCAATTCGATGGGCGATAACGAGGTCGGCTTCCTCGAACCGTTGCGGCGGATCGCCAAGAGCGGCAAATCGCCCGCCCACGACCTGCTCGACCGGTACGAGGGTGCCTGGCATCACGACCTGTCGAAAATCTACGACGAGCAGAGTTTCTGAGCGCACTGCCGGGTCGGTGCGTCAGTCCTGCTGCGCGCCTTCGAACTGCTCGATGACCCAGTCTTCGGCCTGCGCGCCGCCGATCCATTCCTGCATATGCGGATGGCTGACGACCGCCTGGCAGTAAGGCAGGGCAAAGCGCGGCAACGGGATCGAATAGGTGATAAAGCGCGTCACGACCGGCGCGAACATCATGTCGGCGGCCGACCAGTCGCCGAACAGATAATCACCCTCGCCCCCGAACCGCGCGCGCGCCTCGGCCCAGATCTGGAGGATGCGGACGACGTCGGCCTGCACCTCGGGCAACAGCTCCGCGGCGGGATAGATGCGGCGGATATTCATGCTGTGGTGGCGGCGTAGCGCCGAGAAGCTGGCGTGCATTTCGGCCGCCATCGACCGCGCCATTGCGCGCGCCGCCATGTCGGCGGGCCAATAGCCGCGGGCGCCGCCCGTTTTTTCGTTGAGATAGTCGATGATCGCCAGACTGTCCCAGACGACGATATCGCTGCCGTCCCACAGGATCGGCACCTTGCCGCCCGACGGCGCGAATTCATCGCCCTCGCGGCGGCGATTCCAGTCCTCGTCATAGAGCGGAACCGTGACTTCCTCGAACGGCAGACCGCTGTGGCGGGTGGCGAGCCAGCCGCGCAGGCTCCAGCTCGAATAGGCCTTGTTCCCGATGAAGAGTTTCATGCGGTCTCCATATTCCCATCCCGCTTGCGGGAGGGGAGACATTTCGTCAACTCTCCACCGCCTCCAGCACCGCGGTGCGCAGCTCGGCGATGCCCATGCCCTTTTCGCTGCTCGTCACGATCACCTCGGGGTGCGCGGCGGGATGCTTGCGGGCCTCGGCCTCGGTGGCGGCGTGGACCGCGGCGAGTTCGCTCGCCTTGATCTTGTCGGCCTTGGTCAGCACGACGCGGTAACTGACCGCGGCGGTGTCGAGCATTTCGAGCACCTCGCGGTCGACATCCTTGAAGCCGTGCCGGCTGTCGATCAGCACCAGCGTCCGCTTGAGCACCTGGCGCCCGCGCAGATAGTCGTTGACCAGAAAACGCCATTTCTTGACGACATCCTTGGGCGCCTTCGCAAAGCCATAGCCCGGCATGTCGACAAGGCGGAACACCAGCGGATTGCCGACGTCGAAATAGTTGAGCTCCTGCGTGCGCCCCGGCGTGACCGAGGTGCGAGCAAGCCCGTTGCGATTGGTCAACGCGTTGAGCAGCGACGATTTGCCGACGTTCGAGCGGCCGGCAAAGGCGATCTCCGGGACGCTCGGCGCGGGCAGATGCTGGAGTGCGGGCGCCGATTTCAGAAAGGCGATCGGACCCGCAAACAGCTTGCGGGCGCGTTCGCCGCGATCTTCGGCCGCCGGATCGATCTCGCTCACTTTACCGGCGCCGCCCGGAGTTGCGGGAATTTGCGATACATCCACTGCTGCTGCGCGATCGACAGGCAGTTGTTGGTGATCCAGTAAAGCAGCAGGCCCGCCGCGAAGGGCGCCATGATGAACATGAACATCCACGGCATGATCTTGAACACCTGTTGCTGCACCGGATCGGTCGCCTGCGGATTGAGGCGGAACTGCAGGAACATGGTGATGCCCAGGAGCAGCGCGAGCGGCCCGAGCGCGAGCAGCGACGGCGGCGTGAAGGGCAGCAGGCCGAAGAGGTTTAGGAAGTGCAGCGGATCGGGCGCCGACAGGTCGCGAATCCACAATGCGAAGGGCTGGTGCCGCATTTCGATCGTCAGCATCAGCACCTTGTAGAGCGCATAGAAGATCGGAATCTGGATGACGATCGGCAGACAGCCCGCGAGCGGATTGATCTTTTCGTCCTTGTAGAGCTTCATCAGCTCCTGCTGCATCTTCGGCTTGTCGTCCTTGTGACGTTCCTGCAGCGCCTTCATCTTGGGCTGGACGAGGCGCATCTGCGCCATCGAATGGAACTGACGCTGCGCGATCGGGAACATCAAGCCGCGAATGATGACGGTGAGCAGCATGATCGCGACGCCGAAATTGCCGATCTGGCGGAACAGCCAGTCGAGCAGTTTGAAGATCGGCACCTCGAAAAATTCGAACCAGCCCCAGTCGATCGCATTCGACAGGCGCGTGATGCCCTGCTGGTCCTGATAATGCGACAGGATGCTGACTTCCTTCGCGCCGGCGAAGATACGACTGGTGGTCGACACCTGCGTTCCCGGCGCCACCTGTTTGAAGTCGCGCGCGAACAGCGTCTGATAATTGTCCGTCGCCGGCGCGGTGATCGACGCGGTGACGCGCTCATCCTTCGCCGGGATCACCGCAGCGAGCCAATATTTGTCGGTGAAGCCAAGCCACGCCGCCGAATTATATTTGAAGGCGCCGCCTTCATCGAGATTTTTGTAATCGACGTCGAACACCGACTTGCCGTCCAGATAGCCGGTCGGACCAACGTGGATCGTCCAGCTGTCCTTTTCGTGCGGGTCGGTCGGCTTGCCGAGGCGGTCGATCAGCGCGAAGCTGCTCGCCGCGACCGGCGCGCTGCCCGCGTTCGCGATCGTCTGCTTGGCGGTGATCAGATACTTGTCGTCGATGCTATATTCGACGCGGAAGGTCTGGCCGGTCGCGTTCGACCAGCTGAGCGTCACGGGGGTCGCCGGGGTCAGCTTCGTGCCGCTGGCAGTCCACAGCGTCGTCGGCCCCGGAACCTCGATCCCCTGCGCCGACCAGCCGACGCTCGCGAAATAGGCGGCCTTGCTGTTGCCCGGCGCGAACAGGCGCACCGGCGGCGCGTTCTTTTCGATCGTCTGGCGATATTTGGTCAACGTGATGTCGTCGATCCGCGCGCCCACAAGGTTGATCGACCCTGCGAGCGACGGGGTTTCGATCGGCACCCGATTGCCCGTGGCGAGCGCAGCCTCGACCGGCAGAATCGTCGTCTTGGCGACCGGTGCCGCGACCGCGGGCGTGCCGGATGGGGGCGCACTGGCGGGCTGGCCTTGTGACGCCGCGGGAGTCGCACCGGGCGCGCCGGCGACGGTCTTGGTCACGTCGGGCTTTGCCGGGGTGGGAAAGAATTTCTCCGAAACGAAATTCCAGCCGAGCAGGATCGCCACCGACAGTAAAATTGCCGCGATCAGGTTACGCTTGTCGTCCACGCTCTTCGGTCTCTCTTCTGATCAATGTGGGGAAATGCCGCATCAAGGTACGGGGTCGTAGCCGTGGCCGCCCCAAGGATGGCAGCGCAATAGCCGCTTTGTCGCCAGCCAGCCACCCTTGATCGCACCATGGCGTTTCAGCGCTATGATCGCATATTCGCTGCACGACGGCGCATAGCGGCACGTCGGCGGCAGGATGCGCGACGGGCCCAATTGCCAGGCACGGGCGATCAGGATGAGCAAGCGGGCAATCATGGAAAACGCCCGGAAAAATGCGCAACTTCACACGCGCTTGCACCAATTGCGGCGCCATGACCCGGGTCGGGAAGGGGCACGGAGCGCATATCCGCAGAAAACTGCGCAACTTCATTCGCGATTCGCGGTTTGCGGCGTGAAACGGATGGGGTCATGTCTGGACGCTATGCCATCGGAACAATGTAGGACAGCCGGTCATTTCGCCAGCTTCCTTGCCGCGCGCTGCAGCGCCGAATCGAGATGCTCACCCAGTTCGGCAAAGGCGATGTCGTTGCCGCCCGGCCGCCCGATCATCACATGGTCGGCGCCCGCGATTCCCCGCGCGGCAAGCGCGGCGCGGGCGAGCGCGCGGAAACGGCGCTTCATCCGGTTGCGGGTGACGGCATTGCCGACCTTCTTGCTGACGGTAAAGCCAATGCCCGGCGCATCGTCGCCGTCGCCGCGCGGGCGCACGAGCAGGACAAAGCCGGGCATGGGAAAGCGAAGGCCGCGGTTGGCGGCCAGAAATTCGCTGCGTTTGGAAAGCGTTCGCACCAGCCCCAGCTCCTTTTGGGCTGGCGGCGAAGCGTCGGCGATTAGGCCGACAGCTTCTTGCGGCCGCGCGCGCGGCGGGCGGCGAGAACCTTGCGGCCGCCGACGGTCGCCTTGCGGGCGCGGAAGCCGTGACGGCGCTTGCGCACGAGGCGGCTCGGTTGATAGGTGCGCTTCATCGCGGTATCCCCAAATTCTCTTCAATCGGTGCAACGAAAAAGGGCCGCCAAGCGAGGGCGGCCGCTGATCGAGGCGCGGATAAGCGAGAGTCGGGCGAAAGTCAATCGCCCTCGACGCCCGATCGCGATCAATCCGCATCGAGCGCCTCGATCGCGGCGCGGGCGCGGCGGCGCGCGGCGCTGACCCGGCGCATGACGCGGTCGGTCCAGGCACCATAGCGCGGATGGCGGCGCTTGAAGCGGACATAGCGGCGTTTCGCCCAGGCGCTGTTCTGCAGGACCAGCATCAGTCCGACCGGAAACAGGATGATGAAGCCGGGGCCGGGCAGCGGGCCGATCAGCACCGCGACGATCATCAGCAGCCCGCCGAGGCAGAAGAGCGCGCTGCGCACCTGCGCGTTCGATCGCAATCGCTGGTATAAGCCGCGCTTTGCCATGGCGGGCGATGTGGGGAGCGTCGAGGCGTGTTGCAAGGGTAAGGCAGCTTGGCGCGCCAACGCCTTTTTCGTCATCCCGGATCAAGTCCGGGATGACGATGATGGATATGATAAAGAGCGACCGCGACCGGCCCTTCCCAATGGAGCGACGGCGATACTCAGTTCAGCGGGACGAAACGCGCCATATCGTCGCGGGTCAGGTAGCGCACCTGATCGAAGGGGGTGGCGTTGGTCAGCGCATAGAAGGCGCGGGCATGCGCGTCGTCCATGCCCATTTCGCGGTAGAGGCCGATATATTCGGCGTGGACGGGATCGCTGGCGGGATAGTCCTTTGCCTCGCGCCCATATTCGTCGGCCCAGCTGTGGACGCCGAATTCGGCATCGGGAGCGGCGCGGCGGGTGGAACCGGCGAGCCAGAGCTCGACCGCACCCGACCGCACCGAACCGCCGCTCGGGACGACGGTTTCCAGACCCGCCCGGCGAATCGCGCGGGCGAGAATCAGATTGGCCTCTTCATCGAGGCTGCCGGGGCAGTCGATCATCTCGAGCCGCTTCACGCCCGGAAAGGCCGCGAGCATCGCGGCGAACTGGCGCGGCGTCGCACCATCGACATCGCCGCTCATCCGCGCCGTCGTGCCGTCGACGACCGCAAAGGGGCCAAAGCGCGTCTTCGCCGGGCCGCGCATCGCCAGCCCGGCGCCGGGCGCGTAGCGCCGCGTCGCGCCCAGATCGGCCTCGTCGGCAACCCCAGTGTCGTCCCCAGCATCGTCGAGCAGCGCGGCGGTGTCGTCGTCAGCCGCGAATTCGTCAGCGTCTTCGGCGCCCGCATCCCCGGCGCCGGGGGTGTCGTCGTCGATCCATGTCACGATGGTCGTCACCGTGGTCGTGACCGTCACCAGCTGCTGCGCCCGCGCCTGCGCCGGCGCGAAGGCGAGCAGCGCCGCGAACAACGCGACGAGCAGCGTCCGGAGAAGCGCGGCGGGGGCGACAGGCGAAACCATCGCCCCGCCTTCGCGCGCGCGCGGTTCCCAAATGGCAAAGCACCACCGTCAGCGCGGCGTTAACCGCATATCGGGACGCCCCCAGTCAGTTCGGAACGCGGAGGCTCAGTCGCGGTCGGGGGCGCCCAGCGGGAAATAGCTGCGATAGGGGCGGGCATCCTCGATGCAGCGCGCCACCGACGGCCGCGCGAGCAGGCGGGCGCGGTAGGCGCGCACTTTGGCGTGAGCCGGGTCGATCGGATGCACCCAGTCGGCATAGAAGAGCGCCGGGGCCGCGGCGCAATCGGCGAGCGTGAAACCATGGGGCGTCGCCCAGCCATCATCGCCGAGCCGCAACTCGAGCCAGCCATAGACCTGTTCGAGCTGATCGCGGGCGCGGGCGACGCGGGCCAGATCGGGCGTTTCGGTGATGAAGGGCAGATATTCGGCCACCGCGGCCTGAAAGCGCGCCTGGAAATGATTGTCGAATATCCGGTCGAGGAAGCGCACCTCCAGCGCCGCCTGCGGATCGGCGGGAATCAGCCGCGGGCCGGCGTCCGAGCGCTGATCGAGATATTCGGCGATGATGCTCGCCTCGAACAGCGGGCGCCCGTCATCGACGATCAGCGGAAATTGCCCGACCGGCCAATGCGCCCGCAGTTCGTCATAATGGGTGAAGGGCGGCTCGGTCTCAATCGCGCGGAATTCGTGCGCAACCTCCTTTTCGTAAAAGGCGATCTGCGCCTTCCACGTATAGGAGGAAAAGGGGTGTCCATAGAGGATCATCGGTCATTCTCCTGCCGCATCGACAGCCACGCAAGCGGCAGGCCGATGAAAGCGATATGCGGAAATAATGCGATCGCGCCCTTGGCGAGATCGGCAGGCGGAAAGGGTGCACCGAAGCGCAGCGGCAGCACGATCGCGTTCATCACCAGATAGAGGACGAGGCCATAGAGTGTGCCGCTGAGCCACCACGGCCTGCGCAGCGCGGGGATTCGCGCCGCCGCGGCGAACCAGACGCCGACCATCGCCGCCATGATCGCATAGTGGGTAGCGAGCCCCGCGAGCGCGCCCGCCGCGCCCCAGTCGGCAGCACCGTCGCCAAAGGGGCCCTTGGCGACGCCGCGTAGCATCCGCCCGGGATCGCTGCCCGCGAGCACGCTCCACACCGCAGCATAGAGGATGTCGAGCGTGCCGCAGAGCGCCCAGGCGAAGAGGAAGGGGCTACGCCGCGCCAACGGCGTCACCCCGCACCGCGGCCTCGATCGCCGCGATGTCGATCTTTTTCATCGTCATCATCGCATCGAAGGCGCGCTTCGCCACCCCCTTGTCGCTGCTCGTCGTCGCTTCGATCAGGATCCGCGGGGTGATCTGCCAGTTGAGGCCCCATTTGTCCTTGCACCATCCGCACGCGCTTTCGGCGCCGCCATTGCCGACGATGGCGTTCCAATAGCGGTCGGTTTCTTCCTGCGTTTCGGTCGATACCTGAAAGGAAAAGGCCTCGCTGTGCGGAAAGATCGGGCCGCCGTTCAGCCCGACGCACGCGATACCCAGAACGGTGAACTCGACGGTCAGCGCATCGCCTTCCTTCCCGCCGGGAAAATCGCCGGGGGCGCGGTGAACCGGTCCGACCGCGCTGTCGGGAAAGGTCGCGGCGTAGAATTGCGCCGCTTCTTCGGCATCCTTGTCGTACCAGAGGCACAGCGTCACGGGGGGCTTGCTCATCATCCTTCTCCCTTCAGCGGATGGCCGATCGACCAGAGGTGGCCGAACGGGTCCTTCACCTGGGCGTAGCGATCGCCCCAGAACATGTTTTCGGGTGCCATCACCGACGTCGCGCCCGCCGCGATCGCGCGGTCGTACCAGCGGTCGGCATCGTCGACCTGCAGGTGCAGCGTCACGCCCGACGGCGCGGCCATCGCTTGGCCCGAATATTCGGGGAAATCGTCGTGCATCATCAGCGACGATCCGTTGATATGCAGATGCGCATGCATCAGCCGCACGCCGTCCTCGGCCGGCATCCGCACCTGTTCGACGGCGCCGAACGCCTGTTTGTAAAATTCGATCGCCTCGCTTGCCCGCTTGTCGGCGATCGCGATATGCGGGGTCAGTCCGCCGGTCGGCCCTTGATTCTCCATCGTCTCTCTCCCTTCTTTCGGTTCAGCGGCGCGGGCCGACGAGGCCGAAGGCGGCGCCCTGCGGGTCGAGCCCGGTTGCGGAAAATTCGCCCCCGGGGATTTCATGCGGGCCGCTGAGCAGTTGCCCGCCCTCGGCGGCAACGGCGGCCAGCGCGCGGTCGATGTCGTCGACGCCGATATAATAGGTCCAGGCGGACACCGGCATCTGCGGCATGCGCGGCATGACCGCGCCGATGCCGATGTCGCCGAGTTGCAGGAAGCGGTAGCTGCCCATCGCGCCCATATCCATCGCGCCCTCCTGCCCCCAGCCGAAGTGGCGGCGGTAGAAGGCGATCGCGGCTTCGGGGTCGTCGGTCGACAGCTCGTTCCAGCGGGCATGCTGCGCCTCGGTCACCGAAAAGACGTCGCTCGTCATGCCCTCCATGCCCGGCGGCGGCACCGGGTTCATGACATAGAAGGGCGCGCCCTGCGGATCGCTGACCATCGCGATGCGACCGACGGGCAGGTCGGTCGCGGGCATATGGACGCTGCCGCCGTCGGCGGTGATCGCGGCGACCGCCGCATCGACATCGGGCGTGTAGAGATAGCCGAGCCAGCCCGGCCGCGCGCCGCCCGCGAGCATATCGGCATTGAGCGCCAGCATGCCGCCGGCATTGCCGCCGTCGCTGCGCCCGATCATGCGGTAATCGACACCGCCGGGCGCCGCGGGATCGGCGGCGCCCGCGATCGTCCAGCCGACGACGGCGCCATAGAAGCGCGCCGCGCCATCGGGATCGCCGGTCATCAGTTCGTACCAGATGAAGCTGCCCTTGGGGTTCGTCATCACCATTCTCCGTTTCGTATCTGGGGAAGGAAGGGCCCTGAGGTCAGGCGTCGAGGATCGGCGCGAAGCCGCCGTAGATCATGCGCTTGCCGTCGAAGCACTGGTCGGCCGGGTCGTGCCGCATACGGTCGTCGGCCATGATCTTGTCCCAACCCGCGACGCGCGTTTCCTTGTCGGGCCATTCGATCCAGCTGAACACGATATTTTCGTCCGCTTCGGCGTGGGCCGCGCGGCGATAGTCGGTGACCTTGCCGTCCGGCACATCGTTGCCCCAGCATTCGAGGACGCGCGTCGCGCCATGGTCGAGAAAGACGACCGCGGCCTTTTCGGCGAGCGCGCGATAGGCGTCGCGATTGGCGGTCGGAACCGCGACCACAAAGCCGTCGGTATACCCCATCGGGCCGCCCAGCCCTTCCTCGACGATCGAGGCGAAGCCCGCACCGATCATCCGCTGGCCGTCGAAGGGCATTGCCGCGCCCATCGCCTGCATACGCGGATCGCTCATCATCTTTTCGGTCGCGGCGTCGCGCGCCGCGCGATCGGGATATTCGAACCAGGAAAAGACGATCTCCTCGCCCTCCTTTGCCTGCACTGCGGTCCGGAAGTCGTTGACCTTGCCGACGGGGACGTCATCGCCCCAGCATTCGACATGGCGGCGGACGCCGAATTCCTTGAACAGCGCCACCGCATCGGCGGCATGCTCGCGATAGGCGTCCTTCGCATTGGCAGGCACCGCCAGCACAAAGCCTTCGACATAGGTCATCGTCTCTCTCCATTTTTCTTTCCAGGGGTATCAGGTCATGCGGCGCTCGGCTCCTCGGTGAAGGCGGCGAGCTGTGCGGCGAGCGCACGGCCGAAGGCGGGGCGGTCGAGGCAGCGCGCGAGATAGGTTTCGAGCCGCGGATGTTCGGCAACGACGCCCGCCTCTATCCCTTCGCGCAGCACCGTCGCCATCGCGATATCGGCGACGCTGAAGTCGTCCGCGAGATACGGCCGGTCGCCCAGCGCCTCCGCAAGCTTGCCGAGCCGGGTGCGAAGGAATTCGAGGAGGCCGGGACGGCGCAGCCGCGCCCATTCCTCGCCCGCCGCGAAAATCTCTATGTTCGACAGTTCGAACATCAGCGGTTCGACGCTGTTGTAGGCGGCGAAGAGCCAGCTCGTCACCGTGGCACGCCCTTGCGGGTCGCGCGGCAGCAGCGCGGCGTCCTGTTCGGCGAGATGGAGCAGGATCGCGCCGCTTTCGAACAGGCGGACATTGCCGTCGCGCAGCACCGGCACCTGCCCCCACGGCTGGTCGCGATAATGATCGGCCGGCCGGTTGACCGCGCTGATCAGCCGCTCGGCATAATCGACGCCCATTTCCTCGCACGCCCAGCGCGGACGCAGGTCGCGGACGAAGCCCTGCGCGAAATCGGGAACCCAGTCGAAAGCGGTGATTTCGATCGCCGCATCGGATTTGACGCCCATGGCCCTACTCCCTTTTGCCCTTGATGAACGCGACGATCGACATGGCGTGGCCATGGCCGAGGTCGAAATCCTGCTTCAGCCAATCGACCACCGCGCCGGCCTTGACGCCCGCGGCAAGCCCGCCCGCGTCGGCGAGGCCGCGCTCGACGGCCATCGTGCGCAGCGCCTCCGCCGACTTGCCGGTCTTGGCCTCGACATTGTCGAGATAGGCCTGGAAACTCATTGCGAGACCTCGGGCACCGCCGCCTCGCCGTTCGCGACGGCGGGGTCCATCCAGAAGGGACCCCAGACATGGCCATCGGGGTCGAGGAGGTCGCGGCCGTACATGAAGCCATGATCCTGCACCGGGTTGATGTCGGCGGTGCCGCCGTGCGCCGCGGCGGCGGCGATCATCGCGTCAACCGCCGCGCGGTCCTCCATCGCGAGCGCGAGCGACACCTCGCTGGCGCTGGTCGGCGGGATCGGGCGATCGGTGAAGCTCTGCCACTTTTCGTGCGTCAGCAGCATCACGAAGATGCTGTCGGACCAGACCATCGCCGCCGCAGTCTCGTCGGTGAAGCGCGGTTCGTTGGTGAAGCCGAGCGCTTCATAGAAGGCCATGGATTTCGCGAGGTCGCGAACCGGCAGGTTGACGAAGATCATCTTGGACATGGGTGGCACTCCTCTTCCTGGGGGGATTTTTCGTCAGGTCCGCCCGAACAGCATGCGGACATAACGCGTCAGATGCGCGACACTTTCCCGGGCAATCGCCGGGTCGTTGGTGGTTTTGGCCAGAACGAAGCCGCCCTGCAGCACCGACTGGATATGCCGCGCGAGATCGAGCGCGCTCATCCCCGCAGGCGCGCCATAGGCCTGCATCGCGGCTTCGATGTCGGGGGCGAGAGCCTCGCAATAGGCGGCGATGCTCGCCTCGCACGCCAACCGGATCGGCTCGCTGGTCGCATAGGCATCCTGCACCATCGTCCCGACGAAGCAGGTGAAGCCGTCGACGGGGCCGTGCAGCAGCGAGAAACGGAAATCGATATGGCCGAGCAGTCGGTCGAGCGGGTCCTCCAGCTTCGTGTGCGGCAGCATGTCGAACATCGGCCGCGCGCGTTCGGTCCAGGCCTCGGCCGCGGCGACCGCCAGCGCCTCCTTCGATTCGAAATGATGGAAAAAGGCGCCCTTGGTCACGCCCGCGGCGGCGCAGATCTGGTCGACCGTGGTCGCGGCATAGCCCTGACGCCGCACCTCCTGATGTGCGGCGGCGATCAGCTTGTCGCGCGCACTGCCGCGCGGTGCGCGAGGGGCCGGAAGCGGGTCGGACGATGAGTGAGTCGCGGTCATGAATGCTTACATACCAACTGGTCGGTATGTTGTAAAGAGGTACGGGGGACGCATCCAGGATGGCGCCGAAAGGACTCGACCTTTCCGGCACTTGGCTTATGACGGAACGCAGAACAAAGCAGGCACAATCTGCGCCACTATGGGGGCAAAATGGTCGCGATCGTTTCTACCGTCGCCTATCTCGGGCTCGAAGCGCGGGGCGTCGAGGTGCAGTGCCAGATCGCACCGGGCGTGCCCGCCTTCGCGGTCGTCGGCCTGCCCGACAAGGCGGTCGCCGAGAGCCGCGAACGCGTGCGCGCCGCGCTGTCGGCGATCGGCCTCGCGCTGCCGCCCAAGCGGATCACCGTCAATCTGTCGCCCGCCGATCTGCCCAAGGAAGGGTCGCATTACGATCTGCCGATCGCGCTGGCGCTGCTCGGCGCGATGGGCGTCGTCGATGCCGAGACGCTGGGCGCCTATGTCGTCGTCGGCGAGCTGGGACTCGACGGACGGGTCGCCGCCTCACCCGGCGTGCTGCTCGCCGCGCTGCACGCGGGCAGCGTCGAGCGCGGGCTGGTCTGCCCCGCGGCGCAAGGCCCCGAAGCGGCATGGGCGGGCAATGTCGAGGTGCTGGCGGCGACCGACCTGCTCGCGCTGCTCAACCATTTTCGCGGCACCGCGACGCTTCCCCCACCCGTTCCGGGCGAGGTCGAGCCGCCGCGGCGCACCGCCGATCTGGCGCAGGTCAAGGGACAGGAAACCGCCAAGCGAGCGCTCGAAATCGCGGCCGCCGGGGGGCATAATCTGCTGATGAGCGGACCGCCGGGCGCCGGCAAATCGCTGATGGCGGCGTGCCTGCCCGGCATCCTGCCCGACCTGACCCCCGCCGAAGCGCTCGAAGTGTCGATGATCGCCTCGGTCGCGGGCGGGCTCGAAAGCGGGCGGCTGGTGCGTGCGCGGCCCTTCCGCGCCCCGCATCATTCGGCGTCGATGCCCGCGCTGGTCGGCGGCGGCCTGCGCGTGCGCCCGGGCGAAGTCAGCCTGGCGCATCTGGGGGTGCTGTTTCTCGACGAACTGCCCGAATTCCAGCGCGGCGTGCTCGACAGCCTGCGCCAGCCGCTCGAAACCGGCGAGGTCAGCGTTGCGCGCGCCAATGCCCATGTCACCTTTCCGGCGCGCGTACAGCTTGTCGCGGCGATGAACCCGTGCCGCTGCGGCCATCTCGGCGACCCGGCGCTCGCCTGCAGCCGCGCCCCGCGCTGCGCCGCCGATTATCAGGCCAAGCTGTCGGGACCGCTGCTCGACCGGATCGACCTGCATGTCGAGGTCGAGGCGGTGAGCGCCGCCGACCTGACGTTGCCGCCGCCCGCCGAGGGCAGCGCCGAAGTCGCGGCGCGCGTCGCCGCGGCGCGCGCGGTCCAGACCACCCGCTATGCCGCACACAAGGTGCGCACCAATGCCGAGATCGACGGCGAGTTGCTGGAAGCGGTCGCGACCCCCGACAAACCGGGGCGGCAATTGCTGGCGCAGGCGGCCGAGGCGATGCGGCTGTCGGCGCGCGGCTATACCCGCATGCTGCGCGTCGCGCGGACGATCGCCGATCTTGCCGGCGCTGATTCGATCGGCCGCGTCCATATTGCCGAAGCGCTGAGCTACCGTCGGCAGGCGCCGCGGAATTAGGGTCAGGCGAAAGCGCCGACGCTTTCGATGAACTTGATGACCGAGATCGGTTTCGAGACATAGGCCTCGGCGCCCGCGGCGCGAATCTGTTCCTCGTCGCCCTTCCCGGCATAGGCGGTGACGGCCATGATCGGCACTGCGCGCAGCGTCAGGTCGGCCTTCATCTGGCCGATCAATTCGAGCCCGCTGACGTGCGGCAGCTGGATGTCCATGATGATGAGGTCGGGCGCGATTTCGCGCGCCTTGGCAAGCGCATCGCGGCCGTCGCGCACCGGATGCGCGCTATAGCCATGGGCGTTGAGCAGGTCGCAGAACAGGCGCAGATTAAGCTCGTTATCCTCGACGACCAGAACGGTCTTTCCCATGATGTTGAAGCTTTCCCCGCTTGCGTCCGCGGCCGGTTTAGGCGAATCGGCGGCGCGACACAATTGCTTCGCAGGGAAGGATTTTCGGCGTGAATGACGGCGACGCGGCGCTGGCGCTGCACGCGCTCGGCTGGATTCTGGCCGACGAGCCGCGGGCCGAACGGCTGCTCGGCATGACCGGCCTGTCACCCGAAGGTCTGCGCGCCTCGCTCGGCGATCGCGCGACGCTGGCGGCGATCCTCGGCTTTCTTGCAGCGTACGAACCCGACCTTGTCGCCTGCGCAGAAGCACTCGATATAGACGCCGAAGCCTTGGCCGCTGCCGCGCGCCGCCTCGAAGGACTGGAAGGACCAATGCCATGACCCGCCCGCTCGTCATCACCGATTGCGACGAGGTGCTGATGCACATGGTCGTCCCCTTTGCGCAGTGGGTCGACGAGGAACATGGCGTGATCTTTCGGATGGAGGACACGAGTTTCGCCGGCGCGCTGAAGCGCAAGGAATGCGGCACGCCGCTGGAAGCGGCCGAGGTCTGGCCGCTGCTCGACGGCTTTTTCCGCACCGAAATGCCGCGCCAATATCCGATTCCCGGCGCGCTTTCCGCGATGGCCGAAATCGCCCGCCATGCCGACATCGTCGTGCTGACCAATGTCGGCCCTGACCATCAGGCGGCGCGCATGGCGCAGCTTGCGGCCCTTGGCTTCGACGCACCGGTGATCGGCAGCCGCGGCGGCAAGGGCGAGCCGGTGCGCGCGCTGATCGAGGAGCGCCGGCCGCCGGTCGCGGTGTTCATCGACGACCTTGCGAACCATCATCATTCGGTCGCGATCGAGGCGCCCGACGTGTGGCGCCTGCACATGGTCGGCGAGCCCGCGATCGCGGACAAGATACCCGCCGCGCGCCATGCCCATGCCCGCATAGACGACTGGGCAGCGGCGCAGGACTGGATTTTGGCGCGGCTTGCCGAAAAGGCTCCGGCCCCGGCGCCGCAGGCCGTATAATCCCCCAATCGAGACAGAAGGAATCACCATGGATATTGCCGCCAAGCTCGCCGACCTCGGCCTCGAGCTTCCCAAACCCGCCGCGCCGGTTGCCGCCTATGTCCCGGTCGTCGAGGCGGGCGGGCTGCTGCATATCAGCGGCCAGCTTCCCTTCCGCGACGGGCAGGTCGTGACCGGACGGCTGGGCGCCGACACCGACGAGGCAAGCGGCTATGACGCCGCGCGGCGCTGTGCGCTGATGCTCGTCGCCCAGATCGGCAAGGCGCTGGACGGCGATTGGTCGCGGGTCGAAAAGATCGTCAAGCTCGGCGTGTTCGTGAACAGCGATCCCGCCTTCACGCAGCAGCCCAAGGTCGCGAACGGCGCTTCCGAGCTGATGGAATCGCTGTTCGGCGAAGCGGGTCGCCACGCGCGCAGCGCCGTCGGCGTGTCGGTCCTGCCGCTCGGCGCGGCGGTCGAAGTCGACGCGATCGTCGCGGTGAAGCCCGCGTAAGCCCATCGTGGCCGAGGCAGACCCGCCCGCCCGCACCCTGTCGCTCGGCACCGGCGTCGCCGCGGTCGAGGCGGCGGCGTGGGACGCGCTGGCAGGCGGCGGCAATCCCTTCGTCGGCCATGCCTTTCTGGCGCTGCTCGAAGAATCGGGGAGCGTCGGGCCGGGGACCGGATGGCAGCCCGCGCCCTTGCTGGTCGAGGACGGCGCGGGCCGACTCGTCGCCGCGGCGCCCGCCTATCTGAAGACGCACAGTCAGGGCGAATATGTCTTCGACCATATGTGGGCCGACGCATGGGAGCGCGCCGGGGGCGCTTATTATCCTAAGCTTCAGATCGCGGTGCCCTTCACCCCGGTGCCCGGACCGCGGCTGCTCGCGGCCGAGATCGACGATGCGACGCTGCTGCTGCGCGCGGCCGAGGCAGTGGTCCGGCAGAACGACCTGTCGTCGGCGCATGCGACCTTTGTTGCGCCCGAACAGATGCCGCTGTTCGAGGCGGCGGGCTGGCTGCTCCGCCGCGACATCCAGTTCCATTTCGCCAATCGCGGCTATCGCGATTTCGACGATTTCCTCGCCACGCTGACCTCGGCAAAGCGCAAGCAGCTTCGCAAGGAACGCGCGCGCGCAGCCCAGGGTCTGCGAATCGAGGATGTCAGCGGCGACGCGATCCGCCCCGAACATTGGGACGCGATGTGGGCCTTTTATCAGGACACCGGCGCGCGCAAATGGGGGCATCCCTATCTGACCCGCGCGGCGTTCGACATGATCGGTGCGCGCATGGCCGACAGGGTGTTGCTGAGCATCGCGTGGCAGGACGGGCGGCCGGTGGCGGGCGCGATGCACCTGATCGGCGCCGACACGCTTTATGGCCGCTATTGGGGATGCCTGATCGACATTCCCTATCTGCATTTCGAGCTATGCTATTACCGCGCCATCGACCTTGCGATCGCGCGCGGTCTCGCGCGGGTCGAGGCCGGCGCACAGGGCGGGCACAAGCTGGCCCGCGGCTATGCCCCCGTTGCGACCTGGTCGGCGCATTTCATCGCCGATCCGGGATTCCGCCGCGCGGTCGCGGACTTTCTGGAACGCGAACGGGCGGCCGAGGAATCCGAAATGCAATGGCTGGAAGGACAGATGCCGTTCCGACGGAGCGGCTGAGGAATCAGGCGGCGTAGCGACGCGCCGCCGGGCGGCGGGCGGTTTCGTCGAGCCATGCGCGCGCCTGACGCTGCGCCTCCGCGATCTCGTCGCGGCTCATTTCGGCCGAGACGTCGGCGCGGCACTGCTGGCCTTCGATATTGCCGCCGAGCGCCGAAAGATTGAACCATTTATGCGCCTGGATCAGATCGACCTCGACACCGCCGGTGCCGGTCGAGAAGGCCACGCCAAGGTCGAAATAGGCACTGGCATCACCGCGCGCCGCATCGAGCAGCCGGCTTTCGATCAGATACTGGGCAGACTTCAGACTGTTAGCCATGATAACCCCCTGTCGTCTCCACCCCACATGGAGACTTCGGGGTCAAACCTTGCGGCTTATGGTCAACAAAGCGTTAACGGCGCGGTGATTTTTTTGGGGATAAGCGGCGCGAACGCTGTAAATCCGCCAATTTTTCGTTTGATCAATCGACCGCATAATTGTCGATCAGGCGCGTTTTGCCCATCCGCGCCGCCGCCAGAAGACGTGCCGGCGCGCGGAATATCGTCAATCTTTCGAGGCTGTCGGCGTCGGCGAGCGCGACATAATCGACGCTGTCGAACCCGCCCGTGATGATTGCCGCCTCGGCATCGGCGAGCGTTTCGGCGACATCGGCGCCGCCCGCGATTGCCGCCACCGCGGCCTTGAGCGCGTCCGGAAAAGCCGCCGCGGCGGCGCGCTGTTCGGGCGACAGATAGGCGTTGCGCGACGACAGCGCGAGCCCGTCGCCATCGCGTGCGATCGGCGCGCCCAATATATCGAGCGCGAAATCGAGGTCGCGCGCCATGCGGCGGATGATCGCCAGCTGCTGCCAATCCTTTTCGCCGAAGATGGCGACGTCGGGGCGCACCTGGTTGAACAATTTGGCGACGACGGTTGCGACGCCGTCGAAATGCCCCGGCCGCGCCGCGCCGCAATAGTCGGCGCCGAGTTCGGCCACCTCGATATGCGTGGCATGGCCACCCGGATACATGGTCGCGACATCGGGCGCCCAGAGCAGCGCCACGCCTTCCTCGACCAGCAGCGCGGCGTCGCGCGCCTCGTCGCGCGGATAGGCGGCATAATCCTCGTTCGGGCCGAACTGGGTCGGGTTGACGAAGATCGACACCACGACATGGTCGGCAACGCGGCGGCCCATGCGGACGAGCGACAGATGCCCGGCGTGCAGCGCCCCCATCGTCGGCACCAGCGCGACGCTCTTGCCGCCCTGCTTCAGCGCCGCGACCGCGCGGTGGAGCGTGGCGATGTCACGGATGATTTGCACGCTTGCCCTGCCTCCGATATTGGCGGCGCCAATACGCCCTTCATGCGGCCGCCATGCCGCGCCAACAGGAAAATCGCAACGGTCATGACGAAAGCCCCCCCGCACCGGATCATCTTCGCCAATGAAAAGGGCGGCACGGGCAAATCGACCTGCGCGGTGCATTTCGCGGTCGCGCTGGCGAGCCAGGGCTGGCGCGTCGCGGGGATCGACCTCGACCCGCGCCAGCGCACCTTTCACCGCTATCTCGAAAACCGCACCAACACCGCCAAGCGCCGCGGGATCGACCTGCCGATGCCACAGTTCGAGGTGTTCGAAGGCTCGACCGTCGAGGAACTCGACGAACAGGTTGCGCGGCTGGCCGACGGGGTCGATTATTTCGTCGCCGACACGCCCGGCCGCGACGATGTGTTCGCCCGCCACCTTGCGACCACCGCCGATACGCTCGTCACCCCGATCAACGACAGCTTCATCGATTTCGACCTCATCGGTCAGGTCGACCCCGAAACCTTTCAGGTCACCCGCCCCAGCTTCTATTCCGAACTGATCTGGGACACGCGCAAGGCGCGGGCGAAAAGCGACGGGCGGACGATCGACTGGATCATCCTGCGCAACCGTCTGCAGCATGTCGACGCGCACAATATGCGCCGCGTTGGCGAAGCGCTGAACCAATTGTCGCGGCGCGTCGGCTTTCGCGTCATTCCGGGGCTGGGCGAGCGCGTGATCTATCGCGAGTTGTTCCCGGCCGGCCTCACCCTGCTCGACAAGGCGCATCTCGGCGGCATGGGGATCGGCCATGTCGTCGCGCGGCAGGAATTGCGCGAGGCGATGGCGGGGCTGAACCTGCCGCAGCGCGAACGGCTCCACCCCGACGGCGACCTGTTCGCCGTCGCCTGACCCCTCCATCCTCCCGAGAGGCATCCATGACCCATCAATTCCACCCGACCATGCTGCGCGAATATGACATTCGCGGGGTGGTCGGCGACACGCTGTCCGATGCGGACGCCCATGCCATCGGGCGCAGCTTCGCGACGCTGATCGCACGTGCCGGCGGCAAGCGGGTGGCGGTCGGTTACGACGGGCGGCTGTCGTCGCCGATGCTCGCCGACGCACTGATCGCCGGGATCAACGCCGCGGGTATCGACGCGCTCAATGTCGGGCTGGGGCCGACGCCGATGCTCTATTATGCCGCATCAACCGAAGATGTGGACGGCGGCATACAGATAACCGGCAGCCACAACCCCCCCGACTATAATGGCTTCAAGATGGTGTTTCAGGGCCGCCCCTTCTTCGGCGCCGATATCCAGCGGATCGGCGAAATGGCCGCCGCGGGCGACTGGGAAGCCGTCAACCCGGGAGGAGAAGGCACGGCGCAGAGCATCGATATCGTCGATGCCTATGTCGACCGGCTGGTCCAAGGGTTCGCCGGCGGCGCCTTCCGCATCGGCTGGGATGCGGGCAACGGCGCCGCGGGCACGGTGATCGAAAAGCTCACCGCGCGCCTGCCCGGCGAACATCATCTCCTCTACACCGATATCGACGGCCATTTTCCGAACCACCATCCCGATCCCACCGAGGAAAAGAACCTCGCCGACCTGAAGGCGCTCGTCGCGGCGAAGAAACTCGACTTCGGCGTCGCATTCGACGGAGATGGCGACCGCATCGGCGCGATCGACGGCGAAGGCCGGGTGATCTGGGGCGACCAGATGCTGCAGATCTATGCCGCTGCAGTGCTGAAGGAACGGCCGGGGGCGACGGTGATCGCCGATGTGAAGGCCAGCCAGGCGCTGTTCGACCGGGTCGCCGAACTCGGCGGCAAGCCGCTGATGTGGAAGACCGGACACAGCCTGATCAAGGCGAAGATGAAGGAAACCGGCAGCCCGCTGGCGGGCGAGATGAGCGGGCATATCTTCTTCGCCGACCATTATTACGGCTATGACGACGCGCCCTACGCGGCGGTCCGGCTGATCGAGGCGGCGACCAAGCTCGGCAAGAGCGTCACCCAATTGCGCGGCGAAATGCCCGCGATGGTCAACACCCCCGAACTGCGCTTCCAGGTCGACGAGGTGCGCAAATTCGCCATTGTGGACGAGGTTCTGGCGCGGCTGACCGCGGCGGGCGCAACGGTCGACCGCACCGACGGCGCGCGCGTGCTGACCGACGACGGCTGGTGGCTGCTGCGCGCATCGAACACGCAGGACGTTCTCGTCGCCCGCGCCGAGGCGAAGGACGAAGCGGCGCTCGCGCGGCTGATGGCGGCGATCGACGATCAGCTTGCGGCGTCGGGAGTCGTGCGCGGGCCGCAGGCGGCGCATTGATTATGACGCGTGTCCCCGCGAAGGCGGGGACCCATCTCCCGCCAGTGCCAGTTTGAGCCGGTCGGAGATGGGCACCCGTCTTCGCGGGTGCACACGGCCTCTTGATCGCCCCGATAGCCTCTCCATTTATCCCTGCAAAAATCTTGCCAGATTGACCTCCGCCGCGTCGCTAGGGTAACGCGCGCATGGGGGCAGCGACAGGAACCCAGAACGGAACCGAAGATCCTATGACCGACCAATCCACCGCCGGCACGCTTTCCGACACCGATCACGGCGTCGCCGAGCATACCGCGCACGTCCAGCAGGACGCGGCGGCGGGCAACGGGCTGGCGGTCATTTCGATCGCCAAAAGCTATGACAAGCGCACCGTCCTGTCGGACGTGTCGCTGTCGGTCGCCAAGGGCGAGGTCGTCGGCCTGCTCGGTCCCAATGGCGCGGGCAAGACGACCTGCTTCTATTCGATCATGGGGCTGGTCAAACCCGACGCCGGACGCATCATGCTCGACGGCGCCGACATCACCGCGCTGCCCATGTATCGCCGCGCGATCCTGGGCCTTGGCTATCTGCCGCAGGAAACCTCGATCTTTCGCGGCATGACGGTCGAACAGAATATCGCCGCGGTGCTCGAACTCGCCGAACCCGACAAGATCGCGCGCCAGCAGCGGCTCGACGAGCTGCTCGACGAATTCGGCCTGACCCGGCTGCGCAGCGCGGCGGCGATGGCGCTGTCGGGCGGCGAGCGGCGACGCGCGGAAATCGCGCGCGCGCTCGCGGCGAACCCGTCGATCATGCTGCTCGACGAACCCTTCGCCGGCATCGACCCCATTTCGATCAGCGATATCCGCGACCTTGTCGCCGACCTCAAGACACGCGGCATCGGCGTGCTGATCACCGACCATAATGTGCGCGAGACGCTGGACCTCGTCGACCGCGCCTGCATCATCTACGACGGCAAGGTGCTGCTTGCCGGATCGCCCGCCGAGCTGGTGGCCGACCCAGAGGTCCGCCGCCTGTATCTTGGCGAGGGCTTTTCGCTTTGATGCGGTAGTCGCCGATGGCGTTGGGTCCACGCCTCGATTTACGCCAGTCGCAATCGCTGGTGATGACGCCGCAGCTGCAGCAGGCGATCAAGCTGCTCGCGCTGTCGAACCTCGAACTCGAAGCCTATCTGGCCGAGGCGCTCGAAGGCAATCCGCTGCTCGATGCGACGCCGGGCGACCGCGAACCCGGCGATGACGAGGGGGGCGACGAAGCGCCGCCGTCCGACGGCCCGCCCGCCGACACCGACCTGGCGCTGTCGTCCGAAGCGGGCACCGCCGACGATCTCGACGTCGATTTTGCCGAGGAACGGTTCCACCACGATAGCGCGAGCGATTCGGTGGGGCTGTCGGGCGATAGTGAGGGCATCGATTTCGACAGCTTCGCGGGCGACGACGGCACGCTTTACGACCATCTGCTCGCCCAGGTCGGCGAACAATTTTCAGGCATCGAGGCGATGGTCGCCGAACAGATCGTCGCGCTGATCGACGAGGCGGGCTATCTGCGCGCCGATCTGGCCGAGCTGGCGCAGCGGCTCGGCGTGCCGCTCGCGCTGGTCGAGGCCGTGCTCGCGGGCGTCCAGAGCTTCGACCCTTCAGGCGTCGGCGGCCGCGACCTCGCCGAATGTATCGCGATCCAGGCGCGCGAGGCCGACCGCTACGATCCCGCCATGGCGACGATGATCGCGCATCTCGACCTCGTCGCAAAGGGCGCTTTCCCGCAGCTCAAGCGTATCTGCGGCGTCGATGACGAGGATCTGGCCGACATGATCCGCGAGCTGCGCGCCTACGACCCCAAGCCCGGCCTGCGCTTCGGCGGCACCGCGACGCAGGCTGTGGTGCCCGACCTTTATGTCCGCCAGACGGCGAAGGGCTGGGCGGTCGAGGTGAACAGCGGCACGCTTCCGCGGCTGCTCGTCAATCGCCGCTATTACACCGAACTGGCAAAGGACGCCGCGGCCAAGAGCAAGGCGTGGCTGTCCGAACAGCTCGCGGGGGCCAACTGGCTGGTGCGCGCGCTCGACCAGCGCCAGCGCACGATCGTCAAGGTCGCGAGCGAGATCGTGAAGCAGCAAGAGGGCTTTTTCCTCCACGGCGTCGCGCATATGCGCCCGCTGACGCTGCGGCAGGTGGCTGAGGCGATCGGGATGCACGAATCGACCGTCAGCCGCGTCACCAGCAACAAATATCTGTCGTGCGCGCGCGGCCTGTTCGAACTCAAATATTTCTTCTCGTCGGGGATTTCGGCGACAGAGGGCGACGGCGCGGTGTCGGCCGAAGCGGTAAAGAGCCGGATCAAGGCGATGATCGAGGCCGAAGATCCCAAGGCGATCCTGTCCGACGAGACGATCGCGCAGAAGCTGTCGGCCGAAGGCCACAACATCGCGCGGCGCACCGTGGTCAAATATCGCGAGGCAATGGGCTATGGCTCGTCGGTGCAAAGGCGACGGCAGAAGGCGCTGGCGGGATAAAACTGTCGTCACCCCGGACCCTTCGACAAGCTCAGGACAGACTTGATCCGGGGTCCACGACCTCGGCGCGGCAATGGATTCCGGATCAAGTCCGGAATGACGAAATAAGGGTGGGACCCGGTTGACTTTTCACCCGCTTCCCCATAGTTGCGCCGCTTCGCGTAACAACGCCAAGATTTACGGAACAGACCAATGAAGATTCGCAACAGCCTGAAGTCGCTGAAGGACCGCCACCGGGATAACCGCGTTATCCGTCGTCGTGGCCGCACCTATGTGATCAACAAGACCAACCGCCGCTTCAAGGCGCGCCAAGGCTAAACGCCTTGCCGGGACCGCGTGTCCCCGCGCATTTGCGAGTAAGCGTAACGCCGTCGGATGCTTCCGGCGGCGCTTTCGCGTGTCCGGAGCAGCCATGATTCGTCAGAGCGTCATTTTCGATGTCGGCCGCGTCCTGTTCGACTGGGACCTGCGCTATCTGTTCGCCAAGCTGATCGACGATGCGGGCGAGCTCGAATGGTTCGTGACCAACGTCGTCACGCCGCAGTGGCATTTCCAGCACGACGCGGGGCGGCCGCTCGCCGACATGCTGCCCGAGCTGAAGGCCGAATATCCGGCGCATGCGCCCCTGATCGACGCCTATGCGTCGCGCTTCAACGAGACGATTCCGGGGCCGATGCCCGGCAGCCTCGAACTGGTCGAGCGGCTCGACGACGCGGGGGTGCCGCTGTTTGCGATCACCAATTTCGGACATGAATTCTGGGAGGGCTTCCGCCCGACCCAGCCGGTGTTCGACCGCTTCCGCGACATTATCGTATCGGGCACCGAGAAGCTGATGAAACCCGACCCCGCCATCTACGCCCTTGCGATCGAGCGATTCGGCATCGATCCCGCCGGCGCCATCTTCATCGACGACGTCGCGCACAATATTGCGGGCGCCGAATCGGTCGGGATCGCGGGGCACCGGTTCGTCGATGCGGCGACGCTGGAGCGCGAGTTGGTGGCGCGGGGCTATCTGGCATAACCATTCGTCATCCCCGCGAAGGCGGGGATCGAGCTTTCAACGGCGCGAGCTGGATCCCCGCCTTCGCGGGGATGACGAATAGGGGTTCCTACTTCTCCACCCCCAACTGCGTCAGCACGAAGGCATATTCCTCGGCATCTTCGTGGAGCGCGCCCCAGCGGCCCGATTTGCCGCCGTGGCCCGCGCCCATGTTGGTGCGCAGCAGCAGCGTCGCGTCGTTCGTCCGCGTCGCGCGGAGCTTCGCGACCCATTTGGCGGGTTCCCAATAGGTCACGCGCGGGTCGTTGAGCCCCGCCGACACCAGCATCGGCGGATAGGCCTTTGCGGTGACATTGTCGTAGGGGCTGTAGCTCAACATATAGTCGAACGCGGCCTTGTCGGTGATCGGGTTGCCCCATTCGGGCCATTCGCCGGGGGTCAGCGGCAGCGTTTCGTCGACCATCGTGTTGATGACGTCGACGAAGGGCACGCCCGCGAGCACCGCGCCCCACAGCTCGGGCGCCTCGTTATAAATCACGCCCATCACCTGCCCGCCCGCCGAGCGGCCCTCGACCGAAATCTTGCCGGCGCTGGTGTAGTTTTTGGCGATCAGCCCGCGCGCGACGTCGATGAAGTCGTTGAACGTGTTCTTGCGCTCGGTCGTCTTGCCTGCGAGGTACCAGCCCCGGCCCAGATCGTCGCCGCCCCGGACATGCGCGATCGCATAGATCATGCCGCGATCGACGAGGCTGAGCCGCGTGGTCGAAAAGCCTGGCGGGACGCGATAGCCGTACGACCCATAGGCATAGAGATGCATCGGCGCGCTGCCGTCGAGCTTGGTGCCCTTTTTGTAGACGAGCGAGGCGGGGATCAGTGTCTTGCCGTCGCGGCTCGGAAGATTAACCCTTTCGGTTACATATTGCGTGGCATCGTAACCCGAAGGGATTTCCTGCACCTTCAGCGTTTCGAGCGTTCCGCTCGCCAGATCATAATCATAGACCGTGTCAGGGGTGACCATCGATTCATAATCGAGCCGGAGCTTGTCCTGATGATATTCGGGATTGTCGCCGAGGCCCGCGACATAAGTCGCCTCGGGAAATTTGATCCGGCCGGGGGTCAGCGGCGCGTCATAGCGGCGGATATCGACCTGATCGAGCCCGTCCTCGCGCGCTTCGATGACGAAATAGTCGCGGAATATCGACAGACCGGTGATGTAGCTATGGTCCGATCCGGGGATCAGCGTGGTCCACTTGCCCGGATCCTTCACGCTCGCGGTGGCGATGCGGAAGTTGGGATGCTCGTCATTGGTGTGGATATAGAGCGTGCCGTCGCGCTCATCGACGCTGTACTCGCGGCCCTTCTGGCGCGCCGAGACGAGCTGCATCGGCGCTTCCGGGTTATCGGCGGGGAGAAGATAGACCTCGCTCGTCTCGTTATCGCCCGTCGCGATCACGATATAATTGTCGGCGGCGGTCTTGCCGATCCCGACCCCGAAACCGATGTCGGGTTCCTTGTAGAGCAGCTTGTCGTCGGCAACATTCGTCCCGAGCTTGTGCAGCCGGACATTGTCGGTGCGCCAATTCTCGTTCGCGAGGCCATAGAGGATCGCGTCGTTCCCCGACGTCCAGACGAGCGAGGACAGCGTTCCGGGGATAACGTCGGGCAGTTGTTCGCCCGTTTCCAGATTGCGCACGCGCGCCTCGAAGCGTTCGGAGCCATTGTCGTCGAACGAATAGGCCATCAGCCTGCCGTCGGGGCTGATCGACAGTTCGGCGAGGCGGAAATATTCCTTGCCCTCCGCCATCGCGACCTCGTCGAGGATCAGCTGGGTCTCGCCCGCGCCGGACGCGGGCTTGCGGTACCATTTCTTATATTCGGCGCCCTCTTCATATTCGACCCAATAGAGCCAGTCGCCGTCCTTCTGGGGCACCGACGAATCGGCTTCCTTGATCCGCCCCTTCATCTCCTGGAACAACGTCTCGACCAGCTGGGCGTGCGGTTTCATCGCCGCATCGAAATAGGCGTTTTCCGCCTTCACATAATCGAGGATGTCCGCGTCATCGATCACCGGATAGCTCTGGTCGCGGAGCCAGAAATAGGGATCGGACAGCGTCTTGCCGTGCAGCGTGACTTGGTGCGGCCGCTTGTCGGCGACCGGAGCGGCGGGGCTGGTGGTCAATATCGTCTCTTTCTCTTCGGCGAACGCGCTGCCGGGCGCGACAAGCGGGGTGGTAATTGCGGCCAGAAACATCCAAATAGCGCGCATCAAGAAAACCCCCGCAGCGTCGCCCCGATCGGGCAGGAATTGGCTGCGATGTAGGAACAAGGAACAGCGCATGTCCACCCCCGACCATGCAGATCGCCTCGCCCGCCTGCGCGCCGAACTCGCGCGCCGCGGCCTCGACGGCTTTGTCGTGCCGATCAGCGACGAGCATATGAGCGAATATGTCGGCGCCTATGCGCAGCGCATGGCGTGGCTGACCGGCTTCGGCGGATCGGCCGGAACCGCCGCGGTGCTGCCGGCGAAGGCGGCGGTGTTCATCGACGGCCGCTATACGGTGCAGGTGCGCGACCAGGTCGACGGATCGCTTTACGACTATATCGGGGTGCCGCAGTCGAGCGTCGCCGAATGGCTGGGCGCCAATGTCAGCGCCGGGCAGAAGATCGGCTATGATCCGTGGCTGCACGGCATCGACTGGGCGCGCGGCCTGGCGGCGGCGCTGACCGCGAAGAGCGCCAGCCTGATTGCGGTCGACACCAACCCCATCGACGCGGTGTGGGACGACCAGCCCGCGCCGAGCGCCGCGCCGATCGCGGTCTATGATACCGAGCAGGCGGGGCAGTCGGCGGCCGACAAACGCGGCGTGATCGCCGACTGGCTGAAGGCGCAGGGGCTCGACACCACGGTGATGACCGCGCTCGATTCGATCGCCTGGACCTTCAACATCCGCGGTGAAGACGTCAGCCACACGCCCGTCGGGCTTGCCTTTGCGTTGCTCCATGACGACGCCACCGCCGACCTGTTCGTTGCGCCCGAAAAGATCACCGAAGCGGTGCGCGCGCATCTGGGCAACAGCGTGCGCATCCACGACCGCACCGCCTTCGAGCCTGCGCTCGCCGCACTGGCGGGCAAGCGTGTCGCGGTCGATCCCGACCGCGCGGTTGCGGCGATCTTCACCGCGCTTGAAGGCGCGGGCGCAAAGATCGAGCGCCACCGCGACCCGGCGGTGCTGCCCAAGGCGATCAAGAACAGCGCCGAGCTTGCCGGCACCCGCGCCGCGCACGTCCGCGACGGCGTCGCGGTCGCGCGCTTCCTCAAATGGATGGAAGAGGTCGCGCCGCAGGGCGGGCTCGACGAACTCGGCGCGGCGGCGAAATTGCGCGCCTTTCGCGACGAAAGCGGCGTTCTGAAGGATTTGTCCTTCGATACCATCTCGGCCGCCGGTCCCAACGGCGCGCTGCCGCATTACAAGGTCGATGAAACGACCAATCGCGCGATCGAGACGGGCACGCTCTATCTCGTCGATTCGGGCGGGCAATATGCCGACGGCACGACCGACATCACGCGCACCATCGCGATCGGCGAACCCAGCGCCGAAATGCGCCGCCGCTTCACGCAGGTGCTGAAAGGGCATATCGCGCTCGCAACCGCGCGCTTTCCCAAGGGAACGCGTGGCAGCCAGCTCGACATTCTCGCGCGGCAATATCTGTGGGCCGACGGAGTCGATTATGCGCATGGCACCGGCCATGGCGTCGGCGCCTATCTGGCGGTCCACGAAGGGCCGCAGCGCATCGCCAAGCCCGCCGGCGGCCAGGCGGGAACCGAGGAGCCGCTGCATGCGGGCATGATCCTGTCGAACGAGCCCGGCTATTACAAGGCCGGCCATTTCGGCATCCGCATCGAGAATCTGGTGGTGGTCGAACCCGTCCGGATCGAGGGGGCCGAGGAGGATATGCTGGGCTTTGAAACGATCACCTTCGCGCCGATCGCGCGCAACCTGATCGTCGGGGCGATGCTGTCGCCCGCCGAAGCCGACTGGCTCGACACTTATCATGCCGAGGTGGTGGAGAAGCTGTCGCCCGGGATGGTCGCGGCCGACCGCGAATGGCTGGCCGCCGCCTGCGCGCCGATCGATCGCGGCGTCGCCGCGCTCGCGGCCTGAGGAGCGCGGCATGGATCAGGCCAACTGGGCTGTCCCGCGCGACGATTTTCGCGTCCAGCAGGATGTGCGCGTCCGCTTCAACGAGATCGACGGCCAGAATATCGTCTTCAGCGGCAATTATCTGATTTACGCCGACATCGGGGTGACCGAATATTTTCGCGCGCTGGGCGAAGGACAGCCGGGGCCCTATTTTCACCAATATGGTACAGATATCCGCGAAGTGCATAGCGAAATCGACTATCACGCACCGGCGCGGCTCGACGAGTTGATCACCATCGCGGCGCGCGTCAGCCACTTCGGGCGGACGAGTTTCACGCTGCACTGTGCGATATTCCGCGGCGCCGAACGGCTGACCGATATCGAGATCAGCTACGCGCATCTCGACCTAGACACGGGCAAGCAGACCGCGCTTCCGGGCAGCTTTATCGCCGAAGTCCGGCGATTCGAAACCCGCTTGCCCATTCAGGATTAAGGTAGGCGATTCGCGCCAAACGCCGCCGATTCGCGTTTCTCCACCAAAAAGGTCGAAAAAAAGGGCCGCCCGAGGGCGACCCTTGAAAGTTTTTGGGAGAGGATGCCTAAAAGGCAAGTGTGATATTGCACTGCACAATTGATTGTGCAACTGCGAAATAAGCATCCGACATTGCAAAAATTGCAATCATTGGCATCGATAGCATGCAAAGCGTGCAATCCCTTCCGCGCGCGCACCCCCTCGCAAATGGGCGCGACATCGCCTAGATTGGCGCCATGTCTATGCTCAAAAATTGGGATGTCGGCGGCGGCCTGTCGGATTTCTGGGCCTATATCCGCGAACCGCGCCCGCACCGCTGGACGGTGTGGGGCCTCGCGATCGCGCTGCCGCTGCTGATCTTCTACGGCTTTTCCAAATATCTTGTGCCCTATGAAAGGCCCAAGCCGCAGATCATCTATTTCGAAAACTGGAAGGCCGACCGCAGCGAAGCGGAGATACGCGCCGACTGGGTGGCGCGCGCCAAGGAAACGACGCGCGCCAACGCCAAGCGCCGCGCCGAATTCCAGCGGCTCGCCGACATGATGGGGGTCGAATATGACGCGAGCGAAGCCGAGAAGGTGACGCGCGAGACGCTGGGCAAGGAAGCCGACGCCATCGAAAAGAAGCCCGAGCCGCCGAAGCGCTCGACGCTCGCCGAGCGGGCAGCGCGCGGCGCGGCGGCGGCGCCCGCGACTCAGCCCTGACCCCGGTGCGCGCCGACGCCGACTGGATGGCCGCGGCGATCGCGCTGTCGCAGCGCGGGCGCCCCGAGGCCGCACCCAACCCCAATGTCGGCTGTCTGATCGTCAAGGACGGCCGCGTCGTCGCGCGCGGCTGGACGCAGGCGGGCGGCCGGCCGCACGCCGAAGCGATGGCACTGGCGGCGGCGGGCGACGCCGCGCACGGCGCAACCGCCTATGTCAGTCTGGAACCCTGCGCCCATGCGAGCGCCCGCGGCCCGTGCTGCGCCGACTTGCTGATCGCCGCGGGCGTCGCACGCGTCGTTGTCGCCGCGCAGGATCCCGATCCGCGCACCGACGGACAGGGCATCGCCCGGCTGCGCGCGGCGGGAATTGCGGTCGAGACCGGCCTGCTTATCGGCGAAGCGCAGGCGGCGATGGCCCCCTGGTGGTCGCGCGCGACGCGCGGCCGGCCGTTCGTCACGCTGAAACTCGCGACCTCGCTCGACGGCTGCATCGCGATGGCCGACGGGTCGAGCCGCTGGATCACCGGCGCCCCTGCCCGCGCGCACGCGCATCTCGAACGCGCGCGGCATGGCGCGATCCTGGTCGGGCGCGGTACCTTCGCGGCCGACGCGCCGACACTCGACGTCCGCCTGCCCGGACTTGCGTCGCGGAGCCCGCAGCGCCTGCTCCTGACGCACGGCGATGCCCCCGACGGCTGGACCGCGCTCGCGGCGCCGGACGCTGTGGATGCGCTGCCGATCGATTCGCTGCTTGTCGAGGGCGGCGCCGGGGCCGCGGCCGCCTTTCTTGCCGCCGACCGCGTCGACCGGCTGCTTCTCTATCGCGCGCCGATCCTGATCGGCGCCGGTCGCCGCGCGCTTGGCGACATCGGCCTCGGCGATCTGGCGGGCGCGCACGGGCGCTGGCGCCCGGCCGACAGCCGGATGCTTGGCAGCGACCGGATCGACGTCTACGAGCGCATCAGGAAGGAATGACCGCTCCCATGTTTACCGGCATCATCACCGACATCGGCACCATCCGCAGCCGCGAGGATCGCGGCGACACGCGCCTCGTCATCGGCACCGGCTATGACGTCGACACGATCGACCTCGGCGCTTCGATCGCCTGCTCAGGCGCGTGCCTGACCGTCGTTGATAAGGGCGTCGATGACGGCAGCAACGGTCCCGGCGGCTGGTTCGCGATCGACGCAAGCGGCGAAACGCTCGCGCGCACCGCGCCGGGCATGTGGGACGCGGGGCGCCGCCTGAACCTGGAGCGCGCGCTGCGCGTCGGCGACGAACTGGGCGGACATATCGTGACGGGACATGTCGATGCGGTCGGCCGGATCGTCGCGGTCGATCCCGTCGGCGACAGCGTCAAATTGGCCGTCGAGGCACCTGCATCGCTCGCGCCGCATATTGCGCCCAAGGGATCGATCACGCTCGACGGCATATCGCTGACCGTGAACGACGTCAGCGATCAGCCGGACGGTACCGCGCATTTCACGCTGAACATCATCCCGCACACGCAGGAGATGACGACGCTGAACGAAGTCGCGGTGGGGCGTCCGGTCAATCTGGAGATCGACGTCCTCGCGCGTTATCTGGCGCGGATGCAGGCGCGCGGATGAGCGACCCGCGCCGCAAGGCGATCGTCCGGCTGCGCATCGCGATCTGGGCCTGCGCCATCCTGTTGTTCGCGATCCAGTTCGTCCATCACGCAATCGGCCTGTTCCTGCCCGCGATGGCGCTCGCACTCGTGCTGCTCGCCGCAGCGGTCCAGCATGTCGAAACGCGCTTGCAGCGGCCGGCCAAAAGCTATGCCCGGGTGGGCATCGCATCGGCCGCGGCGGCGCTGCTGTTCATCGCGCTGCCCGCCTATTGGCACGGCATCATGTGGATCGGTGCGCTGCTTTGGGTCGGCTTTACCGCCGCCGGGCTTGCCTGGTGCATCCAATATGAGCGAACCGAGCCGCTCGACCGCCCCTGAAACAGGCCGTCAGCGCTCGGCCCAGCCGGCCGCGATTTCGGGATCGGCGGCGATCATCGAACGGCGCATCGCGAGCCGGCCGATCCGCAGCAGTTCGGCCTTGCGCCGCGCGGGCGCGAGGTTGCAGCTCGCGGCCTCGCGCACCACGGCGGCGCCATAGCGGTCGGCGACGATCAGGCCCGAGGTTTCGGGGCGATAGCCCTCGGTCTCGAGGATCGCGGGATCGAGGCCCGACGCGAGCGCCCAATAGAAGCGGTCGCACCAGTCGCAATAGTCGGGCCATTTGCCGTCACCGTGCAGATCGGCGCGGCTGACCTTGATCTCGACGATTGTGATATGGCCCTTCGCGTCGATCGCGGTGAGGTCGGTACGGCGGCCGTTGGGGAGCGTCACCTCGGGGATCGCGACGAGCCCCTGCTGCGCGAACAGCCGGCACACGCCGCGCGCGACGTCCGCGGCGGTCAGCAGGTCAGACATGGTTCGATTTCAAAATGACCGCATCCCCGAGCGAAGACGAGGGGCCGGGCCGAGCGAAGACGAGGCCGCGCACGGCTCTGGCTTCTCACTCCGCTCGAAGGAGCCCCTCGTCTTCGCTCGGGGATGCGGGTCATGCTTGAGCATCCCGATCGATGGTCAGAACGGAACGTCGTCGTCCAGATCGTCGTCGAACGGCGGACGGCCGCCGCCCGAGCCGCCACCGCCACCCTGGTTCCAGCCACCGCCCGAGCCGCCGCCGGGCGCGGCGCCACCCTGATCCCAGCCGCCGCCCGATCCGCCGCCCTGCGACCAGCTATCGCCGCCGCGCGAGCCGCCACCGCCGCCGCCAGGCGCACCGTCGAGCATGGTCAACGTGCCGCCCATGCCCGCAATCACGACTTCGGTCGTGTAGCGGTCGTTGCCGTCACGGTCCTGCCACTTGCGGGTGCGCAAAGACCCTTCGATATAAACCTTCGAGCCCTTTTTGAGGTAGCGCTCGACGACGCCGACGAGGCCGTCGCCGTTGATGACGACATTGTGCCATTCGGTGCGCTCCTTGCGCTCGCCGGTCATGCGGTCCTTCCACTGTTCGGAGGTCGCGATGCGGATATTGGCAATCTTGCCGCCGTTCTGGAACGACTTGATTTCGGGATCGGCGCCCAGATTGCCGATCAGAATAACTTTGTTGACGCTGCCAGCCATGCCGCTCCGCTCCGCTTGAATGTTGGAAGGATCAGCCTAGTCCAAAGGCAACGGCTGTCCAGTAGGTGATACCTGCCGCGGCATAGGCGAGCGCGAACAAATAGCCAACCATGAAGAGCGGCCATCTCCATCCATTGGTCTCGCGCCGGGTGATCGCGATCGTCGAGATACATTGCGGGGCAAAGACGAACCAGGCGAGGAAGGCGAGCGCGGTCGCGATGCTCCAGCGGCCCTGAAGCCGCTCGCTGAGCGATTGCGCGACGGCGTCCTCGTCATCCCCCGCGTCGATCGCATTAGCGGTTGCGAGCGCCGAGACGGCCACCTCGCGCGCCGCCATCGCGGGAATCAGCGCGAGTGCGATGTCGTGGTTGAAGCCGATCGGCTTCACCACGACTTCCAGCCCGCTCGCGATGCGGCCGGCGATACTGTAATCGACCTGGCGGACGTCGCCGCCCGCCGGCGCCTGCGGATAGCTGAGCAGCAGCCACAGCACCGCAGTGGTCGCTGCGATGATCGTGCCGGCGCGGCGCAGGAAGATCCACGCGCGCTGCCACAGCGCGATGCCGACATCGCGCAGCCGCGGCCATTGATAGCGCGGCATTTCCATCATGAAGCCCGCCGCATTGCCCTTGGTCACCGACCGCCGCAGCACGAAGGCGACGACCAGCGCGCCGACGATGCCCGACACATAGAGGCCGAACAGCACGAGTCCCTGCAGGCCAACGGGCGATCCGCCGACGCTGCGGTTCGGGATGAAGGCGCCGATGATCAGCGTGTAGACGGGCAGCCGCGCCGAACAGGTCATCAGCGGGGCGATCAGAATCGTCGTCAGCCGGTCCTTCGCATCGGGAATCGCACGCGTCGCCATGATGCCGGGAACCGCGCAGGCGAAGCTGGAAAGCAGCGGGATGAACCCGCGTCCCGACAAGCCGACCTTTGCCATGATCCCGTCCATCAGGAAGGCGGCGCGAGTCATATAGCCCGAGGCTTCAAGCAACAGGATGAAGAGGAAGAGAATCAGGATCTGCGGCAGGAAGACGACGACCGCGCCGACGCCGGCGAGCAGTCCTTCGACCACCAGCCCGCGCAGGAAGCCTGCGGCCATATGATCGCTCGCCAGCGCCTGCAGTGCGGCGATGCCGTCCTCGATCCAGGCGATCGGTGCTTCGGACCAGGCATAGACCGCCTGGAACATCACGAACATCAGCGCGAGCAGGATCAGCAGCCCGAAGACCGGATGAAGCGCCACCGCATCGACGCGCTGCGTCCAGCGGCGCACCGGCGTTTCGGCGAGCGTCGCGGCGCGCGCGATGGCGCGGGCGCGCTGGTGCAGCGCGGTGTCGCCGGGCGGCGGCGCGGGCTGGTCGGTCGCCGACAGGCCGTGCGAGAGGATTGCGCCGTCAACCGCTGCAAGCAGTTCGGTCAGGCCGCGCTTGCGCACCGCCACCGTCGGCACCACCGGCACGCCGAGTTCGGCGGCGAGCCGGTCGGGATCGAGCGTCAGCCCGTCGCGCTCCGCGAGGTCGAGCATGTTGAGCGCGACGACGGTCGGCAGGCCGAGCGCGATCAGTTCGAGCGCGAAGCAGAGATGATTGTCGAGGTTCGCCGCGTCGACGACGACGATCAGTGCGTCGGGGCGCTTCTCGCCCGTCTGGCGGCCGAGCACGACGTCGCGCGTCACCGCCTCGTCGGGGCTGGCGGGCGACAGGCTGTAGCTGCCCGGCAGATCGACCAGCGCGAGCGGGCGGCCGTCGGCAAAGCTCGCATGGCCCGATTTGCGTTCGACCGTGACGCCCGGATAATTGGCGATCTTCTGCCGCGCGCCGGTCAGCGCGTTGAACAGGCTCGATTTGCCGGCGTTCGGATTGCCGACCAGTGCGATCGTGGGTGCGGGGCCGGTCATGTCGTCGCCGGTTCGACCTCTATGGCGGCGGCCTGCTTGCTGCGGATGATGACTTTCATCCGCCCGATCGTCAGTGCGAGCGGATCGCGCGAGAACAGGCTGCCGCGATGCAGCGGGGTGACTTCGCTCCCCTCCAGCAAGCCGAATTCGCGCAGCCGGCGCCCTTCGTCGTGCGACATCGACGTCCAGTCGATGCGCGCGATGCGCACCGCGATGCCAAGCGGGGAGGAATCGAGCTTCGCGATCATTTGCGAGCGATTATCAATAACAGCAGCGAAGCGCCAGCCCCAAAATTTGCCGGCGCCGCCCCCTCAGCGTCCCGGGTAGCGCAGCCGCCCCACGAAGCGCGCGAGGCTGGGCCGTTCGATGCGGTGCGCAGCGCGGCGGTGCTTCCACGCTTCGAAGCGCATCACATTGTCGATGCGCCGGGCAAGGAAGGCGCGCGTTTCGGCGAAATCCTCGCTCTCGTCATTGAGGAAGACCGCCATCGTCGATCCGTAAACCCCGGTGAGGATCGCGCGCTTGCTGTAGTGATTATAGTCGGTCGCGGTGTCGCCCGCGAGGCGCCACATCAGGTCGGCGGCGCGCCAGCCGAGCCTGGCCGCATGCGGGGCCTTGCCCGGTAGCGCGAGCAAGGCCAGCGCGCGGCGCAGCGATTCGCGGTTAGGCGCGAGCAGATCGATCCGCGTTTCGACGAGCCGGGTGATGCGCTCACGAATCTTCATCGTCGCGAGCGTCTCCGCCGGGCAGCGCTCCGCCATCGCGGCATCGATCGTCGCAAACCAGGCATCGACCATGTCGCGCGCACCGCCGGGAAAGGCGAGCCGCGCAACGTCGCGGTCGATCCCGAGCGCGCCCGCGGCTTCGTCGAGCGTGGCGGCGGTGAAGCCGTCGAAGGCAGCGGAAGCCGCGACAAGCGGCGCCAGCGCGGCGCGAATCTCGTCGAGCGTCGGATCGGCGGGCAGGGTTGCGGCGGACGGATGCTGGGCCATGACCATCAGATAGGCGCCGCGCGGCGGCTCGGCAACCGAATCAGCACCAGCGCCGCAGCGACCATCGCGCCGCCGAACAATTCCATGACGCTGAGCGTCTCGCCGAAGATCAGCCACCCCGCAGTCGCCGCGACCACAGGCTGGACGAGCAGGGTCAGGCCGACGACGAGCGGCGAGAAACGCGGCAGTGCCCAGATGAGCAGCCCCTGCCCGACCAGCTGGCTCATCAGCGCCAGCACGATCAGCGGGGTCCAGTCGTGCGGCAGAATCGCTTCGCCGAACAGCAGCGCGGTGCCGAGCAGCACCGGAATGCCCGCCGCGGAGGATATGGCGAGCGCCGACCAAGGGCCGATGTCGCCGCGCACCCGCTGCATCATCAGCACATAGCCGGTATAGAGCGCCCCCGCGAGCAGGCTGAGCAGATCGCCGACCAGATAGGCCGCCGACGCCTCGTAGCTTTGCCCCATCAGCAGCGCCGACCCCGCGAAGGCGAGCAGCACCGCCACCGCCTGCCACCCGCGCGGCAGCGTGCGCGCGACCGCAATCCCCCACAGCACGAGCAACAGGCTGGCGCTGTTGCCGAACAGCGTCGCATTGGCGACCTTGGTCTGAAGGATGCCGAGATGCCAGGCGGCAAGATCGAGCGCGAAGAAGAGCCCCGCCCCCGCCGCCACCGTCAGGGCGCCGCGCGGCGGCAGGCGGCCGCCCGTTTCGCGCCGCATCAGCAGCGCGAGCAGCGGCAGCGCGAGCGCGAGCCGCCAGAAGGCCGCGGCCACGGGGCCGGTATCGGCGAAGCGCACCACCATCGCGGTCAGCGACAGCGCCAGATTGCCGCCGACAAGCGCGGCAAAGGCCCAGCGGTTCACCGTGGCGGCGACCGGCTTGGCCACCGGATCGACCGGCGAAATGGTGGGCGGGCTGATTGGCTTGTTGCTCATTTAGATTTTCTTTTGCTACCCACCATTGTGCAGCGGCCGCCGCATCCATAGCTTCGGTGGCCATAGCGGCGACAGCACGGGCCGTCGCCGGTAAAGTGAAAGGTGGAATCTATGCCCGCATCGCTTCTCGACCCGATCAAGCTTGGCGCGATCGACGCGCCCAACCGCATCATCATGGCGCCGCTGACGCGCGGCCGCGCCGGCCCCGGTTTCGTCCCCAACGAACTTGCGGTCGAATATTATCGCCAGCGCGCCTCGGCCGGGCTGATCATCTCCGAAGCGACGGGAATTTCGCAGGAAGGGCTCGGCTGGCCGTCGGCGCCGGGGCTGTGGACCGACGCACAGGTCGAAGGCTGGAAACCCGTCACCGAGGCGGTCCATGCCGCGGGCGGCCGCATCGTCGCGCAGCTGTGGCACATGGGCCGGCTCGTCCATTCGGTGTTCAACGACGGCAAGCAGCCGGTGTCGGCTTCGGCAACGAAGGGCGAAGGTCGCGCGCACACGCCGGTCGGGCGGCTCGAGCTCGAAGAAGCGCGCCCGCTGCGCCTCGACGAGATTCCGCGCGTGATCGCCGACTATGTCGCGGCTGCCGAAAATGCGAAGCGCGCCGGGTTCGACGGGGTGCAACTGCACGGCGCAAACGGCTATCTGATCGACCAGTTCCTGCGCGACGGCACCAATTTGCGCGACGATGATTATGGCGGTCCGGTCGAAAACCGCATCCGTCTGCTCCGCGAAGTGACCGAAGCGCTAATCGGCGTGTGGGGCAAGGATCGCGTCGCGGTGCGCCTGTCGCCCAATGGCGAGACGCAGGGTGTCGACGACAGCGCGCCCGAAATACTGTTCCCCGCCGCCGCCGCGGCGCTCGACGCGCTGGGCATCGCTTTCCTCGAACTGCGCGAGCCCGGCCCCGACGGTACCTTCGGCAAGACCGACGTGCCAAAGCAGTCGCCCGCGATCCGTCGGGCCTTCAAGGGGCCGCTGGTGCTCAACAGCGATTATGACGTGGCGAAAGCCGAAGCCGATCTGGCGAGCGGCCTTGCCGATGCGATCAGCTTCGGGCGGCCGTTCATCGGCAACCCGGATCTGGTCGAACGCATCCGCACCGGCGCGGCCTGGGCCGCCGACAATCCGCAGAGCTGGTATTCGCCGGGGCCCGAGGGCTATATCGATTATCCGGCGCTGGTTGACGCCTGAGCTGATAATCCTCCCTGTCGCGTTGCGATGGGGAGGTGGCAGCCCGCAGGGCTGACGGAGGGGCTGAGACCTATCGCCCCTCCACCACCTTCGGTGGTCCCCCTCCCCACGGCTACGCCGCAGGGAGGATTTTTTAATTTCGCTCGGCGATCGCCTTGTCGACGATCCCCGCGCCGATCGGCGCCAGGATCTTGCCGCCGAACTGGAACAGCAGAAAGGCCGCGACAAAGGCCGCGACCGGCATGATGAGCAGCAGGAAGACGAAGATCGCGAGCCCGATCGCGAAGATCGTCACGAAACCGCCGCTCAGGGTCGATTGCCCGCTGGCGCCGAGTTCGATCGTCCGCGGCCCCTTTGCATCCCACCATTTCGACGTGACCACCGTCTTGCGCGAACCGCGGTCCGGTTGCGGCGCCGGACGGGACCGCGATGCCGGGATCGGAGCGGCTTCGGGGACATGCGCCGGGATTCGCGCAGGTGCGGCCTCGCGCGCCGCCGGCGCGGCGGGCGTATCGCCCCAAGGCTGGCGCGCCTTGGCCTGAGCGCCGCGCGCCGCGATCGCTTCGCGCAGCCGGTCGGCCGGGGCGGTACCGGCAATCGTTGCGGGGGCTTTGACGGGTTCAGGCATTTCGTCGCGCGGCGCCGGGTGGGCAGGCTCTATGCCGCTGCGCCGGTCATGTTCGGCCATGCGCTGTGCCGCGGTCGGCGGAGTTCCGCCAGTCGCGCGGTCGATCACCACCAGCCGGCCGCCGCGTTCGACGACGGAGTATCGGCCGGGGGGAGTGCGATCAAGCAACGCCGAACTGATCCTTCAATGCCAGCATCGCGAGCGCGGCCTTCGCCGCCTCGCCGCCCTTATCCTTGCGCGTCTTGTCGGCGCGCGCAAGCGCCTGTTCTTCGTCCTCGACGGTCAGAATGCCGTTACCGATAGCAAGGCCGTCGAGCGTGAGTGCCATGATGCCGCGCGCGCTTTCGTTCGACACCACTTCGAAATGATAGGTTTCGCCGCGGATGACGACGCCAAGCGCGACATAGCCGTCATAACGGCCGCTCTGATCGGCAAGCGCGATCGCCGCCGGAACTTCGAGCGCGCCGGGGACGGTCACGACCTCGTGGCTATGTCCTTCGGCTTCGAGCGCGCTACGCACGCCATCGATCAGCATGTCGTTGAGATGGGCATAGAAACGCGCTTCGACGATCAGGATATGGGCCATCATTCTTCTCCGGGGATTGCGCGTTCGCCGACGACCGACAGGCCATAGCCTTCGAGCCCGACGAGATTGTTGTGCGAAGGCGTCAAAAGCTCCATCGCATGAACGCCGAGGTCGACAAGGATTTGCGCGCCAATGCCATAGGTGCGCAGATCCATGCCGCCGGTCGGCGGCGGGGCGGCGTCGGCGGCGGCCGAACCGGGAAGCGGGCGCATGAGCATTACGATGACCCCCGATCCTTCGGCGCCGATCGCTTCCATCGAGCGTTGCAGGCGGCGCTTGCGGGGGCCGGGGCGGCCCATGATATCGTCGAAGATCGACACCGCGTGCATCCGCACCAGCGTCACGCCTTCGGGATCGACCGCGCCCTTCTGCAGCACCAGATTGACGGTGCCGTCGACCTTGTTGCGATAGGATTTGAGCCGCCAGTCGCCGCCATAATCCGATTCGAAGGGTTCGTCGGCGACGCATTCGACCAGCCGGTCGGTGCGGCTGCGATAGGCGATCAGGTCGGCGATCGTACCGATCTTCAGCCCGTGGCGCCGCGCGAAGGGGATCAGATCGTCGAGCCGCGCCATCGTCCCGTCATCGTTCATGATCTCGCAGATCACGCCCGAGGGATTGAGGCCGGCGAGGCGCGCGATGTCGACCGACGCCTCGGTATGGCCGGCGCGCACCAGCACGCCGCCGTCGCGCGCGATCAGCGGAAAGACATGCCCCGGCGTGACGATATCGTCGCGGCCCTTGGCGGCGTCGATCGCGACCGACACGGTGCGCGCGCGGTCGGCGGCCGAAATGCCGGTGGTCACGCCCTCGCGCGCTTCGATCGAGGTGGTGAAGGCCGTTTCGTGGCGGGTGCCGTTGTTGCGGCTCATCAGTTCGAGGCCCAGCGTTTCGACCCGCGACCGCGTCAGCGTCAGGCAGATGAGGCCGCGGCCATGCGTCGCCATGAAATTGACCGCATCGGGGGTCGCCATCTGCGCCGGGATGACCAGATCGCCTTCATTTTCGCGGTCCTCGTCGTCGACAAGGATGAACATGCGACCGTTGCGCGCCTCGGCGATGATTTCCTCCGGCGTTGCCATCGGCGAGAGGTCGCTGCCGTGCGCGAGCCAGTTCTCGAGCTTGCGCAGCGTTTCGGCGGTGGGGTTCCAGCCCGGCGATTCCATGTCGCGCAGGCTGTTGGCGTGGAGGCCGGCCGCGCGCGCAAGCCCCGAACGGGACATGCTGCCATCGTCGACGATGGCGCGGATACGATCGATGAGGTGCGTAGACATGCCACGCAATTATCACATCATAATGTGATCCCCAATAGCGAAATCACATTGCGCTATTATTTGGGTCCGAAGATCGGCCCCAGATCGCGCAGCGGGGCATCGGGCTTGGCGTCAAGCAATTGCAGCATCTGGCCCGTCCGGTCGTCGCGCTTGGCATAGTCGCGCGCCGACATGCCCGCGATATGATCCGATTTGTCGGGATTGGCGCCGTGGCGCATCAGCAGCCGCACCATCGCCGCATTCTTGGCCTGCACCGCCAGGATCAGCGCCGTCTCGCCGCGGCGATTGGTCATGTCGACGATCGACTTGTCGGCTTCGATCAGTTCCTCGGCGCCGTCGGGATAGTTGAGCAGCGCCGCGTGCATCAGCGGCGTCACCCCCTGGCGGTCACCGATTTCGGGGTCGGCGCCCTTGCCGATCAGGAAGCGCAGCCAGGTCGTGTCGCGACGCTTGGTGACGATGATCAGCGCGGTTTCGCCGGTGTCGGGATGGCGCGTGTTGACCAGCGTCGAATCGTCCTTCAGCGCCTCGGTCGCCTTCGTCCCGTCGCGGTTCTCGACGGCCTGCAGAAAGGCATAGCCGCCGCGGAATTGCGCGTGCGCCGCAGTACCGGCGCCGAGCGCGGCGGCGATCAGCAGGAGGAAGGAGGCGAGGCGAAGCTCCGCGCGTCGAAACATGATTAGGCGACCCCTGGCGATGATCGTCGCACGGCGCGACGAGAAAGGTTGATTTTCGTGGCCTAGCCCATCAAGGCTGGCCGCATGATGAACATCCCGAATATGGTCCGAAACGCCGGTCGCGCAAGCCTGCTTCTGATTTTTGGCGCGGCGCTCGCCGGGTGCAACGCCCCGTCGGCGACGCAGGACGCGACCCCGCCGCTCGCCGGCGCGAAGATCGGCGGACCGTTCAGCCTGACCGATCAGGATGGCCAGCCGGTACGCGACAGTGATTTCGCGGGCCGTTACCGCATCGTCTATTTCGGCTACAGCTATTGCCCCGATATCTGCCCGGTCGACGTGCAAAAGCTGATGCGCGGGCTGGCGGCGTTCGAGAAGGCCGATCCGGCGCGCGGTGCCAAGGTGCAGCCGATGTTCATCACCGTCGACCCGGCGCGCGACACGCCCGCCGTGCTCAAGGCCTTCGTCAGCCGGTACCACCCGCGCCTGATCGGACTGACCGGCACCCCCGAACAGATCGCGGCGGTCGCGAAGGAATATGTCGTGTCCTTCCACAAGGTCGAGGGATCGGCGCCCGACCGCTATCTGATGGCGCATACGCAGCTCGCCTTCCTGATGGACCCGGCCGGCAAGCCGCTCGCGCTGCTGCCGCTCGATGACCCGTCGACCGACGTCGATGAAGGCGCGCCCGACAAGGTCGCCGCCGACCTTGGCAAGTGGGTGAAGTGACCGGGGCGGGGCGCCGCTTCTGGGAAGCGCCGCTCGCCTCGCTCGACGCGGGCGAGTGGGAGGCGCTGTGCGACGGTTGCGGCAAATGCTGCCTCCACAAGCTGGAGGATGAAGACAGCGGGCGCATCTATCCGACCAATGTCGCGTGCCGCCTGCTCGACCTGAAAACCGCGCGCTGCGGCGATTACAAGCATCGCCGCCGCCACGTCCCCGATTGCCTGACGCTGACCAAGCGCAGCGTCGCCGACATCGAATGGCTGCCGCAAACCTGTGCCTATCGTCTGCGCGCCGAGGGCGCGCCGCTGCCCGCATGGCATTATCTGGTCTGCGGCGATCCGGACGCGGTGCACCGGGCGGGCGAGTCGATCGTCGGCTGGACGGTGAGCGAGGACCGCGCCGGGCCGCTCGAAAACCATCTCGTCGAGCGCGTCGTCTGATGCGCCGCGAACGAGCCAGCGACGAGCGGCCGCATATCTGGGTCGGTGATACGCCGTGGCCGGTGCGGCTGGTCCCGCATGCGCAATCGCGCCGCTATCGCCTGGTTTTCGACGGTGCGCGCGGCGAGCTGCGACTGACGCTGCCGCGCCGGGCAAGCGCCGCGCGCGCGATCAAATGGGCGAGCGAGCAACAGGACTGGCTCGCCGAACAGGTCGGCAAGACCGCCGCGCCGGTCCGGGTCGGCCCCGGCACGGCGCTGCCGCTGTTCGGCATGGAGCGCCGGATCGAATGGACGGCGACCGCCCCGCGCGCGGTTCGCGCCGAGGGCGACCGGCTGAGCGTCGGCGGCCCCGCCGAAACCGTCGGGCGCCGCATCGAGCGCTGGCTGAAGGCCGCGGCGCTCGACATCATGACGCGCGAGAGCCGGGAAATTGCCGCGCGCGCGGGACTGACCGTCGGCCGCGTCGGGGTCGGCGATCCGCGCAGCCGCTGGGGCAGCTGCACCCACGACGGCGACCTGCGCTATAGCTGGCGGCTCGTCATGGCGCCCGACCATGTCCGCCGCGCCACCGTCGCGCACGAGGTCGCGCATCTGCGGCACATGGATCATAGCGCGGCCTTTCACGCGCTGGTCGACGATCTGCACGATGGCGACGTCGGCGCGGCGCGCGCGTGGCTGCGCCGCGAAGGCCGCGGGCTGCACCGCTACCGTTTCACCTGATCCTTAATTGCCCTCGCCATTGGCGGGGGCACGCGCGGGCGGCGCCTTCAGCACTGGTGGCGGCGCCTTGGGCGGTGCCGGTGCGGGAGTGCGCAGCTGCTGCGGGGCCGCCTTTGGCGCGGCGGCGCCATTGTCGGCGGGCGGCCGGCGCCCGGTCTGCTCCTCGATCCATTGCTGGTTGAGCACCGGACCGTCGGCGGGCGGCGGCGGCGGGACGTCGCCCTGGGCGGTGTCGGGCGCGGCGGGCAGCTCGATCGGCATGCCATTTTCATCGACCATGCCGCCATTTTCCTCCGGCGCGCCGAAATAGGCCTCGTCATCGCCCTCGAGTTGCCATTCGGGCAGCTTGACCTCGGTATCGAAGGGCTCGACGGGGCGCCGTGCGACAGCGATGCGCATATAGTCGGCGAAGGCCTTGGCCGGCGCGCGGCCGCCCTGCAGCCCCCCGACCGCCTTGGCATCGTCGCGGCCCATCCAGACGCCGGTGGTCAGACCGCTCGAAAAGCCAAGGAACCAGCCGTCCTTGTTGCTCGACGTCGTGCCGGTCTTGCCCGCCACCGGCCGGCCGATCTGCGCGGCGCGCCCTGTCCCCGTCGCGACTGCGGTCTGCAACAGGTCGGTAATGCCCGCGGCAACCCAATTGTCGACGAGCACCTGCCCGCGCTCGGCCGGCTTCTGATAGAGGAGGCGCCCGTCGGCGGTCGTCACCTTGGTGATGCCATAGGGCTGCACCGACACACCCTTGCGCGACACCGCGGCGAAGGCGGCGGTCATGTCGATCACCCGCACTTCGGCGCTGCCGAGCACCATCGACGGGTGGGTGTTGATCGGGGTCGTGATGCCGAAGCGGCGCGCCATGTTGGCGACCGAGGAAAAGCCGATTTCATTGCCCAGCTTTGCCGCGATCGTGTTGACCGAATAGGCGAAGGCGGTGCGCAGGCTCATCGGCCCGGCGAAGCGGCCCGACGAGTTTTTCGGGCTCCAGCCGTTGATCGTCACCGGTTCGTCGACCACCTGATCGTCGACCTTATAGCCGGCTTCGAGCGCCGCCATATAGACGAACAATTTCCATGCCGACCCCGGCTGGCGCATCGCCTGCGTCGCGCGGTTGTAGTTGGAGGCGACATAGTCGGTGCCGCCGACCATCGCGCGCACGGCGCCGTCGCGATCGAGCGAGACGAGCGCGCCCTGCACCCCCTTCGGCGTGTCGGCCTGGATGGCCGCGGTCGCGGCGCGCTGCATGCCGAGGTCGAGCGTCGTGTAGACGTCGAGCGCCTCGGTGCCTTCGTCGATCAGCATGTCGAGCTGGGGCAGCGCCCAGTCGGTGAAATAGCGCGCGCTGTTCTGGCCGGTTTCCTGTGCCAGCTGGACATCGGCGGGCTTGGCACCGTCGGCCTGCGCCTGGGTGATGAAGCCCGCATCGACCATGGTTTCGAGGACGACCCCAGACCGGCCGAGCGCGGCCTGGGCGTCGGCGGTCGGCGAATAGCGCGACGGCGCCTTGACCAGCCCCGCGACGACCGCGGCTTCGGACAGCGACATCTGGGTCGCGCTATGCCCGAAAAAGCGCCGCGATGCGGCGTCGATGCCGTAGCTGCCGCCGCCGAAATAGACCTTGTTCAGATAGAGTTCGAGGATCTCGTCCTTCGAGAATTTCCATTCGAGCGCGAGCGACAGGATCATTTCGCGCAGCTTGCGCGACCAGGTATAGCTGTTCGACAGGAAGATATTGCGCGCCAGCTGCTGGGTGATCGTCGATGCGCCCTGCATCCGGCGCCCGGTGCCATAATGTTCGACCGCGAAGACCGCGGCGCGCGTCATCCCGACCGGATCGACGCCGGGATGATAGCGAAAACGCCGGTCTTCGACCGCGACCATCGCATCCTGCATCACTTGCGGTGTTTCGCGCAGCGTCAGCCAACGCCCGTAATTGGGGCCGAGCGACAGGAAGACGGTGCCGTCGGCGGCGTGGACGCGGATCGTCTGGCCCGCCGGCGACTTTTTCAGCTCCTCGAAGCTCGGGATGCGCTGCGCCGCAATGCCGACCGCGACCGCGACCGCGACGACCCCGACCAGCGCAAGCGCGAGGCCCCAGCGGAACAGGCGGCGCAGCCAGAGGCGCAGGCCCGACGGTCCCCCCGAGCCGGAGCCCGAGCCTTTGCCTGACGATGACGATTTGGAGGCGGATGACGACTGTCGCTCGCGGCGCAAAATCCAGTTTCCTTCTTTCGCTGCACGGCGATGCGGCAGCCGGCCCGGCGGGGATCAGCCTTCGCCGGTCCCCGCCTCATCCTGCCCGCGGTCGGCGAAGTCAAGCGCCGCGCTGTTGATGCAATAGCGCAGCCCCGTCGGCCCGGGGCCGTCGGGAAAGACATGGCCCAGATGCCCCTCGCACTTGGCGCAGCGCACTTCGGTACGGATCATGCCATGGCTCATGTCGCGATGTTCGCTGACCGATGCGTCGCTGGCGGGCGCGGTGTAGCTCGGCCACCCCGAACCGCTGTCATATTTGGTGCGGCTGTCGAATAGCGGCGTGCCGCAGCCGGCGCAGCGATAGAGGCCGTCGCCCTTGAAATCGGTGTATTTGCCCGTGAAGGCGCGCTCGGTGCCGCCTTCGCGCAGCACATGATGGGCCATCGGGTCGAGTTGCTTGTCGGTCATGATGGGCTACTCCTCGGCGGCGCACGGGGTGGGGAAAGGCGCCGCATGATGGCCTGAATATCGGCGCGATGCCGCGCCCCCGCAAGGGGTAGCGTGGGCGGCTTTACCGCCGATTAACCACGATCGCGCTATGGCGAAGGGGTGATAATGCGTCTCCTCCTTATCCTCCTGCTGGTCGGCGCGCTGCCGCCCCCCTTGGCCGCCCAGTGCCAATTGTGCCGTCAGGACGGCAAAGATGCCGCGATTGCAGCGCGCAAGGCGAGCATGCCGCTGCGCGTCGAGGTCGACACCCAACTCGACATGGGCCGCCTCGCAGTCGGCGCGAGCGGCGGCGAGGTCGAGATCGATCCGCTGACCGGCGCGCGCCGCCTGCGCGGCGACGTGCGCGACCTCGGCGGCTTTGCGGTTACCGGCGTCGTCACCGTCAGCGGCGAGCCCGGCGCCGAAGTGCGCGTCACCCTGCCCCCGTCGGTCGATCTGGAGAGCGGCAGCGGCGCAAGCGCGCGGGTGACCGGGCTGGCCACCGACCTGGGCGCCGCGCCGCGCCTCGGCCCCGACGGCCGCCTCGTCTTCCGCTTCGGCGGACGGCTGCAGGTCGCCGGCGCCACCGACGGCGACTATCGCGGCCGCATTCCGGTGACGGTCGAATATCCGTAAACTGGCGCGCGTTCAGGCGAGAAAAGCCGCAACGCCAACGCCGCAAAACGGCTGCTCGGCGCGGACGTTCTTTCAACGCCGGGCGTGGCGGCGCTGCTTCTCCAGCCTCGTCCACTGGTCCGAGGGCCGAGATTCGGGATGGGCCATCGACGCCCAGATCATCAATTCCCGCCTCGCGAGCGACCGCGAATTGGCGCCACGAACGCGATTCCAAGCCTTGCACCTGTGTTAATCAAGCAATACAGCATGGCCATTCGGACGGCCTGCGAGTCGAAAACCGCGATGTTCAAATATATTCTTTCAACGCTGACCTTTCTCGGACTCTACGTTGCGGCGCCGGCGCACGCGCTCGACGGTGGAATGACCTTTCTCGTCCCGGCACGGGATGCGGCGGGCCAGGCCATCACCGAGCGGCTGTCCGATGGCCGGGAGCTGCCGGTTGGCATGCCGATCGCCGAAGGCCCGTTGAAACGCAGGCTACTCGCAGCGACGGCGAGCGGGGTCGCTGCCCTGCTTCCCGATCTCGATCGGATGGCGCGGGCCAGAAGCCGGCAGACGTTCGACTGCCCCTCGATCGGCGGCGGCATCATCGTCTATCTTTCCGACGAAGACGGCGGCTTCGCCCGCAAAGATCTGTTCATCGAGGACGGCAAGGGGCGCCGCGCACTTTGCCGCGACTATTTCATCGATCTCACGGTCGATGAAGCCAGTATCGCCGACGGCCAGTTCGAAGAGGTGCTCGCGCATGAATTCGGCCATGTGCTTTTGCGCCGGCTCCTTGGCCCGATCCCGCCGACGCTGTCGCGAAATGGCCATTCGGTGCTAGTCGTCACCGATCCAACGACCGCCTTCGACGAGGGTTTCGGTGAACATTTCCAGCCCCTGGCGCTGGCATTGACGGCATCGGAGGGGTTTCGCGCCCGCGCGCGGTTCATGGCGCCATCGCCCGCCGACTATTGGCTCAGCCGCCGCGAGACCTGGCTGCGCGAGACGGCGATCCCGCAAGGCGGCTTTCTCTTCGGATCGGCCCGATCGGACCCGCAAGCTTCGGGGATCGAGGGATGGCGCCTCGCGCAAACCGATTATTCATTAGACCCCTGCAGCGTCAGATCGGGCGAGGCGCAGATGGCGTCCGAAGGCGTCGCCGCGACCATCTTCTACCGGCTTCTCGCGGAAAGCATGACGCGCGAGGCTTTGCTCGCTCGCTACGAAAAGCTGTTCACGATTCTCGCTCGGCGCGCGGACTGGCATGGCCGCGCGCCGCTGATCGATCTGGTTCGCGACTGGGCCCGGCTCTATCCCGACGACGAAAAGCAGGTCACGCGTATCTTTCTCGAGGCCACCGGCGGCGCGACGGCGAGCGCGGACTTGCGCGACGCCACTGCCCGGCTTTCCTGTTCGGGTGCGCATGGCAAGCTTGCCGACTTTCTTCGCGATTTGCCGCTCTATCGCCAGGCCTTCGCCGCAGCCACCGATCAAGTCGCGGCGGGCAAGCTCGCACTCGATGCCGATCTCGCTCCGGAACTCTGGATCACGAACCCCGACGTCCATATTCCCGCGGCGCCGTGGGACGAGAAAATGGCCGAACCCTTGGTGGTCGACCTCAATACGGCCGACGCTACCAGCCTGGCCTATCTCCTCGCAGGCAATCGCGATCTCGCATCGCGGCTGATCCAGGCGCGCGACAGCGCGCGTTTTTCGAGCATCGACGATGCCGTGACGAGGGCGAAGCTTACGCCCGGCGAGGCTAGCGAAATCGCCCGATTCCATCGGCAGATCGGCGATCTGCCGGCATTTACGCGGCGTTGAGCGGATGTCGGTTTGGCGGCAAAGTGATGGGAGTATCGGGACTATGGCTCGGGTGAAGTTCGCCTTGTCGCTGCTATGCAGCACCATAGCGCTTTCCTTGTTGGGCGGTGAGATTGCCGCCGCCCGTCAAGAGTCGGCGCCCTCGGTGGTCCCCCTTGACGTTCAGTTCGGCAAACCGCCCGCGCCGGTCGAGGCGTCCGGCCGCGACCATCTTCTCTACGAGATGCGATTGACCAACTATTCGGGGCGCACGATCGTCCTGACGGAAATCGACGTCCTCGACAGCAACGGCGGCCGTCCACTCGGCGCATTTGCGGCGAAGGATTTGGCGACGATGATTGCGACGCCCGGACAGCAGAAGGAGGACGCCGATCGTCTCCAGATCGGGCCTGGCGGCTTTGTCGTTGTCTATTTCGACACGGCGGTTCCCAAGGGAACAGGGGCCGGGTTGCGCCTCGGTCACCATATCCATGTGGCATCGGCATCAAGCGGGCCGCCCGACCCATCGCGCACTATTCTGAAGGCCCCGCCACTGACGGTGAGCAGCGAGGCTCCGCTCGTGGTGAACGCGCCGCTTGGGCCGGGCCACTGGCTCGCGGCCAATGCGCTGTCGAACGATTCCGACCACCGCCGAACGATCGCGGTCGTGGATGGCCAAGCCCGGATCGCGCAGCGCTATGCAATCGACTTCGTGAAGATCGATGCGCATGGCCGTGCCTTTACGGGCGATCCGTCGAAGAACGAAAGTTGGGCCGGATATGGCGAACCGGTTCTCGCCGTCGCCGACGCGGTCGTCGAGCGCATTCTTGATGGCTTGCCCGACAACCCACCCCTGGCCCCGCCTTCCATCAAGATCGGCCTCGATACGATTGCCGGTAATCATATCGTCCTTCGGCTGCCGGGCGGAAAGCGCGTCCTTTACGGACATCTCAAGCCCGGCAGCATAAGAGTGAAGGAAGGCGAGCGGGTGCGCGTGGGCGAGGTGCTCGCGGCGCTCGGCAACTCGGGGCAATCCGATGCTCCGCACCTTCATATCCATGTCGCCGATGCAGCCTCGCCGTTGGGTGCAGACGGTCTGCCCTTCGCTTTTCGCAGCTTCCGGCTGGAAGGCTATGCGCCGTCGCTCGATATTCTCGACAACCCCGGCGGGTGGACCGGACCCGCAACATCCGGCGTCGCTACGCGGCATAGGGAACTGCCCACAGATCTGGCCGTCATCGCCTTTTAATCGCTCGCTGCGCCCTCGGGATCGAGTATCGCGCGACCGGCAAGGACAATGTCCACAAGATGGTCGAGGACCGCACGGATACGCGGAGACCGACGAAGATCGGAATGAACAAGCAGCCAAAGCTCGCGGCTCGGCGGCGGTGAGGGTTTGGCTACCAGCGCGAGCCGCTCGTCGGGATCGCCGAGAAAACGCGGCAGAACCGCCAAACCTATCCCGGCAGCCGCCGCTTCGTGCAGCGTGGCCAATTCGTTGCTGCGAAATGCCAAGCGCAAGTCCGCCTCCAGCCGTCGCAACCATTGCTGTTGGAGCACATGATCGAGGCTATCGTCATAGCCGAGAAAATCTTGGTCGCAGGCTGCGGTTTTCGCAAGATAGTCCCGCTGGCCATAAAGGCCGAAAGCCATCGTTCCGATCCGCCGCGCCACGATCGAACCCGTCGTCGGCCGACTGAGGCGGATGGCGATATCGGCATCCCGGCGCGACAGGCTGATGGCGCGGCTGTCGCCGGCAAGTTCGAGCTCGATCCCGGGATATCGGCGCCGCAGCGCCGTCAGGCGGGGCGCGATAAATTGGCTGGCGAATGTGGGCGGCGCGCTGATCCGCACGACGCCTGCCAGATCGGACTGCCGGCCTTGCGCCACGCGCGCGATGTTGAGCGTTTCCTCTTCGACGCGCGCCGCAATATCCGCGATCGCTTCGCCTTCGGCCGTAAGGCTGAATCCGCGACCGGACCGTTCGAACAGACGCATGCCAAGCCCTTCTTCGAGCGACGCAATACGGCGCGCGACCGTGCTGTGTTCGGCTCCCAGAGTGCGGGCCGCGGCCGAGAGCGTCCCCGACCGGAAAAGCGCCAGAAAATATTTCAGATCATCCCACTGCATTTGTGCATTTTTGCACAATAACTGGGCATACTAAAGGAATTACTGTGCGCGTGCCCATGTCCTAAACAGCCCGCTTCCAAAGCGAAGGAGCGAGAAGATGGCACGAGTGGTGAAAATGCACGCCGTGGGGGATGCGGCTGTTCTGCGCGTCGATGACCAGCATGTCGGCGATCCTGGTCCCGGCGAGATCCGCCTCCGTCAAACCGCGGCGGGGGTAAATTATGTCGATATCTATCACCGGACCGGTCTCTACCCCGTCGCCCACCTGCCCGCCGTCCTTGGTGTCGAAGGGGCCGGCGTGGTCGAAGCTCTAGGCGATGGCGTCACCCATCTTCGCCCGGGCGACCGGGTCGCTTGGGCGGGCCTGCCGATGGGCGGCTATGCCGAAACGCGCCTGCTGGCGGCAAACCGGGCGGTGCCGCTCCCGTCACATATCTCGGATACGGTCGCCGCGGCTTCCATGTTGCGCGGTATCACGGCGCACATGCTGCTGACGCGCGTCGCACGCATCTCGCCCGGAGATATCATCCTCATTCATGCCGCCGCGGGCGGCCTTGGTCTGATATTGAGCCAGTGGGCGCGCAAACTCGGAGCAAGCGTCATCGGGACCGTCGGCTCGCCCGAAAAGGCGGCGCTGGCGAAGAGCTTCGGCATCGACCATGCGGTGCTTTACAAAGAGGGCGATTTTGTCCGCGAGGTTCGGGATATCACCGGCGGCCGGGGCGTCGATGTCGCCTTCGACGGTATCGGGGGCGACGTCTTGCTGCGAACCCTCGATTGCGTCCGACCTTTTGGCCTGGTGGTCAGTGCGGGCCAAGCCTCGGGGTCGCTCCCGGCAATCGATATATCCGAACTGGGCCCGCGGCGGTCGCTCGCCTTGGCCCGGCCTAGCGTCCTTGCTTATATGGCCGACCTTGATTCCTATCGGAAAGCCGCGGCCGAATTGTTCGAAGAACTGGAAACCGGACTGCACGTGGAGATCGGAGCGCAATTTGACCTGGCCGACGTGGCCAAGGCGCATTCTGCCCTCGAGGCCGGACGAACCACCGGTTCCGTCTTGCTGACGTTCTGACCCTGAGCAGAAAGATTTGAGCAATGAAAGACTGGATTTCGTCCGCCATCGCCGAAAGAAAAGGAACCTGATGATGAAGTACCTCGTCCTTTCACGGCGAACGCCGGAATTTCGTGGAGAAGTGCTTGGGGAGCACTATGCCTATCTCGACCGCCTGCGCGATGCAGGGCGGCTCGAATGCGCCGGCCCCTTCACCGACCAATCCGGCGGCGCCTATATATTGATTGCCGCCAGCCTCGACGAGGCGAAGCAGTTTGCCTTCAAAGATCCGTTGCACACGCAAGGCTGTTCCCAGCTTGATGTCCTCGAATGGAACGCGGATTTGCAGCCGTCTTCCGATCGTGCCTGGAGGATGGTCTCTTTTCGGTGAAAGTCAGCAAGAGCGATCCGTTCGGCATGGGGGCCGCGGCCGCCAACCCGGATCTCCGCTCTTCCCATTTCGATTGCGCGACCGTCATCGTGAAAGCCAGGCTGCGCGCGCGGGATAAACTCCCGACCCGGGTTCTCCTAGGCCCCTTAGATACGCATCCGGACGCCGCCGTCTGCCCTTCTGCCAGCCACGCGACACTCGCATTCCAACCTTGGTCGAAAAGTCAGGGGCGCTCGTGACCTAAATCTTTCGGGTCCGGCCAACCCGGCTAGAGGTTGCATCACGACGTGATCGGCACGGGTCAGGAGGGGGACAAGCGATGGATCGGCGGCAATTTATGGCGGGTGCGGCTTCGATCGGGGTCAGCGGCATCTGGGCATCGCGTCTGTCCGCGGCGCCCTCGCAAATGGCATGGCGAGAGGATCGCCGCCTCTTTCCCCAGGGTGTGGCGTCGGGCGACCCGGACGACCATAGCATCGTCCTGTGGACTCGGCGGCCGTTCGACGTGGGCGACCGTCATGAACTGACCGTCGAGGTGGCGCTCGATCCGGACTTTCGCCGCGTCGTCGCGGCGGCGCGCACGCCGGTGCTGGCCGCCGCCGACTGGACGTGCCGGGTATTGGTCGGCGGGCTCTCGCCGGCGACGGTCTATTGGTACCGCTTTATCGACGACAAAGGTGCGGGCAGCCGGATCGGGCGGACGATCACGGCACCGCGCGCCAACGACCCGCGACCCGTTCGCTTTGCCTTCGTGTCCTGCAACAGCGTCAACGAAGGCGCGCAGAACGCCTACGCCCGCATGATCTGGGAGGATCAGCGCGCGGCGGCCGACCGCAAGCTCGGCTTTGTGCTCCATCTCGGCGACTTCATCTACGAAGTGGTCGAATATCCCGAAGAAGTCCCGCACCGCTATTCGCGCACGGTCTATGATCTCGGCCACATTCCCGACGCGCGCAAGGTCGGCAATTTCTATGTGCCCACCAATCTCGCCGGCTACCGCCACGTCTATCGCGCGCATATCGACGATCCCGATATCCAGGACGCCCGGGCCTATCTTCCCTTCGTGTGCATGGGCGACAATCACGAATTCTCCTGGCAGGGCTGGCAGAGCTTCATCAAATATGGCGCCGCCGTCGAACCCGCGCAGCCGCTGCGCGTCGCGGCCAACCAAGCATGGTGGGAATATATTCCCTCGCGCGTCCGCAAGGCATCGGGCGCCGCGCTGGAGCAGTTCAGCCCGCCGGCCGTCGAAAAGGCGGCGATCGACACCTTCGACGACGATGGCTTTGGCACCGAAACCAACAACCGCATCGCGGTCGGCAGCATGACAGCCTACCGCGCGCTGCGGTACGGCAAGCATGTCGATCTGATCCTGACCGACCTGCACAGTTACAAGGCGGCGGACCCCACCGATCGGCCCGAGGCGGCGGCGCTCGACTCCGGCGACTATCCGGTGATCCCGCAAGAGTGGCTGGAAATCGTCGACGGCGGGCGGGATTATGCGGGCGGCAAGCCGCCTGCGATCATTGCGATCGGCGACAAGAGCATTCCCAATTATCGCAAGGACGAACCCGCCCATACTGTGCTCGGCCGGGAACAAAAGGCGTGGCTCAAGGCGCGGCTGACCCAGTCGACTGCGACCTGGAAGATCTGGGGCGCGACCAACGGCACGCTCGACATGCGCACCGATCCACAGAATCTTCCGGCGGGGCTGGTGAAAGACCGATGGCCGGGCAGGGATTATGGCACCTTTGGCGGCGGCGATATGAGCGGAGCCTTCGCCGAACGTGCCGAAATCTACGATCTCGTTCGCGACGAGAAGATCCCGGGCTTCGTTACCGTTTCCGGCGACCGCCACAGCTTCTGGGCGGGTTATGCAGCGCCTGCCCTGCCGCCCGCGGGATTTGCGCCGGTCGGGCTCAGCTTCATCACCGGTTCGATATCCGCTCCCGGTCTTGGCGAAGCTGCCGAGTTCTTCAAGGAATCGGCCTTGCGCCCGCTCTATGTTCGAAAGGTCGAAGGCGCTCCGCCCGAGCACACGATCAACCTCACAATCAAGCGTGGGGTGCGCTCGGCGCTGGAATATGCGGCGAGCGGCGACATCGAAGCCGCCCGGGCGCTGACCAATCCCGACGTTGCGCCCCATCTCGAATTCGTCGACATGGCCGGTCACGGCTATGCTGTTGTCAGCGCAGGGCCCGACACCATCGAAACCGAGTTCGTGTGCATCGTGCGCCCGATCGCGCGGGCGAAAACCCCCGATGGCGGTCCGCTTCGCTACCGCGTCTCGCACCACGCCCAAATGTGGCAGCCAGGGGCACGGCCCAGGCTCGAACAGCGCATTGTCGAGGGGGACGCGAAGCTCTCGATCTGAAGCTCTCTTCGGATAATCGGCTGCAACGAGCCCGGACCGATTGCGGGCATCTACCGAAAGCAATCATCCGAAGACACCGACACCATTTGGGACGCGACAATGCGCATCTGAGCGCCGAATGCCTGTCGGCAGAAGGAGCCCGGCGGAGATCAATTTTCGGGCGGCGGCTGAAATCCGCGCGGCTATTCTATGATGGCCTTTTGCTGCAGCGACCGGATCTCATTTTCGCTTACAGCCCAGTCGGTCAGGCTGCCCAGCAAATCGGGTCTCGAAACCACGGGACCCGGTGACCGGAGGGTGGACCGCGAAAATCGCGGCGCGGGTGCCGGTTGCAACGAGCGGCCCGAATGAACATGCGCTTCACGCGCGCGATTTGCGGGATGATCGGCCGCCTCGTCAAAGGTCAGCACTGGCGAGACGCAGGCATCGAGCCGATCGAAAATCGCGCACCATTCGCGCTGCGAACGCGAGCGGAATATCGGCTCGATCCGGCGCGTGCGGTCGAGCCAGACGTCGGGGTTGAGATAGTCGGGAAAATCCCCGGGGTCGAGGCCAAGCCCCACCAAAAACGCATCATGGAACTCTCGCTCAAGCGCGCCGACGGCGATGTGCCGGCCATCGGCGGCTTCATAGCAGCGATAGAAATAGGCGCTTCCGTCGAGAAGATTGCCGGTGCGCTCCCGGTTCCACAGGCCCATCTGCATCCAGCCCGCCATCTGGGTCAGCAGAACCGAAATGCCGTCAACCATCGCCACGTCGAGAATCTGGCCCTTGCCCGATCGCTGCCGCTCGACCAGCGCAGCGAGCACCCCCATGGCGAGGAATGTGCCGCCGCCGCCGAAGTTACCGACCAGATTGAGCGGCGGCGTCGGCGGCGCGTTACTTGGCCCGATAGGATAGAGGGCGCCGGCGAGCGCGAGATAGTTGATGTCATGTCCTGCGCGCGACGCCAGAGGGCCGGCCTGCCCCCACCCGCTCATGCGCGCATAAATCAGACGCGGATTGACTTCGCAGAGTATTTCGGGACCGATTCCGAGCCGTTCCATCGCGCCCGGGCGATACCCTTCGATAAGAACGTCTGCCTTCATCGCCAGGTCGCGAACGAGATTGCGTCCGTCGGGCGATTTCAGGTCGACCGCCACCGAGGGGCGGTTGCGATAGAGAAAGTCGAATTGCGGATCGCCGCCAAGCGGGCGCCCGGCGCCAAAGCGTTCAATGCGCAGGATGTCGGCGCCCAGATCGGCGAGCAACATGGCGCCAAAAGGCGTCGGGCCAAGCCCGGAAAATTCCAGAATCCGAATACCGGCAGCCGGCGGCGCAGAACCATTTTCTTTTTCTATCATAGGCTTGTTATCCGTCTCCCCTCGCGGGCTCGGCGCCCATATTCCCATCAGTTGAAAAATATACTAGCCAGTATACGCTTCTCCTGTCACTATCTGATTCACCAGACCGGCGCAGACCGGACGATCAGAGGAGAGCGAGATCATGTCTGAGATCACCCCGAGCGAATTGCGCTTCACCCGGACCGAGCGGGTTACCATGGGCGCCCCCACGGCTGAGGCGATTGCCGACCAGGCCGCCAAGATGGGGTGCAACAAGGTTTTTCTGCTGGCATCGACGACGCTGCGCGAACAAACCGGCGAAATCGGCGTGATCGAGGCGGCGCTTGGCGACCGCCACGCCGCAACCTTCAGCGGGATCGCGCCGCACGCACCGCGCAGCGATGTCCTCAAGGCCGCCGATGCCGCACGCGCCGCGGGTGCCGACCTGATCGTCTCGGTTGGCGGAGGTTCGGTCACCGACAGTGCAAAGATCGTCGCCCTGCTGATCAAGCATGATGTGCGAAGCGTCGAGGCGTTCGAACCCCTGCGCACCTTTGTCACCGATGCAGGCGAGGTGATCAACCCGATCACGATCGGTCCCGATATTCCGGTCATCTGCGTGCCGACCACGCTTTCCGGCGGAGAGTTCAACGCGCTGTCGGGCGCCACCGACGAGGTCACCCAGCACAAGCAGGGCTATGAGCACCGCAACATGGCGCCCGTCATGGTCGTTCTCGATCCCGCCATCACGCGCCACACGCCCGAATGGCTCTGGCTCTCGACCGGCGTTCGTTCGGTAGACCATGCGGTCGAGACCTTGTCCTCCTACCAGTCGAACGACTTTGCCGACGGTCTTGCCGAAAGCGCCCTGCGACTGCTTGTCGAGGGGCTGCCGCGCGTGAAGGCGGATCCGGGCGATCTCGAAGGTCGCCTTAAATGCCAGATCGGCGCATGGCAGTCGATGATCAGCATCATCGGCGGCGTTCCGATGGGTGCAAGCCACGCAATTGGCCATATTCTGGGCGGCACCTGCGATGTCCCGCACGGATATACCTCCTGCGTGATGTCGCCTTATGTCCTGGCGTGGAACGCCGAGCATGATGCAAGCCGTCAGGCGCGCACGCTCGCGGTACTCGGGGGCGAGCATGCGAGCGCTTCGGCAGCGCTCGATGCCTTCATCGCGGGGCTGGGAATGCCGCGGAGGCTGAGCGATGTGGGAGTAGACGAAAGCCGCTTCCAGCAGGTCGCCGAATATACGCTTCTCGACATCTGGGGCCGCACCAATCCCCGGCCGGTCACCTCGGCCGCCGACATCCTCGAAATCCTTCGGCGCGCCGCCTGACGATGTCGGCAACCGAAACGATAGCCAAGGAAGAGAGGGGGCTGACTATGCCGGACGCTGCGCGCGCGCGAGATTTTCAGGATCCGCGCATTCCCAATCGCGACGAATGCGTGCTGCGCTACCTGCTCGACCGCTGGGCGGCCGAGCGGCCCGACAAGGCCCATATCGTCTTTCCGGACGGGTCCGAATGGAGCTTTGCTGACATCCACGCCCGCGTTCGCGCCAAGGCCGCCGGCCTGCGCGCGCTCGGCGTCAAGCAGGGCGATCATGTGGCGGTGTGGCTGCCAAATGGACCCGACGCGCTTTTGGCCTTTTATGCGATCAACTACCTCGGCGCCGTCTTCGTGCCTTTCAACACCGCCTATCGGGGCGGCTTGCTCGAGCATGTGCTTGCCAACGCGTCGGCGCGGCTTCTGCTGGTTCACCCCGATCTTGTACCGCGCCTCGCCGAAGTCGATCTTGGCGGTCTCGAACGCCTTGTCGTCACGACAACCGGCACCGTGGCGCAAGCGCCTCTTCCGGTGGTGCGTTACAACGATGTGGCGGGCGACCCCTCGGACGGATTGCCGCTCGAACGGCCGATCGAACCCTGGGACATCCAGTCGATCATCTACACGTCGGGCACGACGGGTCCCTCGAAGGGCGTCCTGTCGTCCTATCTTCACATGTTCTCGAATGCCGGCCCCGAAAGCTGGCCGATGGTGGGTGAGGACGATCGCTATATGTGCGTCGCGCCGATCTTTCACATCGGCGGGATGGGGCCGCCGTTCGTCATGCTCGCGCGCGGCGCTTCGGTCGCGCTGATTGACAATTTTTCGACCGACGAATTCTGGGCAGTCGCAAAGCGAACCGGCGCCACCGTCGTTTTTCTGCTCGGCGTCATGGCTACATTCCTGCTCAAGGCGCCTCCGGCCGCGCAGGACCGCGACCACGGGGTCAAGAAGGCCTTCATGGTGCCGTTGACCGGCGATGCGCCCGCCTTCACCGAGAGGTTCGGCATCGATATCTACACGATCTTCAACATGACCGAGATTTCCTCGCCGATCGTGTCGGAAGCCAATCCGGTGAAGGTCGGCACCTGCGGGCGGGTGCGCCCGGGGGTGGATGTCCGCCTCGTCGACGGCGACGATTGCGAGGTCGCCATCGGCGAAATCGGCGAGATGCTGGTCCGCACCGACCGGCCCTGGGCGATGAACAGCGGCTATAATGCGAACCCCGAGGCGACCGCGGCGGCGTGGCGCAACGGCTGGTTCCACACCGGCGACGCCTTTCGCCGTGACGAGGATGGCTATTATTATTTTGTCGATCGGGTCAAAGACGCGATCCGCCGCCGGGGCGAGAATATCTCGTCCTTCGAAGTCGAGGCCGAAGTCTGCCGCCACCCCGACGTTCGCGAGGCGGCTGCTATCGCCGTGCCGAGCGAATATTCAGAGGATGAGGTGATGGTCATTGTCGCACCGGTGCCCGGCCGGTCGATTGACTGCCGCGCGCTCGCGCAATTCCTGATCGAAGCCATGCCCTATTTCATGGTCCCGCGCTATTTTCGCGTGTTGGACGAACTGCCCAAGACGCCGTCGGCAAAGGTGTTGAAGACCGATCTGCGGCGCGAGGGGGTCACGCACGACACTTGGGATCGCGAGGCGGCTGGCCTGCGGGTTCGCCGCGAATCCTTCTCGCCATGATCCTTCCGGCCTCCGCATCGCGAGCGGAGCACCGCCCTCGCTTCATCGGCGTCGTGGCCGGCGCACGCGCCCGTTTTTCCGCTTTTTTCAGGATATTTGTCAGATGACCCAACCGATAACCGACCGCCCGATCGCTGCGGACCGGATCGACTGGCCGCTTTTGGAATCTGGGGTGGAGCAGGCGAACATCCCTGCCCTGCTGATGCTGCTTCACCAGATGACCGGCGAGGAAAAGTGGCTCGAAGATCCCTATCGGCCGGCGCGCGCACCGGGCCTCGATGACAATGACAGCGGCCAGCTGCCCGAGGACATCCAGCGCGAGGTGCGCGAAGCCGCACGGCTGGCAATCAAGGCCTGGCTGACGGGCACGCCGCTCGCCCTGCCGCGGCCCGACAATACGCATCTCGCCAGGATGCTGAGCGTGGCAATGACCGAGCATGTCCCCGAGGAATATGGCGATATCGTCGCCGCCGGGATGCTGTACGCGCCGATGCCGCGTGCGATACCGCCCTTGCTCAAGACCAAGTCGGCGATCGTGATCGGAGGCGGAATCTCTGGCATTTGCGCCGGGATCGAGCTTCAGCGGCTGGGCATCGATTATGTGCTGTTCGAGAAGAACGAGGATTTCGGCGGCACCTGGTTCGAGAATCGCTACCCGGGATGCGGGGTCGATACGCCTTCGCTGACCTATACATTCTCGTGTCGGCCGAACGACTGGTCAAAATATTTCCCGCTGCGCGACGAGATCGAGAATTATCTTCTCGAAACCGCGCGCGAATATGGGCTGGCGGCGCACGCACAGTTCAATTCGAAGGTCGAGTCGGCGCGGTGGATCGACGACGCGCAGCAGTGGGAGGTCGTGGTCTCGAAGCCCGATGGCAGCACGGCCGCGCATCGCGCGGACTACCTCTTCAGCGCGGTGGGCATTCTCAACATCCCCCGATATCCGAGCATCGAAGGTCTCGACGGCTTTGAGGGCGAAGTGATCCACACCAGCCGCTGGCCGCAAGGCGCCGATCTTTCGGGCAAGCGGGTAGCGGTGATCGGCAATGGCGCATCGGGCATGCAGGTTGCTCCGGCGATTGCCGACGAGGTGCGTTCGCTCACCCTTTTTGCGCGGTCGAAACAATGGGCGGCGCCGTTTCCGCAGTTCCGCAAATCGGTTCCCGACGGCGTGCGCTATCTGATGCAGGCCGTGCCGCTCTATCGGGCCTGGCTCGAACAGCGCCTGTCGTGGACGTTCAATGACCGCGTCCATGGCACGCTTCGACGCGATCCCGACTGGCCGCACCCCGAACGCGCGGTCAATGCGATCAACGATGGTCACCGCCGCCATTTCACCCGCTACGTCGAGGAGCAGCTGGCCGAACGGCCCGACCTGATAGCGGATGTGCTTCCCGACTATCCGCCCTTCGCGAAGCGGATGCTGCTCGACAACGGCTGGTATCGCACGCTCCTCAAGCCCAATGTCCGGCTGATCCCCGAACATCTGGCGCGGGTGGAAGGCAATCGATTGATCTCGTCATCGGGGATCGAGGTCGAAGCCGACGTCATCATTCTTGCGACCGGATTCCAGACCACCCGCGTTCTCGGCTCCTATGAGGTGATCGGACGGAACGGCGCGTTGCTGCGCGACATCTGGGGCGAAGATGACGCCGCTGCCTATCTCGGGACACTGGTGCCGGGCTTTCCCAATCTGTTCATTCTGCTCGGTCCCAATGTCGGTTCGGGCCATGGCGGCAGCATGATCCGCAACATCGAAAACCAGATGCATTTTGCGGGCGAAGTCGTTCTTGCAAGCGCCGCCCGCGGGGCCGACACGGTTGAGGTGAAGGATGAGGTTTACCAAGACTATCGGCGGCAGATCGACGAAGCGCATGAGAAGCTTGTGTGGACGCATCCTGGGACCGAGAATTGGTACCGAAACGCGAAGGGCCGCGTGATTGCAATCACGCCGTGGCGTAACGATGCCTTCTGGCGCATGACACGCTCGCCCAATGCGGACGACCTGGCTTTCGGGCGGCAGGACAGCGAGGGACTCAATGCCCGCGCCGAAGCCGGTTAGGCGGCGACGAGGCCGAAACCGATGAAAGTCTTTCAAGGCCGCCGCCTCGGCGCGATCGAGGATTTCACGATCGAGGAGCGGGCCAGCGTCCCGCCGGGTCCCGGTCAAATGCGCGTCCATGTCGAAGCGACCGCGCTCGGTTTCGTCGATGCACTCGTGATGCGCGGCCTTTACCAGGTGCAGCCGCCTTTGCCCTTCATTCCGGGAGGCGAGATTGTCGGGCGCATCGAGGCGGTGGGGGATGGTGTCGAGGGCTTTACGGAAGGCCAGCGCATCGCGAGCTGGCAATTCGGCGGCGGGCTCGCCGAACAGGCGATCGTCAGCGCCGAAAGCAGCGTGGCAGTGCCCGATGCCCTTGATGCTGCAGGCGCTTCGGCGTTGATCCTCGACTTCCTGACGGCCTATTACGGGCTGTTCGATCGCGGCCATTATGAAGCAGGCCAGTCGCTGCTCGTTACCGGAGCATCGGGCGGGGTGGGATCGGCGGCGGTCCAGCTCGCCTATGCCAGCGGCGGCCGCGTCGCCGCCCTGGCCTCGGGAGACGCCAAGATACGCCATGTTGCGGGCCTCGGCGCCGAGCTGGTGCTCGACTATCGCAATCCCGAATGGCGCGCCGACCTCAAGACCCGCTATCCTGGCGGGATCGACCGCGTGTTCGATCCGGTCGGCGGCGCGCTGTTCGAGCCCTGTTTCCGCTCGCTCGCCAAACATGGTCGGCACCTGGTCGTCGGCTTCGCGTCGGGTGACGAAATCCCGCGGCTTCCTGCCAATCTGCCTTTGCTCAAGTCGGGGGAGTTGGCGGGCGTGGATGCGCGTTATCTTGGCGAAAGCGATCCGGCGCGGGTGCGGACGATTCTTGACATCATCTTCCGCCTTGCCGAGCGCGGCCGGATCCGGCCTGTCATCGCTCAGAGCTTCGCGCTGTCCTACGCCCCTGCGGCGCTACGCGCTCTCGCCTCGGATACACGGATCGGAAAGATCATCGTCACGCCCTGACGCGTCACCACTGCGCGCGAAGCGCGCTCATGCCGCGGAACAGAAATCCCTCGCGCCATGCCGGTGCGTCGACATCGACGGTCAGCCCCGGCAAGCGCGTCGCCAGCCTTTCGAAGGCGATCCGGCCTTCGAGCCTGGCCAATTCGGCGCCGACGCAAAAATGAATGCCGCCGCCAAAGCTGAGGTGCCGAGCCGCATTGCCGCGACCGATATCGAAGCGGTCGGGATCGTCGAACAGCCGCGGATCACGGTTTCCGGCACCAATGAGGGTGAGAACCTTCTCGCCCTGCGCGATCGGCTGTCCGCGGACTTCGGTTGCTCGCAGCGCGGTGCGATAGGTTGCAATGAGCGAGCTTTCGTAGCGCAGCGCTTCATCGACCACGCCTGCAGCAAGGGTTTCCGGTTCGCCGACAAGACGCCGCCACTGATCGGGAAAGCGGCTGAAGCAGAGCAGGCCGTTGCCGATCATGTGGGCGGTCGTCTCAAAGCCAGCCCCGAACAAGCCGATGGCGACGGTGACCAGTTCATCGTGCGAAAGCGCATCCTCGGCGCCTCCGGCCTGGACCAGCGCGGTGGCGAGATCGTCCCGGGGCGCCGCCTTTCGTTCGTCGAACAGCGTCTCGAAAAATTGCTGCAACACGGCGATCTGGCTATTCGCGGTTGCCAGTTCCGCGTCGGTCAGCGCGCGCGCTTCAAAGACGATGAAGCTTTGCGCAATGGCATCGATTACCGTTTTGAGACGGGCATCTTCGGGATCGATGCCGAGCATGTCGCACATGACGCGGACCGGAAGTTCATAAGCGAAGCGCGCGATCAGATCGCCTTCACGGTCGGCGGCGAAATCGTTGATCAAGCGATCGGTGATCTCACGAATACGCGGCTCCATGGCGCGAACGCGCCGTGCGGTCAGGGCCCCCGTCACCAGTCCGCGCACGCGAGTATGATGCGGCGGGTCTTGCATCAGAAACACCTCGGACAGCCATTTATAGCCTCGCTGTCCCATCACATCGAAATCCGGGCCATAGAAAAGGCGAATATTCTCGACAAAATCGCCCTGCCCGAACGCCTCGCGGTTCATCAGGACCGAGCGTATATCGTCGTAGCGGCTGACCACCCAATAGCCATGCGCGGACCGGTGGATCGGATCCTGCTCGCGAAGCCGGGCAAAGGTTTCGTAAGGATCGGCCTTGAGCGACGCATCGCCGGGCGAAAAGGGCGGCAGGGGAAGCTCGGTCATCGCAGTGCCTCGATCAATGCTATGCAAAACGCGGCCGGTATGTCCCGTCATCGGCGCGCTCCACGAACAACGAATGAGGGGCCCCGAAATGCGCGGGGACGATGCGCGCTCCCCTGGCGCTCGCGCGCTCGAGCAGATGCCGCCGGCTCGCAGCCGCCTGCGCCCTGTCCTCGCAATAGACACTGTTCCAATCGGGGCGCAGCACCTGCATCGGGTGATGCAATATGTCGCCGGTGAAGAGTGCAACCTGACCCTGATCCTCGACTTCGAGGACCATGTGACCGGGCGTGTGCCCCGGAAAGGTCCAGGCGCGCATCCCGGGGGCGATCTCGGCGCCATCGTCGATCAGTTCAGCGAGGCCTGCATTGATGATCGGCAGGACGCTGTCCTCGAAGACATTGGCGTTGACTCCGGCACCGGCGAGGTTCGCATAAAGTGGCTTTTCGGGATTCCAGGCCGCTTCGTCCGCACGCGGGAAATGGTAGCGTGCGTTCGGGAAGGTCGGCAGCCAGCTGTCCTCGCGCCATTCGGTGTTCCACCCGACATGGTCGATGTGAAGATGCGTGCAGAAGACCGTGTCGATATCGCCTGCTGCGAACCCTGCCGCCTCCAGCTCCGCGAGAAATGGCGTCGCGAGATTGCCGAAGATCGGAATGCCGGGACGATCCTTGGCGTTGCCCGCACCGGTATCGACGACGATCCGCTCGGTTCCGGTATCGATGAGCCAGCTTTGCAGATAGCCATAGATCATCCCGTTACGAAAGAAGGCGGGCTCGAAACCCGCCGCCTGGGCGGCGAAGGCAGCGTCCTCATATTCCGCGAAGAGTGCCTCGGGCGGACTGAAGCCGCCCTGCCACTCCTCGAGACGGAAGACACGGTAGCGGCCGATACTGAACGCTGCCTCCATGCCGCAATACTCCAATCAGAAATCGACCCCGAGTGTCACGCCGTAGGTCCGCGGCGGCCGCAGCGACCCCACCGACACAAAGCTGTACAGCGGCGCGGAGATGATCGTGTTGGCTAGCGCATATTTGTCGGTCAGATTCTTGCCCCACAGCGCGAGCGACCAGCGTTCGTCGGGAGACCGGTAGGTAATGCTCGCATTGGCCAGCGCGAACGCCTGCTGCCGCGCGTCGCGGTTGTTGAATTCGGTGAAGAAGACCTCGTCCTGCAGATTGACGTCGGCGGAGAGGTCGAGGAAGCCGGCGCTACCGAGCCGGAAACGCTGGTCGGCAAAGGCCGCGACCGTAAATTTGGGCGCGTTGGACAAGCGGTTGCCCGACAGATCGACGAGGGCCGGGTCGGTCGGACAAGCCGGATACTGCGGCCTGCCGGGACTGCCCGCCCCATAATAGCCGTTGCAGAATTCCTTGTATTTCGCGTTGAGATAGGTGCCGTAGACCCGGATCGTGGTGTTCTCTCCGGGACGGAAGTTGGCTTCGAGCTCGACCCCGTAGTTGCGCGCCGACGCCGCGTTGATCGTCTCGACGATGCTGTTGGCGTTGACGAAACCGACCTGCAGATTGCTGTAATCATAATAGAAGACGGCACCGGCGAACCCGAATTTGCGGTCGGCGGTTTCCCCGCGGAAGCCCGCCTCGTAGCTCCAGACATATTCGGGGTCGATGACCGAGTTGATGCTGCCGATGTTGACGACACCCGATTTGAAGCCGCGCGTGACCTTACCGTAAAACAGCGTGCCGCCCGGGGTGCGATATTCGATCGCGAACTTGGGCGTGATCGCATCCCAGCTGCCGCTCTTGTCGGTCGGGATATCGAGGCCCTGCGCCTCGAAGGTGAAACGCCCCACCCCGCTGCGCCTTTCCCAGTTATAGCGTGCGCCGGCCGTCAGCGTCAGGTCGGGCAGCAGCTCGTATGACGCTTCGAGATAGGCGCCCGCCGCCTTGGTCTTGACGGTGCCGCGCTGGAGATAATTGCCATTGTCGAACTGGTCGGCGGGGAAACTGGTGCCTAGAACGATGTTGAAATAGGATGCCAGGTTGACGGTCGGCACGCGCACCTCGCCGAACAGACGTTCGTCGAAATAGGTCGCACCGCCCAAAAGCGACAAGCCGCCGGTCTTGTAGGTGAAATTGACCTCCTGGCTGAACGACTTGCTGTCCTCGGTATAGTTGTTCTGACCGAAGGCATTGATATCGCTGACGTCGAGATCGTCGCGATTGAAACGCTTGAACTTGCGGTAGGCGGTGGTGGAAACCACCGAGAGATCGCCCGAATCCCACGTCAAAATGCCCTGAACGCTCGATCCGTCACGCTTGTTGACCGCGTCTTCGTCGGAGTAGATGTTGCGCAGGTTGGGCTTTTCGCCGCGCGCCGCATAATAGTCGAAGATCGTTTTGCCGCCGAGGAGCGACGACGCCAGCCCCGCTTCGGGAACCACGGTCGGACCGAAATAGTGGAAGGCATAATTATTGTCGTCCTCCTTGAAGTGATCGGCGACGATCAGCAGGTCAAGGTTCGAGGAGAATTTCGCGAGCAGCGATCCGCGAATGGCATAGGCATCGCGGTCATCGACAGGGTTGCCGGTGAACAAGTTGGTGCCGTAGCCGTCGCGCTTTTCATATTTGCCCGCGACGCGAAACATCAAATTTTCGCCGGTGATCGGTCCCCCCAGCGCGCCTTCGAGCGTCCGCGCGTCATAATTGCCGTAAGTGGCACGGGCATAGCCGCCGAATTGGGAGGTCGGCCGCGCGGTGACGATATTGATGACGCCGCCGGTCGCGCCGCGGCCATATGTCGTGCCCTGCGGTCCGCGCAGCACTTCGATCTGCTGGACGTCGTAAAAGCCGCTGAGCTGCGCCGCCGGGCGGCTGATCATCGCGCCATTCTGCAGGAAGGCCACGGCGCCGTCGGCGCCAAGGTCGATGCTGGTGAGGCCGATGCCGCGAATGAAAGTGCGGTTGACGCCGAATTGATCGCCGACCGAGACATTGGGCACCGCCGAGGCGAGATCGCCAGCGTCTTCGATACCGCCCGCGCCGACGTCGCCGGCACCGAGAACCGAAATCGAGCCCCCTGTATCTTCCAGCGCCTTGCCGGACTTGGTTGCCGTTACGATGATGGCACCATCCTCGCCGGCCTCGGTGCCGCTATCGCGCGCAGTTTCCTGGGCGAACACTGGCGCTGCGACGGCAATCGAAGCCGTGGCAGCCGCCGACAGCAGTAGCTTGACCTTGAAATTCATATCGCCTCTCCCTGATATACCGGGCTTATAATTATCTACCCGCCAGTATTTGATTATCTGTTTGGGCCAATCGGGTATCGAAACCCGCTCCGTTTTCCGCCTGTGTCAGATTCCTTTTGCTATTCCGCGCCTGCCAGCCGCAGCGCGGCCTCGACGAGATATTCGATCACCTCGTCGGCGGTGCGTTTGCCGGTCGGCGAGTACCATGTCGGGATCCAGCTGATGAGGCCGCCGATCCAGACCGCGATGAACGGATCGATGTCGGCGCGGAATTCGCCGCTTGCGACGCCTTCGCGGATCATCGTGCCGATCTGGTGATCGAAGCTGTGCCGCAACCGCAGGATGCGCTTGTAATCATCGGCGGAGAGATGCTTCATCTCACGCTGATAGACGACGACATATTCCTGCCGGTCGATGACAATCCGCCCGACCTTGCGCACCACTTCGGCAAGCCTTGCACGGTGGCTCTCATGCCGATGCGCCAGCACATCCTCAAGCACCGCGAGGGCCTCGCTGATGCCGACCTCGCAGATCGCCGCAAGGATCGCTTCCTTGTTCCTGAAATAGGAATAGAGAAAGGGCTTCGTGACGCTGAGCTGGCTGGCGACATTGTCGAGGGTGCAGCTGCTGTAGCCGCGCTCGTAAAAAAGATGGCTCGCAGCCTCGACGATGCGGTTGACCTTGAAGGCAACGAACTCGGATTTGAGCGAGGCACCGGGGGCGCGGGGATTTATCATGGAATCACTGGACACGGCCACCGTCATAGCATCGACCCAAGGCAGTCGGATAGTGACACCAAAATCTCCCTCCGCGGTGCCATTCTGTCGATGGCGAGCCGTTGGAATAACTATGCCGCAAAAATTATCTACCTGCTAGTAGTTTTTTCAGGATGCTGGTATTTTTGCGGAACTGCGACGAAAACGCCACCGGGGTCACCATGGCGGCAGTCGCGAACAGCGCTGCCGCCGCGACCAGCCGGGCTGCGAATGATGCGGTCAGCCGATTAAGCGCGCACCTGTTGTCTTGAACTTTTGCCGATCTGGCGGCGGTGCGCCTGGCCCGATGGGTCAAGCGCACCGCCCGCTGACGACTGTGGGTCGCAGATCGCCGTCAGCGATTGCGAATAGAGCCCAAGCCTGCGTGCGGTTCATCCTCCAGATGGAGGATGGGACGGAGTTTTTTCGATCAGTTCGGAGCGGTTGCACCGAGCCGGGCCAGCAGCCCGGCAAGGTCGGACTGTCGTGACGTACCCGTTTTCTCGAGCACACTGCGAATTTGGCTGCGCACCGTAGTGATGGCGACACCGCCCGACGCCGCGATTGTTTCAGGCGTTTCGCCTCGGGCGATACCACTGGCAACGCGCGCTTCCGACGGCGTCAGGTCAAAAAGCGACTTCATCAGCGTTGCCGAAGGCACGCGATCCGAAGCGACCGGCACCATCATCAGCAAGGCATAGGAATCCCCAAAAACATCGTGCGCGCCGCGCGGAACCGGGATCAGATGCGCAACCTGCCGGGGCGTTCCCGCCGCGTCGCGCACCGGAAACGATCGCGCGCTGATGGCGGGTGCCGAGGTCAGCGATGCCAAGGCGTCGTCGAGGAGCGCGTCTGCCTGCCTGTCTGCCAGTCGCAGGCGGCCGTGGGCACCCAATATCACAAGCGATGACACATCGGTGCCAAGGGGGCTCATCTCGACAACTTCACCGCCGGCGCGCAGGAGAAAAGCCGGCAGTTGCATCGCGGTCAGCGCCTCGGCAGCGCCCTGCGCGCGCTTGTGCTGCATGCGCGCGCTCACGAGCGCGCTGCGCGCCAGATGCGGGCGCAGCAGGTTGAGCCGTGCCACGCTTTCGGCCGCGACGGGGCCTTCAGAAAAGGCCCGCTCGACGCTGAACACGATATTGTCACCGGTCGACACCTGGACCCCGGTTCCCGCCGACCATCCCAGCCCGCGCGGACGGAAGAAATCGCGATACACCGGATCGGCATCGATTTCCTCGTCGCTCCAGAAATCATGCTCGACGAAAAAGGAGGGCTCCTCGCGGCCCATCAGACAAACGCGTCGGCTGCATTTGCCGAACCATCCTTCCTCCACATAGGCTGCAAAGACGTCGGCTACTCGCTCGGAAGCTGTCCAGTTCAGCGCCTTGCGCGCCGAGAAGAGAAGCCCACCCGCCGATCCCGCGAGCGCCGCCACCTCGTCGAGAACCGCCGGCCATGCCTCCGGGACCACCGAGCATTCGTAAATCCGATCGACAAGTCCGTCTTGCATTCTTGATCCCCGCCGGCAGATGGGGACATTGTCGTCACCTTCGTCCAAATGGCAAGAGTAAGGAGCGCAGCCCGTAAAGCGCGTCTTCCCAACCAGGTTGAGGCTTTAGACAAGGGCCTGCTCCCTCATACAACGACTGGCGGCTATGCGCCCGAAACCAGGCGTAGCGCCGGATAACTGACGGCCTGAGAGTTGCCATCCGCGCGTTAGGTGAAATTACCGGATTGGCCAATCTCAAGCGTGAATATGAGATCGTCGAAATCGTCGTCGAACTCTCCATCGTTGCAAAGATAGCGCCGACTTCCGGCATCTCCCTCCACAATCATCGCGCCCCCGCCGCGCCAAGACTGCATGACCCCGTCGCCCATGTCCCAGACATTTTTCACTGACAACAGGCCGTCGCTCGAATTGACACGGAATTCGGAGGTGACCGGGGCAGTATCCTGCCACAACACGATAGATTTATCGAACCTCTCGCCATTCACCACGAAATGCCCGTTTGTCGTGAGGTTGATTCCCTGCTTCCACTTGGCTGAAATAAGTTCAAATCGAATTCTGACGTCGGCACCGTCTCCTATGCTGACCTTGTCCACCATCTGCACGGTCCGCCCGTTATATTCGATCGGTTTCCCACGAGATTCCATGAACATATCTTGAAATACGATCATCTCATTGCCTTACACGCCGAAAGGGGGTCTTTAGTCGGACGTTCATCAGGCCAAACGTGCTGGACGTCAAATCGCCCACCACCTCGCTGTGGCCGGAGCAATTGAGATTGTCAAAGCGAGAGCGCTGAATTCCTTGCCCTTTGAGGGGGTAGCATTCCAAGCTATTGACGATGATACCCGCGTCTCGATCTAAGCCCCGGATTGCGGAACGTCCGCGTCCCATCCTTCGCGCCCGACAGGGGCTCAGCGCCGCTGGCTGGCACAACCGCTGACGCTGACCGGTTGCGGACTGTCGGGTGTCGGTAACAATCCTCCGAAAGCGGACGAAAGCCCATTGGAACGAATTTAAGAAGGCCAATCAGCGCCAATTCGCCGCGCTTGATGCCAGAGCGATCGTTCGGCCAAGCCCGGGCTGCGGCGGCGGAGGTAAAAGATTCTGCTGCGCGGATCGCGCCAGAGACCCTTCGGATCCGTGATTGTTCGTCCTTTGTGTACTCGTCTGGTGTACCCACCGAGTCACTCACGAACATAAAACCGAGAATTCCGCGCCTTTCCGGCGATTTGGTGACCCCTACGGGACTCGAACCCGTGTTTTCGCCGTGAAAGGGCGACGTCCTAGACCGCTAGACGAAGGGGCCGTCGTTCGGTGAAGCGGCGCCTTAGACGGGCCGGTCGGTGCGGTCAAGCCGTGGTGGCGGCGCGTACGCAAAAATATTGCGCCGCGCTGTTTCATTCGGCCCAGGCGGCATCCTCGAGATGGAGTTCGGCGGCGGGGCGGCTGCCCCAATCGTCGCGCTTTGCGCGCCCTGCCAGCCACAGCTTGCGCGAACCGCGCGCATGGAGCAGCGTCTGGCCGAGTTCGGTTTCGGCGCTGCGAAAGGCGATCGCCTTGAAACGCGCGCCATCGTCGCCCGCGACGATCAGCCGCAGATGGTCTGTGCCGACCACCCCCGATTCGACGATTCGCACCAGCCCGGTGGCGACGCGCGGCGCAGGCCAGCCGGCGCCGTAAGGGCCGGCGCTCTCGATCGCTTCGCACCACAAGGGATTGATCCCGCGCGGCGCGAGCACCGCGTCGATCAGCAGCGACCTGTCGCCGCTCGCGCGCTCGACATCGGCAGCCAACCGCTCGTTCAGAAAGGCGCCGAGCGCATCGACCCGCGCGCGCTCGACCGTCAGCCCCGCGGCCATCGCATGCCCGCCGCCCGCGACGAGCAGCCCTGTCTCCTTGGCGGCCAGAATGGCGGCCCCCAGATCGACGCCCGAGATCGAGCGTCCCGATCCCTTGCCGACGCCATCCTCGTCGAACGCGATGACGATCGCCGGGCGGTGCAGCTTTTCCTTGAGCCGCCCCGCGACGATACCGATGACGCCGGGATGCCAGCCGTCGCCCGCGACGATCGCCACCGGCGCGTTCGCGGTCGCGCCGCTTGCCTCGATCGCGGCGTCGAGCACCGCCGCCTCGATCGCGCGGCGCTCCTCGTTGAGCCGGCACAGCTCCTGCGCGATATCCGCCGCCTCCTGCGGGTCACCGGTGGTCAGCAGCCGGACGCCGAGGTCGGATTTGCCGACGCGCCCGCCGGCATTGATCCGCGGCCCCAGCGCAAAGCCCATGTCGCTCGCCGTCGGGGGCTTGGTCAGCCGCGCCGCATCCATCAGCGCCGCCATGCCGATATTGCCGCGCCGCGCCATCACCTTCAGCCCCTGCGTCACCAGCGCGCGGTTGAAGCCGGTGAGCCGCGCGACGTCGGCGACGGTGCCGAGTGCGACGAGGTCGAGCAGCTCGATCAACTGCGGTTCGGCACGGCTACCGAAAAAGCCGCGCGCGCGCAGCGTGCGGAGCAGCGCCGCCCCGAGCAGGAAGGCAACGCCGACCGCGGCGAGATTGCCGTGCACCGCCGCGCCCGGTTCTTCATCGAGGCGATTGGGGTTCACCACCGCAAAGGCCTGGGGCAGCGTGGTCGCGCATTGGTGATGATCGACGACAATCACCTCGACCCCCGCGGCCTTCGCCTCGGCGATCGCGTCGAACGCCTGCGCGCCGCAATCGACGGTAACGACGAGCCGCGACCCCGCTTCGCCGATCCGCACCAGCGCGGCGCCCGAGGGGCCATAGCCTTCCATCAGCCGGTCAGGAATATAGGCGCCCACCGGCACATCGAGCGCACCGAGCAGGCGGACGAGCAGCGCCGCCGATGTCGCGCCGTCGACGTCATAATCGCCGAAGACGGTCACCGCCTCGCGCGCCTCGACCGCATCGGCGAGCCGCGCCGCGGCGGCATCCATGTCGCGGAACAACGAAGGGTCGGGCATGAAACCGCGCAGCGTCGGAACGCGCTGGCGGTCGAGATCGTCGCGCGCGACGCCGCGCGCGAGCAGCAATTGGGTCACCAGATCGTCGGGGGCGAGGCTTTCGCCGCCCATTTCGGCGCTCGTACGGCGCCAATGCCACGGCTGGCCGAGGATCGAGCGGGTGATGCCGAGGGCGGCGGTAGTCATGCCGCCGTTCCTGCCCTGAGGATGCGCGCGCGTAAAGCTCGCGCGTCGGCGAGCGGAATGGCCGGGATTTCATGCGCGCCGAGCGCGCTGCCGCCGGGCACGCCGAACACGAGGGTTGCAAGGCCGAGCGGGCGGAGGAGGAAATCGGTCTTGATATCGACGCTCTGCACCGACGCGTGCGGCAGCAGCGTCGTCTTCGGCTTCCACCAGCCGCGGCGGATCACGACCATCTCGCCAAGGTCGGTCCACAGATGAAAGCGCGTCGCGAACAGCGCGCCGGCCGCGAGCAGGGGAGCGGCGATCAGGCCGAGCCAGCCGACCGCATTGCCCAGAATCAGCGCGATGGTTCCGCCGGTCGCTGCCGCGACCGCGCCGATGACCGGGCCGATGGCGATGATGCGGTGGCTGTGTTGCCACGTCTGGCCGGGGCTGGGGCGCGGCATCGCAACCTCGGCGAGCACCCGATCGATTTCGGCGAGCCGCCCGAAGGGGACGACCTGATGGTCGGGCTCCTTCGCTCCGTCGCTCGCCAGGCTTTGCAGGCGCAGTTCGTGCCAGCCGAAGCGCTGTCGCAGCCAGCCGGTGACGAGGATCGCCGCCTGCACGCGCTTGACCGGCATCGCCACATCGGTGCGCGTCGTCAGCCCGCGCGTGCGGCGCAGCGCGCGCGGTTCGCGCACGAGGCGAAAGCCCCAGTTGGCAAAGATCATCATCGCGATCCCGCTCGCAAAGCCGATGACGAGCAGCGACAGGAGCGCCCCGATACCGGCGACCCAGCGATGCGCGAGTACCCAATTGTCGAGGCCATAGCCTTCGGCCAGATCGACCCAGTCGATGGGGTTGAAGACGTTGAAATCGAACGGCAGCAGATTGTCGAACAGCTGCATCGACGCGCCGACGACCGCGAGCGCGGCGAGCGAGAAGTTGAACAGGCCCGCGACGAGCAGCCGGCGCGGATCCATTGCGAAGAGCAGCCGGTCCTCTGCGGCATCGCCGCCGCCTTCGGTGGCGGCGCCCGAGGGATCGGCAACCTGCGTGTCGGCGGCATCGCTGCGCCAGGCGCGGATCGCGCCGCGCAGCGCCTGCGCTTCGTCGAACCCGATGGCATCGAGATCGCCGTCGCCTTCCTTGCCGCCGCCCGCGCCGGTTTCGAAATCGACCTTGGCGATGCCCAGCGCGCGCGCGATCAGCCCCTGTTCGATACTGACGTCCTGGATGCGGTCGAAGGGGATGGTGCGGTGCTGGCGCGCGAACACGCCGCTCTCGATCACCACCGCATCATCGGTCACGGCATAGCGGAAGCGCAGCCAGGCAGCGATCGCGACGAGCAGCGACAGCAGCAGAAAGGCGAGCAGCGCGGGAACGACATAGGCCCATTTGCCCGCAAAGCCGATCGCCGCCAGCGCGGGCAGAAAATTGAGCGAACGCGGGCCGAGCTTGACGATCGCCAGCGCCAGCGTCGCCGCGTGCAGGCGCTGCCAGTCGGGTTCGACATCGGCCGCCCGCGCGGGCGCCGCGGCAGGTTCGCCCTCGCTCATGCGAAGTCGGTCTGGATGTGGTGGCGGATCGTCTCGCGCATCGCGGCGGCGAGATCGGACCGCAGGCCAGGCAGCGTGACCGTGCTGTTGTGCGTCCCCGAGGTATGGACGACGAGGTGCGACAGACCGAACCAGCGCTCGATCGGCCCCTGCCCGACGTCGATGTGCTGGACGCGCACGAAGGGGACGATGGTGTCGGTGCGGAACATCCAGCCGCGCGCGACGCGTAATTGCCCCGCGCCAATGTGATAGCCCCACCGCTGCATCCGGCGCGACGGCAGCATGACGATGACGAGGAGCGCGACCAGCCAGGCCAGCGCGGTGAGCAGGCCGAACGGACCGCCGATGTTGCGGATCAGCAGCGCGTCGGCGACGCTCGCGCCGATCGCCAGCGGGACGGCATTGAGCGCCGCGGCGATACGCAGAACGTGGCGATAGGCGGGATCGACCGGGTCGAGCCCCTCCACCGCGTTGAGCGCATCGGGTGCGAAGGGGTCGATGGGCGGCGCGGCGTCGGTATCGGTCATCGCCCTTCGTTAAGCGCAGCGCCCCCTATGGCACAACAATATTGAAGCGCGGGTCGGCGGGCGGGTGCATCGCGAACCACGACAGAAAGGCCATGCGGTCGCCCTCGATGCGGATCGCGCCCGATTGCATCAGCGCCGGAAACTGCGCCTGACCGAGCATCACATCGTCGAGCGTGCTGCGATCGAGCGTGATCGTCGCGGTCGGCGCGGCGTCGGTGACGCCATAGCGCGGGAATTCGACCCCGCCCTCGACGACGACCGCGACGCTTTCCTTGCTGTCGGGCATCACGAACTGGAACACGCCCTTCTGCGCCGCGCCCTTCACCGCGTCGAAGCGGGCAGCAAGCGAATCGAAGAAGACCGCGGTCGGGATCGCGCTGATGAACGACCGGCTCTGGCCGTTGCTGGTGCCGCCAGCGACCGCATTCCCGCGCAGCGTCGCGGCCGCGGCGAGATAATAGTTGCGCCACGCCCCCGATTCGGCCTGATAGCCGAGCTGGTCATAGGCCGAGGCGAGCGCGGCGCGCGCCGCCTGATTGTCGGGCGCCGCGAAGACGAGCTTGTTCAGCATTTCGGCCGCCCAGCGATACTCACCCTTGGCGATGGCGTCCTTGCCCGCCGCAAGCAGCTTGTCGGGGCCGCCCGCCAGCGCGACATATTTGGGCGCGCTCTCTTCGGGCGGCAGCGGGTTGAAATTGGCCGGATTGCCATCCCACCAGCCGAAATAGCGCTGATAGGTGGCCTTCATGTCGTGATTTAGGGTGCCATAATAGCCGCGCGTCGAAAAATCGCTTCCCTGCACCGCCGCTTCGGGAGTCTGGTCCGCCAGCTCATGCAGCGTCGCGCCCCGGTTGGCGAGAAACAGGGTGCGATCGTGGACATAGCGATAGGCGTCGCGCTGGTTCGTGAGCAGCGTGCGGACCTCGCCCGCGCCCCATGTCGGCCAATGGTGCGATCCCATCGCAACCTCGGCGCTGCCGCCCCATTTGAGGAGCATCGCATCGATCACCTTCGACCAGCGCAGCGCGTCGCGGACCTGCGCGCCGCGCAGCGTCAGCACATTGTGCAGATTGTGGGTCACCACCTCGGTCGTGTGGAGCGCCTTGTAGGCGGGGATGTAAAAGACGAACTCGGCCGGCGCCTCGGTGCTGCCCGCGTCCATGAAGTCGAAGGCCAGGCCGTCGATGGTCAGCGTCGCGCCGCGCGCGGGCACGGTTTCGGTCGGCTCCATATAGCCGATCGTTCCCGACGACAGCTTGGGGCCAAGCCCGGTATCGACCTGTCCTGTCGGCCCGGGCGCGAGGATCGCCCCGAACATATAGAGCGCGCGGCGCCCCATCGCCGGGCCGGCAAGGACATTTTCCGACGTCGCCTCTTCGGAAAAGCCGTGCGGTGCAATGATGCGGATCTTGTCCTTCGTCACCTGTTCGGGGGTCACGATGCCGCCGACGCCGCCGAAATGATCGCTGTGGCTGTGGCTGAAGATCACGGCGCGGATCGGCAGCACGCCCGTCTTTGCCTCGACCGTGTCGGCGAACAGCTTCCACCCCGCCGCAGCTGTTTCTTCGGACAGCAAGGGATCGACCACGATCCATCCGGTCTTGCCCCGAATGATCGTCATCACCGACAGGTCATAGCCGCGCAATTGCCAGATCTTGTCCGGCACAACCTCGAACAGCCCGTGCACCGCATTGAGCCGCGCCTGCCGCCACAGCGACGGGTTGACCGTGTCGGGGGCCTTGGCCCTGTTCAGAAAGTCATAGGGTCGGCGATCCCAGACGATCCGGCCATCCTTGCCCGTGATGACGCCGTCCGGAATCTCGGCGATCTTGCCGCGCAGCACATTCGCCTCGTCGCGCGGGTCGTCGAGTGGCAGGCGCTGGGCGAGTTCGGCCTGCGCGGCACGGGTCGCCTCGCTCGCCGCATCCTGCGCCGCCGCGCCGCTCGCCCACAGCATGATCGGAATCAGACAGATCGCACGCTTCATCGCATCCTCCCCTTTTGGTCCTGCTTGCGCCTTGTGGCATGGCTTGGCAAGCGGATGCCCGGCGGGTGCGGGCTTCGCGCGACGCTAGAGGATATTGCGGCGATGAAATGCAAATTGCTTATCATTTGGCACAGCCGCACCGGCGGCAGCGCCGCGCTCGCCGAGGCGGCGGCGGCAGGCGCCGGCGACGCGGCGCGGCGCGGCGCGGCGGACGATGTGACGCCGGAGATGATTAAAGCGGCGGCGGGCTATCTGTTCGTCGGTCCCGAAAATCTCGCGGCGCTGTCGGGCGCGATGAAGGAGATGTTCGACCGCTGCTATTATCCCTGCCTCGGCCGGATCGAGGGGCGCCCCTATGCGACGATCATCTGCGCCGGCTCCGACGGCGAAAATGCCCAGCGCCAGCTCGACCGCATCGCGACCGGTTGGCGCCTGCGGCGTGTGGCCGATCCCGTCATCGTCAATACCGATGCCCAGACGCCCGAGGCGATCCTCGCCCCCAAGACGATTGCGGCGGACCGCCTTGCCGAAGCGCGCGATCTGGGCGCCGCGCTCGCGGAAGGGCTGGCAGCAGGGATTTTCTAGCGCCGGATGCCGTCAGGCCGGGTTCGCCGCCTGCATCTCGGCGATCAGCCCGTTGTCGATGTCCTTGGCCCGCCGGTATCCCGCGCGATCGCGCAACGGCGCGACATAGGCTTCGAAGGCGGGGCGCGTCGGGATCGTCCCGAATTGCAGACCCCAGTCGAGTTGGCTGCCTACATAGACGTCGGCGGCGCTGAAGCGCCCCTCCGCAACGAAGGCCTTGCCCGCCACCGCCGTTTCGAGCGCGTCGAGCGCCTTTTCGAACGAGCCATATCCCACCATCCGCTGCTGCTCGGCGCTCGGCACCCAGCCCGCATGGGTGTTGGTCACCGCGGTTTCGAGCGGCCCGGCGGCAAAGAACAGCCAGCGGTAATAGTCGGCGCGCGCCTCCAGCGGCGGCGCGAGCCCCGTATCGGGAAAAGCATCGGCCAGATAGGCGCAGATCGCGGCGCATTCGGTAACGACCTTGCCCCGGTGGACGATCGCGGGCACCTTGCCCATCGGGTTGATCGCCAGATAGTCGGCGCCCTTCATGCTGTCGTCATAGCCCAGGATTTGCGTCTGATAGGGCGCGCCCACCTCTTCGAGCATCCAGCGGACGATCTGTCCGCGCGACATGGGGTTGGTATAGAAAATCAGATCGTCGACCACCGTTGCTCTCCCTTGCTGCGAGTCGCAAAGAACATATCAGGAACATTGTCTGCGATCCAGAAGCCTTGTTTTGTCATGCGGGCGCGGTAAGGCAAGAGGATGAGCGACGAACGCATCTGGACCGCCGCCGTGCTGGTGATCGGCGACGAGATTCTCTCGGGCCGCACGCAGGACAAGAATGTCGCGCAGATCGCGACCTGGCTCGACGTGCAGGGGATTCGCCTGCGCGAAGTGCGCATCGTCCCCGATGTCGAGGACGAGATCGTCGATGCGCTGAATGCGCTGCGTGCGCGTTACGACTATGTCTTCACCACCGGCGGCATCGGCCCGACCCACGACGACATTACCGTCGATGCGGTGGCGAGAGCGCTCGGCGTCGGGGTCATCGTCCACCCCGATGCGCGCGCGATCCTCGAACGCTATTACGCGGCGCGCGGCGGCGAACTGACCGAGGCGCGGCTGCGCATGGCGCGTACCCCGGAGGGCGCCGAGCTGATCCCCAACCGCATGTCGGGCGCGCCCGGCATCCGCATCGGCAATCTGTTCGTGATGGCGGGCGTGCCGCACATCACCGCGGGCATGCTCGATGCGCTGACCGGCGCGCTGGAAGGCGGAGCGCCGCTCGTCGCGCACACGATTGGCGCTTGGGCGCCCGAAAGCGAGGTCGCCGATCTGCTCCGCGCGGGCGAAAAGGATCACCCCGGCGTCGCCATCGGCAGCTATCCCTTCTTTCGCGACGGCCGCGTCGGCGCCAATTTCGTCTTTCGCTCGACCGACGCGGAGCGGGTCGCCGCTTGCGTTGCCGCCGTGCGCACGGCGCTTGAGGCGGCGGGCTATGCGGTGACCGACGGCGGCATCTGATCGGCCGCGTCGGCGTCGCTCGTCCGCGTCGCGCGCGGCAGGCGGCGCAGCATCGCGATCGCGAACAGTCCGAACAGCGCCGCCACCAGAAAGGCGGCGCCGGGAAAATGCACCGGCGCGTTCGCGCCCGTGAACCAGGCCATGGTGCCGGTGAGCAACAGGGGCGCGACGATCTGTCCCAGCCCCATTGCCATCGCCGATATTCCCTGCACCTCGCCCTGCGCGCCGGCATCGGCGCGGCGCGACAAGATGGCGCTCAGCGATGGCTGCACCGGCGCCTGGAACATGATCGGCACGATCAGCAGGAAGGCGCCCCAGGTCGTCGTCACGAACGCATAGCCGACGAACACCGCGACCGCGACGGCGATGCCGATCGTCGCCGCATCGCGTTCGCCGAAGCGCGCGACCATCGGCCCGACGACGAAGCTTTGCCCGAGCGCGATGGCGACGCCGACCGCGGCAAGGCTCGCGCCGATCATCCCCGGCGTCCAGCCGAGCTGCGCGATGCAGTAAAAGCTCCACGTCATCGGATAGACGAGGCTGGCGATCTGCCACAGCAGCAGCACCGCCGCCGCGCCGCTCATCCCCGGAAGCGCGCGCATCGTGCGAAAGGCGCCGAGCGGATTGGCGCGGCGCCAGTCGAAGCCGCGCCGCTTGTCGGGGGCCAGCGTCTCTGGAAAGATGAAGGCGCCGTAGATCATGTTCGCCGCCGCGAGCAGCGCCGCCGCCACAAAGGGCGCGCGCGGCGACAACTCGCCCAGAAAGCCGCCGATCGCGGGGCCGACGACGAAGCCGACACCGAAGGCGGCGCCGACGAAACCGAAGTTGCGAGCGCGCTCCTGCGGCCGCGTGACATCGGCGATCGCCGCCATCGCGGCGGCATAGCTGCCCCCGAAAATCCCCGACAGCGCGCGCGCGACGAACAGCCAGGGCAGCGTGTCGACGATTGTCAGCAAGGCATAGTCGGCGGCGAGTCCGGCAAGCGACAGCAGCAGCACGCGCCGCCGCCCGAACCGGTCCGACAGATTGCCGAGCACCGGCGAAGCGAGGAAGGTCGCCATCGCCATGACAAGCCCGATCCACGCCCCGACCTCGATCGCATGCGGCAGGTCGATGCGCCCCACCTCCATCACGAGCTGCGGCAGCACCGGCATGATGATGCCGAACCCGATCGCATCGATGAAGATGGTCGCCACAATGAACGGAATGGTGCGCTTTGCCGTCACAAGAATATCCTGAATGTCGGAAGCGGGAGGCCTGCGCCGGGCCTCTTACGGCGGGGCTGGAGCGGGTGAAGGGAATCGAACCCTCGTCGTAAGCTTGGGAAGCTTCTGCTCTACCATTGAGCTACACCCGCATTTCAACGACTTGGCCCCTGCCTGCCGCGCTGTTTTAAAACGCGTTTTGCAGTTGCCCTCGCGATGCGGCGTCCGAGTGCCACGATGACCGCGCTGTCGTCAACATATCTCTTGCGGATCGCGCGAGCACGCGGCGGCGATCAGCGCTTCCGCGCCTTCCATGCCCGCACCGCCGCCATCGTCTTCTCGATATGCGCCTGCGGCTTGCTGTCGGTGTAGCTGAGCAGGATCGTCCCGTTCGGCGCGATCACATAGGATGTGCGTTCGGAGAGAATCCGGTTGTCCGCCGTGCGCATCGTCGTGTCATATTTGGCGGCGACCTTCGCGCCCGGATCGGCCGCCACGGCAAATTTGTCGCGGCATTCCGACCGCGAAAATTCGGCGACGCGGTCGATATTGCCCGCGGTGACGCCGATGACGCGCGCGCCCAACTTTTTGAAATCGTCGGTCGATTCGGCAAAAAGATGCGCCTCGATCGTGCAGCCGGGCGTGAAAGCCGCGGGAAAGAAATAGAGGACGACCGGACCTTGCTCCAACGCCTGCTTCAGCGACAGGCTGAAGGGCTTCCCGCCCTGTGCCGCATCCAGCGTGAAATCGGGCGCCTTCACGCCGGGCTTGAGCGCCGCGAAGCCCTGCAGAGGCGCGGCAGCCAAGAGCAGCCCGACACCCAGCGCGATTGCCGTCATGCCCCGGAATTTCATCATCGCTCTCCCATTTGGCCGATGTCGCCAAGCATGACCAAAAAATGCGCGGGCGTCCAGCGCGCCGACGCAAACGCTCGTCGAGGTCATGGTCTTGGAGAAAGCTGCGGCATTATGTCGCAAAAGAACCGATTCGCAGACTCCACGAATCGCGCTGATTTCCTTAGTGAAATCGGCATGGGTAAAAGCAATTTACAAGCGTCGCTGGAGAAGAAATACGCCGCCTGGAGCGGCGAACTTCTCGAAGTTCAGAAACAGATCTTCAAGATCGAGGAATCGCATGCCGAGCTGACGCAGTTACGGGCGCGGGCGGCTAAACTCGAAGAGTTGGTTGGCAACGCCAAGAGCATTTTCTTCGAAGTAAATCCGGAATGGGATCCTGAACAGATCAAGCCGACACGGACCGGCTCTTACACCCTGCCTTTTGAGATCGGCACGGTTTCAAAGGAGTGCATGACGATCCTGCGCGAGGCGGAAAAGGCAATGACGTCGCGAGCGATCGCCAAGATGATCCTCCAACGCCAGAATATCATTGATGCCGACTGGCAGCTCCTCGACAAAGTGCGCAGCGCAGTGGATGCTTGCATGCGCTCTCGCCGCGGAAAATATGTCCAAGCTGAAGGCGAATACCCCATCTACTGGTCGATCATCCCCGCGTGATGATCAGCGGCTCAGCTTAAACACTCTTATGAGCTCAGCCTTGTCCGGGTCATTATCATTGTCAGATTTGCGCCGCTGCCAGTAGCCCTTCATCCGCCGCGAAACCGGTGACGCGAGTGCGCTAGAAAGGATCATTGCAAACAGGTCGCCATTAGGCCTGCGCCTGTTTTCCTCTCTCCACGCCATTTCACGAGCATAGTAGCTGGTATAGCCTCTTCCGATGCTGTTGTAGACGCCGCGCTCGGCACGGCGCATTCTGGAAAAGAAGCTCTCGGCCTGGTTCGTGCACGCTATTCCGTCGGAATAGCTTTTCGAGTGGTTGATCCGCTTGGTATCGAAATAGCCATGAAGCGCATCATACTGGTTGGCTTCGTCGGCATGGACGACGCTGCCCTTCTTCACTAGCTTGCGCATGATTGGGACGGCATCGCTTTCCTTGCTAACGTGGAATGTCCGCACACGCGCCGGCCGGTTTCGCCCCTCGTCTTCACGCTCGCGGACGACAACGATCAATCGTTTCTTCGCCAGCTGCTCAGCCTTTGCCGCAGCGCGCAAGCCTTCCCAATTATCAGGATCATTCGCAATACGCTTTGGCTTTCCACCAAACACGGCGCCATCCACCTCGATGACGCCATCGAGCTCGTCATATGCATCGCGGTGATCGATCCCCATGGCTTCGCGCAGCTTGTGCGCGAGCACCCAGGCGGTCTTGTATTCGACCCTGATGTCGCGCTGCAGTCGCAGGGCTGCCACGCCGAGCGCGCCATTGGTGAAGATGGCGATCGCCTCGAGGATCTTGCGGAACTCCAGTTTTCGGCTGGCGAAGATGGTGCCACTGGTTACGGAATATTGCGTCCGGCATTTTGCAACCGAGCATTTCCATTTGCGTCCGGCGATCAGTTCCCAGTGATTTTCTGACCCGCATTTTGGGCAAACCGGTCGACCATTTGTGGCGGCCCACCGGATGCGCTTGAATTTGGCATAGGCGCGATCCTCAGACATGCTGAAGACCGAACGCAATGAAAGCGTCTGTGCTTCGCGTGTGAGGAGGAAGTGCTGCGCCATTTCGTGTGATGATCCGTATCATCACATATAATGATATTCCGTAGATTGTCCAGTTCAATATCATCACACACGATGATGCGTCTCATTGCTGGACGTTACGGCGCGTTTGGCGAAACGAAATGCTGATCCTATAACTCCGCAAATGACAGATGATTCGACAGCAGCCGCTGATGACAAAGCTTGGGAAGAGCTGGTCAAAAACATGCTCCGCGCGGAGATGATGCGCCGGGGCATTTCCTATACCACGCTGGTCGAGCGATTAGCCGAGATCGGCATTGACGATAATGAGCTGAATTTGCGGAACAAAGTCAGCCGCGGGCGCTTTTCCGCAGTTTTTTTCATGCAGTGCATGCTCGCCGTCGGCGTTGATCTTCTGCAGATTCCCAAGACGCTTGAAGAAGCCATCGGGAAAGGCGGCGCCCAACGGCTCGCCAAAACGCGCGCGAAGCCGGACTCCTGATCTCCAAAATATTCTCGAAAACATAAATGCGAAGAAAGACGAATTCGAATGAACGACGTAGCGGGAAATGAACGGGCCGACTTGCATCGCACGATTTGGCGCATTGCGAACGACCTGCGCGGCAGCATCGACGGGTGGGATTTCAAAACCTACGTGCTCGGAATGCTGTTCTATCGGTTCATTTCCGAGAATCTCGTCAAATATTTGAACGAGCAAGAACGCCAGGCGGGGATCGTGGACTTCGACTATGTCGAACTCAGCGACGAAGATGCCGAATTCGGCCGTGAGGAAACGGTAAAGGAGAAGGGCTTCTACATTTTGCCGTCGGCGCTTTTTTCAAACGTGCGCCGGCGAGCTCGCCAGGATGCGAATCTCAATGAAACCCTTGCGCAGATTTTTGCGCAGATCGAAGGCTCGGCCAACGGAACCGACAGCGAAAACGATATCAAGGGTCTGTTCGACGATCTGGACGTCAACAGCAGCAAGCTTGGTGCGACGGTGGCGAAGCGAAATGAAAAGCTTGTCAAACTCCTCGACGCGATCGGAGATCTTCCGCTCTCCAATCCCGCCTTTGCCGATAACAGCATCGACCTGTTCGGCGACGCCTATGAATATCTGATGCAGATGTATGCCTCGAACGCGGGCAAATCTGGCGGCGAATTCTATACGCCGCAGGAAGTGTCTGAACTGCTGGCGCGGATCACCGTTGCGGGAAAAACCGAGGTCAACAAGGTCTATGACCCTGCATGCGGCTCGGGATCGCTCCTGCTCAGCTTCAGCAAGGTGCTGGGGCACGACAAGGTGCGTCAGGGATTCTTCGGACAGGAGATCAACCTGACGACCTACAATTTGTGCCGCATCAACATGTTCCTGCATGATGTGAATTATGAAAAGTTCGACATCGCACTGGGCGACACGCTTACCGATCCAGCGCACTGGGATGATGAGCCCTTTGAGGCGATCGTCTCCAATCCGCCCTACTCGATCAAGTGGGAGGGCGACGCCAATCCGCTGCTGATCAACGATCCGCGCTATGCACCAGCCGGTGTGCTGGCGCCCAAGAGCAAGGCCGATCTTGCCTTCACAATGCACATCTTGCACTGGCTTGCTGTCAACGGCACGGCCGCAATCGTCGAGTTCCCGGGCGTCCTCTACCGCGGCGGCGCCGAGCAGAAGATCCGGCAGTATCTGATCGACAATAATTATGTCGATGCCGTGATCCAGCTGCCGCCGGACCTGTTCTTCGGCACCACGATCGGCACCTGCATCATCGTGCTCAAGAAATCGAAGACGGATAATGCGACGCTGTTCATCGATGCCAGCGCCGAATGCTCGCGTATCGGCAACAAGAACAAGCTGACGCCCGGTAACATCGCGGCGATCCTTGACGCCTTCGTGGCGCGCAAGGACGTCGATCATTTCGCCAAGCTGGTCGAAAACAGTGCAATTGGAGAGAACGGCTATAACATCTCGGTATCTTCCTGGGTCGAGCAGAAGGATGCACGGGAGGCCGTCGACATCGTCGAACTTAACGCCAAGATAGCTGGCATCGTGAGTCGGCAATCCGAATTGCGCAACCAGATCGATGCGATTGTTGCCGAGCTTGAGGGAGAGGCGGCGTGAGCCGGATCGATACCCTTCTTGAAGAACTCTGCCCAGACGGAGTTCCGTTCTATCAACTCAACGAGATATTTGTCACCAGGAACGGATATACCCCAGCAAAGGCCAACAAGGCATTCTGGGTAAACGGGACAATTCCTTGGTTTCGGATGGAAGATATTCGAGACAACGGACAGGTTCTCGATGACTCCGTGCAGAAAATCTCGACTGACGCAGTCAAGGGCGGAAAGCTGTTTCCCGCCAACTCCATCCTCGTAGCGACGTCGGCAACTATCGGGGAGCACGCGCTCATCACAGTTCCCCACTTGTCCAACCAGAGGTTCACCTCACTATCCCTCAAGCCTGCCTTCGTTGACAGGTATGATATCAAGTTCGTCTATTACTACTGTTTCAAGCTGGACGAGTGGTGTCGAAGCAACACTACGACTTCGAGCTTTCCATCGGTAGAAATGAATGGCTTCAAGAAATTTAAATTTCCGTTGCCGCCGCTCGAAATCCAGCGAGAAATAGTTGCCATCCTCGACCGGTTCACCAAGCTGGAGGCGGAGCTGGAGGCGGAGCTGGAGGCGGAGCTGGAGGCTCGGCGTCGGCAGTATCGACACTACCGTGATCAGCTGCTGAGCTTCCCGGAACACACGGATAGCCAAGCAAGCAAGCAAGCAAGCAAGCAAGCAAGCAAGCAAGCAACAAGGATAATGGCCTTGGCTGATTTTGCAACCTTTCGGCGGGGCACAGCCATCACGGAAAAGCAGACTGCTGCAGGCTCGATCCCGGTCGTCGCCAATGGTCCTGAGCCTGTATATTCACACAGCGAATTTAATCGTGACGGAGAAACGGTTGTCGTGGCACGATCCGGCGCAAACGCCGGATATATTAGTTTCTGGACGAAGCCGATTTTCCTGACGGATGCCTTCAGTATTGATCCCGATCCGTCAGTTATGCGGCCTAAATTTGTCTATTACTTGCTGAAGCATAACGAGCGCGCGGTCCAGAACAGCAAGAAGGGAAGCGGAGTGCCTCATATCCAGATAAAGGCGATGCATTCGATGCGATTCCCCGTTCCCGATTTGCGGGAACAGGATCGCATTATTGGCGTCCTCGACAAATTCGATGCACTCGTAAACGATCTGTCGAACGGCCTGCCGGCTGAGATCAACGCGCGTCGCCGCCAATATGAGTATTATCGCGACCGCCTTATGACCTTCCAGGAAGCCGCATGACCGAAGGACATCAGCCCTTTCACTTCCAGCCGATTGCGCAGTCGAGCGAAAGCACCGTTGTTGCCGAGTTTGTGCCCGAAACGAGTGGCGTGCGCGATGCCGGGTATCAGTCGGAGGATGCCCTCGAAAAGGCGCTGATCGCGCAGTTGCAGGCTCAGGCCTATGAATATCTGGCCTTCACCTCGGAAGCCGAACTGGTCGCGAATCTGCGCGATCAGTTGGAGAAGTTGAACAAGGTTCAATTCTCCGATTCCGAATGGAGCCGGTTTTTTACGACCTGCATCGCCGGCGCCAATGACGGCATCATCGAAAAAACTGCGCGCATCCAGGAAGATCACGTTCAGCTGCTCAAGCGTGACGATGGCAGCATCAAAAATATCTACCTGATCGACAAGGCGACCATCCACAACAACAGCCTGCAGGTCATCAACCAGTATGAGACGCAGGGCACTCGGGCCAACCGCTACGATGTGACGATCCTCGTCAACGGGCTGCCGATGGTGCACATCGAGCTGAAACGCCGCGGCGTCGACATTCGCGAGGCCTTTAACCAGATCAACCGCTACCAGAGGGACAGCTTCTGGGCAGGCTCAGGCCTGTTCGAATACGTGCAGCTGTTCGTCATCAGCAACGGGACGCTGACTAAATATTACAGCAACACCGTGCGCGATGGGCACCTTGCCGAGCAGCGCGGCAAGCGATCGCGGCAAACGACGTCGAACAGCTTTGCTTTCACCAGTTGGTGGGCCGACGCAAAGAATCGACCGATCACGGACGTGGTCGGCTTCACGAAGACGTTTTTCGCCAAGCATACTCTGCTCAACATCCTGACCCGCTACTGCGTGTTCGATGTCAGCCGCAAGCTGCTGGTGATGCGGCCCTACCAGATCGTCGCGGCCGAGCAGATCATGCTGCGAATTGGCACGTCGACCAACTACAACCAATTAGGGACTGTGAACGCCGGGGGCTACATCTGGCACACGACCGGCAGCGGCAAAACGCTCACCAGTTTCAAGACCGCGCTTCTGGCCCGCGATTTTGCCGGCGTCGACAAGGTGCTGTTTGTCGTGGATCGCAAGGATCTCGACTACCAGACAATGCGCGAATACGAGCGGTTCGAAAAGGGCGCCGCCAATTCAAATACGTCAACCGCCGTGCTGCAAAAGCAGCTTGCCGATCCGAACGCGCGGATCATAATCACGACGATCCAGAAGCTTTCGCGCTTTGTTGCCACTAACAAGAAGCATCCGATCTATGACGCCCATGTGGTCGTCATTTTCGACGAATGCCATCGCAGCCAGTTCGGCGATATGCATGCCGAGATCACGAAATCCTTCAAGCGCTACCACCTGTTCGGCTTCACCGGCACACCGATTTTTGCCGAAAATTCCGGCAGCGCGGGCAATCCCAATCGTCGCACCACCGCCCAGGCGTTTGGCGACCGGCTGCACACTTACACAATCGTCGACGCCATCAATGACAAGAACGTGCTGCCGTTCCGCATCGATTACATCAACACGATCAAGACCGGTGGGGCTATCAAGGACAAAAAGGTTCCGGCGATCGACACCGAACGCGCCCTGCTTGCGCCGGAGCGCATCACCGGGGTCGTGGAGTATATCCGCGAGCATTTTGACCAGAAGACGCGCCGTGCCACCTCTTACCGCCACGACGGAAAGCGGCTCTCCGGCTTCAATTCGATTCTTGCGACCGCATCGATCGACGCTGCCAAGCGCTATTACGCCGAATTCAAGCGCCAGCAGCAGTCGCTGCCAGCGGCGCAACGTCTGAAAGTTGGCCTGATATACAGTTTTGCGGCCAACGAAGATGACGAGGACGGGTTGCTGGGCGAGGAAGAGTTCGAGACGGCGGGTCTCGACCAGAGTTCGCGCGATTTCCTCGAGGATGCGATACGCGAATATAACGCGCTGTTCAGCGCCAGTTTCGACACTTCGGCGGACAAGTTCCAGAATTACTACAAGGACCTGTCGCTTCGGCTAAAGGCCCGCGAACTTGATATGGTCATCGTGGTCAACATGTTCCTGACTGGCTTTGATGCCACGACGCTCAATACGCTGTGGGTGGATAAAAATCTGCGCGCGCACGGTCTGATCCAGGCCTATTCGCGCACAAACCGCATCCTCAATTCGGTGAAAACCTACGGCAATATCGTATCGTTTCGTGATCTTGAGCAAGAGACGAACGATGCCCTTGCTCTGTTCGGCAATAAGGATGCCAAAGGGATCGTCCTGCTTAAACCATATGCTGAATATTACGACGAGTATGAGAGCCTGGTCGGCCGCCTGAGAACCGAGTTCCCGCTCGACCAAATAATCGTCGGAGAGACTGCCCAAAAAGCCTTCATCAAGCTGTTCGGCTCGATCCTGCGGCTCAAAAATATTCTGACGGCATTCGACGACTTTGCTGGAAACGAGATTCTGACCCAGCGCGAGTTCCAGGACTATCTCAGCCTCTATCTCAATTTCTACGCGGACTTTCGCCGGGCCTCCGAGGCAGACCGCGAAGCCATCAATGATGACGTGGTATTCGAGATCGAGCTCGTCAAACAGGTCGAGATCAACGTCGATTACATCCTGCTATTGGTCGAGCGCTATCTGGCCGCCAAGGGCACAGGAGAGGACAAGGAAATCCTTGCGACCATCGACCGCGCCATCAACTCGAGCCCTTCGCTTCGCAACAAGAAGGACCTGATCGAGCAGTTCGTCGCGTCCGTCTCCGCCAAGTCAAAGGTCGATGCCCAGTGGAAGTCGTTTCTGGCTGGCCGCAAGACGGAGGAGCTGGAGGAAATTATTGCAGGCGAAGGTCTGAATGCGGACGAGGCTCGCAGCTTCATCGACAATGCGTTTCGCGATGGCGCCATCCCCACGTCCGGCGTGGCGATCACCAAAATCATGCCGGCCGTCTCTCGCTTTGCGAAGGGCGGGGAGCATGCTTCGCGGAAGCGGACTGTAATGGAAAAGCTGACGGAGTTCTTCGAGCGATATTACGGGCTAATCTAGGCCGTGTTGACAAAAGTGATTCCCAAACGCGCGTCGTTCTGATTCAAGACTGCTTTTTGAGGAGCGGTCTTGGGTCGCGGGGATTTGTGGGAAGCGGAGTTAAAAGTGATTTTCGCGTCAAAGATTTTTGGAAATCAATTATTATCATCCTATAATCTGTCGATCCGATAATTTTGACCGGCCGGATTATCTACCAGCCATTTGGCGTCGAGGAACACTATGACTTCGGTTGGACTGAACAGCTTTTTATTCCTCGCGCAGAATTGGCCCGGCCTCTACGATCTAGCTAAGAAGGCAGAGGCTGCAGCTGAATACGATCCAGAAATCGCAGCTGTTCGCCTGCGCAGCTATGCTGAGCAGATGGTCGAATTGCTGTTTGCCCACTTTGGCATCCAACTGGTCGATGCCGATAGTCTGAATGATCGGCTACGATTGCTCGAAAAGGGCGACTTGTTGGATCGCCGACTGCTCTCAAAGCTTCATACACTGCGGAAATTTGGCAACAAGGGCGCTCACAGTAAGGGCGTGCCCGCGGAGAAGATAGACGACCTTCTGGTTGACGCATGGTCTCTTGGCTGTTGGTTCTGTCGACTGTTGCGGCCCGATGTGGAGTGGATGATCCGCCCATATGGGCAGCAGCAGAGCGTGCTTTCCGTAGAGCAGTCTACTACGTCACCGGATCGAGAATCCACAGCGTCTACGACCACGACAAATGTGCTGAAGTTCCCGGAAGACCGAATCCGGCGTATTCGTGACGATGTCGCGCGCGCCATGGCGACGGTCGATCCGCGGGTCCGCAATCTGCGAACACGCATGTCCATTCAGGAAGCGTTCTCGGACGCACTCAATGATGACCAGACTGCTTGCATCGCGGTCGTCGACGATTTCCTGGCCAATCCCGACCAAAAGATTCTCTTGCTCAAGGGCGACGCCGGCACGGGCAAAACCTACATCGCCCAAGGCATTATCGACTACCTGGCAGCGCAGGGCCGTGCATGCCATGTGGCCGCGCCAACCGGTCGTTCTGCAAAAATCATAGGCGAAAAGGCTGAGCAAGAAGCAAGAACCCTACACAGCCTGATCTATGACTTCAGCAACCTGAAGGAATTCGGCCACGAAGATGGCGCTCCAGGCTTGGAAACGTTCAAGTTTTACGCATCAGTCGCAGCCAATCGTGATCAGGCCAACACGGTCTATGTTGTCGATGAAGGTTCGCTCATTTCCGACGTATATTCGGAATCCGACTTTTATCGCTCAGGGTCGGGATATCTGCTGCAGGACCTGATCGCTTACGTCGGGTTCAATAATAGCGAGAATGACCGGAAGATCATTTTCCTAGGCGATCCCGCTCAGCTTTCCCCTGTTGGTATGAACACATCTCCGGCCCTTGATGCCGAATATCTCAGGGTGAATTTTGGAATTCAGCCCGCCGAGTATCAGCTACGGCAAGTTGTCCGGCAAAAGGCAGACAGTGGCGTTCTGCGCAACGTCCAACCCATCCGTAAGGGATTGGAGAGCGGAAATTACGGCGGCCTGCGCTTCAACTTCGACGCTGATGTCCAGCGTCTTGGGGCGGACGAGATCGTCCCTACCTACATGCGTGCGCTTGCAGATTCCAAACCTGATTTGCCGATCGTAATTACTCGGTCAAACGCGGAAGCATCGGAGATAAACCATGCTGTAAGGGCACAGCTCTTCCCAGGGCAAGCTTACGTCACCAAGGGCGATCGCCTGCTGATCAGCGGGAATACGTTCGTCAACGGTCACTTCCTAGCGAATGGAGAATTCGTTAGGGTGGCAGGGACTGAGGGAGCCGTTGAGCGCCGGAGCGTTACTCTCCGCACCAGGAACGTCGAAACCAAAGAAACGGAAGTTGTCGAGGTAACCCTGACCTTTCGTGACGCTGACCTTGTGCTCGTCCTTGCCGACGGAACAGAGGTCATCCAGAGCGTCAAGCTCCTGGATGATTTCCTTCACGAGGGGGAGGCCGGCTTATCGGCCGAAAAGCAGCGAGCGCTGTATGTCGATTTCCTCAAGCGCCATCCCGATTTGCGCCGTGACGAGCCGGGCGTTCTGCATCAGGCACTGTGTTCGGACCCCTACTTCAACGCTGTTCGTGCGAAGTTTGGCTATGCGGTTACCTGCCACAAGGCGCAGGGCGGTGAATGGAAGCACGTGATCGTCGTTTGCCCGAGCGCCGGCGATCCAAGGAATGCTGACTATTTCCGGTGGTTGTATACGGCAATGACAAGAGCCAGCGGCACCCTCTACCTGGTGAATCCTCCTGAGGTGCGTATCCGGGTGGCGGGGCCTGACCTGTTGGCAGGTCATCCCAATTCCGAGCCAGGTGCGACGAATAGCACTCCCGTGTCGCCAGTGGAGGCCTTTCGCGCAAATCTGCTGACCAACATCCGTAGACTGCTTGAGGGAACCGATATCCAAATCGAGGATGTTGCCCATTATCCATATCAGGAAGCGTATTTCCTTGGTCGTGCGCCGGACGGAATTAAAGTGCTCATCCACTACAATGGCAAATACCAAGTAGGAAAGATTGCGGCGAACCGGCAAAGCCCATTCCGGGATGAGGTGATGCAGATTCTAGCGCCGTTGATCGGCGCGTTGCCAGGACAATCCGGGCAAGCTGGCGCCTCTACTGGACTGCCTACGCGACCGTTCCTGATGGCCTTCCACAACCAGTTGGTTGATGGTTTGAGCAAAAGAGACATTGATGTCGCGTCGCTGAAAGAACAGCAATGGAGCCAGCGGTATTCCTGCCAGAGGGACGACCAAATCGCCATCGTCGATGTGTTCTATGATGGGAAGAACCGGCTGAAAAACTGCGTCCCCATCAGTCCTACGGCTTTCACGTCGGGTGCCGACTTGAGCCTCCTGCGTGAAGTGCTCGAAGTCGTCACGGACATAATCGTGTGAAGCCTTCCCAGCAGATTACGGCCGCTCGCAAAACGGGCAATCTGGAGGAAGCTTACCAGATTGCAGTCGATTTTCTGAAAACCAGTCCGGATGACCGCTGGCTAAAGGGAGCATTCGGCTGGGTCTTGATTGACCTCGTGAAAAAGCACTCATCGGGATCGGATCAGGCTGCACTGCGCCGATACACTGATGAACTGGCGTCGCTGGTCGTGCCCGAAGGTGACGAACTTCTGGCAACACACAGGAACCGGTGGCTTGCCTCTTCAACCCCATCCGGGAAGACGCTTGAAGAAGCGCGCACGCTTAGCAAAGCGGGGAAGCACGAGGATGCAATCCGGCTTTACGTTACCCTGGCCAGCGAGAATGCTTTGGATGAAGATGGCAGGGTTGCATTTGGCTGGGAACTGTTTCGTGCATTGAAAAGCGCGACGGGTAAAGATGACAGCGGAAAACTGGATGAACGAAATATCGGCCGGATTCGGCAGTATTTGAACATGTATTTCAAGCTCGGAATTTCACGCCCTGACCTTCTTCATAGCTGCATCATGCAGCAGGGGATAAAAGTGGCCAAACAAGGCCACTTGAAGTTCCTCCCATTTCTCAAGATCTGGAAGATTGATAACCTTCGTAAAGAGGATTTCGGTTCAACGCGCAGCGATGATGGCAGAGAATTCCCTGCGCTCGCAGAAGACCTTATTCAGTTCGCATCGAAGGAAGCCTGTCGCACCAACGAAGAGCGCGATCTTGAATACCTGAAGCCCCATCTCGAAGCTGCCATCAGACGTTACCCAAACAACATCTGGCTCAAGTTCAATCTGGCAAAATTGCTCAGAGGCCTCAATCAGAACGAGGCCGCACTTGCGCTTGCTATTTCGTTTGCCAAGGAAAAAGCTGGCGAATCCTGGACTTGGGATCTGATAGGGGATCTGCAATCTGATCCGGAAATGCGCTTGTCATGCTATGCAAAGGCACTGTCATGCTCAGATGACGACAACTTCACCGGCAAAATCCGATTGAAATTTGCGCAGCTTCTTGCTGCATCGTCGCCCGGCGAAGCCAAGGCCGAAGTCGAAAGAGTTATAAGCTTCAAGCAGAAGAACAGCGAAAAAGTCCCTGCAGAGGCGGCCCAGATGGCTCAAAGCCCCTGGTTTATGCAGGCGTCCAGCACCGCAACGGGACGATCATTTTATGACAAGCACAAGGTCCGAGCCGAAGAAATCCTCTTTGCAGATATCCCTTGGTATGACGCATGCCTGGGTGACGAGTTCGAGATTGTAAGGGATGACGGGTCGAAGAGAAGAAAGCGGCGTATCTATATTCGGGGCAATCCAATCCCACTAGAGATCAGTGTTTCTGCTTCACATCCCGAAGTTCGGGGAAAAGCACCGGGACACCCGCTGCGCTTGCAAAAGGAATCGCCGGCTCAAGAGCCATGGAACACGAAGGTTCATCGGATCCAGCCCCGACCGCAGGGTATAGATAACGACGTTCTCAAGGAAGTGACAGCCGCAATCAACGGCTTGAACAAGGACAAGAGCGTCATCCATTTCGTGGTGACAAGGGGCGTGGAAGGGGCGTGCCCGATGGCCATGCTGCCTGAAGCGCCGCGCATTGGTGCGACCGTAGCCGTTTCACTGGCCAGGTATTACACCAAGTCCGGTGCTCGGGTCCGTGTCTTCTCCATCAGAAACGCTGATGAGGCACCGTCAGCCGATGTTTTGACCAAGTTTCGAAGCACCGTCAGGGTCAACAACGGCATGGGCTTTACTTCAAATGACATTTTCATCCCGCCAAATTTGATTAGCGTAAATCGGATCAACGACGGCGATGACGTCGAAGGACAGGCAGTCCTTAGCTACGATAAAAAGAAGGACAGGTGGGGATGGAAGGCTTTCGCGATACTATCTTTTGAGGGCGAAGCGTCAGCTTTCGACCTTGAAGAAGGTTGATATCTTTACGTCCGGATTCGCCTCAGCAAACAAAATTGTCGGAGAAACTGGCGATGCCGAAGTCGAGATCGATTCGTTGCGAGTGGTTCCCAATCTAAGACTTCAGCGCGATTTCATCTCTGAATAATCACCATCTTTCAATGATATAACGAGTTTTTGGTTCTTTTGCGACATAATGCCGGAAAGCTGGCGCACCCGACAGGATTCGAACCTGTGACCTCTGCCTTCGGAGCGGGTACTAACAGGCTACGCTATTCAACGCCAGAGCCTGTTTTCCTACCCTAAGCTACTCATATTACATCGGAAAGATGAAAATCGCTGCCGCCGATGCTAACCTAGGCCCGCCGAGAATACACCCCCTGTTGCTTACGCGGTGCTTTCGCGGAAGCGGTACGGTTCGAAGAGGTTGCAGCCTATGGGCAGGATCACAAAACGCCTTGTAGAGGCGGCTGTCGCCGAGGTGAAGGATTATATCATCTGGGACGACGAATTGCCGGGTTTCGGCATCCGGATCTTCGCGTCTGGCAAACGCAGCTACATCATCCAGTATCGCACCCAGGGACGATCCCGGCGTCTGACGATCGGCATGCACGGCATCTGGACCCCCGAAATGGCGCGCCGAGAAGCGCGCATTCAACTGGGCCGCGTGGCTCAAGGCGAAGATCCGCAGGAAGAGCGACAGATCGACAGGCAAGCGATAACGGTCAAAGAGCTTTGCACCTCGTATCTAACGGACCTCAACGCTGGGCTTATTATCGGCAAAGGCGGGCGGCCGAAGAAGCAATCGACCATCGACACTGATACGGGTCGCATCCATCGCCACATCGTGCCGCTGCTTGGACCGCGGCGGGTCAGAGATTTGGACAAGGCCCACATCAACAAGGCGATGAAGGACATCATGGCCGGCAAGACAGCGGTCAGCGTCAGGACAGCGAAGCTGCGAGGCAAGGCGATCGTGCGAGGCGGCGCGGGAACCGCCGCCAGAACTATTGGTTTGCTGGGAGGAATACTGACCTATGCAGTCGAGGCGGGGATCATCGAAACCAATCCGGCGTTCGGCCTCCGCAAGCCAAAAGACAATGTTCGCGATCGCCGCTTGTCGGAAGCCGAATATCGGCTGCTCGGTACCAAACTTCGCGAGGCGGAGGTCGATGGGCAACATGAAATAGCCGCACAGATCATCCGACTGCTGGCGCTCACCGGCTGTCGTCGCAGCGAGCTCACCAAGCTCCGGTGGAGCGAAGTCGACATCGAAGGCAGCTGCCTTCGCCTCGAAGATAGCAAGGAAGGAAAATCGGTTCGGCCTGTCGGCTTGCCTGTAATTGAATGCCTGCAACAACAAGAGTTGTCAGAGGCTCGAACCTATGTGTTTCCCGGCACCAGCCGCGACAATGCCTTCGGTGCCCTTCCCGACCACTGGACGAAGATACTCGGCGGGTGCGGGCTCGACGGCATTACTCCGCATGTGCTGCGGCATAGTTTCGCCAGCATCGCGAATGATCTCGGCTTCACCGAAACCACAGTCGCGGCGCTGCTCGGTCATGCCAAGGGGTCGGTGACCGGCCGCTATATCCACACAATGGACGCCGCGCTGATCGCAGCCGCAGATACGGTCGCCGGATATATCCAGGGCCTTCTCGACGGAGCCCATTACAAGCTGACCGCCTACGCCCTCGATCATGCTTCCCGGAAGCAGGCCCTTGCGAGCTTTCTGGCTGGCGCCATCGGAGCAGATCCCGATGTTGACGTGCGCGACGAATCTCTCGTCGCTTAAGGCGGGCAAGGGCACGTCTCTAGCCAGAACCGTTCCTTTGATTGGGTTACAAGGAGTAAGACATGGTCCAGGACGATAAGGCAATCAAGCCTCGCCACGTGACTACTCCAGATGCAGCCAAGCATGGCTTTGCTGCGATGATCAGTGGCCGCGATTATCGCGCGAGTCCCGGTTGGGGAGCGAAACTCGGCTATTCGCGGGAGGAGCTTTGGGATGCACTGGAACAATCGATCGCATTCCAACGCATCGCGGCTCGGCCATATGACGGCCGAGTTCCCGAAATCTTGATCGGCGGGATTCTCGGTCCGAGAGGCGATGCCTATTCGCTTGACCAGACGATCACTGCCGTAGAAGCCGAGGATTAAACAGCTTTCGTCTCGAAGCCCTGAAGCACGCAGAAGCGGACTTCGTCAGCGCGGTGACGTTTAACAATGTCCCGGAAGCGGTGGGCGTCGCCCGAGCCGCAGCCCGGATCGGCCTGGCGCTAAGCATATTGTTCACGCTCGATAGCAACCATCGGGTCCAAGCCGGAAAGAGGCGATAGAAGCTGTAGATGCCGAATCCGGCGACGGAAGGCCGGACTTTTACGGCATCAACTTCTCGCACCCGCTCGAATTCGAGTCGGCGCTTGAACCCGGCGACTGGATTCGTCGTCTCCGCAGCTTGCAGCTAAATGCCAGCGCGAACGACAAAGTCGACCTGTGCCACCCCGGCCATATCAAGGACGGCACCCACGTTGACCTCGGTCGGCGCATCGGAGCGCTGGCCCGGCGCTATCCGCACATCGACATCTTCGGCAGTTGCTGCGGAACTTGGGCGCCCCATCTCGATGAAATGGCTCGTAACGTACGCCAGACGCCACAGTAGCTCCATTGCCAGCTCCTGGCGGCGCGTGTTGGAGAGGGCAACGGGTAGCTGTGTTGCCCACACGGCCGCACCAATCATTGGTAGAAATTGGCCGATTTCAGACCGGCGGCTTCCGGGCGTCGATCCAAGATAGCTGACATTCGCCAAGGTCGTGCGAGGACTAGGGAATCGGGAATTACCGTACGCAACTTTTGCCGCCCTGAAAGTACCAAGGGTTGTACTTGCTTATCGGCAAAGTGCATCCTTCTGCCCCGCAAATCGCTCGCTGCTAACGCAATTCACCGAAGCTGCGCCTGAAGGGAGGCGTCAAGGCGCTGGAGTACGGTTCGCGATGGCGTCCTCGATCAGGTCCTGCATCACCTGCTCCAGCTCAACACCCTTGCGGTCGCCGCCGCTCGAGATTTCGGTTGCGATCAAAGCGTAGTAGCCAGTCTCTCGATCGATCCAGCCGGTCCACCCATAAGCGCCCGGCGAGGAATTTATCTTCGACGTCGCGCACGCCGAAGGCGTATCGCATTCGACGAAGGAACCCAGCGCATATTCCCAGTTCGCGGCGCTTGCCGGAACGAAAACGCGCGGCAGGCCTGCAGTGCGCTGCTGCGTAAAGCTCGTCATGTCGGTAATGAAGGTCCCGCCAAGGAAAGCGCGCAACAGTTTCGCATAGTCGCGCGGCGTCGAATAGGCGCCTCCGGCAACCCATGGGTTGGTGGGAACGCTACCCGACGGATCGTACCAAGTCGTGCTCGTCAACCCGAGCGGGGTCGTTACATGCTGCGCGAACAATTCGTGGAAATTGCGCTGGCGTGACGGCGATGTGCCGGGCGCGATGCTCGTATCCTTCGCCTCGAGATAGGCTGCGGCAACCTGGATGCCATGCGGACCATAGCTGAATTGCGCCCCGGGGGCATTGCCCGGGCGTAAACTGTCGTAGCGCAGGTCGTGGATGCTCTTGGCGCAATTATTCAGCCCATAAGCCGGAAGGAGCTGGCAGCCGCCGACGAGCGGGCTCGCGTTGAAACCCGACGTCATCGACAGCGTGTGCTTCAGTTTGACATCCTTTTTCGTCCCGCTCGTCGTCCAGAAGGCGAGCGGCGGCCGCATCGGATCATCCAGCGTCGCGATACCGGCCTGCACCATACGCATGCCCAGCGCGCCGGCGAACCATTTGGAAGCGGACGCAAGCGGGGTCACCCGATCGATGCCGAAGCTGCCCTTCTCATAGGCGAAGAGATAGTCGGGATCCGAAGCATTACCGACGATGATATAGCCGTCATCAACCTCGGTGTCGGCGTCGATCGCCGCCTGCAACGCCGTCCAGTCATAGGCGTAGCCGCCAACGGTGGTTGACAGGCTGGCGGCAGCGGTTGTCGATGTAGCTGCGGTCGTCGTTTTCGCAGCGGCTGCCGCAGGCGGGAGCTGCACCATCGGACGCGCGTCGCCGCCGTCGTCGCCTCCGAACCCACCCTGCGCCGCAAAGGCCGCAGCCCCGGCCATCGCCGCGCCGGCGGCAAGCCAAATCCATTTTCCTCTTCCAGCCATTTTCTCTCTCCCGGCTTCGTTGCACGTTGTCGAAACGGAGGGCCTTGCAAGGCCGAACGGGCTAGGGCCTGGGCTGGCCGCTCCCGAAGTGAATCCTCAGCAGATGGTCGAGCTGCGCCTTGCGAAAGCCGGCGACGACGCTCGATTGGAGCGCAAACGTCGCCAGGCGATCGTTTGCGGAATCGTAGCGCGGCCAACTGCGGATCAATGTGCAGCCGGGAACGCCCGTCTTGGCGAAGGCAACCCAGCAGGCCGAGATGCCTTCGCCGAAGCGGCGATCGTCCTCACCGACAGTGCCGGCAACCGACGCCAGATAGTCGAGCGTCCCGAACACATACGGAATTTCCGAGCCGTGCGCGGCGCCCTTGGCACGGTCGCGCCGCGCCGCTGCCACATAGTCGAAATGATAGAGATAGGATGGAGCCCCACCCGCCGTCCGCGCCGCGAGCCAGCGCGCCGGAGCGACGAACCAGGCGTCGCCCAGCACCTGCCGTACCAGCTCGTCGTCGGCGAGACCTGTGCCATAGGCGGCGCGGCCCGCCGCCTGGTCGGCGCCGAGATAGGCAAGCGCGGCCGCAGGCGGCACGCCCATGCCGAGGATCACGCTCGCCTCGTTACTGTTGGCGCCGACAAGGAGCGGAACGTCGATCGGCTCACTGCGAGCAAAAACGCGCCAGGGCGCTTCGCGCACCAGCTCGCCGTCGAGAATGGGGCCGACCATCGCGCCCGGTGTCTTTACCTCGCCAGCGGCGACGAGCGCGGCGGCGGGAAGCGCGCGAAGCGCGTCGAGCGAAGCCGCAGGCGGCGCGCCGGCGCGGACCGCCAACGCGGAGCCCAGCGCTTCCTGTTCGGCAAGCGGGCGCGGATCGAGAAGTCCCACGCCCGACTGGACGATCGCGCGAGCAAACAGGCCCTTGGCTTCGGGCTGGGCAAGGATCGTCGTGACACCGATCGCTCCGGCCGATTCGCCGAACAAGGTCACCTGCCGAGAATCGCCACCAAAGGCCGCGATGTTTTTCTGAACCCATCGCAAAGCGGCCAATTGGTCCATCAGGCCATAATTGGCGAGCGCCTCACCGCGCGGCTTGGCCGCGCTGAGCGCCGGGTGCGCGAAATAGCCGAGCGCGCCCAACCGGTAATTGATCGTCACCAGAACGACGCCTTGCCGTGCAAAGGCGGTGCCGTCGAAGGCGGGGAAGGTGCCGGAGCCGATCACATGCGCGCCGCCGTGAATCCAGACCATGACGGGCAGCTTGCGCGCACCCGTCGGACGCCAGATGTTGAGCTGGAGGCAATCCTCGGACTGGTGCTCGGCAACGCCGCCCGCGACAAGCGCGGGGCGCACCGTCTGCGGACAGGCTGCGCCGAGTTTCGAAGCGTCGCGGAGGCCCGCCCAGCGCGGCGGTGCCTGCGGCGCGCGCCAACGAAGCCCGCCCACCGGCGGAGCAGCAAAGGGAATATCCAGAAAGCGCTCGATCCCCGCCTCGCTCGCGCCCGCAAGTCGGCCCTGCGCGATGGTCGCCGCGGGTGACGCGTCCGCTGCCGCAACCGAAACCGATCCGGTCAGCGTGGCGGCGCCAGCGAGTGCTGCCATCCCCAAATGCCGCATTGCGCCCTCCTTCCCTTCCCGGCCCAGCGGCCGGAGCCGCCGACGAGGTGAGCGACCTAGAAAGAAATGCGTCCTTCAACGCCGATGACCCGCGGCTGGCTGTACCGGTTGATTGTCGGCGCCTGCGCCACGAAATAGACCTTGTCGAACAGGTTGTTCGCAAACGCGCTGACGCTGACCTTTCCGAACTCGGCGCCGACCCGAAGATTGACGAGGACATAGTCATCGAGATCGACCGAGGTTGCCGTCAGCTCCTGCTTGCCGCCCCGTTGGCCGCTGACCAGGACATTGCTGGTCAGCGCGATATCCTTCGTGACCGGGTAGCGCAGATTGAGGTTGGCCGAGGCAAGCCAGTCGGGAACCTGCGCCAGGTCGAGCCCGTCATAGCGGCCGCTCTTGACCTTGCCCCCCTGCCGCGAGCCGCTCAGCGCAAGGCGGCCATTACCTTCGCCGAGATCGAAGCCTTGGCTATATTCCGCCTCGACACCCCAGCTTTTCGCATCACCCGCGTTGGTGAGATAGGCGACCGCCGCTACCGGGCACGCCGCATTGGTCAGCGCGCAGCCATCGTCGACCTGCGCGATTAGGTCCTCAAGCTCGGTGTAATAGCCAGCGATGGCGAAATATCCGCGGCGTATCGGACTGCCCTTGATGCCAAGCTCGTAGGAGGTGCTGTTTTCGTTGCCGAACAGCACCTGCACCGGGGCCGGCGCGCGGGGGTCGGAAAGGCGCGTGTTGAACCCGCCGGCGCGGTAGCTGGTGCCGACCTTGCCATAAGCGAGGACATCCGAGGTGAGCTTGTAGGACAGCGTCGCGTTGTAGGAGAGATTGTCGGCGTTGATGCTGTCGTCAATGATCCGCGACGGTCCGCCAGTCGGAAGGCCCGTCCCGAGATCAAAGAGCCGCGCCGAGATGCTCCGGCTGTCGCGGGTGTAGCGCAGTTCCCCGGTCAGGTTGAGGCTGTCGGTAATATCGAAACCGAGCGAACCATAGGCCGCATAACTTTCGAAATGGAGCCGCGCCGGCGCGATGTTGCCTGGCGACGGATTGGCAAGGGTCGGCGTGCGGGTCGTTGTCACCGAGAAATCGCTGTCGAGCAGCAGCATTTCGGCGCCGACCAGCCATGTGAAGCGATCGCTCGCCCCGCTGACGTGGATGTCCTGCGAGAAATTGTCGGTCGTATCGACGACATAGGACGCCGCGCTCGGATCGAGCGGGGTCAGCGCGCCGATCTGACCCGCAGCGCGCGCGCGCGCCAGTTCGGCGGGGCTGATGGCGTCATTGTCGAGATCATATTCGGACCGGCGCTTGCGGAACGAGGTCGTCGAAGTGAGGTCGGCGCCGCCGAGATCGACGCGGACGAGCGCCTGCAGACCGTCCACATCCTGGCTCGCGCGCGGCGCGGTGTTCCAGGGGTAACGAAAGCGATCCTGGATATAGCCCCCCGGAAAGCCGGGCGTGCCGGCGGGAATGAAAATCTGATAATGGATTGTCGGCGTGGTGAGGCGCTGTGTTTCGGCGGTGATGATCGCATCGACGGGGCCGCGTTTGAGCCTGATCTGGCCGCGCAGCCCGTGCCCCTTCTGCTGGTCGAAATAGACGTCATTGTCCGGATTGTAAAAGAAGCCCTTGTCCTGCTCGACCAGATCGCCGCTGAGGCGGATCGCCAAGCCATCGGCGAGCGGGACGTTGATCGCGCCCTGCGTCTGGAAGCTGCTGTTCTCGAAGCCGTAGCGCGCGCTCGCCCAGCCCGACAGATCGAACTCGGGTTCGGCCGAGATGATGTTGATCGCGCCGCCGACGGCATTGCGACCGTAGAGCGCGCCCTGCGTCCCGCGCAGCACCTCGACGCGGCCGATGTCGAGCAGGTCGAGCCGCGTGAAGTTGCGCCCGCCCACCGGTCCGCCCGCGATATAGGCGCCGTTGCGATACAGCCCGACGCTTGGGTCGCCGTTCGTCGCCCGCGCCGTTGACGAGGCGCGGATCGAAATCTCGGAGGTGACCGACGAGTTCAGATTGTTGAAGCGGACGCTCGGCTGGTCCGCGAGCAATTCGCCGCTGCCCGTTGCACCGCCGCGATCGGCGAGCGACGAGGCATCGATGACCGAAGCCGCGGTGGGAACATCCGCGAGCCGCTCTTCGCGGCGGCGGGCCGTCACGACGATCGCGCCGTCGTCGCTTGCCTCTGCTGCCGTGTCGGCCGGAGGAGGAGTCTCGGAAGGCCGATCCTGAGCGAAGGCTGCCGGGCCTGCCGACACCCAAAGGGCGGCCGTGCAGAAAAGAAGGTGCGCCTTGCGTCCCATAGTGTCTCTCCCATCGTCTTATCGCAATTATTATCGATAATTTTGTGCATAAGCGCGAACGAGTCAAGCGGGAAAAGCGCAACGCCCCTGAAGTGCGGCTCAGCGGCTTACCGGGATGACAGCGGTGAGAAGGTCCCTGAACCCGCGCGCCGTAGCGGCAAGCGGCTCGGGAGCGACGGTCGATAAATCGTCGGTCGCGGCATGGTGATGGCGGTGTGCGCCGAAGACGCCCGCGTGGCGTGTATAGCCGGCCTTGATGATTTCGGAGAGTTCTCCCGCGGTGCCATCACCCGACGGATAGGCCATCTCGATGCCCGGCTGGCCCTTGAATATCGCGCGCGCGCGTTCGACATATTCGGCCGAGGTCATGAGGAAACGATAGGGATCGGCACTCGGCAACGGCAGCAGGCGCCCCGGCATGTCCTGATAATCGCGCGTCGCGGCATTGGCGCCGAGATGCAGCCAGAAATCGGTCTCGCCCGGCGGCGGACCGACCTTCTCGACGATGTGGCTCGCGCCGAGATTCTCATATTCATGCCCGCTGTTGCACATGAAGAGCAGGCTGTGCTGCCTGAAGACGCCGGGCATCCAGTCGGCGAGCGCGAGCCAGATCGCGATGCCCGGCCCCCGTTCACCCGCGCAATCGGTCCAGCCCGAGCGCGGCGTCGAGACGGCGAGCCAAGGGCGGCCGGGGCGAACACGCCGACCGATGACATTCTGTGCCGTGCGTGTGCCGCCCCGGCCAAGAAGCGTCATTGTTGCCGGCGCGCCATGGCGCGCGGCTTCGATTACAGGTGCAGCAAGCCGCGGCGCGAGTAACGCGAGCGGCTTGTCCGAAGCCGGATGGTCCGCCGGGGCATTGAGGAGCAAGGCTTCGCCCGTCGGTCCGGTCGTGACGAGGATTACCCCGCTCGCGCCTCGCGCCAGCGCGTCGGCAAGAGGCTCCCGGACCGCGCGATCGACAAGGCTCGACCAGCGGAGATGCGGCAAGCGCACCACAGCGATCGCCCCGTCGAGGCGTTCAGGGATTTCTGCGAGCCGCAGCGGCGCATCGAGTCCGGCCTCACCGGTTTCGACGGCGAGCTGTTGCGCGACGAGCGCAACCTCGAGATCGCCGAGCGTGAGGTCGCAGCGGGTGACTTCGAACCAGGGCACGTCAAACGTCTGGCGTTCGACCTCGAAACCGGCGCTCGCCAGCCGCTTCGCCGTCCAGTCGCCGGTCCAGCGATCGCCCGCGCCGCCCGACTGCTTGTTGCCGGCCTCGGCATAGCTTTTGAGGTCGGCGAAAAGGCGTTCGGGCCCGAACATGGTCAAATCCTCCGATGCGGCGGCAGCGGAGCCAGCCTGCAATGCGATCGGCGCGGCGAGGCCCGCCTTGAGCAGGGTTCGGCGGTCGGTCGGGAGGCGGCTCATGTCACTTTGGCGCGGCGGCGGCCCGGCTTGGTTTTTGCGTGGCGGGCCTTATATTCCTCGAGCGCTCGTCCGAAGCTGTTCTGTGTCACGCCGATCAGGTCGCGTGCGACCGCATCGGCCGCATCGCCATCGCGCGCGACGATGTGCCGGCATAGCTCGTCATAGAGAATGGCTGAGCGCTTCGCGGCGTCATTGCCATGCGTTTCGATATAGCTGTCGGTGTAGACATTGTGCTGCCAGCGCGCGAGCAGCGCGACCCGGTCGAGGAGTTCGAGCGCAAGCGGCGCATTGCTGCGCTTGGCGATGAAGCGGCCGATGCGGTTCGAGACCTTGATATGCTCGAAGGTATTCGCGGTGCGCTGAGTGACATCCTTATATTCGACGAGCCGGTGCATCAGTTCGCGCCCGTCGCGATCGGTCATTTCGGCGGCCGCAAGACGGCACACGACACCGAACAGCGATTTCCAAAGTTCATAGACCTCGTTCGCGGCATGCTCGTCGATGTCGATCACATAGGTGCCGCGCCACGGCACGACCTTGACGAGGCCTATCCGCGCGAGATGACGGAACGCCTCGCGCACCGGCGCATGGCTCACCCCGAACCGCGCCGCGATTTCACGCTCGCGCAGCCATGACCCCGGCGGGATCCGCCATTCGACGATGTCGTCGGTCAAGAGACGCGCGATCACGCGGTCCTGCGTCGGCGCGCTGTCGTCTTCGGTCTTCGTCGCGGCCATTTCTCTCCGTTCGGCTTTCCTGTTTGCGGCGCCATCCTAATCGGGCAGTGCGTGCGAGCAATCGAAGATTGCGAATGAAATTATTATCGATAATATCAACAATGACAAGCATCAGAAATTGGGAGCCGGATTTTGAAGCGCACCATTCTTCTTCTCGCCGCCGCCGTTGCGGCCCAGCCAGCGGCGGCCGCCGACCCCGGGTCGCTTCCCGGCTGCGCCAAAGCGCTTGCCTATTCGGAGGAACATGCTGGCGTTGCGTTGCTGATCCTGGAGGACGGCAAGGTCCGCTGCCGATCGGCAGATGTCGCGACGCCACAAGAACTCTGGTCGGGCACCAAGAGCCTCGTCGGGCTGATGGCGGCAGCCGCCGTCCAGGACGGGCTGCTGACGCTCGACGAGCGGGCTTCGGACACGCTGGCCGAATGGAATGGCGACCCCGCGAAAGCCCAAATCACGCTCCGCCAGCTGCTGTCGATGACAGGCGGGCAGGCCTCGGCTATCGGCAAACCCCAAGGCTATCTCGACTCGGTGAAGGCGCCGCTTACCGCGGCGCCGGGCAGCAAATTCCAATATGGCCCCGCTCCGATGCAGATTTTCGGCGAGATCATGCGCCGCAAGCTCGTCGCCAAGGGCGAGGACGGCAATCCGCGCCATTATATCGAGCGGCGCCTTCTTACGCCGCTCGGTGTGACGATCGGCGATTGGCGCAGTGGCCCGGATGGCGCGCCGCTCATGCCGCAAGGCTTGGTGCTGGCGGCCTTGGAGTGGGCGAAGATCGGCGAGTTCGTCCGCGCGGGCGGCACGCTGAGCGGCAAGCCGCTCGTCGATGCCGCGGCGTTCGCCGAAATCTTCAAGGGAAGCGAGGTCAATCCCGCCTATGGGCTGACCTGGTGGCTGCCGCGCGAAAGCCCCGTCGATGATCCCGTCACCCGCTCGAACGACATGACGCTCCATGCTGCCGAGCTTCCTGCCGATATGGTGGTCGCGGCCGGGGCGGGCGATCAGCGCCTCTATGTCATCCCCTCGCGCCGTCTTACGATCGTGCGCCAGGCGAGGCTCGATTTCACGGGCTTAGCGGCCGCGAAGAAAAGCGGTTGGTCCGATTGGCAATTTATTTCGATGCTGCTGACCGCAGAGAAAGGCTAGATCACGACGTAAGGCGTGCAACCTCTGGTCGAAAGCGGCCTGTCGGATCTTGGCTTGGAAAACGTGAAAGCGGCGCCTTTTTGTGAGCAAAAGGCTCCCATTTCTCCCCCGGCACAAAGTGACTGCATTTCTTGGATCACCTAACCGGACTCATCCACACAGAACTATCCAAGGCTGGGCGCCGTATGCTTTATAGACCGCAAGCATCCCGCCTCGGCCAGCGCGGATCGCGCACCACGGCTTCTGCGGCTGCATATTGTGCGTTCGGCCGACCGAAGCCTGGCTTGCAGAGTTTTCGGGCCGGCCGGCTCCGACAGGTTGAGATCGTCAGTGCGGATCAGGAGAAATTCATATGAGATTCTTTCTGAAACGATATCGCACCTTGGAGCTCATATTAACAACACGCATAGGTTATATTAAGTTTTTGCTTGCGTTTGCCATCCCAGGCCTAGAGATTTTTGCAGGGCGATCCATGACAGCGTGAGCGCCGCCCTTCCCCGGACGAGGTCGGTTGCCGCTTGCTCCTGTTTGCGAAGCGTGCGATTTAAGTCGGCGTGCGAGATCACTCCGCTGGCAAATCGTTGTCGATCGAGATCGGCTGCGCCATCTGCCTGGGACTTGATCTGCGCGAACGCCACAAGGGCAGAGCGCTGCTGGCCAAAGCGCGACAACGCACGCTCGGCGTCCTGAAGTGCAGAAAGCACTGTCTGTCGATAGTTGGCAACTGCCTCGGCACGTACGGCGCTCGCCTGATCGACCGCGGCATCGACCCTACCGAAATCGAGGAAGTTCCACTGCAGCTGCGGTATAGCGAGAATTGACGGGTTGCTGACATCAAATAGATCGTCTGGTGATGTTCCGCCGAGTCCCAAGATACCCATGAATGACAGTTTCGGAAATCGTGCAGCCTCCGCAACACCGATCCGAGCCGTTGCTGCCGCCAGGCTACGTTCGGCCGCGCGGATGTCGGGCCGACGTGCGACAAGGTTTGAGGGGTCGCCCACGGCGACCTGTTCCGGCGGGAGGGGAACATCGAATATCTGTTTCAGCGCTTCGTCCGTTGTCCCGGGGAACTGTCCAGCGAGAATGGCAAGCGCATCGAGCAATACCGCCGTGTCAGCTTCGGCCTCGGCGAGCTGCGACTTGAGCAACTCGAGCTCGGCATTTGCATTGCCGAGAGGGAACAGGGGCAAAACGCCTTGCTGATACCGTTGATAGGTTAGCGAGAGGATTTGCTGCTGCAACTCGCACTCTGTTCGAAACGCTTTGGCTCGAAACTGAGCCTCGCGCAGGTTGACATAGGCATTGGCAACTTCGGCGGTCAGCTGGACCTTGGCATCCTCCACATTGGCAACCGCTGCCGCTGCCTGAGCGTTGCCGGCCTCGATCCGTCGCTGCGTTCCTCCTGCGAAATCCAGCTCCCAATTGGCGTTGAGCCCGAGATTGTAGACACTGAGGCCGTCATCCGCCTTTCCCTTCGGACTAGCAGGCGCGCTCGCCGAAGGCGGGGCACTGTTCTGAATATCAAGGCCTGGCAAGCGGCCCTGAATAGCCGTCGCCTGGGTTCCAAGCGTCGGAAACCTTCCGGCCTTCTCCTGTCTCACGGATGCCCGCGCCTGCGCGATCCGGGCTTGCGCAGCCTGAAGCGAAGGGTTGTCCGATAAAGAGGCCTCGATTAGCCTGGTCAATTGCGGATCGTTCAAAAGGAGCCACCACTCTGCCAGCTCGGGCTCGGTATCGCTGACGTTATCGCCGGCACGGACAAAGCCGTCATTTCGGTTCGCCGAGTATACTACCGGAGGCCCGGCGTAGTCTGGGCCCGCGACACAACCGGTCAGCAGAGACAAGGCGAGAAGCGATATTATAGATTTTCTTATCATGTCAGGCTCAGTGCATCGAAAGGGAAACATTCTTGGGAAGCGGCTTCAAAAAGATGACCAAAGGAACGGTCATCAAGGTCAAGACGCCCATCGCCAGAAACACATCATTGTACGTCATTACGAACGCGTCCCGCTGGATGGTCCGGCCTAGCATAGACATGGCACCCTCCATCCCGCCGAATCTTTTCGCGAGTTCATCAAGATAAATCTGGAGCGAAACACTGTTGGCATTCAGCGTCTCTTCCATGCGCCGACTATGGTGCCAGATCCGCTGGTCCTGAAACGAAGCCAGTCCGGCCAAAGCGAAAGATCCTCCGAGATTTCGAGCGGCGTTAAAAATGCCAGAGGCATCGCCAGCATCTGTTTTTGCCACTGAGGCTACGGTAGCCTGGTTCAGGAACATCATGGACAGAATCATGCCAACACCGCGAATAAGCTGGCTTTCGATGAATACGGCGCCCCCGGATTCCGCGGTGAGGCTTATGCTGACGAAACAGCTGGCCGCCATCAGAAGCATACCAACTCCGACGGCAATGCGGATGTGGAGCCTGCGGATCATGAAGGGCAGGATCGGCATAAGCACAAAGGCCGGAATACCCATCCAAAATATAACGAGCCCGGTTTGAAAAGCGTTATAAGCCGATATGATCGCAAGAAATTGGGGAATGACGTAGGTCGAACCATACATCACCATTCCCAGGGCGAGAGCCATCACCGCAACGCTTCCGAATTGGCGATTGAGAAGGAGGCGGAGTTTCAGGACGGGCTTCGATGCATTTAGCTGCCCGTAGATCAGTAAAGCGAAACCGATAACGGCAATGAGTGCCAACCAGCGAATTAGCGCGGATTCAAACCACTCCTCGCGATGCCCCTCCTCCAGCAACACAGTCAAAGCGCCCAACCCCAGAATCAGGCCGACAATGCCCGCCCAATCAGCTTCTGTCAGATACTCCCACTTCGGCTCTTCGTGAGGTAGCCCGGCAAATAGCAGCAGCAACAGCACAGCGCAGATTGGAACGTTGACAAAGAAGGCATAGTGCCAGCTCAAATTTTCGGTCAGCCAGCCACCGATCAGCGGCCCCATGACCGGACCCAGAATCACTGTCATGCCGAACAGCGCCATGCCGATCGGCTGTTGATGAGGCGGCAATCTTTTGGCGACGATGGTCATAGCAGTTGGTATCAGCGCACCGCCCATGAAACCCTGACCCGTGCGACCGATGATCATGGTCGTGAGGTCGGTCGCTATACCGCAAAGAATTGAGAAGCCGGTGAACGCGGAAACCGCAATGATGAGTAGAGTTCGCAGTCCAAAAAGTCGTTCAAGCCAGGCGCTAAGCGGAATTACCACAATTTCGGCAACGAGAAATGCGGTGGCAATCCACGTGCCCTCGGTGCCGCTGGCTCCGATTTCGCCCTGGATCACCGGAAGCGCGGAATTAACGATCGAGATATCGAGTGTTGCAAGCATGGCGCCCAGGGCACCCGCTGCGACCGCTATCCACGCGGTGATATCGGCATTCCGCCTGTCTGCAGTCGGAGTACCAGAGGCGCTGTTCGATGCCAACTCGGCGGTCATTTGGCGGTACTCGAGATTTCTTTCAACTCTCCGGCAGCGTCTCGCGTGTCGACGATTGCCACGACCGACATGCCCGGGATGAGCAGACGACGCACTTTAGGCGAGGCTTTGATCGCGATACGAACCGTTATCCGCTGAACAATCTTGGTGAAATTCCCGGTAGCGTTTTCGGGCGGCAGGATCGAAAATTCTGCGCCGGTGCCGGGCGAGATGCTCTCAACGCGTCCGGCAATCTCAAAGTCGGGAAGTGCGTCGACCTCGAGCCTGACCGGTTGCCCCGCCCGCAAAAGGCCGACCTGCGTCTCCTTGAAATTAGCGAGGACGTAGATTTCGTTCACCGGAACAACTGTCATCAATCGCTGACCGGGCTGGACGAATTGGCCGACTCTTACTGTTAGATCGCCAACGCGACCTCCCTTGCTGGCTCGCAGCAGAGTCGATGTGACATCTAGGTCGGCCGCTTCCAGCTGCGCGCGGGCCGCGTCAGCTTGGGCTTCGGCCTGGTCGATCTGTTTAAACAAGGTGGCCCTCCGACCGCTGGCGGCAGAGACTGCTGCCTGGGCAGCAACAAAGTCGGCGCGCGCTTGCTGCGCCTGTGTCTCATATTGTTGAAGCTTTTCTCGCGGCTCCGCACCGGTCGCGGCGAGGGGGCGATACCTCGCTACCTGCTCATTGGCGAGGTCGAGCGCCGCGCGCTTGGCGGCGAGTTGGGCCCGCGCCTGTCGAATCGCTGAGTCCTGTTCGGTTACTTGCGAGCGGATTGTGTCGGCGCCGGCCAGCGTCACCGCGATCTGCGCACGCGCCTGTTGCGCCTGGGCTTCATAATCTTGCATATCCAGTTGCACGAGCGCCTCGCCGGGACTGACCCGCCCGTTCTCAGAGACGAGCACCGCGTCCACGTATCCGGCCACTTTTGATGAAACCACAACGCTGTCGGCCGCGACATAGGCGTTGTCGGTCGATTGCATGTACTGCCCATAGGTGACATGCCTGTAATACCACCAACCACCTGCAATGAGCGCAGCAGTTATGGCTACAATGAGGATGAGGCGAAATTTGGGTTGCGATTTCAGGATGGATGCGGGCGCGCGATTCTGCTCCCGCTCATTTGGTTCGTCGATCATCTGCCTCTTTCGAAGGATTTTGGACATGTGCTAAGTCGCTTCATGGCGTGGCGTAGACCGTTCCCTCCAGTTAGTAAAATCGTTTAGTAATTTGAGTTTTGGCATTCTGACGAAACGGACTAGGCAGCGGTATGAACGCAAATCTCGACACAATGCCGCAACCACGGCTTCGCGAAGGCGCCCTCACCGACGACGACCGTATGCTATATTTGATGGACGAGATTAGTCGGGGGGCGAGGCGCGCTTACGACGCACGGATTGCCAAGATTGGCCTCAATCAGACGCAGTGGCGCATCATCGGACAACTTCTTCGCGAACCATCTTTGACGCAGGCCGGAATTGCCAAGCGACTGGAGCTGGAATCCGCCACGATAGGTCAAGCCGTCGCTGGACTTTGTGGGAAAGGATTGATGGAAAGGCGACGAGCCAAATTGGACGGCCGGGCATGGCAGCTCATTCTGACCGAGGAGCTCGACAGGTTGTTGCCCCAACTGAGAGAATCCGCGGACGGGCTGCATAGGATCCTATGGCGGAACGCCACGCGCGAAGAAAAACGGACGTTGCTGAATATTCTTGTGCGGATTGCGTCGAATCTCGATCAGAGCCGGACCAATGCGGAATAGGACATATGCCTAGGTTCCGAGATAAACCGATAGGAGACATCTCACGCGCCGCCGAGATAGGGCAGATACTTGTCCGGCACGGCGCCAAAAGCCTGGCGGGCGCGCTCGGAGTCGTTCGGCATCCGGCCAACTCAATCGATCCAGGTGAATTTCGCCCGACGGCGGTGGTCGCACTCCTGCGTGACATTGGTCCGGTCGGAATAAAGCTAGGACAGCTATGCGGTTCCGATTACCGAGATCAAGCAACTCAATGATCGGATCGAGGGCGACACCGAGATCGAGCGTCTGCAAGAGCAAAGCGCTCATCCTTATGTTGAAACAAGAACCCTCTACCTCGACATGCGCCAACGACAAATCGTCTCGTTAAGGGGCAAAGGCAGGGACGGCACTGCCGGGTTCCAAGCCGAAACCACGCTCAGCCAACCCGAGAGGTTTACCGATCCCGAAACACCTACCGCCGCCGAACCCACTGAACATGAAACGCCGCCGCCGGTGGGTCCGGCTCCCCACCCCTAGCATTAATTTTGCAAATTCGAGGGGCAGGAGCCAATGTCCCCATGTCGCTCGCGAGAGGCGCAAGCTTCCGCCCTGCGTACGCCGGACGTATGTCGCACCCATCCCTCGCCGAGGCCTGCTATTGGCGCATGAATTCGGCGTCGAAGAGCCTCCTTCGGGCACTCCGACGCCGCGATTTTCATGTGGCAAATTTTTACCCAGATAGATTAGGACAGCTAAATCATTAGAATTTTGCGCCGATCGCGACACCATAACGCCGCGGATCAAGAGTGTAGATATTCGTAAAATTGCCGGAAGATGCATCGGTGACATAAAGTCCGGTAACTGAGTTGCTATCGAAGATATTCTGAACGAACCCCCGGACAAACCAGCGCTCGTCGGCACCATTCAACTGCAAAACCGCATTAGCCTGCACGAAAGGTTCGATGCGATTAATCCTGCCGTTGAAGATGTTGCCATATTGCTTCCCGGTCAAGGAAATGTCGGCGCGGGGGACGAGTGTCATACCATTTCCGACCTCTGCCGTGTACTGAACCCCCATCGATGCCTTGACATTCGGCGCTTGGGGCAATGTGTTGCCCTTGATGTTAACCTCGACGCCAGGACTCAAGACCTGGATCCCGCTGTTCGCAGGGATAGCGCTCGCGAGGACACCGCAAATGCCGAACGCGCCGCTGGAGGCGATATTGCCGTCCGAAGGAAATTCCTGCGGTGCGCGAAGGCCGATAGCCGTATTTACACCCGCAACGAACGCATCAGCAACGCCAGGCCCAGGTCCCGTGACAGCGCAGTGCGCACCATTGCTGATGTCCTTGATAATCACGGCATTAGGATCCCCGCCGCCCGGATCACGCGGATTGGAGAAGAATTGATCGCCAGCGACCTTGGCATTGAGATAGCTGAAGGACAGATTGATAAGCCAGTTCGGGTCCGGCCTGATGACAGACTCCAGTTCGACACCCCAGATATTGGCGTCAACCGTGTCATTGACAGACGTTCTTGCCACGATGCGGCTGAGTTGCAGTCCACTATATTTGTAGTAAAATGCGGTGGCATTCAGTTGAAGCGCGCCGTTTGCGAAGACGTTCTTGGAGCCGATCTCGAATGCATCGATCGATTCAGAGCCGAAACTCTCGCTGACGGCGAAAATCGGAGAAAGCGGAGGATTGATCCCGCCGGATTTGTAACCCCTCGAGTAAGATGCATAGAGCGAATTGTCCGGCGTAACCTTGAAGGCCAGAACTGCTCGTCCGGTAATTTCGTCGAAGCCTACTTCGCGAAACTGGGCGAGTTGTTGGCCCGGCGTCCCCGGGTCGGCGTCGAAAAGTCCAGACGGCCCGATGAGAGGCGTTATCGGGGTATCGAACGGATCTCCATCATTGGCATAAGGGTTCAAGAAACTGATCAGCGTCGTACGCGCCGCCACATCCTTCTTGTCATTGTTGTAACGCAGTCCCCCGGTCAACGTCAGCCGGTCACTTAGATCGAAATAGACCTCGCCGAAAATGCCATAGCTCTCGAGATTCGATTCCAGCGAGTTGTTCCGATACATCGACGTCGCGAAATAGGATGGCGGAAGGCCGCCCGACAAGGAGCCGAATGAACCCAATATGGCACTGGCGTAATCGAGCGCAAACGAGTTCACATAATAGCTATTGTCGGTGGTTTTTGATTTCGCATAAATTCCCCCCAACAGGAAATTGAACGGCCCGTCGAAGTCACTCGTAAGGATGAGCTCTCCGCTCCACGATTCGCGTTGTTCCGAAGATCGATCGAAAGAAAGCGGCGTTTCGGAACACAGCGAGTTCCCTTCAAAAGCGCCTCTGCTTCCATCATCATTATCCGAGGTGCACAGCACACCCTGCGGACCGACCGGCATTAGAGCGCCGGCAATCGGCGAAAAATAGGCCGAAGAGCCGGGAATGAAGGCTGGCGCCGGCGGAGCAAGGCCGGTCGGCAATCCGTTAGCCGCAAAAAAGGCCAGCGTATTGAGCGCCGGGGCGAAACCGGCACGGCTTTGAATTCCAAGAAAATAGTCCTGCCTGGAATCGACTTCAGTATCCTGATAAATTCCGGTGGCCGTCAGGGTCATCGCGCCGAATTTTTGCTCAAGGCGCGCCTGCACCTGAAGCTCTTCGGCAAAATAGAAGGGCGTATAGGCTGTGTTGACGACACGCACATCCCCAGGCTCCTGAAAACCGGAAAACCCATCAGGGCCATAAAGGCTGCCAAGGCCGAGCACGGCGGGTATGCCCTGAATGGCGAAGAACTCGGAAGAACTGAGCGTCGCACCGACCGTTGAATTTGCGTTAGTGGTATCGAAATCACGTCGGTTGTTCAGGCATCCGAGCACGCCCAATGGATCGCGTTGGCACGTTTGTTTCTGGTTTCTGAGGCGCGTGTCCTTTTCCCGAAAATAATAGCCCATGAAATCGATCGTCGTATCAGGACCAGGTTCGAAACGAAGTGAGCCTCGCAACGCATAAAGGTCCCGAGCGTCGATGTCCGATCCATCATAGAGATTCGTCGTATAACCGTCGCGGTTCACATATATGCCCGCCAGCCTCACGCCGATCATATCTCCGATCGGGACGTTGACCATGCCCCGCGCTTCGATGCTGTTGAAATTGCCATACTCGAATTGCGTTTCAGCCTCGAAATGGGAGAGTTTGGGTTTCGCGGTCACAACATTCACGACACCGGAGGTCGCATTCCGGCCGAACAGGGTGCCTTGAGGTCCGCGAAGGACTTCAATCCTTTCCAGGTCGAAATATTCGGTCTCGAACAGGCGTGTTCCGAACAAGGGTGATCCATTGACATGGATTGCGGTCGCAGCATCGCAGGTGACGCCGACGCACAGGTCGCCAACGCCGCGAATAGTGAATGAAGCTGAGGTGAAATTGCCTTTCGAGAAAGATACATTGGGCAACGTCAGCTGCAAATCCGAGGCATTTTCGATCTGTTGGCTTTCAAGCGCCTCAGCACTGAATGCGCTGACAGCGATCGGCACGTCTTGCAAGCTTTGCGCCTGACGTTGCGCCGTCACGACGATGACATCGTTACCGCCATCGGGCTCTTCGGCTATGGCTTCCTGAGCATTTGAGACCTGTGGCAACGCCATCAGGACGGCGCTTGCCAACCAATAGGCTTTGTTATTCATCACCCTTCTCTCCCTGTCTCGAGTTTTTTTGTTTCTTGCGCGAACCCGTCCTTTTCCCCGATTGTCGATGTTCAAAAATGGGGCAGCTCGCCAAGCTGCCCCGAGTTTGAGGAGTGGCCAGATGGAGATTTCCGGAGAGGAAAAGATTCTCGCCACCCAACTGGAAGCTGAGCAGTTTTTCGGTGTTTGGTAAAGAACTTTATTATGTCACTTTATTATATTGCTGGGACTGTGGGAGGTGTGCCATCTCAGATCCGAAGAAATCAGTTTATACATCCGATGCTTGCTGTCGGCGCTTCAGCCATGGCGCGGTCGAGCGCGAGCCGACGATTTTTGGATGCTGCTGCGGTACGGCATGCCTGATCCGGAGCGCATGACCCGCGAGGTCCAAGGCTGGGTAGCAGTGCAAAAGGCCGGGCTCTGATCCCAGCTGCTGGAAACCAGAGGGTCAAGATAGATCACTGCATGGGCGACGTCCGAAGCTTCACTCGCCTGCGTACCCTCCATGATGTGGATAAGCTCGCTTTCTTTGTCAGCCTCACGCATCGTGCCGAATGACGCGCTTTCCTGCGGCACCTCTCGCCGGTACGCAAAAAACGCTGGGTTGTTTATGCCAAGGCGCCGCTCGCTGGTCCCGAGGCGGTGCTCTCCTTTCTGTCCCGCGACACCCACCGCGTTGCGATATCGAACAAGCCATACGCTAGATACCACCGCACCCACAGCAGGATCAGTGAGTCCTCAAACGGACGACCCTTGAACACAATCTCCACCCCCGATATTTCCCGCCGTGGCCGCCATTACCTAGGTTGACCAAACTTTGCGACAGAATCGAACGCAGGCGGCGAGCGCCAGGATCGCCATCAGCAATCGGCGGCTAGGCGACATAGGCGCCCCTGCCGCTGGCGATCAACCGCCCATCCTGGTCCTCGATTCGGGTTTCGGCGACGCTCAAGTGCTTGCCGAGCTTGACCACCCGGCCAGTCGCGCGGAGCGGGCCCGTGGTCGCCGGGCGGTGAAAATCGACGCGCATGTCAGCGGTAGCGCGGGCCGAGCCGCCTAGTGCATTGATCGCGTAGAGTCCGGTGAGATCGATAAGGGCGGAAAGTATGCCGCCGTGCGCCGAACCGATCATCGGGTTGGAGACAATTTCATCACGCCACGGCATTTCGAGGATCAACGCGTCAGCGGTCACAGCAACAATATTTAGCCCGAGCCAGCGATGGAACGGGGCGACGAGCAGCATTTTGCGCAAGACATCCAGTTGTGGAAACGATGGCTTGTCGGTCATTCTCCCCCCTTACGCGCATGGGTGCGGACCAGGAAATCCACGATTGCTTCACCAAAGAGATCGTTTTGGTCGCCGACTACCATGTGCGTTGCATCAGCAATATCGGTGTATTCAGCATGGGGAACCAGATCGCGGAAATGGGCCACGGCCCCCGGCGAGACGAGGTCGCTCGATCCACCGCGGACGAGATGAACTGGAAGGGTCAGCCTTCGCGCGGCTTCGCTGAGTTCTACCCTGCCATAGCCAGAACCTTCGCTTTGATCTTCGTCCTGGCGCAAGATTCCAGTCACAAACGCAGGGTCCCAGTGCCAGTAATAACGACCATCCGCCTTTTGCCGCAGGTAACGCCGCAAGCCGGGCGAAGCGGTGCGGCTTGGGCGGTGGGGAAGATACTCCGAGATCACGCGCGCCGCCTCGAGAGGCGAGGCGAACCCCGTGCCAGCATGGGCTGCCATAAAATCTATGACGTGCGCGACACCGGCAGACTCCAGTTGCGGGGTCACGTCGACTAAAGTGAGCGACGCAAATGCGTTCGGGGCGAGTTCGCCTTCGGCCAGGATTCCCGCCAGGCCGCCCAGCGAAGCGCCTACCAGTGCAGGCTTGCGATTCATTGCGCTGGCAATGGCCGCCAAATCGCGAGCAAAGTCTGCAATCGCGTAGGCCCCGTCTCGGGCCCATGCACTATCGCCGTGGCCGCGCAGGTCGAGGGCAATTGCCCGAAACCCGCTTTCCATCAGGAGATTCGTAATCTTTTTCCAGGCCCATCGGGTCTGGCCACCACCGTGCGCCAGCAAGACCGGCAATCCTTCGGCAGGGCCTTCGACGCTGGCTGCGATCCTGTGCCCGCCGTGGCCAACTAGTGTCAAATCTGCAATCATGATTATATCTTACTGTAATATCTTTTACAGTAAACACTTTTCATACACCCCTGGATGCGTTAGTTGTTGGTCCCATGAGAGATAGAGAGGCAGGTAAGGGATATCTCACAGAGGCGGACGAGCTCGTTTTCTTGCTCGAGGAGGTCCCCCGCAAACTGCGCAAGCTTTTCGACGCAGCGACAATCAACTTCGGCCTGTCCCGCACCCAGTGGCGCGCGCTCGCATATATCTGCCGGACGCCTGGCCTCACCCAAACTGAACTGGCTAAGCACCTCGAAATGGAACGAGCCAGCGTCGGGCACGTGATCGATCAGTTGGAAACAGCGGCCTTCGTCGAGCGCCGCTCCGCAGAAGGCAACCGCAGGGTCTGGGCGCTGCACTTGCTTCCCAACGCGATCGAAATTCTCCCAACACTGCGCGAGGCAGCCGACAGGATCTACGAAAGGGTTCTCACCGGGATTTCCGAAGAACAGGCGACCACAGTGAAGGACATGCTCGCGATTATGTCTTCGAACCTCGAAGACTGAAGCCAGCCCTCGACGCATCACCAAGGCGAGGCTCAGCAGCGCAGGTCAACCTGAGTCAGGCACCGAGCGTGCTCAACGGCTGCGAAACAGGACCATAGCCAGCGTCGGGCGGTATTATCAGGACACGCTCACCATTCTCGATAGAGACCTCGGGTAGCACCGTAACCAGTCGGCGCTTCCGCGCGCGCGAAAGGCAATCCTGCGCGCTTTCCGCCTCGGCGAGCAGCTTCAGATTCATCAAGGTAGGAAAAATGATGGTCCTCTCGCCCACTGCTGCCAGTCGGATCGCCTCGGATGGTGAGATCCATTCCGCATCGACAGTCTCGCGCCCATCGCACGCCGCCACTTGCCCCGCCGGAGCGCTCATCGCGTAGAACCAGGTGTCAAACCGCTTTGGCATCATGGTCGGGGTAATCCACCGGGCGAAGATAGCGAGCTCGTCCAGCCTGAGGTGGACACCCAGTTTGCGAACAACATCAAAGAAAGCGACATCGCCGGCGTCGACCGCGCGTCGCACCGACGCATCGCACGGGTCCTCGAAAGGAGCGCCTTGGGCGGTCTGCGCCAGCAGAATGCCAGTTTCCTCGAACGCTTCGCGGACCGCCCCGATCCGCAAGGCTCGCTGGACCGGGTCCAGTTCTTCCCATCCAATTGCATGTTCGACCCAGCGCTCGTCGGCGTCGCCGTCATGGGTTTTGCCTCCGGGAAAAACCAAGGCGCCGGATGCAAAGTCGATCTGATGATGACGTTTGACCATCAGGACTTGGAACTCGGGCTGGTCGCGTACCAGAAGCACGGTCGCTGCGGGCTTCGGCTCGGGAATCTTCGGCGCATTGGTCATTTCTGTCTCCTTGGCTCTATCCGCATCGACACGCGTTGGCGTGTTCGCAATTCAGTTGATCCTTGTCCTGACCATTCGCCTCGAAGGTTCACTTTTCGATCAGACACCTTTGGACCACTCTTCGATGACAGCGCGCAAGGCAGCGATAAAGGCCAGAGGCTGGTCGAGCATCAAGTGATGTCTCGCTTCGGGAACTGCGATGATCGGGATGTCCTTCCCTCCCAGTTCACGCAAGTACTGGTGTGAATCCGGCGTGAAGAGCTGGCTCTTCTCGCCATGGATAATCGCTTTTCGACCAGGCGCGGAGACCAAGCGAGGGCCAATGTCAAGCCACAAGCGGTGTGAATTGTCGCGTTCGAAAACAGCGGGTGAGAACTTCCACGTCCAGTCAGTGCCTTCACGGCGCAGCGCATGATAGGCCATGTAATCCATCAGAAATGGTTCACCCACCGGCTGGGGCGGGGAAAGAACATACCGCTCGCGGGCACTCAGGAAATCCGGATGGCGGCGATGAGGCCGGTGGGGATCACCCGAGCCGGGGCTGGGACGGCCATCGCCCCAATACCTTCTTAATTCCGACGGGCGCAGAACCATCATGTCGCAGATCACCGCCCCGCCAAAGGTGGCCGGGGCGAGTTCGAGGGCATTCAGCGCCACTGCGGAACCGAAACTGTGAGCGGCGACGATGGGTTTTTGGTCATGATCGAGAAGGCCCAACGCTTCGGCAACCCCAATCATCTCGCGTCCGCGCGCCGCCATGTCGCAGTTCGGGCGCACGTCACTATCGCCCATGCCCGAGAGGTCATAGGCGATCACGTGGTAATCGCGGGCGAGAAACGGGGCGACAAACGCGAAGCAGCGGGCGTGCGAAAGGAAGCCATGGGTCATCAGCACCGGCGGCGCGGCCGAATTGCCCCAGCGGAAGTAGTGCATGCTCACGCCATCGACCGTTACGAACCCTTCCTCGCGCGGAACAGCCATAGCATCGACAAACCAGCCTGGCAGGACCGACGGGTCGGGCGCCCATTCCGGCACGATATCGGATGTGGCCAAGTTCATAGGTCGTGGTTCCTCGTTCATGCCAGCGTGAAGCCGCGGTATCCGTCCGCTGCCACTTCGTCGCAGATCATGGCGAAGCCAACGACGCTTGGATAATTGAGCAACTGGCGCGGCTTGCCCGGAATGTTGTCGCCCATGTACCAGGACTTTGCCCGGGGAAAGAGCGTCATGGCCCCGATGGCTGCAACGCTCTCGGTCCATTCGCGCTCCGCGGCTATGTCCGCCTCGAAACGCGTGAAGTTGTCTTCGCGCAGCTTCACCAGAAAGTCGCGGACCCAATCGCCCTGGATTTCTGCCGCGGTCGGACCGTTGGAAAAGCCCGAAGGACTGAGCGGTCCGTAAAGATAGGCCATGTTGGGAAATCCATGCACGGAATAGCCAAGATAAGCGGTCACCTCGTCATGCCAGGCAGTGGACATGCTGCGACCGTCCCGCCCCCTGATCCCGATTTGCGTCAGCCCGCCGCGTCCAGCGTCGAAGCCGGTGGCAAACACGATCAGCTCGCATTCAATCAACCCATCGGCGGTTTCGATCCCCTCGGGCACGATCCGCTGAATCGGCGCGTGCGCGAGATCGACTAGCGTGACATTGTCCTGGCCAAAGATCTCGTAATAGTTCCGCTCGAGTGAAGGACGCTTGGTTCCAAAGGGGTGCGGCGGCTCACTCGGCGCCAGCATCTCGTGCAAGGCCGGATTGGCAATCCGCGCCCTGGTCTTGTCGCGCCAAAAATCGTAGGCATGACGGTTGGCACGCTCGTCGGTCAGCAGATCTGCAAAATTGGCGTACCAGAAACGCAGACCGCCGGCCTGCCACTGCTGCTCGAACAGACGGTGCCGTTCTTCCTCGTCGACTTCGAGCGCCGAAGCGTCGATTCTGCCCGTATCGAAGCCACCGCCAGTCTGGAGACGGGCAGCAAAGATCGCCGGGTAATCTGCTTTCTCCCGCTTCTGCTGTTCAACAGTCAGCGATTCCTGCCGCATCGGCAGCGCGAGAATCGGCGTGCGCTGTAGCAAGGAGACCTGAGCCGCTTCTGCTGCGGCTTCCTGCGCCACCTGGACACCGCTGGCTCCGGTGCCGACGATTGCTACCTTACGTCCGGCCATGGACAGCCCTTGCTGCGGCCAGTGGGCCGTGTGGTGCCATTCGCCCGCAAAGGTCTCCAGTCCGGCGATTTCGGGCACATAGGCCTTTGCGGCAAACCCGAGACAGGGCAGCAGAAAGCGCGCAGTGATCGTTTCGCCGCTTCCGGTCGTGACCCGCCACTTGCGCTGACCTTCATCCCACTCGGCGCCCGCCATACGCGCCCCCATGGTCATGTGGGGCCAAAGCCCAAGTCGGTCACAGACATGGCGGAAATAGTCGCGCAGCTCGCGCCATCCGGGATAGCGTTCGCTCCAGGTCCAGTCGCGCCAAAGTTCGGGCAGCGAAAGCTCGTACAGCGGAACCTGCGAATCGACGCGCGCGCCGGGGTAGCAATTCCAGTACCAGATGCCGCCCGGCTCTTCGGCCGCGTCGATCAACCTCGCGTCGAAGCCGGCCTCGCGCAGGCGGTGAAGCAGATAGACCCCGCTGAAGCCGGCACCAACGATCAGCGCCTCGCAGTCACTAACCGCCCCTCCGCTCGTGCCGTCGCTCACGCCGCCGCGCCCTGACCTATCGCGAAGTCTCTAACTGCGGCGTAGTCGGCCTTGCCGTTTGACGCCCGCAGCGCGATACCGGCCCGATAGACAGCCTTGGGGGTCTTGTAACCGGCCAGCTGTTGGCGAACATGGGCCTTGAGCCCAGCCTCGTCGAGCGCGGCATCGTCCTCCAGGCGAACCACTGCAGTCACGGCCTGGCCCCATTTCTCGTGTGGCACGCCAATGACGAGAGCATCGGCCACAGACGGGTGGGTCTTGAGCACTTCCTCGACTTCTTCGGGATAGACCTTTTCCCCGGCGGTGTTGATGCAGACGCTGCCCCGGCCGAGCAGGGTCAGGCTGCCGTCAGCCTCCACCCGGCACCAGTCGCCGGGGATCGAGTAGCGCACGCCGCCGATAGTCCGGAACGTTTTCGCAGACTTTTCCGGATCCTTGTAATAGCCCATTGGAATGGCACCCTTTCGGGCAATGAAGCCAGGGATCCCGCTGCCGGCTTTCACCTTTGCATCGCTTTCGTCGAACACGTCGCAATGCTCGCCGATCATGAATTTGGCGGTCTGGACGGACCCGTGCTCGGTGGTCACCGACAAGCCATAGCCTAGCCCCTCTGATGCACCGAAGGCGTCCATCAGCGCCACCTGCGGAATGTGCCGGATCAGCCCATCCTTGACCTCGCGGCTCCACATCACTCCTGACGAAAGGATCGAGATCAGACTCGATGTGTCGTAGCTCCGGGGTGCATTGTCGAGCGCAGCAAGCAGCGGTTTGGCGAAAGCATCGCCGACGATTGCGACCGACTGCACCCGGTGCGTCTCGACAACGCGCCATAACTCGTCGGCATCGAACGACGGGTTCTCAAGCGTTACGATGCAGCCTCCTCCCATCAGCGTGCCAAGGGCAGAGAGGAGACCTGTTCCATGCATCATCGGACAGGCGGGGAGGAACACCCGGCCAGGTCCGTCAGTACGGATCATTGCGACGGTTTCGTCCATGTCCTGCGGCGCTGGACCAAGCAGGCCGGCAGAATCGAGCTGCGCCCTCCGCAGGTCATCATGGCGCCACATCACCCCCTTGGGCATGCCGGTGGTGCCACCTGTGTAGATGAACAGCATGTCGCCGGGCGAACGGGCAATACCCTGCGGCGAACCGTCGCCTTGCGCCGCCAACGCCTCGTAGGGTTCGGCAAACCGCGCGATCACCGCCGGATCGCCGATTTCGACAAAGATCCGGGCCTTCCCCAGCCGGTCCTTCAATTCGACAATGCAATCGCGGAATTCGCTGCTGTAGACGATCGCCTCCGCATCGGAATCATCGAAGATGTAAAGCACCTCGTCCGGTTTGTAGCGGTAGTTGATATTGACGTGGGTCAGCCGGGCCTTGAAACAGGCGGCCATCGACTCGCCGTATTCCGGCCGGTTGCGCATGTAGAAGGCAACCTTGGCCCCGGGTTCAAGCCCCCTAGCGCGCAGCGCGCGGGCAAGGTTGTTGGACCGCGCGGCCATTTCAGGCCAGTTGATCCGCCGATCTCCGTGGATCAGCGCCGGAGCATCTGGCGGAAGCGCCGGTTCGATCGCATCCAGAATGTCGCCGAAATTCCACTCGGTCATTTATTTCTCTCCCGACCTGCCGACTATATCGTTGCGGTGAATCCCTGTAGCTGTGCTGCCTCGGACCTTACTCGCTCCGGCCCGCCAAGAACTTGACGGTCGAATCCGATCCGCTTGAACCAGAAGTGCAGTCCAAGCAGGTCGGTAAAGCCCATCCCGCCGTGCACCTCCGTCGAGGTTCGCGCCACGAAGCGGTGAACGTCGCCAGTGAGCGATTTTGCGTGGCAGGCCACCAGCGCCGCCTCGTCGGGAATGGCGTCGAAGGCATGCGCAGCATACCACACCAGCGCCCGGCACGGTTCGTGCCGAGCGGCCATTTCCGCGCACATGTGCTTGACCGCCTGGAAGCTGCCGATGACCCGCCCGAACTGCTCGCGCTCACCGGCATAGGCGACAGCCTTCTCGATCATCGCTTCGCCCGCCCCGAGACTGTCCGCAGCAAGCAAGACCCGCCCGGCATCGCGCATCCGCCGCGCAGCCAGGCCGCCATCATCGGCAAGGGGTTCGGCCATTGCGCCGGTCAGCCGTAACTCGCCGACGCTGCGGGTCGCATCGATGGTCTGCAAGGCGATCCGTTCGACTCCGGTCGCTGCGGTGGCAAGCAGATGAAGCCTCCCCGAATCATCGGCGACAATGAAATGATCCGCCCCCGCAAAATCTAACGCGAACAGCGCGGTGCCGGTCAGTATGCCGCCTTCGGCCCGGACTCTCGCTCCGTCGCGCTCCTCGACAATGCCCGCGATCGCGACACCGAAGCGTACCGCGCCGGAAGCAATCCGGGGCAGCCATTCAGCCTGCTGCGTGGCCGAGCCCGCCAGCATCAGCGCCAGCGGGGCGAGCACGCTGCGCGCCAGGAACGGTGCAGGGGCCACAGCCCGGCCAAGCTGCTCGGCCACCACCGCTGCATCGAGCAGCGTCATCCCTAGCCCGCCATGCACTTCGGGCACCAACAGGGCGGTCAGCCCGATATCATGTAGCGCAGCCATGACTTGATCGCTGATCGCGCTGCCTGTTTCCGAACAGGAGCGCACATGATCGAGCGGGCAGGTTTCCGCAAGGCAGCGCCCGACCGTGTCCCTGAGCATTGCTTGTTCCGGGGAAAGACCGAAATCCATCAGGCGACTTCCTTCCGGCTCTGGGCGGCGTCCAGCGCAAGACGCGGCTCGCGCGGCATGTTGAGGCCGCGTTCGGCGATGATGTTCTTCTGGATCTGCGCGGTGCCGCCGCCGATGATCAGCCCCAGCTGGAACATATAGTTCCATTGCCAGACGCCGCCCTCGCGCTCACGCGGGCTTTCGGCATAGAGGATGCCCATTTCGCCCATCGCGTCGATCGCCAGTGCCGAGATCTGGTGTGCCAGTTCGCAGCTCTGCAGCTTGACAATCAGCTTGGCCATACCCCCTGATTCACCCTTGAGCTGGTTCGAAAGCACGCGCATCCCGTTGTATTTCATCGCCGCCACTTCCGCCTGCAGAGCGACAAGACGGTCGCGAAGCACGGGATTGTCAATAGCGCGAGCGGACCCGATCTGCTCCTCCTGCATCAGCCTGATCAGCGCCAACAGGCGGTTTTCCAGCGCATCAGGATCGCCAAGCATACCGCGCTCGTGGCCGAGCGTCGCATTGGCGACGAACCAGCCCTGGCCGCGCTGGCCGACGATCTGATCGACCGGCACCCGCACGTCGGTGAAGAACGTCTCGTTGAATTCAGCGTGCCCGGTCATTGTCTTGAGCGGGCGAACCTCGATCCCCGGCAAGTCCATCGAGAAGATCAGATAAGAAATGCCCGCGTGCTTGGGTGCCTCGGTCTCGGTCCGCACCAGGCAGAAAATCATGTCGGCCTGCCGCGCGGTGCTGGTCCAGATCTTCTGTCCATTGATCACGAAGTGGCCGTTTTCCTCGCGCGCGCTAGTGCGCAGGCTGGCCAGATCCGAGCCCGCGCCAGGTTCCGAATAGCCCTGGCACCAGACGATCTCACCGCGCAGGGTGGGTTCGATCCAGCGGCGCTTCTGCTCCTCGGTGCCGAGTTCGAGCAGGGTCGGAACCAGCATCGAGACGCCCTGGTTGGACAGCCCCCCAGGCACGCAAGCACGGGCAAATTCCTCGGCGATGATCCGCGCTTCAAGGATGTCTGGCTCAGCGCCGTAGCCGCCATATTCGCGCGGAATGGTCCGCGCGGTGTAGCCATGTTCCAGCAGCAGATTCTGCCAGGCGACCGCGTCGGTCGTCGGGCGCGCCGCACGCTGTGCCGATTCCGGCGCACGCTTGCCATTGCGGGCCAGAAAATCGCGCACATCGTCGCGGAAGCGCTCGTATTCGGGGCCATATTCGAGGTTCATGGCGCGTGCGCTCCACTCGCGGTCGGCCGGAACACCGGCAGCCGAAAATCGTCCCCCACCGGCTCGAAGGTCAGTTCGACCGGCATGTCGAGTTTGACTCGGTCCTGAGGGCATTCGATCAGCCGGGTCGCCATGCGCACCCCTTCCTCCAGCTCGACCACGGCCGCAATGAACGGGATTTCGTGGGCAAATGCCGGGTGCAGGGCCTGGTGCGTGACGGTCCACGTGAACAACGTGCCCCTGCCGGTGCTGGGCTCCCAGGCGAACTCGGGAGAACCGCAGCGGGCGCACATGTAGCGCGGCAGATGGCGCCAGGTGCCGCAAGAGGAGCAACGCTGGAAATGCAGCTGGCCATCCTGGCACAGCCGCCAGAATTCCTGCTCTACGGGGTCCTGCGGACGCGGACGCGGCTTCGCTGGCGGGGTTTGAGCCTCATGCCGCTGCTTGGGAGGAAGTTCTGCATCGTGGCTCATGTGAACCTCCGCAAGATGGCGATGCTGCCGTCGCCCAGATCGCCCCAGCCCGTGACCAAGCCGGTCTGGGCGTTCTCGACCTGCCGATCGCCGCAGTTGTGACGCAGCTGTCGGACCGCCTCGACCACATGATTGAGGCCCCAGACATGCGCCTCACTGAGCAACCCGCCGTGAGTGTTTAGCGGATAGCGCCCACCAAGTTCAATTTGTCCGTCCCGGACGAAATCGAGTTGCCCTCCTGGCTCGCAGTAACCCAGAGCTTCGAGCTGCAGCAGCACGACGTAGGTGAAACAGTCGTAGATCTGCAGGAAGTCCATGTTCTCACGGGTAACTCCGGCCATCTCGAAGGCTTTCGGAGCGGCGTAGGAAAGCCCGATCTTGAACGGATCGGGACGCGAGGGAATGTCGTCGGCCGGATATGGGTGCCCTTCCGCAGCCCCGGCAATCGTCACCGGCACGTGGGGCATGTCACGCGCCTTGTCGATGCGCGAGACCACCACCGCGCAGGCTCCGTCGGTTTCAAGGCAACAGTCGTAGAGCCGGAATGGCTCGGAAATCCAGCGTGATGTGGCGTAGGTGTCCCAGTCGAGTGGACGACCGCAGGTGAAGGCCTTGGGGTTTAGCTGGGCGTGCTTGCGACAGGCCAGCGCCACCGCGCCCATCGCCTCTGGTCCGACCCCGAACAGCTGGGAGTGACGTGTCGCCAGCCAGGCATACATCTGCACCGGCAGAAAAACCCCATAGGGGATATAATAGCCTTGGATCGTGTTGGTGAGCGTGGTCATGTTCATCGACCGCGTCGCCGGCGCGCCGGGCTTGGGGCGCAGCGCGGAGAACCCGTTCCAACCAAGGGTGACAAGGACATGGTCGCACAGGCCCGCGGCGATAGCCATGGCCGCGTTTTGCAACGCAGTCGTCGGACTTGCACCGCCCATGTGGACCGTCGCGGCATAACGCAGCACATCGATCCCAAGGTTGGCGGCCAACTCCTCGGACGTCGTATAAATGGGCGGCGGGATCATGCCGTCGATATCGCCCGGCTTCAATCCCGCGTCGGCGATCGCGCGGCGCGAGGCTTCCAGCATCATGTCGACCGCGCTGCGTTCGGTGCCCTTGACGAAATCTGTCTCGCCAATTCCAGTAATTGCGGCTTTGTCGGAAAATCCGGTCATGCGCGTCGCGCCTGGATCAGCGGAAACGGCTGGCAAGCGCGAGTGCACGTTCGGCTTCGGAAACCAGATCGGCCATTACTGCGGCGGCGGGGCGCACCGCGTGGATCAGACCGATCCCCTGTCCGGCGAAGCCGGGCAGGATATCCTTGCGCCTGGCCTCGATTCCGGCAGCCATGACCGGGCCCGAAATCATCGACTGATAAGGCATTGGCAACGGTTCCTTGCCCGCGTCAACCCAGGCGTCGGCCCATTTGTTGCGGATCATCCGCGCCGGCTTGCCGGTAATCGAGCGGCTGACCACGGTATCGGCATCTCCGCCCTCGACGATCGCTTCTTTTTGGAAGTCCTCGATGCCCGCTTCTTCGGTGGCAAGGAACGCGGTGCCGACCCAGGCCCCTTCCGCGCCCAGCATGAAGGCCGCGGCCACCCCGCGTCCGTCGGAAATACCGCCCGCGCCCAGCACCGGCACCCGGTCGCCCACAGCATCGACCACCTGCGGGATCAGCGAGATTGTCCCGATCGGTGAATTGTGTCCGCCACCGTCATGGCCTTGGGCGACGATCACGTCGATTCCGCTTTCGACCACCTGCTGCGCGTGCTTGACCTTGCCGACCACGGCCATGACGATCGTACCGTTGGCATGGAGACGGTCCATCCACGGGCCGGGATTGCCAAGGCCGGCGGCATAGACCGGCACCTTCTCCTCGATCACCACTTCCATCTGCGCTTCGAAGAACTCCTTCGAGAACATCGGCGGGCCGCTCTCGGCATCGCGTCCGCCAATCGCACGCCTTGCCGCCTCGCCGTCAGCCCTCACCAGCCCTTCGCGGGCCATGAAATCCTCAGCAAACTGGCGATATTCGGCCGCCAGCCCCATCGGATCGGCGGGCGCGGCACCGCTTTGCGGGGACTTGCCCAAGCGCACAGAGGCCGGCAGCAGGGTATCGACCCCAAACGGCTTATCGGTCAGTTCGCGGGTTTGGCGAATCCATTCGCGCAGTCGCTCGGGCGCGCAGGCTGCGGCGCCCAGAACGCCTAGCCCACCGGCATTGGAAACCGCAGCCGCCAGCGCTGGAACGCTTGCACCACCCATTCCGGCCAGGACGATCGGGTATTCGATTTTCAGCAGATCACAAATGCGGCTGGTCAAGGCCATTGTCTCTCTCCCCTTCAGGCTTCCCGGTTTGCGTTCCCCCAGCGGACCTTTTGCGCGAGCAATGCAGGACTGCGCTCTGCCAGATATTGGGTCGATCCATCGGTCAGTCGTTCCATCTGGCGCCGAGCACCCACAGCATCGCGCATCCGCACGGCTTGCAGCACGCGACCGAGGCACCGCAACTGGGTTTCGCGCTCCTGCGCCGAATAGCCCAGACCTTCCGACATGCTGCGGGTCAGCAGGTGCAAAGCGGAGACCAACAGACCGAAGGTCGAGTTTCCGCTGGCCCAGCCCAGCAGATCGTGAAACCGACGATTGGTTTCCTCGAATTCCGGACCGTCCCGCTCGCGCTCGAGCCGCGCGAGGCAAGCCTCGAGCGCAGCAAGATCGGCGACGGTGGCCATTTCCGCGGCCCGCGCCGCAACCGTCGGGGCAATCGCTTCGCGCAGTTCGAGCAGGGCTCGAAGGTCGGTATCCATGAATTGCAGAATCAGCGCCATCGAACTGGCGAAATCGGCTGTCTGCGGACGGGTTATAACCGGCCCACCGCCCCGACCCTGAGTGAGATGAATCACACCCTGCAATTCGAGAAAACGCAGAGCCTCGCGCAGCGTGGCGCGTGCCACATCATAGCGCGCCAGCATGGCGTCCTCGTGGGGAAGCCGGTCACCCGGTCCCTGCGCATTGCTCTCGATATCGTCGACAATCTCGCGGGCTAGCACCAGGGCGCGCTTGGCCTTGGTCTGGCCAAAGTTTGCGGCAGGCTCCGCTGCGAGGACAGGGCTTGGGCTGGATTTCATAAAACTCTGATAAGAATTAATCGAAATGCTGTCAATGCTCCTGCATAAACTGCCACACACTGGAGGTTTCTGGATAAACTCTTATACTATTTGTTGACGAATCGGCGGTCTGCCCTTAATCCAGCCCAAGAGCAGACCGAGATGAGGGAGGTGACCATGACCACTCAAACAATTCCGCAGGAACTGGACGGTGCCGAGCTTGCCCGGGCTGTTGCCGACATCCCTCTTGCGGAAATCGACGTTGCTCGCCCCAGCCTGTTCCAGAGCGACAAGGTCGGGACCTTCTTCGAGCGGCTGCGACGTGAGGATCCGGTCCACTACTGCGCCGAAAGCACCTATGGCGCCTACTGGTCGATCACCCGATACAACGACATCATGGCGGTCGATACCAATCACAAGGTGTTTTCATCCGAAGCCAAGCTGGGCGGAATTGCGATCCAAGACATGCACAGCGACCAGAGCAATCTCGAACTCGAGATGTTCATCGCCATGGACCAGCCCAAGCATGACGCGCAGCGCAAGGCGGTCACTCCGGCAGTGGCGCCTTCGAACCTGCTGCTGCTCGAGCCCGTGATCCGCGAACGTGCCGGAGAAATTCTTGATTCGTTGCCGGTCGGTGAGGAGATCGACTGGGTCAAAAGCGTTTCGGTCGAATTGACCACCATGACGCTGGCGACCCTGTTCGACTTTCCCTGGGATGAGCGGGCACGCTTGACCCGCTGGTCCGATATCACGACAGCGATACCGGGGGCAGGAATAGTCGATACCTACGAACAGCGCCGCGAAGAGCTTATCGAGTGTGCGATGTATTTCAAAGGACTCTGGGACCAGCGGATCGACCAGCCAGGGGGTAACGACCTGATCTCTATGATGGCGAATTCGCCCGCCACGCGCGAAATGCCGTTCCTCGAATTCCTGGGTAACCTGCTGCTCCTGATCGTGGGCGGAAACGACACGACCCGCAATTCGATCAGCGGCGGCGTCATGGCCCTGAACCGGCATCCGGATCAGTATGATAAATTGCGCAGCGACCCAGTTCTGATCGGCAACATGATCCCCGAAATCATCCGCTGGCAGACCCCGCTTACCCATATGCGCCGAACCGCGCTGGAAGACAGCGAAATCGGCGGAAAGCGCATTGCCAAGGGCGACAAGGTCGTCATGTGGTATCTTTCGGGCAACCGCGACGAAACGGTGATCGACCGCCCCGAAGAATTCATCATCGACCGGAAGAATCCGCGCCAACACCTTTCGTTCGGCTATGGCATCCATCGCTGCATGGGCAACCGCCTTGCCGAATTGCAGCTTCGGATTATCTGGGAAGAAATCCAGAAGCGCTTCCACTTCGTGGAGGTCGTTGGCGAGCCTGAGCGACTGCTTTCCAATCTCGTTCGCGGCATCACCCGCCTGCCGGTCAAACTTCACGCGCATTGATTTGCGGGCCAAGGGAAAGTTGCAGTTCTATGGTCAAGGTCACCTTTGTTACCCACGATGGTTACAGGTTCCCCGTTGAAATCGCATCCGGTATGACGGCGCGCGAAGCGGCACTGTTCAACAATGTTCCGGGAATCGACGGCGATTGTGGTGGCCAATGCGCTTGTGCCACATGTCACGTCCATGTCGATCCAACGTGGATCGACCGGGTCGGATGCCTTGCCGATGGCAGCATGGAGGCCGATTTGCTTCAGTTTGCCGAAGGGACCACGGAAGAAAGTCGGCTGGCTTGCCAGATCACGCTTGACGATCGGCTTGACGGGCTTGTGCTCCACGTTCCGGAGCAGCAGTACTAACCCAAGGGTGGCCGGCACCCTTCGCCCGCGTCTTGCAGGCGCGCCCTATCGTAGTTAGCCAGCGCTGCTTGCATTTCAGCCGCCATGCTTCGGTGAACCTTGCATGCCAGTTGGGGCGTCCCGGCGACCGGAGCCTGGACGCAGTGTCGGCCGAGGGCCGGCCAACCCATCTGGCTCCTCGCAAGAACCGACGCAATATCATCGGCTATCGAGGGGTTTTCAATCGTCTCTGGAATGTTCAGGGGCACTTGATCGACAATCTTGCGCATGAGATTGCGCAGGATCCTCCCCGATCACGTCTTCGGCCGTTAATCCACCACATGGTCCGTCTTCAAGGCCGCGATTGCGCCTAGCTCGTCGCGAACCGCCTTGATTGCCTGTTGAATCAAGGCCGCGTCATCGGCAAATCCCCCTCGTGCAACTATAAACGCGACCGGGACCATGCCTTTGACCGAATCTTGCGCGCCGATCACCGCGCATTCGGCGACGCCGTTCTGGCGGGCGACGATTTCTTCCACCTGCCCCGTCGAGAGGCGGTGCCCGGCGACATTGATGATATCGCCAGTCCGGCCCCTGATGTGAAGAAATCCGGCGTTGTCACGATAGCTGGCATCGCCGGTTTCGTAACAGCCTGGGAACCCCGCGAAATTGCGGTCGAAGGCTGCCAGGTTGTTCCAAAGGGTTCGGAAAGCGCCAGGTGGCAGGGGGGATTTCTCTCGGTGCGCGAGCGCCAAATCGGCCGGAACGGCCGGTGATGACGGACGGTTTGCTGCAACAGTATCAGGTAGCACTTCACCGACTGATCACCCCGCGTTTGGCGGTCAACCTGCAAGCTGCCGACGGCTAAGCCAGGCTTATCGTGCGCAGGCGCCGCGCGTTTGGAGGACGTCGGGCGGTAATCAGCCGCGACACCTATAGCGCGCTGGTTCACTGGGCCGAGTGAGCTCCCCCATTTTCTCCCCGACGTCCCGGTCAGCGATCATACACAGCAGCCACGACCGCAGACGAGGCGTCGACGCCTAGAAGCTGCCCGGGTATCTGGTCGGGCGGACCAGCAATATATTCGAACCTGCCTATCAGCCAGTCGACCGAATCGATAAAGTGAGCAGCCGGCCCGATTTTGCCATCGCAATGTTCCCGGCCACCTGTGCAGAGCGGGGGGCTCGCTTGATCGCGGAATCAAAGTCACCAAGTTGACCCCGCCGACATTTATTCTTCAGGCTTGCGCCGATCCTGTCGGCCCGATTTGCAACAGCATAGTCTATGCGCGAGCGCTAGACGAGGGAAGCATTCCAGCAGAAGTCCATCTCTTTGCCAACGGGGGTCACGTCTTCGCGATGCGCCCGCTGGGTCAACCCGTCGAGAGTTGGCCGACGCTCGTGTAAGATTGGCTCAAGGACACGGGGCTTCTTAAGTAATTGGGGCGAGCAATTGTGCTCGATGAGCGCGCCTGGCCCTCATCTCCCCGGAATGTTCGCTACTCAGGCAAATCGCTGGTCTTGGCCGATTGGAGATCGCGGGGTTTCTGGCTGATACCAAGCGAAAGCCGACATCGGTTTGAGCTCCGGGGTATCTTTTGGCGCTGCCGTACAATTATCGGTCGGCTTGCGACGCTATCCGCGCCGTGCGACCCAGAAGAGCTCTTCCTTTCAGGAAAACAGAGATCTTCATCTGACGCCCGCACGGTTTCGATCGCGCGGGCGTCTTTTTTTGGCGCACAGCCGCCAACGGTTTGGACGAACACATATGGGCGGTCACGCCTGACCGACGCGAGGATAACGCCGCAGACGCTCAGCGCCGCCGCCGTTCCGTCGCAAATCCACGATCGGTCGCGATAAAACGCTCGATCATCGGCACCGCGATCTTTTCCGGCGCCATAGGCGCCGCGAGGCCATTGGCTTTGGCATGCACCTCGGCATAGACGAGCAATTCGCGATGAAGAACTCCCGGCAATTCGATCAACAGCTTCACGGGCTTGTCGTCGGCGATCGGGCCCAGCCTGAGTTTGCTCATGGTGCCGCCCCCGCCGCCGGTTCAAGGATCAGATCGCGTGTGACAAGGACCCGCAAAGCGAAGCCGGGGCGGATCGTGAGGGTTGGCGGGATATTCATCTGGCGCTCGACGAGCCGCCGTCCCGATTGGTTGACCGTATCCTGGGACCCCTCGCGAAGCGCCCGCACGAGCGCATCATCCCCGTCCGAGCCAAGTTCGGCACCGACGCCGAGCAAGGTCGAGACGAGCGCCGCGCGCAGCATCGACCCCCAATGATGGTCGGTGCGATCGGCGAGCCCCGCCATGCCCTGCGCATCGGCGCCGGGCTGACGATCGAGCCGGATCGATCGGCCACCGGGCAGGATCAGCCGGTTCCAGGCCAGCAAGACGCGTTCCTGCCCCACGGATATCTTGCTGTCATAGTCGCCGATCAGCCGGGCACCCTGCGGAATGAGGAGAATGCGACCGGTCATCGTCAACGACAAGCGCCTGACCGAACGGGTGGATTTCTGGCTGAAGCTCGAGGACCGCCTGATCCGCGAACTTGCGATCGACAAGACGCTGCGCACGCCGGTGAATTTCATTGTCCACACCTTGCAGGAAGTGAACGACGGGCTCGCGCATGGACGCTATTTCTTCATGGATGTCGCGAAGGACGGCATCGCGCTTTACGAATATGACGAGAAGGAATTGCACAAGCCGAAGCCGAAGACGACCGAGCAGGCGCTGGCGATGGCGCGGGAATATTTTGCGGAATGGATTCCGGCCGCCGACGATTTTTCAGAAAGTGCGAACCACCTGATTGCAAAGGGGCGATATAAGCGCGCAGCATTTTTGATGCACCAGGCTACCGAAAGCTTATATCATTGCGTCCTTCTGGTCTGCACCTTCTACACCCCACATGTTCACAACCTCGGCTTTCTGCGCACCCAAGCCGAGCGAATCGACATGCGGCTGGTCGATGCCTGGCCGCGCGAAACGCGGGCAGACCGCGCGCGCTTCGAGAAGCTGAAGGAAGCCTACGTGAAGGCGCGCTACTCTAAGCATTATCGCATCACCGAGGAAGAGCTTCTTTGGCTCGGTGGCCGCGTCGAGGATCTTGGCCGCGCGGTACACGCGATCTGCTCAGAGCGTATTGCCGAGCTTGAGGAACGAAGCCAACCGGCTTGATCCTCGGAGGCTAGTTGGGCCGCATTCAGCTCTTATCAGTGCAACGAACCCACAATCCCAACGACACCCAATGGCGATGTCGGCGTCTCTTACTTATGGCCTCTGAAGCACCTGAAGCGTTCTCGGCCGTCAACCGTCTGCTCCGCGATGTTCGCGTTCGTACATTCGTCGCCGCGTGTCGAGCCGTCCTGGCAATCGGCGACGACCTTCCGAGCCTCATCGATATGCGCCTCGAAATATTGTGTGCTGCGCGGCTCGCTTTTGCCGCAGGCATCGAGACATAGCCGAGCAGAACGACGCTCATATATCGCATTTCATTCTCCACTTTGACCGGTGGGAGAAGATCATACCCGCAGCGTGGAGCGTGGAGCGTGGAGCGTGGAGCGTGGAGAGGAGAACTGGACCCAAAATCGAACGTAATTTTGTCTGCTTCGCGCCCGATCTCGGCCATTCCGGGATCGTTTAGCCTGTGCTTGAAAGCGGATATTCGGTTCCGAGCAATTGTGACCGGCCTGCGCCTCATCTTGGCGGTTGCCGCCGGAGATCAGGGTTCTCAGGATCTGCCGTTCTGGTGCTACTCACGATTGCCAAAGTTGCGCTTGATAATGTCAAAACTGTCCACTTCTTCTTGCTCCTCATCAAGGCGGGCTGGGCGGACCACCGCTTCGAGATGCAATAGAGAAATAGTGAAGTCATATTGATCGGAGGTAAGAGCAAATTCCTCACATGGTTCGGCGAACCATACTTCGCCGTCATGGGCCATTTCTCCCCGGCTGCGTTCAAGAAATTCCGGCTGTGCTGCGAGCGACGATGCGGGAACCGGGATTGGGGGCCGTCCCACCGTCTTGAAATAGGCGCCGGTACGCAGAGCCGGAGAGCTTGATCGCGACCATAGGATGAAGCCTTCGCGGGCGACGACCATTACCGATCGCCGCGTTGTATATTGAAGCCAGCGCAGGGTTGCCGCTACTAAGGATACTCCATACCGCTCTGCGCAGCCGCTGAGATCGTCCAGTCCGGGTTTGGCGCGGGCGTCGATCTGGCGACGAAAATCGTCGAGAGGCATGAGAAGGGTTGCCGCAAATTCGTTCGCCTGCGCCTCGATTTGGCGATATTCACTTTCCCAGCGCATCATATCCTGCTGGCCGCATTCAAGACCGTCAGGGAAGCGCAATCGGTGCAAAAGATAGTGACCGAATTCGTGCGCGATGGTGAAGTTGATCCGGCCAGGCGATGTGATTGCGCTGTTGTATATTATGCCCCAGCCTTTCTTGCCGGGCGGTGCTTTATAGAGTGCTCCGTCAAAGTTCGGCAAACTGTCGCCGACGACTAGCGAAACGGGATCATCCGGGAAGCGATGACGTGAGTATTCCTTCGCTAACTCTGCTACCGTTACAGGAAATCTCTCGCCCGCTGCGCCGTGAACGCCGTTAAGTAGCAGCGTCAACGTATTCGCCCAACGCTGCGGCGAGAAGCCTTCTGTCATGCATCATCGCCCCACAATTTGACCATCTGCCTTATCTTTTCCTTCGTGGCGGAATCCATTTTTCGGTATTGGCGATAAAACTGCGCGTCGGCAGCTTCTTCCTTGCTGACTTCCTCGCCTTCATCGAGCAGAAATTCGATTGTCGTGTCGAGTTTTTCAGCGATTTTCGCTAGCTTCTCAGCTGAAGGCCTCGGGGGATTCTTGTTCTCGAGTTCCCATATGTAGCTTTTGCTGGACTCGCTGAGTTCGGCGAGCTTGTCGAGTGTGTAGCCCTTTTCTTTCCGTAGTTTCCGGATCTTGTCTCCAAGGATGTTCGGCAAGCGGCGGCTCCTGACTAGCTTGTTCGGTGTAGGCGTATTTTATGTCCTTGACAGCGGATTGGCAACGTGAGATTTGTTCGGAGTAGAGGTACTAAATATACCTCTCATCGCAAATCGGAGTTGAACATGGATACGAATAAAAAGGACCAGCCCGGCAACGGCAACGGCAACGGCAACGGCAACGGCCATGACGACGATCATGGTCAGGGCGGGCACAACAGGACGACGATCATCGTCAACACCCGCGAGAAGGAAGTCGAGGGCAAGATCGTGACCTACGACCAGATCGTTGCCCTCGCGTTCGAGAACCCGCCCACCGGCGCGAATATCGAGATCACCGTCGCCTATCGCGACGGCCCCGGTCCCGAGAAGGAAGGCACGCTCCAGCCGGGCGGTTCGACGCGCATCAAGAAGGACATGATTTTCGATGTCACCGCCACTGACAAGTCGTAATCCCGACCTCGCCCGTCTCGTGCAGGATGGCTATGAGCTGGCCATCCTGCACAACCATATCGTCATTTCCGGCGTGCCCTATGTGAACAGCAAGGGCGAGGTTCGCCTCGGCACGCTGGTGTCGGACATGAGTAATATTTCCGGCGACATCACTGTTTCCCCGATTACGAACGGGAAACACGTTGCCATGTGGGCTGGCGAACATCCCTGTGACAGCAGCGGCAAGCCGCTGGAGCATATGCGCCACGCCAGCGGTGATCAGGTGCTCGGCCCCGGCCTCACCGTGAACCATTCCTTCTCGAAGAAGCCGAGCGCGGGCTACCGCGACTATCACCACAAAATGACGACCTATGTAGACATGATCGAACGCCACGCGCGTGAGCTTGATCCGAACGTCACGGCGCGCACGCACCGCTTCGTGGAAAGTGACGATGCGCAATCGCCGTTTCACTATCCCGATACGGCTTCAGGGCGCGTCGGCATCACCAATGTGATGCGTAAGCTCGAACTGGCGCGGATTGGAATCTTCGGAGTCGGCGGCACCGGCTCCTATGTTCTGGACCTCGTGGCCAAAACGCCGGTGCGGGAGATTGCTATTTTCGACGGCGATACCTTCCTTCAGCACAATGCCTTCCGTGCGCCGGGCGCGCCGTCCGCCGACGAACTCAGGGAGTTGCCCAAGAAGGTGGACTATCTCGCGAGCATCTATTCCAAGATGCACCGCGGCATCGTGCCCCATGACTTTCCCATCGCAGAGGACACGATCGACAAGATCGGTGCGTTCGATTTTGCGTTCATCTGCATGGATCCCGGCACGCCCAAGCAGCTGCTCGTGGAATATTTCGAACGGCAGGGCGTCCCCTTCGTCGATGTCGGCATGGGAATTGAGTTGATCGACGATGGTCTGACGGGACTGGTGCGCGTCACCACCAGCACACCGGATCAGCGCGACCATGTGCGCGACAACCGCCGCATCTCCTTCAAGGACGGCGGCAAGGACAATATCTATGCGAAGAACATCCAGATCGCCGATCTGAATGCGCTGAATGCCGCGCTTGCCGTCATCCGTTGGAAGAAGCATTTTGGCTTCTACAGGACCGACCCCAAACTCGAACATCATGCCAATTACGCGGTCAGCGGCAACGTCATCATCAATGAGGACAAGACATGAGCCGTGCGGCCTACCCGCCCGAGATCGCCAAGAACTTCCCGGTCGAACTTGCGGCCCTCGCCGGCTATGCCCAGCACCGCCCCAATCTCGGCAATTACGAAGGGCAATGCCCATCGATCCTGCTGCAGGACGAACGGCCTGCGCATATCGGAGCGATCGACGCGCTCCGTCCCGACCAGGCCGACGCCGTGTCCGAATTCGCTGCCGCGGAAAGGAACGGACAATGAGCCCTGGCGTCGCGTCGCTGTCCGATCTCGTGCGCTCCTCGCTGCGCCTTCGCCCGGACCGCATCCCGATCGGCGAGGTGCGCGGCGCCGAAGCGCTGGATCTCCTGAAAGCATGGGGCACCGGTCATCCTGGCGGCGTTGGCACGATCCACGCCGGCAGCGCGCTCGGCGCGCTCCGCCGCATGGAGCAACTGATCCAGGAGGCCGTGGTCACCGTACTCGACGAACTCAATCGGCAGGCCTTCGGCTATCGTTGGTCGTCGCGCGCCATCATGCTCGACAAGACCGATGCCACGAAGTTGCTCACCAAGATCCGGCGGCAATGGTTCGCGAAGCGCAAGTCGGTCGCCGCGATCCTCAAGGAGGTGATGACCAACGAGGCGTCGGTCCTGCTGGATACCGATGCCTCGAACAAGGCGGCCGACGCCGACCTGGCGCTGCAGGAACTTGGCGCCGACGAGGCCGGTATTGCCTATGTGACCGCGACGATCACCGTCTGGGATCGCGATCCAGCGGTTGCTGCCGAGAAGCTCCGCCTCGTCGAAAAGATCGTCCAGAGCCGTGACTTCACTTGCACGGTCGAAGGCGTGAACGCGCTCGAAGCCTGGTTCGGGAGCCTGCCCGGCCATGTCTATGCGAATGTGCGCCAACCCCCGGTGTCCACCCTCAATCTTGCCCACCTCATTCCTCTGTCAGCGGTGTGGGCGGGGGCGGAACGGGACGAGCATTTCGGCGAAGTCCCCTTGCTTTACGGCAAGACCGAAGGCTCGACCCCGTTCCGCCTAACTCTCCATGTCGGCGACGTCGGCCATATGCTCGTCGTCGGGCCGACCGGCGCCGGCAAGTCGGTGCTGCTCGCGTTGATGGCGCTCCAGTTTCGTCGGTATGCGGGCAGCCAGATCTTTGCCTTCGACTATGGCGGTTCGATCCGCGCCGCCGCGATGGCGATGGGCGGCGATTGGCAGGATCTCGGCGGCGCGCTCCATGAGGCCGGCAGCGCGGGATCGGTCGCACTCCAGCCGCTCGCGCGGATCGACGAGGCCGCCGAGCGGGCATGGGCTGCAGAGTGGCTCGCGGCGCTGCTCGCGGGCGAAGGCGTTGCGGTCGACCCGGCCGCGAAGGAGCATCTCTGGTCGGCGCTGACCTCGCTCGCGACCGCGCCGGTCGCCGAGCGCACGCTCACCGGCCTTGCGGTGCTGCTCCAGTCGCGGAGCCGTTCGAGAGCGCCGAGCGCCTTCATGCGCCTGCTTCGCCTTACATCCTCCAGGCCGGAAGCCTCATTCCGGCCGCGCTAATCACCGGGATCAGGTCCGACCTTCCCGGACAGGTCACGGCGCAGGTGACCCAGAATGTCTATGATAGCCCGATCAGGAGATCGAAATCCGAGCGATAGCCCTTGGCGGTGTGCGGCTCATCGACCCAGCCGCCGCGCGCATAGCTGCCGTACAAGATGATCTTGTCGATCCGGCCCTTCTTCTTCCAGCCCATCGTGCCGAGCGCGATCGCATCCTCGAATTCTTCGAAGATGATCGCCTTCACGCGCTCGAGCTCGCGCTGCTTGTTCGCCGGGAGATGATCGAGATCGGTTCGCATGACTGTTCTCACCTGTGTAATTTCGCTTGGCCGTTGGCAAGCGCCGTCAGATCCAAATCGACACCTCAGCCGGCCTCCTTGATCCGAAAATCCCAGACCGGGATGCCGAACGCCCGCGCCTTGTCGACGAGATTGTCCTGGATGCCGGTGCCCGAGAAAACGATCAGCCCGGTGGGCATCGCGTCGATCAGCCGCTCGTTGCGCTTGAACGGGGCAGCCTTCTTGTCGCGATTCCAGTCGGGGCGGAAGGCGACCTGCGGCACGCCGCGGGTACCGCGCGCCGCGAGATAGGCGGCGACCAACGTGTCACCGACAGGCTTCGCCGCCGCCCAGAGGCGCCGCGCCGCGACAGGCGTCCCCGCCGGCGTCTTGCGAGCACGCGGCGATCGAGAGCCGAACGACGTCGGCAATGGCAGGCTCAAAAACCGGCGGGCTTCGGCAAGCGTTTCGCGCATTGCGCCATGGCCGCACCTTGCAGCGATGATGTCGAGCAGGTCGCCATGCTCGCCGCTCGCCGCATCGGTCCATTTGCCGACCTGCGCCCGCGTGTCGCCTGCCGCCGACAGCAGGACATAGAGGCTGCGGCCCGGCGCATTGTGGACGTCGCCGACGAGCCAGTAGCGGCCTTCGCGGCGACCGTTCGAGAGATAGCGGCGGCAGACGGCCTCGGCGTTTTCGGCCAGCCGGCGCACGATGTCGGAAATGCTGTCCATGGGGGCTCCTCGGCGACGGACGCGGCGCAAGGCCGATCGTCCAGGATCGGCCCGCCCGCGCATACGGCGCCGACAGCCCCTGCCGGCAGAAGACCGGGGGATGCCACAATCGACGCGCCGATTTCAAGAAGATGCAGTAGCGACCGGCATGATGCCGTCCGCCCCCGCGCGAGTAAAACGGGGCGACCGAAGCCGCCCCGTTCGTCGTCATTCGGCCGCGACGGGCAATGTGTCCCAGTCGTCGTCGCCGTCGCCACCGTCCCGATCGACGGTCCCGTCCGCCTCGGTGCCGTCAGTGTCAGCCTCGGACGCGGCGACTTCGTTTTCGACGGCGTGGGTTTCCCGGACCAATACCTCGGCGGCCGACACGTCTTCAACAGGCGTCTCTTCGCCAGACTCCTGTTCGACCGGGGTGCGCAGCGGCTCGGGCAGCCAGTCCGATTGCTCGAGCAGCGTCTCCGCTTCGCGGACCATGTCGGGCTTCTTGAGATGATCGATCATACCCGCAAATTCCGCCCCGCGCGCTTCGGTGACATCGGCCAAAATGCGCGCCTTCGTGACATGGCGGAAATAGCCGTCACCGGTCGCACGCCATCCCGCCGCGATCGGGTCGAGCGCCACGACGCGCGCGAGGACATGGCTGTGGGCCACGCGGCCCGCGATGTCGCTGCGCGCGGACTGACCCGGGTCGATCTGCGCATTGACCGACAGCGACGCGCAATGGGCGAACAGGCTCGCCTGCTCGTTCGCGTCGAGCGCGATGAGCGCGTCCCACAGCTCGGCTTCGGCCTGCGGCAACCGCTCGCGCCATGCCGCATGCCGCGCATCGATCGACCGCGCCGGCCCACTGTCGCGAAGGCCTTCGGGCGGATTGGAGAAATAGACCTCCGCGACCCGCAGTCCGAGACAGGATGCGTGGCTGTGGCGATAGAAGAGCGACAGCACGAACGCGTGGAGGACGGCGCCGAACGCCAGCTGCGGATTTTGCGCGAAGGCATCCTGCAACGCGAGCGTCCGCCAGGCGGTGAGGTCGGCGACGAGACGATCGGGCAAAGGCTTGAGCCCTTCGTCTTCGACCGGCTCGACGTCGCCGCCGCGGGTTTCAACATGCGGAACGCCCGCATCGCCCTCGCCGTCATCGACCGGCCCCTCGCCTGCGGGATTTTGGTCGCCGTCGGCCTCCTCGTCGACCGGCTCGTCCTCGGGCCGCACGAAACCCCGATCGACGCGGATCGTTCCGTCATAATCGATCGACACGAATACCCCCGCTAAGCCGACTTCGGCCTCCTTGAAGATTTTCGGGCGATCAACCAGCGCGCCGATCTCAGCCTCGATTGCCTCGAGCCTCGCGTGAACCTCTTCGGGCACTTCGGGCTCCTCGGACCATTTATCCGATAGCGCATCGGCCTCGGCTTCGAGCGCGGCGACCCTGGCTTCTTCGTCCTCAGTCATCGCGACCTCGGTGCTTTCAAGCCAGCGCAAGCCCCGCGCCGCACCGTGGGGCAAATCGATCGTGGTCTGCACCCATCTCCAGCCTTCTTCACCAATGCGCTGGCCGATCGCCGTGAGCTTTTCGTCGACGAGCCGGTCGAGCAGCGGCGGATCGGTGAGCCAGCCGCCGTCATCGGCCTCGAACAGGTCGCGCACGATACTGCCGCCCGCCGCGACATAGGCATCGACGCTGACAAATCGGACCCGCTTGAAGCCGACGAGCAAGCCGAAGCCGGTGAACAATGCGCGCGACGACAAGCTGATGACCTTCTGGCGGACCTGGTTCACCAATCCCGCCCAGCGCTGCCTGATCCCGATCACAGCCTTCGCCGAGGCCGAAGGCGAGAAGGGCCGCATGACGCGCACTTGGCTCAGCGTCACCGACCAGCCGCTCGCCGCATGTGCAGGCCTCTGGCGACCGACCGACGAGTGGGGCGACTGCTATACGATGGTGATGGTCGATGCGACCGAGGAGCTTTTCGACATCCACGACCGCATGCCGGTCATCCTCCATGCAGCGGATCATGACGCGTGGCTGCACGCGCCCTCCGAAGAGGCCATGAAGCTGGTCGCCAAATATCCCGCCGAGCGGCTCGCGGTCGCACGCACTGACATCCCCTGGTTCAGCCGCAAACCGCCCGCCGCCGAGGCCCCGACGCTTCTGTAGCGCCGCTAAAAACACGACCCGCAGAGTTCGCCGGTCGCCGCCCAATCCGTGCCAAGAAATCGCGCCGCCCCGGCACGAAACAACTGCGAACATAACCTGTGTTAAATCAGGAAACCGTAGCGTTAACGGGGCCTTGACTCTCCTGCCGGGCGAGGTAGCTAGAGCTCCTCTTTTCAATCTTCGATGCGACCTAGAAGATTCGGGGAAGGGGGCGACTTTCGATGTGGCTCCTGTGATATCGAAAGCCGGAAGGGCCTCGTCGAAAGACGGGCCCTTTTTCGCATGTCCTACAATATCCGGCAGTGTCATGCTCCTGCCATGACCCGCGAATCGAAATGGAAAGGTCGCGCGATAGCGATTGAATTTTGGCTCCTCTCGGCCTTGGTCGCAGGATCGTTCATCGCCGGCCTCAATCGCTATGCCGTCATCCCGATCGTGATCGACGATGCGGCGCTTGCGACGCTGAAGGTCTCCGGCCGTTTTCATCTCAGCGAAACCGATAGCTTCGCCGCAAGGATCGCCAGCCTTTTCGACCTAAGGGTCGAACGGAAGGCAGACGCAATCCATCTTCGCCGCCGATAATTTTTCAGCCCGAGACTAAGGAGCCCCGTTTCGCTCCGTCAACGTAGAGTTCGATACCCTTCTGGCTGCGCATCAAATAAGCGACGTGAACGGTTTTACCCGGCAGCGCATCCTCGGGGGCCACGAGCCATGGATGGGCGGGGCCCTCCGCCTCGATTTCCGTCAGAATATCGTTAGCTATTCCCGCGCCATAATAGCGCGCAAGATGGATACCGCCGTTCCGCCGGTAACGATTCCAAGCATAGCGGAGGACCGTCATCCGGTCGGCACCCGTCACCAAGCATATGTCGCGAAGGGTATCACCAAGGCCAAGACGAGGTCCCTCGGCCAGGTAGCGGTCGAGAAACGGGACCGCGCTATGGATGCTGCAGAATATCCCGTCGCCTCCATTTCCGGAAAAATGAGCATCGATCGCAACTCCCTGCGACAGGCGGCCGTGGATCGCTTCGTTTGTCAGTTTTCCGATCGACGCGACCGGCCAAGGATGATGGGGCGACGGCGCGCGCGTCGCATCGACATCGTCGAGCTGCCGGGGCATCTCGTGCAAGTCGAGGCCAAGCGCTTCGGTCAACGAGCGGGCATATCTACGCTCGTCACCATCGGAGTCTGGCCCGAAGAGCGTTAGGCAGCTGAGTCGGCTTGCTCGTGCTGCCGCAGCCGCAGCCACGATTGACGAGTCGAGACCCCCTGAGACACCAAGCAGAATTGAGGGAAAGCATTCGGCCCAAGCGCCGACGCAGTCGGTGATTGTATCACGGAGACTGGCAGCAGCCTCGGGGAGGGCCATTTTTTGTGCCGGCGCGACATGGTGCCAAGGTGTCCACCAGCTTTCCGTCCTGATGTCGCTTTGGCCGACCACGAGACATTCACCCGCGATCAGTTCATCGACGCCTTCGATGCATGTGCGGCGACCTCGAGCGTCCCCGCTCGCCAGAAGTCTTGCCACCTCCCGAAAATCCACCCGGCCCGGCCCGGGCTTGGCGAGCTCGGTGATGTCACCAGCTATCGTTACAGCCGCGTCGCCGCACCAAACGTAGCAAGGCATGATTCCGGAAGGATCGCGCAAGACCAGGATCCGGCCATCGGCGCTTTCGTGAACCAGTACATAGCCGCCCCAATAGTCGGCAAGCAACCTGCGGCCGCGATCCGCCAGCAGCGTTTCGCTCCCGATCTCCTCCAGGCTTGTGACGCGCCGACTCGGAGTTCCCCGCCTGAAGAGATGGCCGATGAGGACGGTATGCTCATCGATCGCCACGTATGGCTCGCTCGCCCAAATCTGAAGATCGGCGCGCGCAAGCAGTCGCGGCCTCGTTGGCCTGCCACAATCAAAGGCCGATCCAGGCCGCCGCGGGACATGGATGTGGAACCCTCCGGCCATCAGATCGCGAAGATCGGCTGATAATGGAGGACGATATCGAGGGGGTCAGTCAGCACAGTATCGCCGACTTGCACCCAGCAATGCGCCGCGAAAGGCATGGTAACGCCGAAGACTAGGATCGATGCGCAACCATGCGCGAAGAGAAGCCGCTTCATCGCGATGCCGCGGGCGAGGCATTGATCGGCGGCGGGCAGATAGCGAGCAGCGCGCAAAAGGGCTGCGGTATGGCCCGCGCAAATTTCAGGATCGGCCGAAGCTGCGCCCGGAAAGTCTGAGTGTAGTCTGCCAATGAGGTGAGCGAGGTCATGTCGACGCAGGTCAAGCCTCGCCCGGATCTGCGCTGTCAGACTGGCGACCGTTGCACCAACGGTGCCTTGCGGCAGCGGGCCGTCGACGAGGCTCCGAGTGGCTGGACGAATTTGCTGTCCTAGAGGGCTAGCCGGGCGGCTCGCCGACGATATCAACCCTTCGCTTTGTAGCTGCTCGAAATCCCGTGCCGAGGCCTTTCCCGCCGCAAAGCGCTCGAAACTCTGCGCCTGGCTGCCGCTCAACATGAAATAGCGATCGCGCGGCAGGTCGAAGAACAGTATGATGTTTTCGAATTGGCGGAAATAGAGCCCGGGGCGTAGCATAAGGGTCATAGATGGGGACCTGACGGTCGGCGTGCCGCCAACCGGCGGCACGCCGCTCGCAGTTAGTCGTCGGGCGTGATGCCGCCCGAGAACAGGAAATGATCACCCGTGGCTTCGTCGCGCGGGCCAACCGGCTCGATTCCGCGGGTTTCGGCGCTGATCGCACCGAGTTCGATCAGTTCATCATTGGTATGCAGTTCCTTCATGGCAAGTTTCCTTTCCAAACAAGCGACCGGATGAGTCGCAATGAGAAAGTTATGCCTGCATGAAATCGGCCGCTATTTAATAATCTGATTATTATCGTCGGTCGGTTACTCAAAAAAAGGTGACCGAGCCAAGGAAACGTGCGTCGAGAGCTCGCACCGCCACCTTTAGCATACGCCTGGACATACGTGGCGGACCCCGGTCACTCGCCCGAGATAATTGTGGGCGTTCGCCCATTCTTGGACTTGGCAGTGCATTTCGCAACGCGAACTAGATCCGAATATGGATGCTTTTGCTTACGCAACGCTGTCGTGTGGCGCCGTCATTGCTTTGCCAAGGGCGGCAAATCGGCTAGTTTTGCCAGATGGAAATCCGTCATGAACATCTGGAAGGCGAAGATATCGCCCTGTTCGGAGATTATCGGCCTTGGTGGTATCACAAGGAGCAAGGCGGCGACGGATCAAATTATCCGCTTCACAGTAGTCGCATACTCGATCTCAAAGATGGCAACGCCCGAGGAATCGACTATTTCTGCGAGTATATCGCGCCGCGTATGAAGCACTATCCTTTTGTGGCGGCCGTGCCGTCGCATGACCCGGGAAATTCGTCATCAGGAATCCGGGTGCTCGCTGCCAAATTGGAAGCGGCTGGCGATTGCAAGGATGTGAGTAACCTGCTGGTGCGACATACGAAAATCCAGAAGCTGGCTGCGGGCGGCAACCGCAGTATCGATGTACACTTGGGTTCTATTGCAGTGGCTGACCCGCAGGCAATCAAGGACCAACGTGTCCTGATGATCGATGACGTCTTGACGACGGGCTATTCCCTGCTCGCCTGCCGAAAACTGTTGCTCGCGGCCGGAGCCGATTTCGTCAAATGCGCGGCGCTTGGCCGGACGACGTATTGAGCCGATCGAGTACATCTTCGATGTGCTCGAGGATGACGCACTTTTCATAAGGAAGAAACCGTTCCGGCCATGAGAGGCGCGTATCCTCCACGACCGACTTGGCGATGAACAACCAGCGACCGAGGCGCTGGCATTCGGCACTTTGATGAAGCGTGCCAGAGGTGTCAGAGGCTTCGATTACCACCGTCGCGTCCGACACTGCAGCCATCAGCCGATTACGTTCGGGAAAGTTGGATTTGAATGTGCGCACGCCGGCCGGAAACTGCGAGATGAGCAGGTGGTCCTGGTATATTTGTTCCTGGAGTGCGGCATTCTTCGCCGGATAGGCCTTGTTGATCGGCGTACCGATGACGGCCGCAACGCGGCCACCGGCCCTGATGGCGGCAGTCAGCGCCTCGGTATCGACACCTTCCGCAAGGCCCGAGACAACCGCGACGCCTGCCGAAGCCAGCCCTTTTGCCAGCTTTCGCGCACGCGCTGCACCTTCGGGCGACACCTTGCGGGTTCCGACAATCGCGACAGCCGGCGCCGTCAGGAAATCCAGATTACCTGAGTAAAAGATATCCTTCGACCGGTCAGGCTCGCTGCTTCCGAACATGAGGTCGAGTTGCTTCGTTTCAAATGGCGCGCCGCCGCGCCCCGCGAGGATATCCGCGAGATTCGCGCGTTTAACGTCTTCGGGCGGCCTGTAAGACACCGACAACTCGCTTTGGGTGTGCCTCGTCGAACCCCGATCCGAACGCTGATGCATGAGCGGCACGTTCATAACCTGCAAAAACTACAGGATTCAGCCATTAGATTCAAGCGGTTAGGCGAAAGACAAAATGACTCGAAATCAGCGGCTTAGCTGCTTGACCAACGGGGTCGCGCCTCGCCGCCGCTGAAACCGACACCGCCCTAGACGGACCGAATGATGCCGCCGAGGAAATGACATTGGTGGCGGATGGCGCACCCGACAGGATTCGAACCTGTGACCTTCGCCTTCGGAGGGCGACACTCTATCCAGCTGAGCTACGGGTGCTTCGGGGCGGTGCCTAGCCGGTCGAACGGGCATCGGTCAACGGATTCGATGCGGAGGCCTGCCGGAGCACACCCTACGCTGCCATTTTACCTCTCTCGCTGTGATACTACACAGTATGCTTACGCGCTGCTTACGCGAGCGAAACTCACCAATGGGCTGAGTGCACTTCCACTGGGAAATCACTGCAATTTCAGAGATTTATATTGGCGTCTACACGGAGCAAAAGGGCTTGACCCCTGCCTTCGGAGGGCAGCGCTCTATCCAGCTGAGCTACGGGTGCCGGTAGAGCGCGGCCTCTAGCAAGAGCTTCGCTTGCCAGCAATGGCCTATCGACCGCGCGGCGCGGATATGCGAAGCGGCGTCGGGGTCGCGATGCGGCGGCCGGTGCGGGGACGGTGATGGCGGATACGAACCAGGGCTGGCCGATGGCCGCCGATCTTTATGGCGAACTGCAACTCGAAACGACGCCGCCGGCCGCGCGGCGGTGGCACGATTATTTCCCCGGCGCCTTTGCGACCGCGATCGCGGCGCTCGCCGCTGCGTGGCTCGCCGATCATTATGGCGCCCCGCTTGTTCTGATGGGGCTGCTCATCGGCCTCGCGATGAGTTTTCTGTCGCAGGACAAGCGCACCCACGCCGGGCTCGACCTGATGTCGCAGACCGCGCTGCGGATCGGCATTGTCCTCGTCGGCGCGCGGATCACCGCCGAACAGCTCGTCGAACTGGGGCCGCTGCCCTTTGCGCTGCTCGTCGTCATCATGCTCGCGGTCATCCTGATCACCGTCGCGAGCGCGCGACTGTTCCGGCAGGACAGTCACGCCGCGCTGCTCGCGGGCGGCGCGACCGCCATCTGCGGCGCGTCGGCGGCGCTCGCGCTCTATTCGCTGATCGGTGACAAGCGCGTCGACCAAGCGCGCTTCACGCTGACGCTGGTCGGCATCACGGTCGCGAGCGCGCTGGCCATGTCGCTCTATCCCATTCTCGCCGCCGAAATCGGTCTGACCGACACGCAGGCCGGCTTTCTGATCGGCGCGTCGATCCATGACGTCGCGCAGGCGATCGGCGGCGGCTTTTCCTTTTCGCCGCAAGCGGGAGAGGTCGCGACGATCGTCAAGCTGACCCGTGTCGCGCTGCTCGCCCCGATGCTGATGCTCGTCGCCATGTGGCTCGGCCGCGCCGGCGACGCGCCCGCCGGAAAGCGCAAGATCCCGCTGCGCCTGCCGTGGTTCATCACCGGCTTTCTGCTGATCGCCGCGATCAATTCGATCGTCGCGATTCCGAAACCGGTGCAGGGCGCGGCGGCGACCGGGGCGCAGGCGCTGCTATTGCTCGCGATCGTCGCGACGGCGATGAAGGCACGGCTTGCGCTGCTGCTCGATCAGGGGTGGCGCAGCTTCGCGCCGATCATCGTCGCGACGCTGACCAGCTTTCTGCTGTCGCTTGCCGCCGCCGTCAGCTTGTGACGCCGTGACGTCACGGCGGTGTAGCTGAGGCTCAGCCTTTCGGGAGCGCCCAGCTGACGGTCAATTGCGTCGCGCGGCGCGGAATGTCGAGCTTCGCCTCGCTGAAATTGACCTTTTCGTTCGGCGGCAGCATCCGCACCGGCGGCTTGATCGTCCAGCTATAGACGATCGTCCCCTGCGCATCGCGCAGTTCGGCGAGGATCGGCGGCACGCGCTGTTCGCGATCGGTCGGGTTGATGATGACCCCGCTCGCCGCGAAATAGATGGTGCCGTCGGGCAGTTCGCGGTGATCCTGATTGGGCGGCAGCTCGATCACCAGATCGGGTTCGTCGGCCATCCCCGGAATGCCTAGACCCTGCGCCCAGCCGGGCAGGCCGAACCAGTACAACGCCCCGGTCGCGCCGATCATCAGCAGCGCGGCGGCAGCGGCAATCATCGTCCAGCGCTTGGCGGGATTGCGCCGGGCGCGGCGGAAGGGCAGCGGCGGCTCGGCCTCGCTGGCCGGAATGACGCGCGGCTCGGCCTCGGTCACCGCAAAGGCCTGCGGCGGCGGCGGCGCGGACTCTTCGACCACGGGCGGCGCGGCCGGTTCGCGATCGACTGCGGGCGGGGCGGATACAGACGAGGGGGCGGACGGCGCGGGCTCGGGCGCCGAAACCGGCTCCGGGTCCGGCGGCGCTGCAGGCACGGGCGCCGCCGGGGCCGCTGCAGCGGGTTCTTGGAACCAGCTATGACGGCAACTGGCACAGCGCACCGTTCGGCCATTGGGTCCGATCGCCGTGTCGGGGACGACATAGCGCGTATGGCAGGACGGGCAGGACAGGATCATGGGGTCTCTCTAAACACGCTGATTCGCGGTGTTGCAAGCGCCGCGTGCGCCGGGTGTGCCGGCAAGGCATGGCGGGCGCCGGTCGAAAAGCCGACGCTTGGCGCTTGTCCTCGCGAAACAGCCGTGCGACAGGCAGCGACATGAGCGGCGGGGCTCCCCTTTTCGACCGGCACCAAGGCGCATCGCGGCGCGCGATGGTGGCGTCATGACGGCGACCGCCCCCGGCCGACCCGGCGGCGCAATGGTCGAATTCGACGGCGTCGGCCTGCGCTACGGGCCCGATGCCGAGACTTTGTCCGACATCAGTTTCAACCTTCAGCCCGGCAGCTTCTATTTCCTGACCGGCGCGTCGGGCGCGGGCAAGACCTCGCTGCTCAAGATGCTTTACCTCGCGCAGCGGCCGAGCCGCGGCATCGTGCGCCTGTTCGGCGAGGATCTGGGGACGATGCCGCGCCAGCGCCTGCCCGGCTTTCGCCGCCGCATCGGCGTCGTATTCCAGGACTTCCGGCTGATCCCGCATTTGAGCGCGCGCGACAATATCGCGCTGCCGCTGCGCATCGCCGGGGTCAGCGAGGAGGATCTGTCGGGCCCGGTGGGCGAGATGCTGAGCTGGATCGGGCTGAGCGAACGCGCGCACGCCTTTCCCCCGACGCTGTCGGGCGGCGAGCAACAGCGGGTCGCGATCGCGCGCGCGGTGATCGCCCGCCCGCAACTGCTCGTCGCCGACGAACCGACGGGTAACGTCGATCCCGAGATGGCAATGCGCCTGCTGGGCTTGTTCGAGGCGCTCAACCGCCTCGGCACCACGGTCGTCGTCGCGACCCACGACATCCACCTGATCAGCCGCATCGACAATGCCCAGATGATGCGGCTCGAAAAGGGGCGGCTGTCCGATCCCACCGGCGCGCTGCGCTATCCGCCGAACCGCGCCTAGGATGGAAGGCCGATGATCTTCGCGCGCGTTCCCGTCCAGCATCGCCGCCTGCTTCCCGATCGCCGCCTGTCGGGCCCGACACCGTGGGTCATCGCGATCCTGATGATGCTCACCCTGCTGGCCGCCGCGGGCGGCGTCGGCCTTGCGCGGTCGGCGGATGCGATCGGCGAGGCAATTGCGGGGCGCGTCACGGTGCAGATCGTTACCGCCAATCCCGTGCTGCGCGCAGAGCAGGCGGCGGCGCTGCGCCGCGCGGCGGCTGCACAACCGTTCGTGCGATCGGCGCGCGCGGTCAATCCGGCCGAGTTGCAGGCGACGCTCGGCCAATGGTTCGGCACCGCCGACGGCGACGATCCGGTGCTGCGCTCGCTGCCGATGCCGGCGCTCGTCGATGTCGATTTCGTCGGCGAGGATCGGTCGGGCCATATGGGCCAGTTGCGTGCGCTCGTCGCCCGCGAGGCACCGGGCGCGCGCGTCATCCCGCATGCCGATTGGCTCGGCCCCGTCGCGCGGTTGATCCGCTCGCTCGCCTGGATCGCGGGCGGTCTCGTTATCCTGATGACGCTCGCCAGCGCCGCGGTGGTCATCATGACGGCACGTGCCGCGCTGGGCACCCATTATGCGACGATCGAGATGCTGCACCTGATCGGCGCGACCGACCAGCAGATCGCCCGCCTGTTCCAGCGCCGCATCACGATCGATACGGCTTATGGTGTCGCGCTCGGTACCGCGGTGGCCGCCGCCATCCTGCTGCTGATCGGCTGGCAATGGTCGCGCGTGACATCGGGACTTGCCGCGACCGCGTCGCTCGGGCCGATCGGCTGGGCGCTCTTGCTGGCGCTGCCGCTATTGGCTATCGCGCTCGCGGCACTGACGGCGCGGCAGACCCTGCTCGCCGCGCTCAAGAAGATTTTATGATCAAACGGCTGATCTCTCTCCTGTTCCTGGCCTGGGTGCTGGGCTTCGCGTGGTTCGCGCTGCTCTTGCCGCTGCCCGCGGGCGACCAGACGACCGACGCGATCGTCGTGCTGACCGGCGGCCCCGGCCGGATCGACCGCGGGCTGGAACTGCTCGAGGCGGGGCGCGCCAAGCGGCTCCTGATCAGCGGCGTCGCGCGCGAAGTGAAGCCGAAGGAACTCGCTGCCGAATATAAACGACCGCAAAAGCTGTTCGATTGCTGTGTCGCGCTGGGCTTCGAAGCCGAGGATACACGCTCGAACGCGACCGAGGTCGCGAGCTGGGTTGCGCGGCGCAACTACAAGAGCGTCCGGCTTGTCACCACCGACTGGCACATGCGCCGCGCCGAATATGAACTCGGCCGCGCGATGGACAAGAAGGTGACGATCCTTCCCGATGCGGTGCGCAGCCAGCCGAGCTTTTCGACGCTGTTTCGCGAATATCACAAATATCTGGCCGGTCTGGCGGGCGGCCTGCTCGGGCTGTGAGCTATGCCGTCGCCCTCGTGCGTTCGATCCTGTTCTGGATCGCCTTCGTCCTGATGAGCAGCATCTGCTCGATCGGCGCGATCGTCACGCTGCCGATCTCGCACCATGCGACGCGCGGGTTCGTGCGCGCCTGGGCGAAGTTCCATCGGCTGATCTGCCGCTTCATCCTGGGGCACCGCGTGATCGTCGAGGGCGAGATGCCCGACATCCCCGTCCTCTATGTCTTCAAGCATGAGGGCGCGTTCGAGACGATCGAACAGCCGATGCTGTTCAAATGGCCCGCGGTCTTCGCCAAGGAACAATTATTCTCGATCCCCGTCTGGGGACAGGCGGCGCGCTTTTACGGGCTGATCCCGGTCGACCGCGACGGCGGCGGCAAGGCGATGCGCGCGATGCTGAACGCGGCCAAGGCGGCGCTTGCGATCGGTCGCCCGCTTGTGCTGTTCGCCGAAGGCACGCGCGTGCCGCACGGCAAGGCGCCACCGCTGCGGTCGGGCTTCGCGGGTGTCTATCGCATGCTGGGCGTCCCCGTGATTCCCGTCGCCGTCAACAGCGGCATCGCCTATCCGCCGCACCGCTGGGTCAAATGGCCGGGCACCATCACCTATCGCATCGGCGACACCATCCCCGCCGGCCTGCCGCGCGAGGAAGCCGAAGAACGCGTCTGGCGCGCGATCAACGCGCTCAACCCGCCCGAAGCGCTGCTGGAAAAGCCGGCCGAGCAATAGGAATAACGGTCGTCGCCCCGCCTTCGCGGGGGCGACGGTCAGTGTTTGCGCCCGAAATCGGGGGCTGCATCGTCCTGCCCCTGCTCGATGATCGAACGGCGGATCGCCCGCGTCCGCGTGAACCAGTCTTCGAGCCGGTCGCCGTCGCCGCGGCGGATCGCCTGCTGGAGCGCCGTCAGATCCTCGTTGAAGCGCTGCAGCGTCGCGAGCACCGCGTCGCGGTTCGCAAGGAACACGTCGCGCCACATCACCGGGTCACTCGCCGCGATGCGCGTGAAATCGCGAAAACCGCCCGCCGAATATTTGATGACCTCGCTCTCGGTCACTTCCTCCAGCTCGCTGGCGGTGCCGACGATCGTATAGGCGATCAGGTGCGGCAGATGGCTTGTCACCGCCAGCACCATGTCGTGATGCGCCGCGTCCATCGTCTCGACCTTCGCGCCGAGCGCCTGCCACAGTCCCGTCACCGCGGCGACCGCATCGGCGGGCGCGTCCGGCGCCGGGGTGACGATGCACCAGCGACCATCGAACAGCGTCGCAAAGCCCGCGGCCGGGCCGCTGTTCTCGGTTCCCGCGACGGGATGGGCGGGCACGACGACATGGCCGGGCAGTGCAGCGCGCAGCGCGGCGCCGACCCCTGCCTTCGACGATCCGACGTCCGAAATGATCGCGTGCGCGGACAGGCCCGGCGCGATCGCCGCGGCGGCCTCCGCCATACGCCCCACCGGCACCGCCAGAATCACCAGATCGGCGCCCTCCACCGCCTCCGCCGCATCGTCGCTCACCGCGTCGCAAAAGCCGAGCGCCCGCGCTTCGGCGCGGACATCGGGATCGGCATCATGGCCGGTCACCGCCACATCGGGCAGCTTCGCCTTGAGCGCGCGCGCCACCGACGATCCGATCAGGCCCAGCCCGACGATCGCAACCCGCCCGATCGCGCGCGCCATGCCGGTCAGCCCGCGGCGATCGCGGCGCGGATCGCCGCCGCGAGCCCGCGCGTCTCGTCTTCGGTGCCGATCGTCATGCGCAGCGCCTGCGGGATGCCCTGTCCGGGCAGCCAGCGGACGATATAGCCCGCCTCCATCAGCCGGTTGTAGACCGTCTCGGCACTGATCGCGCCTTCGAACAGCACGAGCAGGAAATTGGTCGCCGACGGGACGATACGCAGCCCGTGGTTACCCAGGCTTTCGATCTCGCCCGCCAGCCAGGCGCGCCATTTCGCATTATGCGCGCGGCTGCGCGCGACGAAATCATCATCGGCCAGCGCCGCGACCGCCGCCGCCTGTCCGGCGCGCGTGACGTTGAAGGGCAGGCGAATACGGTGCAGCGCCGAAATCACTTCGGCGCTCGCATAGCCCCAGCCGATCCGCTCGGCCGCCAGCCCGTGGATCTTGGAAAAGGTGCGCGTGACGAAGACATTGGGCGCTTTTTTCGCCAGTTCGAGGCCGCCATCATCCTGATCGGCATCCAGATATTCGGCATAGGCCTGGTCGATCACGAACAGCAGGTCGCCGGGCAGGCCGGCGTGGATACGCGCGACCTCTTCCTTCGTCGCGAGCGTCCCGGTCGGATTGTTCGGATTGGCGAGATAGACGACGCGGGTCTTGTCGGTCACCGCGGCGAGCAGCGCATCGACATCGGTCGCATAGTCGCGATCGTCGGCTTCGACCGGCACCGCGCCAACCCGCCGGGCCGCAATCTCGTATACCGAGAACCCGTAGCGGACATACAGGATTTCGTCGCCTTCGCCGGCATAGACGCCGGCCGCGAGGTGAAGCAGTTCGTCCGACCCGTTGCCGCAGATGACGCGCGCCGGATCGAGCCCGAACTTCGCCGCGATCGCCGCGCGCAGCACGTCGGCGCCCGGATCGGGATAGCGCGAGAGCGCGTCGGCGGCGGCCTGCGACGCCCGAAAGGCTTCGCGCGCCTTGTCGCCGGTGCCGAGCGGATTTTCATTCGCCGAAAGCTTGATCAGCGGCCGGCCGTCGGCGCCCGCCGACTTGCCGGGCACATAGGGGGCGATGCCGCTGATCCACGGCTTGGGGGCGAGGGTTTTGCTGTCACCGGTCATGCGGCGCCGTTTAACGGCTGTGCGCGCCGAGTCCAGTACGTTGACAGCCTTCGCGCACCGGCCTAGCGCCCCGGAAAGCATGGCGAGCCTCCTCCACCAGATCCGGCACCAGAGCGTGACGATCGACCGGCCCCTGCCGCTCGACAGCGGCCAGGCGTTGCCGTCGGTGACGATCGCCTATCAAAGCTATGGCACGCTCAATGCCGACCGGTCGAACGCGGTGCTCGTCTGCCACGCGCTGACCGGCGACCAATATGTCGCGAGCGACCACCCGGCGACGGGCAAGCCGGGCTGGTGGGCGCGCATGGTCGGCCCCGGCAAGCCCGTCGACACCGACCGCTATTTCGTCCTTTGCGCCAACGTCCTCGGCAGTTGCATGGGGACGAGCGGGCCGGCGACCCCCGATGCGGCCACCGGCGCACCGCTCGGCATGGCCTTTCCCGTCATCACGATCGCCGACATGGTACGCGCGCAGGCGATGCTGCTCGACCATCTGGGGATTGCGCGGCTTCATGCCGTCATCGGCGGATCGATGGGCGGAATGCAGACGCTCGGCTGGGCCGCGGCCTATCCCGAGCGGCTGGCGTCCGCGGTGGTGATCGCAAGCGCCGCGCGCCATTCGGCGCAGAATATCGCCTTTCACGAGGTGGGGCGGCAGGCGATCATGGCCGATCCCGACTGGCAGGACGGCCAATATTACGGCAGCGACCGCGCCCCGACCAAAGGGCTGTCGGTCGCGCGCATGGCGGCGCACATCACCTATTTGTCCGAAGCCGGGCTGACCGAAAAATTCGGCCGCCGGCTGCAGGCGCGCGATGCCAAGAGCTTCGGCTTCGACGCCGATTTCCAGGTCGAATCCTATCTGCGCCATCAGGGGCTGGCCTTTACCGACCGCTTTGACGCCAACGCCTATCTCTACATCACGCGCGCGATGGACTATTTCGACCTCGCCGAACCGTACGATGGGCGGCTCGCCGGCGCATTCGCCAAGGCGCGCGACGTGCGCTTCACGCTCGTCAGCTTCGATACCGACTGGCTCTATCCGACCAGCGAATCGCGCCGCGTCGTCCAGGCGCTGCAAAGCGTCGGCGCGGCGGCAAGCTTCGTCGAACTGTCGGCACCGTTCGGCCACGACAGCTTCCTGCTCGACGTCCCGGCGCTCGACCGCCTCGTCGCCGGTGCGCTGCGGAACGGCGGCTGAGCATGGCGCTGCGTCCCGACCTTGCGATCATCGCCGGCGCGGTGCCGGCGGCCACCCGCGTCCTTGACGTCGGCTGCGGCGACGGCGACCTGATCGCGGCGCTCCGCGACAAGGGCGTCGATGCGCGCGGACTCGAAATCGATGCGGCCAACGTCACCGCGGCGATCGCGCGCGGCCAATCGGTGGTGCAGGGCGATGCGAACCACGACCTTGCCGATTATCCCGACGATGCGTTCGATTATGCGATCCTGTCGCAGACGCTGCAGACGACCGAGCGCCCCGACCGCGTCATTGCCGAACTGCTGCGCATCGCCCCGCGCGCCTTCGTCAGCTTTCCCAATTTCGCGCATTGGCGCGTGCGGCTCGCGCTCTTGTGGAACGGGCGGATGCCGGTGACGCGCCTGCTGCCCGTCGCATGGTATGAAACGCCGAACATCCACCATGTCACCGTCGCCGATTTTCGCGACCTGGTGCGCGCACGCGGGATCGGCGTCGAGGCGGCTTGGTATCTGTCGGGCGACAAGCCGACCAGCGCCGCCGCCGCAACCTGGCGCGCCGAACATGCGATCTTCCTGATCTCGCGCGTCTGAGCCGCGAAGGCGCGGCATCAAGAAGCCCGGGACATTCTTTCTATTCCGCTGTCGATGCCCTGTAGCGCGCCATATGGGGTATGAAATCCATCTTTCCGATGACCAAACCCGCATTGCGCAGCAAGGCATAGGCCATCGTGACATGAAAGTAGAAGTTCGGAAGGATCCAGTCGCGGATGTCTTCCTCCGCCGACATCAGGAAGCGCACGCCATTGGGCAAGGTCAGGTCGACGAGGGCATCGGCGTCGGCCCATTCGGCAGGGCCGGTTTGTTCGACCAGCAAGCGAATCGCAGAAATTCGTTGGCGCACCTCGGCGAGCGACCGGTAGGCTACCTCTTCGAGCGGTAGCGCCTGTCCGCCGACTTGATTGAGCGCCAACACCACCTGATTGAGGGCAACTCGGAACTGCAGTTCGAGCGGAAACATGTCGTCGGTCAATTTGTCCGCGAGCACGTCATCGGACACTCCGGCATCGATGGCCTTGCCGGCGAGGTGATCGAGCGTGCCCAGCATGTTGGCGAAGGTCATCCGGGCGGATTGCGCGTAAGTCATGACGATCCTTTATGGCGAACGGTGCCAGACGCTAGAACATCGGCGCGGGCCGTCAATCGCAACGCCCGGCAATGTCATTGTTTTCGGCGAATATTGCCGTCGCCAGTCCGCATCAATCCTTCTTCCTGAGCCCGTTCGCCAGCATGTCGTTGGCGATCCGGGCGACGTCGGCGATGTCGGCGCTTTCGTCCCACAGGCCATAGCGCATTCCCAGAAAGACGTTCATGCCGGCGATGGCCCAGGCGTGGACCTCGCCCGCATCGGCGCGGATTTCACCGCGCGCCGCGCCATTTTCCAGCCGCTGGCGCATGCGTTCGACCGTGGTTTCATAGTGGCGGCGATAGCTGGCGTAATCGACGAATTCGGCCTCGTCGATGATGCGATAGATTTCCTTGTGCTCGCGCACGAAGCGCAGGAAGGATTCAAGGCCGACGCGTTCGGCGGCGATTTCGTCGGGCGCCGCCTGCACCAGCGGGGTGACATGGTCGCGGAGTTGCTCGCTCATATAGCGGACGAGCGCCTGGAAGATTTCCTCTTTCGAATCGAAATAGGTGTAGAAGCTGCCCAGCGCGGTTCCGGCGCGGCGCGTGATGCCGCTGATCGACGCGTCGTGAAACCCGCGCTCGCCGAATTCGATCGCCGCGGCGTCGAGCAGCTTGCGCAGCGTGCGCCGCCCGCGTTCGGTGCGCGGCGCCTTGTCGGGATTGCCCGGCGCCGCCGTATCGACGGGGCCTGCGCCCCCTTCGCCCGGTGGTGCCGATGATCGCGGCTGATCCATCTTGTGCCTTCCCTCTCCGCCCCGAAAGTCCGGCGGCCCCCTTGCGTGGCCTTTTTGCATCACCGGAGGGCAAAATATAGCCTTCACAACTTCCAAGTTGAAACTTGGTTCAGGTTTCATTATTGGGTGCGGCGCGGCTTGGCAAGGACCGGCCCAAAAAAACGCAAAGGGTGACGAGGGGTCACCCGTCACATGGGAGACACATCATGCGTTCCTTCGCTCGCCCGCTGCGTCGCGCCGTTCTGGCCTCGACCGCGCTCTCGATGATCGCTTTCACCCCTGCTGCCTTCGCTCAGGACGAAGGCGCCAGCTCTGCCGACGACAGCGCCGAAATCATCGTCACCGCCCGTCGGCGCGACGAACGGCTGATCGACGTTCCCGTGGCGGTCACCGCCATTTCAGGCGAAGCGCTTGAAACGCGCGGCGCGATCGACATCACCGATGTCGCGAACATGACGCCGAACACCACGCTCGAAAATTCGCGCGGGACCAATTCGACGCTCACCGCCTTCATCCGCGGCGTCGGCCAGCAGGACCCGGTCCCCGGCTTCGAAGCGGGCATCGGCATCTACCTTGACGACGTCTATCTCAACCGCCCGCAGGCAGCGGTGCTCGACATCTACGACGTCGAGCGGATCGAGGTGCTGCGCGGCCCGCAGGGCACGCTCTATGGCCGCAACACCATCGGCGGTGCGGTCAAATATGTGACGCGCGCGCTCAACCCCGATTCGCCCGAACTGCGCATCCGCGGCACCTATGGCAGCTATAATCAGGCCGATCTGGTCGTCACCGCCAGTGTGCCGATCAACGACATGCTCCGCGTCGGCGGGTCGGTCGCGCGCCTGTCGCGCGGCGGCTTCGGCGACAATCTCAACATCCCCGGCCTCGAAAACTACAACAAGGATGTGTGGGCCGGCCGCGGCACGCTGGAATTCGGCGGCAATGGTGCGCCGGTGCTTATCCGCATCTCGGGCGACTATACCCACGACAAATCATCGCCGCGCAACGGCCACCGCCTGATCCCGGGCCTCTTTTCGGGCGCGCCGGTGCTCGACAATGTCTATGACACCCGCGCCGGGCTCAACGATCCGAAGCAGGACGTCCGGGCCTATGGCCTGGCGATGAATGTCACGGCAAATCTCACCGATACGCTGACGCTGCGTTCGATCAGCGCGTGGCGCAAGGACCGCAGCTTCACCCCGATCGACTTCGACTCGCTGCCGTCGGTCGACGTCGACGTGCCCGCGGTCTACCGCAACGAGCAAATCAGCCAGGAATTCCAGCTGCTCTATGAAGGCGACAAGCTGAAGGGCCTCCTCGGCTTCTATTATCTCGATGCGCAGGCCGCGACGTCGTTCGACGTGTTGCTCGGCCTGACGGGCGCCGCGCTGCCGCCGGCGTTCGGCGGGCCGCTGCCCGGCCTCAACGGCTATACGGCGGGCGACGTGCGGACCAAGACCTGGTCGGTGTTCGGCGATTTCACCTATGATTTCACCGATCAGCTCAGCCTGTCGGTCGGCGGTCGCTACACGAGCGACAATCGCAACGCCTTTGTCTACAAGGCGAACCGCATCACCGGCCTGTCGCCGGAGTTCGGCGGCACGCTGACCCCGATCGCCATCGCGGTGGCGACCAATTTCCGCGGCGAGCGCACCTTCAAGGAATTCACCCCGCGCGCCTCGCTGAGCTTCAAGCCCAATGCGGACAATATGGTCTATGCCTCCTATTCGAAGGGCTTCAAGGGCGGTGGTTTCGATCCGCGCGGTTCGGGCACCTCGGCGCCGATCAGCAACCCGTCGGCGGGCCGCACCTATGACGATATCTACAACTTCCTCGCCTTCGACCCCGAAAAGGTCGACAGCTATGAAATCGGCTACAAGGGATCGCTGCTCGATCGCCGCCTGACGCTCAGCCTCGCCGGTTTCTACATGGACTATAAAGATGTGCAGATTCCGGGGTCGGTCGGCTGCCTCGTCGGCGGGGTGCAGAGCTTCTGCGGCATCACCACCAACGCCGCCAAGGCGCGCCTCCAGGGGGTAGAGGCCGAAACCAATGCAGTGCTTGCGCGCGATTTTGCCGGCGCCGGTTCGGCCATCCGCTTCAACGGATCGCTCGGCTATATCGACGCCAAGTACAAGCGCTTCATCGGCCCCACCGGCACCGATGTCTCCAATATCCGGACCTTCCAGAACACGCCGAAATGGACGGTGTCGGGCACGCTCGCCGCAGGCATTCCGGCGATGGGCGGCAATATCGACGTGTCGACGACGCTGTCCTACCGCAGCCTGACGCACCAGTTCGAAGTGCCGATCCCCGCGCTCGACCAGCCGGGCTACACGCTGTGGGATGCCAGCCTCGTCTGGACCGCGGACAGCGGCAATTATTCGATCGGCCTCCATGGCAAGAATCTGACCGACAAGCGCTACATCACGTCGGGCTACAATTATCAGAATGCGGCGGGCGCCTCGACGCTCGGCCTCGAAGGCATTTTGACCGCCTTCTACGGCAACCCGCGCCAGGTCTTCGTCACCGGCACGGTCAAATTCTGACCTGCCGACGAACAGCCAAAACAAACGGAAAGGGGCGCCCGCTGCGGCGCCCCTTTTCTTTTGGTCGCCGGACAGAGGCTCGGCGGCTCAGGGCAGCGGCGGCGCGCCGGTGGCGGCAACCATGCGTTCGCCATCGATCACGATCGGACTCGCCACGCCGTCGATAAAGGCGCCGTCGGGCCGGATGCGCATGCCGCGCGCCATGACCTGCGGATCGGCGAACACCGCCGCCAGATCGTTGATCGGCCCCGCCGGAACGCCCTCGGCTTCGAGCGCGAGCGACAAAGGCTGCGCGTCCCAGGTCGCGATCCTTGCGGCGAGCAGCGGAATGAGCGCGGCGCGATTGGCGAGCCGCGCCGCATTGGTCACGAAGCGCGGGTCTTCGGCCCATTCGGGTGCGCCGAGGATCGCGCACAGCTTGCGATACTGGCTGTCATTGCCCACCGCGATGACGAGCTGACCGTCGGCGGTCGCGAACAGCTGATAGGGCACGACATTGACATGGGCATTGCCCATCCGCTTGGGCGCGACGCCGCTCGCCAGATAATTGGCGGCCTGATTGGCGAGCACCGCGACCTGGCTGTCGAGCAGTGCCATATCGACATGCGCGCCCGCCCCCGTGGCGTCACGACGCCGCAGCGCCGCCAATATGCCCACGGTCGCATACATGCCGGTGAAGATGTCGGCATAGGCGATCCCCGCCTTTTGCGGCGGCCCGTCGGGTTCACCGGTCAGCGACATGAAGCCGCTCATCGCCTGGACGATGAAATCGTAACCGGCGCGGTGCGCATAGGGGCCGGTCTGGCCGAAGCCGGTGATCGAACAGACGATCAGACGCGGGAAATCGGCGCGCAGCGTCGCAGGGTCGAGCGCATATTTGACGAGTCCGCCGACCTTGTAATTTTCGATGACGACATCGGCTTCGGCGATCAGCGCGCGCACCGCCGCCTGCCCCTCGGCGGTCGCGATGTCGATGGCGACGCTGCGCTTGCCGCGATTGCAGCTGTGATAATAAGCGGCGCCCAGATTTTCGCCCGCCGCGCCGGTGACGAAGGGCGGCCCCCATTGGCGCGTATCGTCGCCAGCGCCGGGGCGCTCGACCTTGACCACCTCGGCGCCGAGGTCGGCGAGCAACTGCCCGCTCCACGGCCCCGCGAGCACGCGCGCCAGTTCGACGACGCGCAGTCCCGCGAGGGGCTTGGCCACCGGCGCCGGCGACGATGCCTCAGGCAAAGGCGCTGATGCCGGTGATCGCACGGCCGAGGATCAGCGCGTGGACGTCATGCGTGCCTTCATAGGTGTTGACGGTTTCCAGATTCACCGCGTGGCGGATCACATGATAATCGGCCGAGATGCCGTTGCCGCCGTGCATGTCGCGCGCCACCCGCGCGATATCGAGCGCCTTGCCGCAATTGTTGCGCTTGAGGAAGCTGATCATGTCAGGCGCGAGATGCCCTTCGTCGATCAGCCGGCCGACGCGCAGCGCCGCCTGGGTGCCGAGCGCGATTTCGGTGAGCATATTGGCAAGTTTCAGCTGGACGATCTGGTTCGCCGCCAGCGGGCGCCCGAACTGCTTGCGGTCGAGCGTATAATTGCGCGCCGCCTCATAGCAGAATTCGGCCGCGCCCATCGCGCCCCAGCCGATGCCGTAGCGCGCGCGGTTGAGGCAGCCGAACGGCCCCTTCAGCCCCGAGACATGCGGCAGCAGCGCGTCTTCGCCGACTTCGACCCCGTCCATCACGATCTCGCCGGTGATCGACGCGCGCAAGCTGACCTTGCCCTCGATCTTCGGTGCCGACAGGCCCTTCATGCCCTTTTCGAGGATGAAGCCGCGGATCGCGCGGTCGTGCGCGTCGGACTTCGCCCACACGACGAAGACGTCGGCGATCGGCGAATTGGTGATCCACATCTTCGCGCCCTTGATCCGGTATCCGCCCGCGATCTTCTCGGCGCGCGTGCGCATCCCGGCGGGGTCGCTGCCGGCGTCGGGTTCGGTCAGGCCGAAGCAGCCGACAAGCTCGCCCGAGGCGAGGCCGGGCAGGAAGCGCATCTTCTGCTCTTCGCTGCCATAGGCATTGATCGGGTGCATCACGAGCGAGCTTTGCACCGAACAGGCCGAGCGATAGCCCGAATCGACGCGCTCGACTTCGCGCGCGATCAGGCCGTAGCTCACATAATTGAGCCCCGCGCCGCCATATTTGGGGTCGATCGTCGCGCCGAGCAGGCCGAGCGCGCCCATTTCCGACATGATCTCGCGGTCGAAGCGTTCGTCGAGAAAAGCCGAGGTGACGCGGGGCAACAGCTCGCCGGTCGCATAGGCGCGCGCCGCATCGCGGACCATCCGCTCCTCTTCCGAAAGCTGCGCGTCGAGCGCGAGAGGATCGAACGGGTCGAGCGCTTCGATGCGCTGCGGATCGGCGAGGGCCATGGGTCAGCTTTCTTCAAAAGCGCGGACCCGTCGATACAGGCCCGCTCAGGAGGTCGGATCGCCCGGCTTGCGGGCCATCGCGGCGGTCGGTCCGTCGCGCGGCTCCAATATCGCCGCGGTCTCGATCAGGTCAAGCGCGCGCCGCGCCTCATGATAGCGGCGCGCCGCGATCAGCCAGTCCTTCGCTTCGGCGGCGCCGGGCATCGCCTGCACCTCCTCGATCGCCTTGTCGACCTGCCCGCCCGCCAGATAGCGGCGCGCGCGATCGAGCCGTTCGGATGCACGCGGCGACTGGGTGCCCGCCGGACGCACGACGAACAATTCGCTGACCTCGCGGCGCAAGCCGGTCCAGAAGCTGCCGCCGCCGTCGCTGCGACCGACGAGTTCGGGCGCCAGCGCGTCGAGTTCGGCGCGCAACTGCTCCAGCGTCACCGGATCGCGCGACGTATCGATGATCGTCTTGACCGCATTGGGCTGGTCGTCGCCGAAGCGCAGGCGCAGCTGCGCCTCGAGATAGCCGAGCGGCAGACCGCGATCGAGCGCACGGCGCACCGCGAAGGCGACCAGCAGCCCTTCGGCGCGCGAGGCATTGCCCGACGCCGACGCCGCTTCGAGATTGAGGCGCGACAGCCGCTGTTCCAGCTCGGCCACGCGCGCCGCCAGCGCGTTCGCGCCATCGACAGGCGCGACGACCAGCGCTGGCTGCCCGCTCTGCCCCGCATCGGGTGCCGCTCCAGCGGACGCCGCACCCGGCGCGGTGCCGGTCGCGGGGACATCGGCGACCTTGGCGACCGGCGGCACATCCTTGCCGGTCAGCAGTCGGCTCATCGCCCAGCCGCCGCCGACGATCCCGACCACGAGCAGCGCGAGCGCCGCAATTATCAACGTCCGGAACGATAGCCCCCTGCTGCGGACGCCATCGTCCATACGCACGGGTTTGTCGTTTTCGATTGCCATATTATTCTTTCGCACGACCCTGTCTGGGGCTCTTGTGGCACAAAGCGCGGGCCTGTGCCACCATCGCCGCATCGTCGGGCCGGTCGGCAAGCGCGATCGCCTGCCAATCCCCCCCGGCCCTTGCTGCCACAGCGGGGCTTATCGCGACAAGCGTCAAATGCCCGCGTTGCCCATCGGTCAGCGCCGCGATCCGGTCCGCACCGCGCCCCGAATGGGCGAGCAGCACCGCCGGCGCAGCGATCAGCGCGGCCCAATCGGCGGGCGGCTCGACGGGATCGACCGCATAGCAGGGCAGCGGGGTCAACGCAGCATCGCGCGCCGCCAGCGCGCTATAATCGCGGCCGCAAAGCCACAGGATATGGCGATAATTTCTGGACGTCATGCCATCAAGAAGCTGTTGGCCATCGCGCGTACCGACCTCCACGACGCGCAGGCCCGCCGCTTCCGCGGCTGCAGCGCTCGCGGCGCCCACGGCATGAACGGGCAACGCGGCAAGGGCCTGCAAACCGGGTCCGGCCAGCCGCACCGCCTGCGCGCTGGTGACGAGCAGTGCGTCAAACCCGGCGGGATCGGGCAGCGTCCAGTCGATCGCGCGCGCAGCGAACAGTGGCATACTGCGCGCGTCGAGCCCCAGCGCCCGCGCCCGCGCCACCGTCGCCGCGCCGCCGGGGTCGGCGCGCGTCACGAGTAGCGGCAGCGATTCGGTCATGCCGCGAACAGGCGCCGCACCGATTCGGGCGCCTCGACCAGCAGACGCCGCGCCAGCGCTTCGGCTGCGGCCGGATCGGGCACCAGCGTCTCGCCGATCGCATGGTCGGCGCCATCTTCGGAATAGATTTCGGCATCGAGGCGCAGCGTCCCGTCGGCCAGCCAGCGCGCATAGGCCGCAACCGGCGATCGGCAATCGCCGCCGAGCGCCGCCAGAAACGCGCGTTCGGCCGCAACCGCGCGGTGGGTGGGTTCGTGATTGACCCCGCGCAGCAGCCCCCGCGTGACCGCATCGTCGGCGCGGCATTCGATACCGATCGCGCCCTGCGACGCGGCGGGCAAGAGTATCTCCGCCGGCTGCACGGTTCCGACCGCATGCATGCCAAGCCGTTCGAGCCCCGCCGCGGCGAGCAGAGTCGCATCGACCTCCCCCGCCGCCAGCTTGCCAAGCCGCGTCGCGACATTGCCGCGCAGCAGCGTCGTTTCGAGGTCAGGACGCAGGCGGCGGATCTGCGCGGCGCGGCGCGGGCTGCTCGTACCCAGCCGCGCACCGTGCGGCAGGTCGGCGATCGCCGCAGCCGCGATCCCGTCGCGAACCACCAGCCGGTCGCGCGGGTCGGCGCGCTCGAGCATGGCGCCGAGCGCGAAGCGCGGATCACGCAGCGTCTCGACATCCTTCAGACTGTGCACGGCGATGTCGATCCGCCCGCCGTCGAGTGCCGCGTCGAGCTCGCGCGTCCACAGCGCCTTACCGCCTACCTCGGCGAGCGCGCGGTCCTGGATCTTGTCGCCGGTGGCGGTCATCGGAACGATTTCGATCGCCTCGGGCGCGATGCCATAGGCGGCGATCAGCGCCGCGGCGGCCATATTGGCCTGCGCCATTGCCAGCGGCGAGGCGCGCGTACCGAGGCGGAGCGGGCGGTCGGGCGTGGGAAGCGGAATCGATGCCATGCGCGCCTGCTAGGGCTTCGGCGCGCGAAAGAAAAGGTGGCGCACGGTCTTGCAGGGACTCGATCGTCCGCCGCTTGCCCCCGCCCCCCTGGCACGGGTAAGGGGGCGCAACATTATGTCTCTCATCCTTGGCCTCGAATCGAGCTGCGACGAAACCGCGGCAGCGCTCGTCACCGACGACCGGCGCATCCTCGCGCATCGGGTCGCGGGGCAGGAGGCCGAGCACCGGCCCTATGGCGGCGTCGTTCCCGAAATCGCGGCGCGCGCGCATGTCGACCGCCTCGCCCCGATCGTCGAAGGCGTGCTCGCCGATGCCGGGGTGACGCTCGCCGATGTCGATGCCATTGCCGCGACCGCCGGCCCCGGGCTGATCGGCGGCGTCATGGTCGGGCTGGTCACCGGCAAGGCGCTCGCCCATGCGGCGGGCAAGCCGCTGATCGCGGTCAACCATCTCGAAGGCCACGCGCTCAGCCCGCGGCTAGCCGACCCCGACCTTCGCTTCCCCTATCTGCTGCTGCTCGTCTCCGGCGGGCACTGCCAGCTTCTGCTCGTGCGCGGAGTCGACGATTATCGGCGGCTTGCCACCACGATCGACGACGCCGCGGGCGAGGCCTTCGACAAGACCGCAAAGCTGCTCGGGCTCGGCTATCCGGGCGGTCCGGCGGTCGAACGGCTTGCGGCGGACGGCGATCCGCATGCGGTGCCGCTCCCCCGCCCGCTGGTCGGTAGCGCCGAACCGCATTTCTCCTTCGCCGGTCTCAAGAGCGCCGTGGCGCGCGCGGTCGCATCGGGCGCGCACCGTCCCGCAGACGTAGCCGCGTCTTTCCAGCAAGCGGTCGTCGACTGCCTGATCGATCGCAGCCGCATCGCACTCGCCGCCTGCCCCGAAGCGACCGCCTTTGTCGTCGCGGGCGGCGTCGCTGCCAATGGCGCAATCCGCGCCGCGCTCACCGGCCTCGCCGCCGCGTTCGACAAGCCCTTTGTCGCGCCGCCGCTGTGGCTCTGCACCGACAATGGCGCGATGATCGCCTGGGCGGGCGTCGAGCGCTTCGCCGCGGGGCTCAGCGATCCGCTCGACACGGCGGCGCGGCCGCGCTGGCCGCTCGATCCCGCCGCCGAAACCGTGCGCGGCGCCGGAGTAAAGGCATGACGCGCGACAGCATGACGTCATTTGAAAAGTTCGGCGTCGTCGGCGGCGGCGCCTGGGGCACCGCACTCGCCCAGCTTCTCGCCGCCGAGGGCGCACCGGTGCGCCTGTGGGCGCGCGAGGAAGACGTCGTGGCGGCGATCAACGCCGAGCATCGCAATCCGCTGTTCCTGCCCGGTGCGGCGCTGTCGCCTTCGCTCACGGCAACGAGCGACCTTGGCGCGCTTTCGGGGCTGGACGCGCTGCTCGTCGTCGTGCCGGTGCCCTATCTGCGCGCCGTGCTCGCGGTGCTGCCCGCAGGCGATGCGCCGCTGATCTTCTGCAGCAAGGGGATGGAGGCGGGCAGCTTCGACTTCCCGGTCGACATCGCGCGCGAAATCTTTCCCGGCCGCGGCTTCGCCGTGCTGTCGGGGCCGACCTTCGCGCACGAGGTCGCAGCGGGGCTGCCGACCGCGATCACGCTCGCTGCCGAAAACCCCGCGCTCGCCGAGGGGCTCGCCCGCGCGCTCGCCCGCCCGCATTTTCGTCCTTATGTGTCGACCGACATGATCGGCGCCGAAATCGGCGGCGCGATCAAGAATGTCCTCGCCATCGCCTGCGGCATCGTCGACGGTGCCGGGCTGGGGCTCAACGCGCGCGCCGCGCTGATCAGCCGCGGCTTTGCCGAGATGACGCGCTTCGGGCTCGCGCGCGGGGCGCTGGCCGAAACGCTCGCCGGACTCGCCGGGCTCGGCGATCTGGTCCTTACCTGCACATCATCCAACTCGCGCAATTTCGCGCTCGGCCAAGGGCTGGGGCGCGGCGAGAGCGCAGCGGCCCTGATGGCCGACCGCCGCACCGTTGCCGAAGGCGCGTTCAGCGCCCCGGTGATCGCCGCCGCCGCACGCGCCGATGCGATCGACATGCCGATCACCGACGCGGTGGCGCGGCTCGTCGCGGGCGAAACGCGCGTTGCCGACGCCATTCAGGCCCTGCTCAGCCGCCCGCTGCGACCCGAGGGCCGATGATGCACCGCTGCCGATTGCCTGGATTGCCCGGATTGCCTCGCCCTTTTTCGCACGCTAAACAGCGCACAGGGGAGCAGCAGAAGGGGCGCCAGGCTTGAGCCAGTCGGACAGCGCAGCCGCGCCCCCTTCCGCATCCACCGTGGCCGACCCGGCCGGGCAGGATGCCGACACCGCCGCGCTCGCCAGGGGCGGCCGCACCAATTTCTTCGGCTTCATCCTGCGCCTCGTCGCGCGCCTGCCCTTTCTCTATTTCGCCGGTCGCTGGTATGGCCCCGAAGCGGTCGGCCGCTTCGCCTTTGCCGTGCTCGTCATCGAGCTGGTCGCGCAGCTTGCGACGCTCGGGCTCAAGCGCGGCCTCGCCGAACAGCTCAGCAAGCCGGGCGCCGATCATCGTCATATCGTGTGGGACGGCATGTTCGTCGCCTTCCTCGCCTCGGCGTTCGGCTCGGCGATTCTCTTCGCCTTTCCGCAGCTCATGTTCCCCTCGGGCGATATCGACGGCTGGGATCGCTGGGTGGCGATCACCGTCTTCGCGATCGCCGGGGCCGACATCGCACTCGCGGCCTGCGCCTATCGCTACGACATCGGCGCTACGGTCCGCGCGCGTTCGATCGTCGAACCCTGGGCGATCAGCGCCGCCGCGTTCGGCTTCGCCTTCTATTCGCTGCGCGACGGGTTGATCCTTTCCTACGCCGCCGCGATGATCGCGACCTTCTTCACCGCGCTCATTCCGATGATTCGCCACTATGGCGGCCCCGGCGTCTGGCGCCCGCATCCCGCGCAGCTCATCTCTCTCGCGCGCCGCAACGCGCCGCTCGCCGCTGCCGATGCGATCGAATGGGGGACCCGCCGGCTCGACCTGTTCATCCTCGGCCAGTTCACCTCGCCCGCGATCTACGGCATTTATTATATGGCGCAGCAGGTTGCCTCGCTGCCGCAAAAGCTCAAGACCAGCTTCGAGCCGATCCTCGGCCCCGTCATCACCCGCAATCTGGCGGAGAACCGCCTCGCCGCGGTCGCCGCGCAGGTCAGCCAGGTCGGCTTCTGGATCATCGCGGCGCAAGCAGGAATCGCGCTTGCGCTCGGCATTCCGGGCGAAGCGGTGATGGGCCTCGTCGGCCCGCAGTTCGTCGAGGGCAATGTCGCACTCGCCTTCCTGCTCGCGGCGGAGGTCGTGGCGGCGACGGCGGTGGTGAGCGAAGCCGCGCTCGTCTATGTCGCGCGTCACCGCAATCTGCTGATCAGCATCGCGACGCTTGCACTGCAGGCGGTGCTCAGCGTCGCGCTGATCCTCACCGCCAAATCGATGGGGTTGCCGCCGATCGCCTATGCCGGTGCGGTCGCGCTCGCGCTGATGCTCGCGCTCGGCTTCGCGTCGATGGTGAAGGCGCGGCTGCTTGCGCGTATCCTCGGCGCACCGGTCAACAGCCTGCGCTGGGCGCTCGTCTGGGCGACCGCCGGGGCGACGGTTCTCGGCTGGGGTGCGACGCAGATGCCCGAATGGGCCGAGCTGCTGATCGGCGTTCCCTTCATCCTCGGCATCTATGCGTGGCTGATCTGGACGCGCGGCTTCGGCCAGGCCGACCGGGCGCTGTTCCGCAAGCAGCCTGACGCGGCCGCCCCCGCAAGCTGAACCGCCGCATCAGCCGAGGCGCGCGGCGACCTCCGCTTTCAGATCGCTTTGCGCGCGCGGGCCGACCTGCGCGATGATTTCGCGCGCGCACACCGCACCCATCGTCAGGCAATCGGCGAGCGAGCGGCCCTCGGCCTGGCCCGCAAGGAAGCCCGCAGCGAACAGGTCGCCGGCGCCCGTGGTGTCGACAACCGTCTCGATGGGCTCGGCGCCGACCTCAACGCGCTCACCGTTCGCGACCGCGATCGCGCCTTTTTCGCTGCGCGTCACGACGAGCAGCGGCACGCGCGGCGCGATCGCCGCGACGGCGGCTTCGAAGTCCTGCGTTCCGGCGAGCGCGCAGATCTCGACCTCGTTGGCGAACAATATGTCGAACAGTCCCTCGCCGATCAGCGCGCGGAAATCATCGCCGTGGCGGTCGATGATGAAGGCGTCAGACAGGGTGAAGGCAACCTTGCGGCCGGCGCCGCGTGCGACGTCGATCGCGCGGCGCATCGCGGCGCGCGACAGCGGCGGATCCCACAGATAGCCCTCGAGATAGAGGATGTCGGCGTCGGCGATCCAGTCTTCGGCGATCATCGCCTGTTCGAGCAGATGGCTCGCGCCGAGGAAGGTGTTCATCGTCCGCTGGCCGTCGGGCGTGACGAGGATCAGGCAGCGCGCGGTCGGCGCGCCTTCCTTGAGCGCCGGGGTTTCATAGGCGACGCCGAGCGCGCGCAGGTCGTGCGTGAAGACGCTTCCGAGCTGGTCGTCGGCAACCTGGCCGATGAAGGCGCAGCGGCGGCCGAGCGCCGCCATGCCGGCGAGCGTGTTCGCTGCCGATCCGCCCGACATTTCGATCGCCGGACCCATCGCCGCATACAGGCGCCCCGCCTCTTCGGCATCGATGAGGCGCATCGACCCTTTGGTCAGGCCCTCGGCCTCGATCAGCGCGTCGTCGGCGCGGGCAATGACATCGACGATCGCATTGCCGATCGCAACGACTTCGAAACGGGCGGTGGAGGCCATGAAAAATCCTGTGATGCGTGGGAAAATATGCCGCGCGCCTTAGGGGGCCGCGCGCGCCAAGGCAAGCGCGACGCTTGACGACGCAGCGCCCGCCGCGCCATTCGGACGCATGGCCCGTGCCGTCCAAGCCCTGTTCCTCGCCATCGGCGACCTGTCGAGCCCGCGGGTGCTGCGCATCCTGGCGATCAGCCTTGCCCTCACCCTGCTGCTGTTCATTGCGGCGGGCGCGGCGCTTCTGGCTGGGGCGCGCTGGGCGCTCGCGCATTGGCAGTGGCTGGGCGCGGCGGGGATCGACATGGCGAGCGTGCTGATCCTGCTGCTGCTGATCGCGGGGAGCTGGCTCTTGTTTCGCGCCGTCGCGATTGTCGTCGTCGGGCTGTTCGCCGACGCCATCGTCGCCGATGTCGAGGGGCGCCACTATCCCGCCGCCGCGGCCGGCGCGGTCGATGTCGGCTGGCGGCAGTCGGCCGCCCTCGCGCTCGCATCGCTCGCGCGCCTGATCCTTGGCAATCTTGCCGCGCTGCCCTTTTATGTCCTCCTCCTGGTGACGGGAATCGGCACGCCGATCCTCGCCCTCTTCGTCAACGCGCTGCTGCTCGGCCGCGATCTCGAGGCGATGGTCCTCGCGCGCCATCCCGGCCGGCCACGCCTCGAGCGGCGCGCGCGCTGGTCGCTCGGCCTGCTGTCCGCCGCAAGCTTTCTGGTTCCCGTCGCCAATCTGTTGGCGCCCATCGCGAGCGCGGCTATGGCCGTCCACATGCTCCATCTGCGCCGGGCAGACAGATAAAGGGGAACCGGCTTGACCCGCACCACCAATTTGGCCGCACTCGCCGGCCTTTCGCTGATGCTCGGCGGCTGCGCCGCCACCGCGGTGCCGCGCGTGACGCCGCCGCCGACAAGCAGCGCCCCGGCGCCGCTCAACCCGCCGCGGGTCACCCAGAATAATGCGCTCGTCGGGCGCGATGCCAACAGCGCGCTGCGCCTGTTCGGCAAGCCGCGGCTCGACGTCAGCGAGGGCGCGGGTCGCAAGCTGCAATTCGCCGGGTCGGCGTGCATATTGGATGTTTACTATTACGCCCAGCGCTCAGGCGCCGAAGCGCTTGCCACCCATGTCGACGCGCGCACCCCCGACGGGCGCGACGCGAATGTCGACAGCTGCATCGCCGCGCTGCGGCGGTAAGGCAAAGATCGATCCGGAAATAAGTGCGCTAGGCGCGATCGATCGCGCCCGTATCGAGTAACGGCGCGGCGTCGATGTCGGCGGCGCCGAGCACGATCGCCAGCCGCTCGGTCGCGGCGAGGATCATCGCCTGTTCCCATGCGGGCAGCGCGGCGAAGCGGTCGGCGAATATCTGTTGCAGCATATCGGGCGCCTCGGCGACGCGGCGCCGACCCGCGTCGGTCGCGGTCAGCAGCATCTGTCGCTTGTCGCGCTCGCTTCGCGTCCGCGTCACCAGCTCCATGGCAACCAGCCGATCGACGATGGCGGTGATCGTCGCGTGGCTGAATTGCAGGCGCTGTGCGACCTGCCCCGGCGTGGCGCCCTGCGCCCCCGCCACATCGCGCAGCACGAGCAGCTGCGACGGCGTCAGGCCGGTCGCCGCGCCCAGCTTGCGACTGCCCGTCTCGGTCGCGCGCAGGATGCGCCGCAGCGCGCGCAGGGTGGCGTTGGCAATTTCGGACTCCATCCCGCCTTGTTAGCCGCGCCCGCGGAGGGCGCCAATTGCAAAGTCGCGCCCGCCGGGATGCAGAATTTTATTTCATTGTATGAAACATTATGATCGCCGCGGGGTTGAACGAGGCGACGAACATCCTATATTTCGCGGCATGCCGGGCCGGTTGGCTCGAATGTGCGCATAGCAATATTTCAGGAGATGAAAGATATTTGACCGGCCACAGGAACGGGACACGGCGCCATCCGCAAAGGACACGCCGTCCGGCCGACCCGCCGCGTCGCTGCAATTTCGCAAGCCGGTCGCAACCGACGGGCCGGCGATCACCGCGCTGATCGCGGCCTGCCCGCCGCTCGACCGCAATTCGCGCTACTTCAATCTGATCCAGTGCACCCATTTCGCCGACAATTGCATCATCGCCGAACGCGGCGGTCGCATTCTCGGTTGGATTTCGGGGCATCGCCCGCCCGCCGAACCGAGCGCCTTCTTCGTCTGGCAGGTCGCGGTCGCGCCCGAAGGACGCGGCCAGGGGCTCGCCAGCCGTATGCTCGACGAACTGCTCACGCGGCCGGCGCAGGCGGGCGTGACGCACGTTCTGGCGACGATCACCGCCGACAATGCGGCGTCTTGGGCGCTGTTCCACGGCCTTGCCCGGCGCCACGATACGACGCTCGACCGCAGTATCGTCTTCGAGCGCGACGCCCATTTCGCGGGCGTCCATCCCAGCGAGTTTCAAGCCCGCATCGGGCCATTCGCCATCGATACGACACCGACCGATACGACATCGCCTGAATGACTCAGGCACAATGACACAGGCAGAATAGGGGTATTCACATGATCAACGCACCCAAACCGTCCGGGTCCATTCCCGACCGGAGCATTTACGAACGCCGCGAATCGGTGGTCCGCAGCTATGCCCGCGCGATGCCGCGTCAGTTCGGCAAGGCCGAAGGCGTATGGATGCACGACGATCAGGGCGGTCGCTATCTCGACTTCCTGTCGGGCTGTTCGACGCTCAACTATGGTCACAACCATCCGATTTTGAAGCAGGCGCTGCTCGATTATATCGCCGCCGACGGCATCGCCCACGGGCTCGACCTGCACACCGATGCCAAGGCTGCCTTTCTCGACACGTTCGAGGATGTGATCCTGAAGCCGCGCGCACTCGACTATCGCGTCATGTTCACCGGCCCGACCGGCACCAACGCGGTCGAGGCAGCGATCAAGCTCGCGCGCAAAGTGACGGGTCGCGAACTGGTTATCGCCTTCACCAACGGCTTTCACGGTATGACGCTCGGCGCGCTTGCCTGCACCGGCAATGCCGCCAAGCGCGGCGGCGCGGGCGTCCCGCTCGCCCATGTCGCGCACGAACCCTATGACGGCTATTTCGGCCCCGAGGTCGACACCGCCGAACTGCTCGACCAGCGGTTGGCCGATCCGTCGAGCGGCCTCGACGCCCCCGCCGCGATCCTCGTGGAAACGGTGCAGGGCGAAGGCGGCCTCAACGCTGCCTCGCCCGAATGGCTGCGCAAGATCGCCGACATCGCAAAGCGCCACGGCGCGCTGCTGATCGTCGACGACATCCAGGCGGGCTGTGGCCGCACGGGAAGCTTCTTCAGCTTCGAGGAAATGGGCTTCACCCCTGACATCGTCACGCTTGCCAAATCGCTGTCGGGCATGGGCCTGCCCTTTGCGCTGACCCTGTTCCGCCCCGAACTCGACCAATGGTCGCCCGGCGAACATAATGGGACGTTCCGCGGCAACAACCACGCCTTCGTCACCGCGACCGCCGCGCTCGGCCATTTCTGGAGCAGCGACGCTTTCGCCGACGATGTGCGCCGCCGCGGGGCGCTGCTCGAAGAGCGGCTCGCGCGCATCGCCGCCGAACATGGCTTCGAAACGCGCGGCCGCGGGATGATGCGCGGCATCAACGTCGGGTCGGGAGAACGCGCCGGGGCGATCACCGCCGCCTGCTTCGACGCCGGCCTCATCATCGAAACCAGCGGCGCGCACGACGAAATCGTCAAGGTGCTCGCGCCGCTCGTCATCGATGACGCCCTGCTCTCGGCAGGGCTCGACATTCTCGAAACCAAGATCCGCGAAGCGATGGCCGACGATTACGCCGTCGCCGCCGAATGAAGACAGGAGACCGACCATGATCATCCGCAATCTCGACCAGATCCGCAAATCCGACCGCAACGTCCGCTCGAACGGCTGGGCCAGCGCGCGCATGCTGCTCAAGGACGACGGGATGGGCTTTTCCTTCCACGTCACGACCATGTTCGCGGGCAGCGAGCTGAAAATGCATTATCAGAACCACCTCGAGGCGGTGTTCGTGCTCAAGGGCACGGGGACGATCGAGGATCTGGACAGCGGCGAAATCCATCGGCTCGAACCCGGCGTGATGTATGCGCTCGACAAGCACGACCGCCACATCGTGCGCCCCGAAACCGACATACTGACCGCCTGCGCCTTCAATCCGCCGGTCACCGGCAAGGAAGTGCATGACGCAAGCGGCGCCTATCCGGCTGAGGCCGACATGGCGAGCGAGCCGGCGCGCGAGGCCGCGCCCGCAGCGTAAAACCCATATCAACAGGGGGAAGTCCCATGACCGACATCTACCCATCGCGTCACGCGGCCGCGCCAGAAATGCGGCCGCGGCTCGACCCGGTCGTCCGCAGCGCGTGGACGCCCGACGCACCGATCAGCCGCGAGCAGGCGGAGGGCTTCGATCGCGACGGCTATCTGCTGCTCGAGAACCTCTTCGACGACGAGGAAGTGACCTATTTGCAGCGCGCCGCGGGCAAGCTGCTCGCTGATCCCGACGCGCTCGACGAGGAAACGATCGTCACCGAGCCGCAGAGCCGCGAAATCCGGTCGATCTTCGACATTCACAACCAGAGCGCGATCATGGCGCGGCTTGCTGCCGACGAGCGGCTGGCGGGGATCGCGCGCTTCCTGCTCGGCGACGAGGTTTACATCCACCAGTCGCGCCTCAACTACAAACCCGGCTTCAAGGGCAAGGAATTCTATTGGCACAGCGATTTCGAAACCTGGCATGTCGAGGACGGCATGCCGCGGATGCGCGCGCTTTCAATGTCGGTTCTGCTCGCCGAGAACACGCCGCACAATGGCCCGCTGATGGTCATTCCGGGGTCGCATCGCACCTATCTGACCTGCGTCGGCGAAACACCCGACGACCATTATCGCCAGTCGCTGAAGCGCCAGGAATATGGCGTTCCCGACGAGGACAGTCTCGCCGAACTGGCGCATGATCACGGTATCGTTGCGCCGACCGGCGCGCCGGGAACCGTGATCCTGTTCGACTGCAACCTGATGCACGGGTCGAACGGCAACATCACCCCCTTCCCGCGCGCGAATGCCTTCCTCGTCTATAATGCGGTGAGCAACCGGCTCGAAAAGCCGTTCGGGGTCGACAAGCCGCGCCCCTGGTTCCTCGCGCATCGCGGCGTCCCCGAACCGCTCGCCATCGAGGCGGGCCCGCTCACCGAAAGGATCGCGGCATGACACAGGACGTCAAAAAGGGTGGACACAGCGTCGAAAAGATCGGCGGCACGTCGATGGCGGCGACCGCGACATTGTTCGACAATGTGCTGATCGCCGGCCGCTCGGGCGCCGATCTCTACAATCGCATTTTCGTGGTGTCGGCCTATGCCGGAATCACCAATCTCCTGCTCGAAGACAAGAAGACCGGCGAACCCGGCGTGTTCGGGCGCTTCGTCGCCGACGACGAGGACAGCGATGGCTGGCGCCGCGCGATGGAGGCGGTGCGCGGTGCGATGCACGCGCGCAACGAGGCGATGTTCGCGCGCCGCGAGAGCCGCGACGAGGCCGATGCCTTCGTCGACATGCGACTCGATGCGGTCGCCGCCTGCCTCGACGATCTGGCGCGGCTGCGCAGCCACGGCCGCTTCTGCGTCAAGGAACAGCTCGTCACCGCCCGCGAATTGCTCGCCGGGCTGGGCGAAGCGCACAGCGCCCACAGCACCGCGCTGCTGCTGCGGGATCGCGACGTCAACGCTCGCTTCATCGATCTGACCCCCTGGGATCAGGAGGATCTGCGCACGCTCGACGAGCGGATCACCGAGGCCTTTGCCAACATCGATCTGGCGACGACGCTGCCGATCGTCACCGGCTATGCCGGCTGCCAGGGCGGCATGGTGAAACGCTTTGCGCGCGGCTATACCGAGATGACCTTCTCGCGCATCGCGGTGCTGACCGGCGCGCGCGAGGCGATCATCCACAAGGAATTTCACCTGTCGAGCGCCGATCCCAAGCTGGTCGGCGAGGATAAAGCGCGCAAGATCGGTCGCACCAATTACGATGTCGCCGACCAGCTCGCCAATCTGGGCATGGAGGCGATCCATCCGGGCGCCGGACGCGGCCTCAGGCAGACCGACATTCCGCTGCGTGTGCGCAACACCTTCGATCGCGAAGATGGCGGCACGCTCGTCACCGGCACCTATGTCTCCGACGTGCCGCGGGTCGAGATCGTCACCGGCATCCGCCAGATGCAGGCGCTGCAATTCTTCGAACAGGATATGGTCGGGGTGAAGGGCTATGATGCCGCAATCCTCGACGTGCTGACGCGTCACGGCCTGTGGATTGTCAGCAAGGCGTCGAATGCCAACACCATCACCCACTATCTGTCGGCCAGCGCCGGCGCGGTGAAGAAGGTGATCGCCGATCTGCAAAAACAATATCCCGACGCCGCGATATCGGCGCATCCGGTCGCAATGGTGTCGGTGATCGGCAGCGACATCGCGCGGCCGGGGCTGGTGCCCGATGCGCTGCGCGCGCTTGACGCCGCCGGTGTCGCGATGATCGCGATGCAGCATCAGATCCGTAACGTCGATGTCCAGTTCATCGTCGAAAGCCGCGATTTCGATGCCGCCGTCCGCGCGCTGCACCGCACGCTGGTCGAAGCGGATTCCGGCGGGGCAGAAGGGCGCCGCGCCGCCTGACGCGCGGCACCCGCACCCTTCCGATGCTCGCCACCCTCGCTCCCGTTCGCAGCCTGCTGCTCGCCATCTTCGTGATGATGGCGGGTAGCGGCTTCTTGTCGACGCTGATCGGCCTGCGGCTCGAGCGGGCGGGCAGCGACACGATCCTGATCGGGTTGGTCGCCACCGCCTATTTCGGCGGATTGACGCTCGGCGCCTTGCGCGCCGGCGCGATCGTCCGCCGCGTCGGGCATATCCGCGCCTTTGCCGCCTTCGTCGCGCTGCTTTCAGCGAGCACGCTCACCTATGCGCTGGTCCAGCACCCGCTGCTGTGGGCCTTGCTGCGGCTGGTCGACGGCCTGTGCGTCGCAGGCATGTTCATCTGCGTCGAAAGCTGGCTCAACGACCGCGCCGAACCCGATACGCGCGGCGGTATCCTCGCCGCCTATATGGTCGCCCTCTATTCGGGACAGGCCGTCGGACAGCTTTTCCTGAGCACCGGCGCGGCAACGCCGGCCGTACCCTTCCAGATCGCCTCGATCCTCATTTCGCTCGCCATCCTGCCGGTCTGCCTCACGCGCAGCACCGCACCGACCTTGGGAGAAGCCGACAATCTTCCCCTCGCGCGGCTGTTTGCCGCCTCGCCGCTCGGGCTGGCGGGGGCGGCGATCACCGGGCTGATCCTCGGCGCCTTCTACGGCATGGCTGCGATCTATGCGCGCGGGATCGGCCTGGGGCTCGGCGCGATCGCCACCTTCATGATGACGGTGATTCTCGGCGGCGTGGCGCTGCAATGGCCGCTGGGACGCCTCTCCGACCGCTATGATCGCCGCCGCGTCATCATCGCCTGTTTCGCGCTTGCACTGGCGGTGAGCGTGGCGCTCGCCGCCGCGCCGGGGGGCGCCCTGCTGCTGCTGTTCGGCGCGGCCTTCGGCGGGCTCAGCTTCGCGCTTTATCCGCTGTGCGTCGCGCACGCCAACGACCGCCTGCTCCCGGCCGAGCGGGTAAGCGCCAGCGGCCAGCTTGTGCTTCTCTATTCGGCGGGAGCCGCGCTGGGCCCGCTTGGCGGCGCCGCGGCGATGAACTGGATGGGTCCGGGCGGCCTGTTCCTGTTCATCGCGGCCTGCGCCGCGGCGATGCTGGGGTTCAGCCTGTGGCGGCTTGCCGCCACCGCGCCGGTGCCTGGTCCGGCGCAGCAGGATTTCCAGATGTTGCCCCGCACGACCCCGGTCGCGGCGCTGCTCGACCCCTCCGGCCCCGAAGCCGCCACCGTAAAGGATTAACCGACCCATGGACCGTTCGTCCCCGCTCCCCGCCGCCGGACAGCCCGCGCCGCTCCCCACCCAATCGACGCTGCGCCGCGCGATCGGGGCGTCGGCGCTCGGCAATGCGGTCGAATGGTTCGACTATGGCATCTACGCCTATGGCGTCACCTATATCTCGGCCGCGCTTTTCCCCGGCGAGGCGGGCGAGGCGGTGCTGTTCGCGCTCGCGACCTTCGCCATTTCCTTCCTTGTCCGCCCCCTCGGCGGGCTGTTCTGGGGGCCGCTCGGCGACCGCATCGGCCGCAAGTCGGTGCTCGCAATGACGATCCTGATGATGGCGGGCGCGACCTTCGCCGTCGGCCTGATCCCATCCTATGACAGTATCGGCTTCTGGGCGCCAGCGATCCTCGTCCTGCTGCGGATGGTCCAGGGTTTTTCGACCGGCGGCGAATATGGCGGCGCGGCGACCTTCATGGCCGAATATGCCCCCGACGCCCGGCGCGGCTTCTATGGCAGCTTCCTCGAATTCGGAACGCTCGCGGGCTTTTCCTTCGGCGCCGCGCTGATGCTTGGCTATTCGCTGCACCTTGGCGATGCGGCGATGCACGAATGGGGGTGGCGCATCCCCTTCCTTGTCGCCGGTCCGATCGGGCTGATCGGCATGTATGTCCGCTCGAAGATGGAGGATACGCCCGTCTTTCTGGAGGCGCAGCAGGCGGCCGAGGACCGGCCCTCGCCCGGGCTCGCCGCGCTGGGCCGGAATCACTGGCGGCCGCTGCTCGTCGTCGGCGGGCTCGTCGTGGCGCTCAACGTCGTCAATTATACGCTGCTCAGCTATATGCCGACCTATCTGGAACGGCGGATCGGCCTCGCGCCCGATCAGGCGCTGCTCGTCCCGATCATCGGGATGCTGTTCATGATGGTCTTCCTGCCCTTTGCGGGGGCGCTGTCGGACCGGGTCGGACGGCGGCCGATGTGGCGCTTTTCGCTCATCGCGCTGCTCGTCGCGGTCGTGCCGCTCTATATGCTGATCGGCACGGGCTTCGCGGGAGCGGTCGCGGGTTTCCTGCTGCTCGGCCTGCTCTACGTGCCGCAGCTCGCGACGATCTCTGCGACCTTCCCCGCGCTCTTTCCGACCGCGGTGCGTTTTGCCGGCTTTGCGATCGCCTATAATATCTCGACGTCGATCTTCGGCGGCACCGCACCGATGGTCGGCAGCGCGCTGATCTCCGCGACCGGCGACCCGCTGATGCCTGCCTATTACATGATGGCGGCGTGTCTCGTCGGGCTCGTCGCGCTTCATTACATGCCCGAAACCGCCGGCCGTTCGCTGCGCGGCGACCCGTTCCGGCGCTAGAAACCGGCACAGTTCCGGCCCGGCTTATCGATCAGGCGCGCGAAACCCTCGCTTTGGCTCGCACGGGCATTGACCTGGCGGGCGCAGTTTTCCAAGCGGCGACCTATGGATTGAGCGAGCGAAGGCCGGGGGGCGGGGCGCTTGTATCGGATTCTGGAAGGATCGAGGTTTCGCCCCGCTTATGAAGATTTTCCAACGCTTCGCATCGCACGCACAGGATGTCGCGATCGATCTCGGCACGGTCAACACCGTCATCTATGTCCGCGGCCGCGGTATCGTGCTCAACGAACCATCGGTGATCGCGATCGAAACGCGCGACGGCGTGCGCCGCGTCAAGGCGGTCGGCGCCGATGCCAAGCTGATGATGGGCAAGACGCCCGCCAATCTCGAGGCGCTGCGACCGCTGCGCGACGGGGTGATCGCCGACATCGACCTGGCCGAACAGATGATCAAGCATTTCATCGACAAGGCGCTCGACGGCACAAGCCGCCTGCGGCGCCGCGGCCATGTCGTGGTCTGCGTGCCGTCGGGGTCGACGCATGTCGAAAGGCGCGCGATCCGCGACGCGGCCTCCAACGCCGGCGCGAGCAGCGTTCAGTTGATCGAGGAACCGCTCGCCGCGGCGATCGGCGCCGGCCTGCCCGTCACAGAACCACAGGGAACGATGGTCGTCGACATTGGTGGCGGCACTACCGAAGTAGCCGTGCTGTCGCTCGGCGGCGTCGCGCACAGCAGTTCGGTACGCGTCGGCGGCGACAAGATGGACGACATGATCGCGTCGTATATCCGCCGCAAGCATAATATGATGATCGGCGAGATGACGGCCGAGCGCATCAAGCTCGCGATTGGCTCCGCGGTGCCGCCGCAGGACGAAGGCGTCGTCATGGCCGTCAAAGGGCGCGATCTCGTTAGCGGCCGCCCGTCCGAAATCAGCGTGTCCGAAGCCGAAATCGCCGAGGCACTGGCCGAACCGGTGGGTCAGATCGTCAGCGCAGTAAAGGCGGCGCTGGAACGGACCCCGCCCGAATTGTCGGCGGACATCATCGATGCGGGGATCATGCTCACCGGCGGCGGCGCGCTGCTGCGCCGGATGGATCAGGCCATCTCCGCGGCAACCGGCTTGCCGGTGCTGGTCGCCGAAGATGCGCTGATCTGCGTCGCCATGGGGGCCGGGCTGACGTTCGACGATCGGTCCTACAGCGGCATATTGATGGCCGCCTGATTTCCCTCGCCGCGCCGTCCTGCGGTGCGGGCGCTTTACCGCGCGCTGCTCGCGCACGCAAAAAGGGCGGCTCAGCGCCGCCCTTCGCAATCCCGGCCGTGCCGGGACAAGCCGTTGCCGGCCCGCGCCATCGGGACGCGGGTAACGCGCTTACTTGATCTTGGCTTCCTTGAACTCGACGTGCTTGCGCGCACGCGGGTCATATTTGCGCACCGACATCTTTTCGGTCATCGTGCGCGGGTTCTTCTTGGTGACGTAGAAAAAGCCCGTGTCGGCGGTGCTCACCAGCTTGATCTTGACGGTCGTCGGCTTGGCCATGGCCCTGATCCTCGAACTATTGGCACATCCGCCGGATCGTCCGGCACATGTGGCGGGACTGGGGGCCCCGACGGTTGCTATGAAAAACAAAGAGGGCCGCGCGCGGGCGCCGCCCTCATTTATCCGGGCGCCATTGGCCGGATTCGCGGTCAATGTCAAGCAATCTGTGGTCGAAAAGGGGGCGGGCCGATGGGGTGTGCCCGCCCCCCGGGAGGGGTCTTGCGATGGGGTCAGCCGTTGCGGATCTGGAAATGCACGACCATCACCTTCCAGCTTTCCTCGGCCACCCCGCCGCGCGTCGCGGGCTTGAAGCGCCATTTGGCGAGCGCGCGGCGTTTCGTTTCGGCGAAAAAGCCCGGGCTGTCGGTGCTGACCAGCTCGACCGCCTTCACCCGGCCGTCGGTGCCGATCAGCACGCGCACCTTCGCGCTGCCTTCGATCTCGCGCCGCTGTTCGCTTGCGGGATAATCGGGCTGAAAGCTGCCGGCAAAGCGCTGGTCGAGTTCGGCCAGGACGAGCGGCGGCGGCTTGGGCGGATCGGCGGGCCGGACCGTCGTCGGGCCGGGATCATAGGGAAGCGGGTCGGGCACCACTGGCTTCACCTCGACCCCGCGGTCGGCCGGGGGAAATGTATCGACCAGCGGCCGCACCGCCTCGGTCGGCGTGTTGCTTCTGGGGCTGGGCTTGACCTCGGGCTTCGCCTCGGGCGGCTTGGGTTTTTCGATTTCAATCAGCGTGCCGGTCAGCGGCGCGAGCACAGGCGCCTTTTCGATGATGATCGGCGACAATGCGACCGCAACGACGAGCGCCACCGGCAGGCCGACCGCGAAGGCGAACGCCACGGGTCGATGGCCCGCGCCGGGATCGTAGCTATTGCGGCGCGGCGGCGCGGCGCCGGCAACTGCGGTGGTCGCCTCGGGCGCCGATACGATCGCCGAGATCAGGGGAATCAGGGTCATGGCCTCTCTCCTTGCCTGTGACCGGCTCCGCCCGTTTCTGACCGAGCTGTCTGCCGGATCAGCTTGTGTGATATTATAACGTCACAAATATTGTCAAGCGGCAAGATAGGAATACGCCGACGCCGCGCGTTCAGGAAATGGAGAGACGCGCTATCGCCTGATCCTTGGTGATCAGCGGCAGCAGTTCGGCCATATCGGGCCCATGGTCGCGGCCGGTGAGCGCGCGGCGCAGCGGCAGGAACAGCGGACGCCCCTTCGCGCCGGTCGCGGCCTTCACCGCGGCGGTCAGCGCGTGCCAGGGGTCGGCATCCCAATCGAGCGCGGGTGCCGCGGCCGCAGCGGCGGCAAGTACCGGGCGATCGGCGGCGTCGGGCACGGGCGGCACGAACGGCCCGTCGAACACCGGAACCCATTCCGCAGCCTCGGCCACGGTCATCAGATTGGGACGAATCGCGTTCCAGCGCGCGGCGCCGATCGCGAGCGGCAGGCGCGGCGCAACCGCATGATAATCAGTGTGGTGCAGAATCTTCTGGTTGAGCAGCGCCAGCTCGGCCTCGTCGAAGCGCGCCGGCGCGCGGCCGAAGCGCGCGAAGTCGATCCCTTTGATCAGCGGTGCCGCGCTCGTCACCGGCTCGACCGGATCGCTCGTCCCAAGGCGCGCGAGCAGCGCGACGAGCGCGATCGGCTCGATACCATTCTCGCGCAGCGCTGCCATGCCGAGCGAGCCGAGGCGCTTCGACAGCTTGCCTTCGGTGCCGACGAGCAGCGCCTCGTGCGCAAATTCGGGCGGCGTCGCGCCGAGCGCCTGAAACATCTGGATCTGCGCCGCGGTGTTCGACACATGATCCTCGCCGCGCACGACATGCGTGATACCCATGGCAATATCGTCGATCACGCTCGGCAGCAGATAGAGCCAGCTGCCGTCGGCGCGGCGCACGACCGGGTCGGACATGGTCCTGGGGTCGAAATGCTGCGGGCCGCGAATCAGGTCGGTCCACTCAATCGGCGCGCCCTGATCGAGCCGGAAGCGCCAGTGCGGCGCCACGCCTTCGGGCACCGGCGCGTCGGCGGGCTTACGCTCATAGACCGGCGGCAGCCCGCGCGAGAGCAGAATCTTGCGCCGGATTTCCAGCTCCTCGGGCGTCTCGTAACAGGCGTAGACGCGGCCCGCCGCCTTCAGCTTTTCAAACTCGGCCTCATAGAGCGCGAAGCGCGCCGACTGGCGCTCCTCGCCGTCGATATCGAGACCCAGCCATGCGAGATCGGTGCGGATGCCCTCGACATATTCCTCCTTCGAGCGTTCGAGATCGGTATCGTCGATGCGGAGCAGGAAGCGCCCGCCATGCTTGCGCGCCCACATCCAGTTGTGGAGCGCGGTGCGGACATTGCCGACGTGCAGGCTGCCGGTCGGCGAGGGAGCGAAGCGGGTGATGACGGTCATGGCGCGCCTATAACCGGTTTCGCGCGGGATGCGAGTCAGGCGGTGCGAAAGCCGTGCGTGATCGGATAGCGGCGGTCGCGGCCGAAATTGCGCGTCGACAGCTTGACCCCCGGCGGCGCCTGGCGCCGCTTATATTCGGCGATCGCCAGCAGCCGTTCGATGCGCGCCACCACGTCGCGGTCGAAGCCGTAGCGCGCGACCACATCGTCGACGCTCGCCTCTTCTTCGACCAGCATGTGGAGCATGCGGTCGAGATCCTCATAGGGCGGCAGGCTGTCCTCGTCCTTCTGGTCGGGGCGGAGTTCGGCGCTGGGCGGCTTGGTGATGATGCGGTCGGGCATCACCGGCGTCACCGGATTGCGCGACAGGCGCGGGACATTCGCGTTGCGCCAGCGCGATACCGCGAACACCGTGGTCTTGTAGGCATCCTTCAGCGGGTTATAGCCGCCCGCCATATCGCCATAGATAGTCGCATAGCCGACACTCATCTCGCTCTTGTTTCCCGTCGTCATCAGCATCGGGCCGAACTTGTTGCTGAGCGCCATCAGCGTGACGCCGCGGATGCGCGACTGGACATTCTCCTCAGTCGTATCGACCGCCGCGTCGGCGAAGCTGTCCGACAGCATCGTATCGAAGGCCTCGACCGCCGGGACGATCGAAATCGTGTCGAGCCGGCACCCGATCATGCCCGCGCAGCCCGCCGCATCGTCGAGGCTGTCCTGACTGGTGAAGCGGCTCGGCAGCATCACGCACCACACCTTGTCGGGGCCGAGCGCGTCGGCGGCGATCGCGGCGCAGATCGCCGAATCTATGCCGCCGGACAGGCCCAGCACGACGCCGGGAAAGCGATTGCGCTCTACATAGTCGCGCAGCGACAGCACCATCGCGTCATATATGTCGGCGGGATGCGCATCCCATTCGGCGATCGCGCCGGGCGCGCAGATCCAGCCGTCGGCCTCTTTCGTCCAGCGGGTGACGCGCTCTTCGGCTTCCCAGTCGGTCAGGCGATGCGCCGCGCGCCCGTCGCGGTTCAGCACGAAGGAGCAGCCGTCGAACACAAGCTCGTCCTGCCCGCCGATGCGATTGAGGAAAATGAGCGGCAGTTTCGTTTCGGCAACACGCGCTGCGAACACTTGGGTCAGCCGGCGGTCGTCCTTGTCGATTTCATAAGGACTGCCGTTGACCGAGATCAGAATATCCGCGCCCTGCGCCGCCAGATGCGCGCAGACCGTGGGAAACCAGCCGTCCTCGCAGATCGGCAGTCCCAGCCGCACCCCGCGCCATTCGACGACATCGGGCAGCGGGCCGGGTGCGAAGACGCGCTTTTCATCGAAGGTGCCATAATTGGGCAGTTCGTGCTTGCGCCGCGTCGCGACGATCCGCCCGCCGTCGAGCAGCGCGACGATATTGTAGAGGCGGCCGTCGCCGTTGCGCTCGACCGAACCGACCAGCATCGCCGGACCGCCATCGGCAGTGTCCGCCGCCAGCTCGGTCAGCAGGCGCGCGGCGCGGTCGGCGAGCGCGGGCTTGAGCACCAGATCCTCGGGCGGATAGCCGATCAATTGCAGTTCGGGATAGAGGATCAGGTCGGCGCCGCTGTGCCGCGCGCGGACGGCGCGCATCGCATCGACATTGGCGGCAAGGTCGCCGACGCTCTGCGTCATCTGCGACAGGACGATGGACAGCGTGGCGGCGGGGGCGTCGGTCATGCTCCCGCCAATAGGCCACCGCGCCCCAAATTCAACCGAAAGCCAGCGTCCACAGCGTCCGGCCCGGCGCCATCGCAAAGAAGCCGGCCGCAATCAGGCCGATATAGATGCCACGCATCAGCTTGAGGTGACGGTCGATGTCGCCGATCCGGGCGAACCGGATCGCCCGCGGCAGCTGGACGAGCACGATCAGCGAAAAGATGTGGATCGGGCTGATCGTCCCGGTGACGGTGCGGATCCAGAAGCTGTCGATCGCCGTCACGACCATCATCGCGGCCCAGGCGCGCCCTCCGATCTTGTGCGCCAGGTCGCCCTTGCGGCGGCGCCAGAGCAGCCAGGCGCCAAGCGGCACGGCGGGGACGACAGTCGCAAGATGAAGCCAGATCGCCCACATCGGCGTACGATAAGTCGACGGCCCCATGAACGAACGCGCCAGCAGCGCCGCAACGATGCCGCCGAGAACGAGGAGCGCGGTCAGCCCGATGCGGTGCGACAATTTGGCTGGGCGACGCGCCGTGGCGGCGGGGGCGGCGATGCTGGTCATGGCGGCTTTTCCTTTCGAAGACCGATCTGTTCCGGCGCTGTCGCCGGCGGTTGCCCTCTTCCTGGCCGCGCGCCGTTCACGGACAAGCGCGCCTTCGCCAAGGCGGCCGAATAGTTCGCAAATCCGCCGCTTTGCCCGTTGACGCTTCGTGAAATGGCACGCACAAACGGGGCGATATGGCGAAACGGCTGACGATCGAACTGCTCGCGATGATCGCGCTCGGCCTGTTGATCGGGCTACTCGGGCCGTTCGGCACCTTCAACAATCCGCCGGCCATCCGGATGCTCAACTGGGTGATGTGGCTGCTCGCGGGCTATATCTTCTATCGTCCAACCGGGGTTGTCGCAGGCTGGCTATGCGACGCGACCGGTCTCCCGCCCCTTGGCGGGCGGCTGATCGCGCTGATCGTCGCCAGCGTGCCGGTGACGCTCGTCGTTACGATGATGGCGATGCAGATGAGCTTCGGCGAGGCGCTGCGCTGGCCGGGCTTCTGGACGATGTATCTCTATATCAGCATCGTGTCGGCAGTGGTCGTGGGCGTGATGGGGCTGAGCTTCCGCGCGCAAGCCGACGATGGTCCGCCGCCCGCCGCCGAAACCCAGCCTACAACGGCGACCAAAACGCCGCCGCCCCCCGCCCCCGCACCGGAACCCGATGCCGCGCTGCCGCTGCCGCCCGGTTTCGGCGCCATCCTCGCGCTGAAGGGCGAGGATCATTATGTCCGGGTGATCGGTACGCGATCGGAAGAGCTCATCCTTGTGCGGATGCGCGATGCGATCGCGCGGCTGGGCGATGCCGACGGCCTGCGCATCCATCGCAGCTGGTGGGTCGCACGCGCCGCCGTCGCTGCCGTCCGCCGCGACGGCCGCACCGCGATCGTCACGCTGACAAGCGGCCATGAAGCCCCCGTTGCGCGCGACATGATGCCCGCGCTGCGCGCCGCGGGGTGGATTTAGACGGGATTGCCCCTTTCCCTTCGCGCGCCCGCTGGCTAAGGGGCGCGCATTCATCCCCAATCGGCGACAAGGGGCCCCGCGCATGAAACTGATTTCCGGCAACAGCAATCTTCCCCTCGCCCGCGCCATCGCGGACTATCTGGAACTGCCGCTGACCGATACCAGCGTGCGCCGCTTCGCCGACGAGGAGGTCTTCGTCGAAATCCACGAAAATGTCCGCGGTCAGGACGTTTTCGTGGTTCAGCCGACCAATTTCCCGGCGAACGACAATCTGATGGAACTGCTGATCATCACCGACGCGCTGCGCCGCGCCTCGGCAAAGCGCATCACCGCAGTGATCCCTTATTTCGGCTATGCCCGCCAGGATCGCAAACCCGGCCCCCGCACGCCCATCTCGGCCAAGCTTGTCGCCAATCTCGTCACCACCGCAGGCGCCGACCGCGTGCTGGCGATCGACCTGCACGCCGGACAGATCCAGGGCTTCTTCGACATCCCGACCGACAATCTCTATGCCGCGCCGGTGATGAGCGCCGACATCCAGGCGCGCTTCGGCGACAAGAATCTGATGGTTGTCTCGCCCGACGTCGGCGGCGTCGTGCGCGCCCGCGCGCTGGCCAAGCGGCTCGACAACGCGCCGCTGGCGATCGTCGACAAGCGCCGCGAACGCGCCGGCGAATCCGAAGTGATGAACATCATCGGCGACGTCGAAGGGCGCTTCTGCGTCCTGATCGACGATATCGTCGATTCGGCGGGTACGCTGTGCAACGCCGCCGCCGCGCTGAAAGCCGCGGGGGCGGAGGGCGTCGTCGCCTATTGCACCCACGGCGTGCTGTCGGGCGGTGCGGTCGCGCGCGTCGATGCAAGCGAGTTGACCGAGCTCGTCATCACCGATTCGATCCAGCCGACCGACGCCGTGAACGACAGCAGCAAGGTGCGCGCGCTGACCGTAGCGCCGCTGCTCGGCGAAGCGATCAAACGCATCGCCGACGAAAGCTCGGTCAGCAGCCTCTTCGACTGATCCTATGTCGCTCGAAACCGACATCGCCCTTGCTCATCGCCTCGCCGATGCGGCGGGGGCTGCAATCCGTCCGCTTTTCCGTTCGGGCTGGTCGCACGAAGCCAAGGCCGACGCGTCGCCCGTCACCGAAGCCGATCGCGCCGCCGAAGCAGCGATGCGCAAACTGCTGGACGCCGAAGCCCCGCGCGACGGGATCATCGGCGAAGAATATGGCGCCGAACGGGCGGACGCCGCGCGCCAGTGGGTGCTCGATCCGATCGACGGGACGGTCAGCTTCATGGCCGGCCGGCCGATCTTCGGCACGCTGATCGCTCTCCTGCAGGACGGCTGGCCCGTACTCGGCATCATCGACCAGCCGATTGCGGGCGAACGCTGGACCGGCGCGATGGGCGAGCCCACGCTGTTCAATGGCCGCCCGGCCACGACGCGGACCTGCCGCAACCTTGCCGAGGCGGTGCTCGCAACGACGGGGCCGCAATATTTCAGCGATCATGACGGTGAACATTTCATGGCGCTGGCAGCGCAGACCGCGCACAAGCGGATGGTGTTCGGCGGCGACTGCTACAATTATGGCCTTCTCGCCAGCGGACATATCGATCTGGTGGTCGAGGCGGGGCTGAAACTGCACGATTATGCGGCGCTCGTCCCCATCGTCGAAGGCGCCGGCGGAACGATGTGCGATTGGAACGGCGACCCGCTCCACGCCGACAGCAGCGGGCATGTGATCGCCTTGGGGGATCCCGCGCGCCTGGAGGACGTGATCGAGGGGCTGGCCTGCCACCATTGACGGGCGATTGCCGCAAAAGACCTCACACAAAGACACAAGGAGGGCAGCGCGCCCTGCCGCATCGCTTGCGCACCTTCGCGTGACATAAGGGAAATCGCGCGCCATGCTTGCATTTCCGCGCGAATCCGTCTAGGCGCGCGCCTTCGCACGATAGCAAGCTGACCTGCCTGGCTGAAAGGGCTGCCAGGGCCGGTCGATGTCGTCGCTAACCAAGGAGACGAAAATGCCCAAGCTGAAGACCAAGAGCGGTGTGAAGAAGCGCTTCAAATTCACCGCCTCGGGCAAGGTGAAGCACGGCGTTGCCGGCAAGCGCCACCGCCTGATTTCGCACAATAGCAAATATATCCGCACCAATCGCGGCACCAGCGTGCTCAGCGATGCCGATGCGGGCCATGTGCGCCTCTGGGCGCCCTACGGCCTGAAGTAAGGAGCGCCTGAACCATGTCCCGTATCAAACGCGGCACCACCACGCGCGCCAAGCACAACCGCGTTCTGGCGCAGGCGAAGGGCTATTACGGCCGTCGCAAGAACACCATCCGCGTCGCCAAGCAGGCGGTCGAGAAGGCCGGCCAGTACGCCTATCGCGACCGCAAGGTGAAGAAGCGGAACTTCCGCGCCCTGTGGATCCAGCGTATCAACGCTGCGGTTCGCGCCGAAGGCCTGACCTATTCGCAGTTCATGCACGGCGTTAAGCTCGCCGGCATCGAACTCGACCGCAAGGTCATGGCCGATCTCGCGATGAACGAAGGCGGTGTCTTCACCGCCATCATCGCGCAGGCGAAGGCGGCGCTGCCCAAGGCCGCCTGAGGCTGTCGGCACCGACGAGACAAAGGGGCGGCCCCGCGCAAGGGGCCGCCCTTTTTCGTGTGCGCTAATGGCCGGTTGGACAGGATATCCAAAGAGAGACGGCGCGGAGCCCGCAAGCGCCGCGCCGTCTCGACGATGACCCGAATGGATGCACCGCCCCCCTCCCTCCGTACCGAATAGCCGTGGGTCGCAGATAAGCTGACGGCCGGCGGAAGTATTCCTGTGCCGCGACATATGACGCCGCATCACCGGGAAAAATTGTAAAAATCCGACAGGCGCGTCACCTAGCCTGTTGTTTTTTTGCGCATCGCTTTGCAGGGTGGCGCCATGCCAGGGACCAGGGCGAGCCAGAATCTGCCGCAGGATGTGCGCGTCGTGACGCGCTTTTTTCCCGTGTCGGAAGCCCTGCGCCCCTATTGCAGCATTATCTACCGCACCGATGTCGATGCCCCTGCGGGCGTGCGCATCGACGATTATCTGCACCCCGAATGGGCCAATCTGCGCTTTATTTCCGGAACGACGCCGCTCGCGTCGGTCGGCAGCGATGCGCCGAGCGCCACCGCGCCCTTCATCGCGACCGGTCCGACAAGCCGCGCGACCTTCTTTTCGTGCGGCGCGATGCGGGCCTGGGGGATCGGCATCCTGCCGACCGGTTGGGCGAAATTCTTCGACATTGCAGCCGATTCGATGGCCGATCGCTTTTGCGACGGGGCGACGCACCCAGCCTTCGCGGCACTCGCCCCCCTGCTCGACGAGCTTGCCACGATCGAGGATCTTGAAGTCGGCGCGGCGCTGATCGACGCGCGCTTCGCCGCGATGCTCGCGGGCGCGCCGCCCGACGATCCGGCGATCGCAGCCGCCTATGCCGCGCTTATGGACGACGATCTCGGCAGCGTGGCCGATCTGGCCGACAAGCTGGGGATGTCCGAACGCTCGGTCGAGCGGCTCAGTCAGCGCGCCTTCGGCTTTTCGCCCAAGTTGCTGCTGCGCCGTCAGCGCTTCCTGCGCAGCCTTGCCCGATTCATGCTCGACCCGTCGATGGCGTGGATCGATACGCTCGATTATCACTATTACGATCAGGCGCAGTTCACCCGCGACTTCAAGGCTTTCATGGGCATCGGCCCGCGCGACTATGCGGCGCGGCCCAAGCCCATCCTTGGCGCCGCCGCAATAGCGCGCGCCGCCGCCGCCGGTGCGGCGGTTCAGGGCCTCCACAAGCCCGCAGGCTGAACTGCCCGCCCGCCGCGCGCTTCGGGGTTGACCCGCGCGCGTCCTTCGGTGCAAGCGGCGACGGGGCAATGGCAGGCTTTGCGCCGCCGCAGGCCGGACAGAAACAGGCTAAAGACGGTCGCACGCGAACCGGTGCGCGGCCGCCGCAGGACGAAAAGACGATGAGCGATTATCAGGCCATGCGGGCCAAGCTGGTGGGCGAGATCGACGCCGCCGCCGACCTCGACGCGGTCGAGGCGCTGCGCGTCGCGGCGCTTGGCAAGGCGGGCAGCGTGTCGGCCCTGCTCAAGACGCTGGGCGGCATGACCCCCGACGAACGCCAGACGCAGGGGCCGCAGATCCACGCGTTGCGCGAAGCCGTCACCAACGCGCTCGCCGCGCGCAAGGCCGCGCTCGAAGGCGCGGCGCTCGAGGCGAAGCTCGCCGCCGAGCGTCTCGACATGACGCTGCCCGCCGACGCCGCCCCCAAAGGCAGCGTCCATCCGGTGAGCCAGGTCATGGACGAAATCGCCGAAATATTCGCCGACATGGGCTTTGCGGTCGCGACCGGGCCCGAGATCGAGGACGACTGGCGCAATTTCACCGCGCTCAACATTCCCGAAACGCATCCCGCGCGCGCGATGCACGACACCTTCTATTTCCCCGACAAGGATGCCGAAGGCCGCGCGATGCTGCTGCGCACCCACACCTCGCCGGTGCAGGTCCGCACGATGATGAGCCAGGAGCCGCCGATCCGCATCATCGCGCCCGGCCGCGTCTATCGCAGCGACAGCGACGCCACGCACACGCCGATGTTCCATCAGGTCGAAGGGCTGGTGATCGATCGCGATATCCACATGGGCCATCTCAAATGGACGCTCGAAACCTTCCTGAAGGCCTTTTTCGAACGCGACGACATCGTCCTTCGGCTGCGTCCCTCCTATTTCCCCTTCACCGAACCGTCGGCCGAGGTCGATGTCGGTTACCGCCAGGAAAAGGGGCGCCGGATCGTCGGCGGACATGGCGATGACGACGGCCATGCGTGGATGGAATTGCTCGGCAGCGGCATGGTCAACCGCCGTGTCCTTGCCAATTGCGGCCTCGATCCCGACGCGTGGCAGGGTTTCGCCTTCGGCATCGGTATCGACCGGCTCGCGATGCTCAAATATGGCATGGACGATCTGCGCGCCTTCTTCGACGGCGACCTGCGCTGGCTGTCGCACTATGGGTTCGGCGCACTGAATGTACCGACGCTCAGCGGGGGGATTTCGGCATGAAGATCACCCTCGAATGGCTGAAGGCGCATCTCGACACCGATGCGACCGTCGACGATGTCGTCGCGGCGCTCAACCGCATCGGGCTCGAAGTCGAAGGCGTCGAAAATCCCGCCGAGAAGCTCGCGGGCTTTCGCGTCGCCAAGGTGCTGACCGCCGAACGGCATCCGCAGGCCGACAAGCTGCAGGTGCTGACGGTCGATGCCGGCGACGGCGCCCCGCTCCAGGTCGTGTGCGGCGCGCCCAACGCCCGCGCGGGACTGGTCGGTGTGCTCGGGCTGCCCGGTGCGGTGGTGCCCGCCAACGGCATGGAGCTGAAAATCTCGGCGATCCGCGGCGTCACCTCAAACGGCATGATGTGTTCGACGCGCGAACTCGAACTCGGCGACGATCATGACGGCATCATCGAATTGCCCGCCGACGCACCGGTCGGCGCCGCCTTCGCCGATTATTCGGGCGCGGGCGATCCGGTGATCGACATTTCGGTCACCCCCAACCGGCAGGATTGCATGGGCGTGCGCGGCATCGCGCGCGACCTCGCCGCCGCCGGGCTCGGCACGCTCAAGCCGCTCGACGTCCCCGTCATCGCGGGCGAAGGCGCCCCGGCAACCGCGATCCGCACCGACGACACCGAAGGCTGCCCGGCCTTTTTCGGTCGCACGATCAGCGGCGTCACCAATGGCACCGCCCCCGAATGGATGCGGCGGCGGCTCGAAGCGGTGGGGCAGCGTTCGATTTCGGCGCTGGTCGACATCACCAACTATGTGATGCTCGACCTCGGCCGGCCGAGCCATGTCTACGATCGCGCGACGCTGAACGGCGCGCTCGTTGCACGCCGCGCGCGCGATGGTGAAACGGTGACCGCGCTCAATGGCAAGGACTATGTGCTGACCGACAGCATGACCGTGATCGGCGACGACAGCGGCGTCCACGACATCGCCGGCATCATGGGCGGCGAGCATAGCGGGTGCAGCGAAACGACGACCGACGTGTTGCTCGAGGTCGCCTATTTCACGCCCGAGCGGATCGCGCTGACCGGGCAGGCGCTCGGCCTCACCAGCGATGCGCGCAGCCGGTTCGAACGCGGCGTCGATCCCGCATTCCTGGACGATGCGACCGCGATCATCACCGGATATATCCTCGACATCTGTGGCGGCACGGCCTCGACCGTAACGCGCGCGGGCGAGCCGCCGATCGCGGCGAAGACGATCGCCTATGATCCCGCCCTGTCGGCGACGCTCGGCGGGATCGCGATCGACCCGGCGCGGCAGCGCGCGATCCTCGAGGCACTGGGCTTCGGCGTCACCGAAGGCACGCCTTGGCAGATTGCAGTGCCGAGCTGGCGCCGCGACATGGACGCCGCGCCCGACGTGGTCGAGGAAGTGACGCGGATCGCGGGTTTCGACGCCATCGCATCGGTCGCCCTGCCCCGCGCCGACGGCGTCGCCCGGCCGACCGCAACCCCCGAACAGCTGATCGAACGGCGCCTGCGCCGGGGCGCAGCGGCGGCGGGATTCCACGAGGCGGTGACCTGGTCCTTCGTCTCCGAACGCGAAGCGGCGCCCTTCGGCGGCGGCGCCTGGACGCTCGCCAATCCGATCAGCGAGGATCTGAAGGTCATGCGGCCGTCGTTGCTGCCCGGCCTGCTCGCCGCCACGGCGCGCAATCAGAACCGCGGCGCCGACAGCATCCGTCTGTTCGAGATCGGGCGGCGCTATCTGGCCGACGCCGAGCATCCGACGCTCGCGCTGCTGATGGCCGGCGACAAGCATCCGCGCGGCTGGCAGGCGGGCAAGGCCGCGCCGTTCGACGCTTTCGACGCCAAGGCGGCAGCGCTCGCCCTGCTCGATGCTGCGGGTGCCCCTGCCGACCGTCTGCAGGTGATGGAGCCGGTCGCCGATGGGGCGATCTGGCATCCCGGGCAGTCGGCAACGCTACGACTGGGGCCGAAGGCGGTGCTCGCCGAATTCGGTGCGCTGCACCCCGCGCTCGCGAAGCATTTCGATGTCGACGGGCCGGTGATGGCGGTGCAGATTTTCCTCGACGCGATTCCGGCGAAGCGTGCAAGCGGCACGGCGCGTGCGGCCTTCACGCCACCTGCGCTGCAATCGGTGCGCCGCGATTTCGCCTTCCTCGCGCCCGAAACGCTGGCGGCAGGCGATCTCGTCCGCGCGGTCAAGGGCGCCGACAAGGCGAGCATCATCGATGCGCGGCTGTTCGACCGTTTCGCCGGCCAGGGCGTCCCCGACGGACAGGTCAGCCTGGCGGTCGAGGTCGAGCTGCAGCCGCAGGACAAGAGCTTCACCGACGCCGAGCTGAAGGCGATCGCCGACAAGGTGGTCGCCGCCGCCGCGAAACTGGGCGCGGTGCTGCGCGGATAGGCCGGCGACGGCAGAAGGGAAAAGGGTCATGGATACGCGCCACCTGGTCGATCGCGAGCTTCAGCCCCTGATCGACCTGTTCGGACGCGTCGACCTCGACGCCGCGCCGATCGCCGACATTCGCGCCAAGGCGGCCGAAACCTATGCGATCCTGCCGCCGCCGGCCATCGCGCCCGAAGAGTTGCTGATCCCGTCTATCCACGGCGGGCCGGACATGCTGGCCTTCCTCTTCCGCCCGGCTCAGGCGCGCGCCGGTGCGGGTGCGATCCTGCATATCCATGGCGGCGGCATGGTGATGGGATCGGTGCGTCAGATGCAGGCCGGACCGGCGGCGCTTGCCGCGGCCGCGGGCGTGCCGGTGCTGTCGGTCGAATATCGGCTCGCGCCCGAACATCCCTTCCCGGCGCCGCAGGAGGATTGCCATTCGGCGCTCGTCTGGCTCGCCGGACAGGCCGATGCCCTTGGCTTCGATGCGCAGCGCATCGTCGTTGCCGGCGAAAGCGCGGGCGGCGGCCTCGCCGCGGCGCTGGCGATCATGGCGCGCGACCTCGGCGGGCCGGCGCTTGCGGGGCAATTGCTGACCTATCCGATGCTCGATCACCGGACGGGCGGCGATGCCTGCCCCTATCGCAATCCGGTCACGGGCGAGTTCATCTGGACGCGCGCAAGCAATCGCTTCGGATGGAGCGCGCTGCGCGGCGCCTACGCGGCCGATGACCAACGGCGCGGCTGGTTTTCACCGAGCCTCGCCGACGATCTTTCCGGCCTGCCGCCTGCCTATATCGCGACCGGCAGCCTCGACCTCTTCTTCGATGAAAATCTCGACTATGCGCGCCGTCTCGCTGCGGCGGGGGTGCCGGTCGATCTGCACAGCTATGCCGGCGCCATCCACGCCTTCAACGCAATCCCGACTGCCGCCATCAGCCAGCGCTTCACCGCCGGGCTGCTCGCCGCCGCCGCCGCGATGACGGCCCCGGCGGCAGGATGAGCGGGCGGGTCGCCACCTGCCACTGCGGCTTGCTGCAGCTTCGATGCAGCGGCGATCCGGTCAAGATTTCGATGTGCCATTGCCGCGATTGCCAACGGCGAACCGGATCGCTGTTCAGCGTCGCCGCCTTCTTCCCGCGCGAAGCGGTGGCGGTCGCCGCCGGTTCGGCGCAGAGCTTCCGCCGGCCTTCGGCGAGCGGCCACGACGTGACCTTTCATTTCTGCGCCGATTGCGGATCGAACCTGTGGTGGGAACCCGACCGGATGCCGCACCTCTCCGGCGTCGCAGTCGGCGCCTTTGCCGACCCGGATTTTCCGATGCCCGAACAGGCCGTCTGGTGCGACGACCGCCATGCGTGGCTCGACCTGCCGCCGGCGATTGCGGCGCACGCACGCAATCCGGTGAAACGCGCCTGAGGTCAGGCCGCCACCGCCTCCTCGCTGCGACTCGCCGCGGCTTCGAGCAGGCGCTTTTCGAGCGACTTCACGCGCGCCGTGCTGTCGATCTTGTCGCCAATCAGATCGGTGACGTAGAAGGTATCGACGGCGCGCTCGCCATAGGTCGCGACATGCGCGCTGTGCACCGTCACCTTCGACTGGAAGAGCGCATAGGCGAGCTGGTTCAACAGCGCTGGGCGGTCCTGCGCATTGACCTCGATCACCGTGAACCGGTTGGAAGCCTTGTTGTCGATGAAGACATTGGGCGCGATGCGAAAGGCTTCAGCGCGGGTCCGCGGCAGCGCGCGCGCCTCGAGCTTGGGCAGCAGTTTATGCCGGTTGGCGAGCGCGTCCTCGATCGCGCGGGTCAGCCGGACGATCTGTTCGGCCTCGGCAAACGGGCGGCCGAGCGGATCCTGGACCAGGAAATTGTCGAGTGCCAGCCCGTCGCGCGTCGTGTGGATGCGCGCATCGATGATGTTGCCGCCCGCGAGGTGAATGCCGCCCGCGATGCGATAGAACAGCCCCGGATGGTCGGCGGCGAGCACCATCACCAGCGTCGCGCCGCGATCGTCGTCGGGCACTGCCGCGATATGGAGCGGCGCTCCCGACGATTTCTGGATATGGATCAAATTGGCCGCGATCACCTCGACCGGCTCGGCAATCCAGTAGCTTTCGGGCAGGCGCTTGGCGAGCTTCCCGAAATCCTTGTCGCCCATCTGGAGCAGGGCCTGCGCCTCCTCCTTCTTGCTGGCGATCCGCACCTCGCGGCCACGCTGCTTGTGGCCAAGCCGCAGCACTTCCTCGGCCGCATCGTATAATTCGGTTAGCAATTGCCGCTTCCAGCTGTTCCAGACCCCCGGGCCCACCGCGCGAATATCGACAACCGTCAGCACGAGCAGGAGGCGAAGCCGCTCGGGGCTCTGCACGAGCTGCGCAAAGTCGAGAATCGTCTTGAAGTCGGCAAGGTCGCGCTTGAAAGCGGTCGCCGACATCAGCAGGTGGTGGCGGACAAGCCATGACACGGTCTCGGTTTCCGCCTCGTTCAGCCCAAGCCGCGGACAGACGCGCAGCGCCAGTTCGGCGCCCAGCACGCTATGGTCGCCGCCGCGCCCCTTGGCGATATCGTGGAGCAGCACTGCGACATAGATCACGCGCCGCGAGTGGATCTGGTCCATGATCGCGGTCGACAGCGGATGATCGTCCTTCAACCGGTTCTGTTCGATGTCGGACAACAGGCCGATCGCGCGGATCGTATGCTCGTCGACTGTATAATGATGATACATGTCGAACTGCATCTGCGCGACGACGCGGCCGAAATCGGGCACGAAGCGGCCGAAGACCCCGGCCTCGTTCATCCAGCGCAGCACCGTTTCGGGGTCGCGCGGAGAGGTCAACACATCGAGGAACAGCGCATTGGCGCGCGCGATGCGCCGCACCTTGCCGTCGATCAGTTTCGCATCGTGGCGCGCCTGGCGCATCGCCTGTGGGTGGATTTCGAGGCCATATTTGTCGGCGAGCTGGAATATCTCGAGCAGGCGGACCGGGTCTTTGCGGAAATAGTCGTCCGACGGCAGTGCAAGCCGGCCGCGATCGAGGACGAAGCCGTTGAGCCGGCCCGGCCGCCGCCGCAGCGTCGGCAGAAAGCGCCGCCCGCGCGCCGCGAGCTGCTCGTCGAGATGCGCAAGGAAAGTGCCCGTCAGATCGCCGACGCTCTTCGCGTGGAGAAAATAGAGCTGCATGAAGCGTTCGACCGGGCTTTTGCCGGGCCGATCGGCAAATTGCATCCGCGCCGCGATCTCGCGCTGGAAATCGAAGGTCAGCCGGTCCTCGGCGCGCCCGGCGAGGATATGAAGGTGGCAGCGTACCGCGAGCAGGAAATTTTCGGCGCGCGAAAACTGCCGCAGTTCGCGCGCACTGAGCAGCCCCGCATCGACGAGCTCGGGCACGGTGCGGACGCGGTGGATGAACTTGCCGATCCAGAACAGGGTGTGCAGGTCGCGCAGCCCGCCCTTCCCTTCCTTCACATTGGGCTCGACGACATAGCGCGAATCGCCCATGCGCTTGTGCCGTTCATCGCGCTCGGCGAGTTTTTCGGCGACGAAGGCGCGGGCATTACCCGCCATCACCTCGGCATCGAAGCGCGCCGCCGCCTGATCGTAAAGCGCGCGGTCGCCCCAGATGAAGCGCGCCTCGAGCAGCGCGGTGCGAATCGTCAGATCGTCCTTCGCGGTGCGCACCATCTCATCGAGCGAACGCGACGAATGCCCCACCTTCAGGCCCAGATCCCACAGCGTGTAGAGTTGGGCTTCGATGACCTGCTCTGTCCAGCTCGTCTGCTTGAACGGGGTCAGAAAGCCGATGTCGACGTCGCTGAACGGCGCCATTTCGGCACGGCCATAGCCGCCGACCGCGATCACCGTAATCCGTTCGCCCGCCGACCGATTGCTTGCGGGATAGAGATAATCGACAGTGAAATCATAGGAAAGGCGAACGATCTGGTCGATCAGAAACGCCGTCGCCTGCGCCGCGACGCGCCCCGAAGACGGGTGGTCGAGCAGGCGGCGGGCGATCTCTGCGCGGCCGTCTTCCAATGCCTCCTTCAGCAACGCGACCATCGCGCCGCGGCGCTTGCCGGCGTCGGCCGTCTCGGCGGCGATGGCATCGAGCCGATCGGCGAGCAGGCGCCGGTCGATGATCGCGCGGCGGTGGGGAAGGTCGCTGAAAATGTCGCTCATCCTTCCTCCGCCACGATCTGCTTGAGCCGATAGAGCGCTTCGAGTGCGGCGCGCGGCGCCAACGCATCGGGGTCGATCCCGGCGAGCGCCTCGCGCAGCGCGTCCTTTGCCGCTGCGGGCGCTTCGGCGAGCGTCGCGGCGAACAGCGGCAGATCGTCGAGCCCCGCCGCCAGTCCGCCGGTTGCCTCGCGTCCCGCCTCCAGCTTGGCGAGCACCGCCTCGGCGCGCCTCACGACGCCGGCGGGCACACCGGCGAGCCGCGCGACCGCCAGACCATAGCTCCGGTCGGCAGGCCCCTCGGCCACCTCGTGCAGCAGGACGAGATCGCCCTGCCATTCGCGCGCGCGGACATGGTGGAGCGAAAGCGCGTTCAGCGTTTCGGCAAGCCGCGTCAGCTCATGATAATGGGTTGCGAACAGACAGCGGCACCGGTTCACCTCGTGCACCGCCTCGACCACCGACCAGGCGAGCGCGAGCCCGTCATAGGTCGAGGTGCCGCGCCCGACCTCGTCGAGAATCACGAAGCTCTGCGGGGTCGCCTGCGCGAGGATCGCCGCGGTCTCGACCATCTCGACCATGAAGGTCGATCGCCCGCGCGCCAGATTGTCGCTCGCCCCCACGCGGCTGAACAGCCGGTCGACCAGCCCAAGGGTCGCGGCGCTTGCCGGCACGAAGGCGCCCGCCTGCGCGAGCACGACGATCAAAGCGTTCTGGCGCAGGAAGGTCGATTTACCGCCCATATTGGGGCCGGTGACAAGCCAAAGCCGGTCGGCTTCGGACAGCGACACATCATTGGGGACGAAGCGTTCGCCGCTTTTCGCCAGGGCCGCCTCGACCACCGGATGTCGCCCGCCCCTTACGTCGAGACAGGGTTCGTCGGCGATATCCGGCCGACACCAGTCGTGGCTCATCGCATGGTCGGCGAGCGCCGCGGCGACGTCGATCCGCGCGAGCACGTCGCAGCTCGCGGCGATCGCCTCGCGGCGCTGGGTCGCGGCTTCGGTCAGCGCTTCGAGATGCGCAGCTTCGGCTGCCACCGCATGCACCCCCGCCTGGGTCACGCGCGTCGCCGCTTCGTGCAGATCCGACGAGTTGAAGCGAACGACGCCCGCCAGCGTTTGCCGATGGGTGAAGCCCGATCCGGGCGCCATCAGCGCATCGGCGTGGCGCGCCGGCACCTCGACATGATAGCCGAGCACGCCATTGTGGCGGATCTTGAGCGCCGCGATGCCCGTGCGGTCGCGATAGCCCGCTTCGAGCGCCGCGATCGCCTTGCGCCCGTCGCGCGCGGTCTCGCGCAGCGAATCGAGTGCGGCGTCATAGCCTTCGGCGATATAGCCGCCCTGCGCGGCATCGACCGGCGGGGTTTCGATCAGCGCACGCGTCAGTTCATCGACGAGCGCGCCATGACCATCGAGCCCCGGCAGCAGCCGCGCAAGCAGCGGCGGAAGATCGCCGCGCAGCGCAAGCCGTTCGCGCAGGAGGCGTGCACCGCCGAGCGCGTCGCGAAGCTGCGCCAGATCGCGCGGCCCACCGCGCCCAGCGACAAGACGGCCGAGCGCGCGGCCCGCGTCAGGTAGCGCGCGCAAGGCGGCGCGCAGATCGGCGCGCCACAAGGCATCGCGAGCCAACGCATCGACGAGATCAAGCCGGTCGAGAATCGCGCCCTTGTCGGTGAGCGGGCTTGCAAGGTCGTCGGCAAGCAGCCGCGCGCCCGCCGCGGTCACGGTGCGGTCGATCGTGCCGAGCAGGCTGCCGTCGCGCGCGCCGGCCATGGTGCGAACCAGCTCCAGGCTCTCGCGCGTCGCCGCGTCGATCGCCATCCGGTCGCCCGCGCTGTGCCGCACGGGCGGCTGCAGAAAGACCGCCCCGCCGGTGCCGACATGGTCGAGATAGGCGGCGATCGCGCCCATGGCGGCGATTTCACCGCGCGAGAAATTGCCGAAGCCGTCGAGCGTCTGCACCCCGAACAGCGTCTCGAGCCGTTTCTGCCCCGCGCCACTCGCGAACTCGGCGGCGGGGCGGCGAACGATCTGGCGCGCCGCCGACGGCGGCTGTTCGTCCGCCGCCTCGCTGATCAGCAGTTCGGACGGGGCCAGCCGCGCCAGTTCGGCATCGACCGCTTCGCGCCGCACCGCGACGACCTCGAACCGCCCGGTAGAGATATCGGCGGCGGCGATGGCGACCAGCCCTTCGCTGCCGACCTCGGCAAGCGCCGCAAGCCGGTTCGCGCTGCGCCCTTCGAGCAGCGCCTCTTCGGTCAGCGTGCCCGCCGTGACGAAGCGCACGATGTCGCGCGCGACGAGCGCCTTCGATCCGCCGCGCGCCTTGGCCTCGGCGGGGGTTTCGACCTGTTCGGCGATCGCGACGCGGTGGCCGGCGCGGATCAGGCGGGCGAGATAGGATTCGGCCGAATGGACGGGGACGCCGCACATCGGCACCGGCTCGCCGCCATGCTCGCCGCGCGAGGTCAGCGCGATGTCGAGCGTCGAGGCCGCTGCCTTGGCATCGTCAAAAAACAGTTCGAAGAAATCGCCCATGCGGTAGAAGAGCAGACAATCGCCGGCCTTTTCCTTGAGCGACCAATATTGCGCCATCATCGGCGTCGCGGCGGGAGGGGCCTTGCTGTTGCTGTTGGCGGGAGCGGGAACGGACATCCGCCCCTGCTTAGTCATTGGGGCTCGCATGGCAAGGCGCGCGGGCCAGAAACACAGGGTTCCATTTCGCCAAGCCGACGCTAGGGAATGGGCTCGGACGCGCATCCTGATAATCGAAGTAGGGGATAAAGAATGGACGGCGGCAGCAAGGTGCAATTTTCGGACCGCGAGGCCCTGCTCTATCACAGCTATGGGCGGCCAGGGAAAATCGAGATCATCGCGTCGAAGCCGATGGCGACGCAGCGCGACCTCAGCCTCGCCTATTCGCCCGGCGTTGCCGTCCCCGTCAACGCCATCGCCGAAAATCCGGCGGCCGCTTATGATTACACCGCGAAGGGCAACCTCGTCGCCGTCATCTCGAACGGCACCGCGATCCTGGGTCTCGGCAATCTGGGCGCGCTTGCATCGAAGCCGGTGATGGAAGGCAAGGCCGTCCTCTTCAAGCGCTTCGCCGACGTCGATTCGATCGACCTTGAGCTCAAGACCGAAGACCCGCAGGCGTTCATCGACGCGGTCGAACTGCTCGAACCGAGCTTCGGCGGCATCAACCTTGAGGACATCGCGGCCCCCAACTGCTTCATCATCGAGGCGGCGCTCAAGGAAAAGATGAACATCCCGGTGTTCCATGACGACCAGCATGGCACCGCGATCATCACCGCCGCCGGGCTCATCAACGCGTGCCATCTGACCGGGCGCGATCTGGCCGACATCAAGGTTGTCGTCAACGGCGCCGGCGCTGCGGCCATCGCCTGCACCGCGCTGATCAAGGCGATGGGCGTGCGGCACGAAAATGTCATCATGTGCGACCGCAAGGGCACCATCTATCAGGGCCGCACCGAAGGAATGGACCAGTGGAAATCGGCCCACGCCGTTCCGACCGAAGCGCGCGACCTGACCGAAGCGCTTAGCGGCGCGGACGTCTTCCTCGGCCTGTCGGCGGCGGGCGCGCTCAAGCCCGAGATGGTGAAGGACATGGCGCCCGCGCCGATAATCTTCGCGATGGCGAACCCCGACCCCGAAATCTCGCCCCCCGATGCCCGTGCTGCGCGCCCCGACGCGATCATCGCAACGGGGCGTTCGGACTATCCCAACCAGGTCAACAATGTGCTGTGCTTCCCCTTCATCTTCCGCGGCGCGCTCGACGTGCGCGCGACCGCGATCAACGAAGAGATGAAGATTGCCGCCGCCTATGCGATCGCCGATCTCGCGCGCCAGCAGGTGCCCGAGGAAGTGGCGGCGGCCTATGGCGGCCGCGCGTCGAGCTTCGGCCCCGAATATATCATCCCCTCGCCCTTCGACCCGCGGCTGATGGAGATCGTCCCCGCGGCGGTCGCGAAGGCGGCGATGGAGACGGGCGTCGCGCAGCAGCCGATCGACGATCTGGAGGCGTATCGCACGCGGCTGCGTGCCCGGCTCAATCCGACCACATCGGTCCTCACCCTCGCCTATGAAGCGGCGCGCGCCAATCCCAAGCGCGTCGTCTTTGCCGAGGGCGAGGAAGAAGTGGTGCTGCGCGCCGCGATCCAGTTCCGCGACGGCGGCTATGGCATCCCCGTCCTCGTCGGGCGCGAAGGTCTGCACAACAAGCTGCGCGACATGGGCGTCGCCGACCCCGAAAGCTTCGAGGTTCATAACAGCGTCAATTCGCCGCACGTCCCGCAGATGGTCGAAATGCTCTATGAGCGGCTCCAGCGCCGCGGCTATCTGCGCCGCGACATCGAACGTATGGTCAACCGCGATCGCAACATCTTCGGCTCGCTGCTGCTCAAACTCGGCCTTGGCGATGCGATGATCACCGGCGTGACGCGCACTTATTCGCAGACGATGCGCGAAGTGCGGCGGGTGATCGACCCTGCCGAGGGCAAGACGGCCTTCGGCATTCACGTTCTCGTCGGACAGCATCACACCATCTTCATGGCCGACACGACGGTCAACGAACGCCCCTCGGCCGAAATGCTCGCCGACATCGCCGACCGCACGGCGCAGGTCGCACGCCGCATGGGTCACGAACCGCGCGTCGCATTCCTGTCCTATTCGACCTTTGGCAACCCGCCGGGATCGTGGCTCGACAATATCCGCGATGCCGTCCACATCCTCGACGATCGCCAGCCGGCCTTCGAATATGAAGGCGAAATGTCGCCCGACGTCGCGCTGAATCCGCGCGTCATGGCCAATTATCCCTTCTGCCGCCTCTCGGGCCCCGCGAATGTTCTGGTGATGCCGGGGCTGCAGTCGGGCAATCTGTCGGCAAAGCTGCTGCGCGAACTCGGCGGCAGCGCCGTCATCGGACCGATGCTGATCGGGATGGAAAAGCCGGTGCAGATTGCAACCATGGCATCCACCGCCTCGGATCTGGTCACGCTGGCGGTTCTGGCGGCCGGCGGCATCGCAGTCTGATCAAACGAAAAACGGCGCCGATCCATGGATCGGCGCCGTTTTGCTTTCTTCTGCCGATCGGCAAGCGAGGTTTATTGCCCCTGTGCGCCGCCCCCGACACCCGGCGCGCCGACCGCGCCGATATTGCCGAAAATATCCTCGAAGAAGCTGCGATGACGGCCCAGCGTCGGCGTGCTGTCGCCGTTCGGGCTGATCTTGCTCACCTGTTCGAGCCCGGTGCGATCGACGCCGACGACATTGCCTGCGGGATCGAAGCTGACGCGCAGCACCTGCTGTGCCACGGGCCGCGGGTGGGCGAAGGCGAGCTGGCGCGTTTCGCGCGACAGATAATAATATTCATTGTTGCCGAACTGGCCGACGAAGGTCGGACGGCCAAGCGTCTTTTCCACCGACTCGCGATTGTCGACGCCGGGGGTGATCGCCTGGGTCAGCACCGGATCAACGATATAACCCTGACGCCCCTTGAGCTGGGCGCATCCCCCCGCCGACAGCGCAAGCGCGACCCCGGCAAGGATGAGGCCCGCGCGGCGGCCGGTAAGCGAGGCAATGGTTTTCGGCATCAATCGGTCTCCGTTGCGCGCGGCTCGCCGGACGGCGGCGCAGGCGCTGGCTTGTGCGCCTCTTAACCGCAAGCGGACGGGACGCACAAGCGGCTTATGCCGCCGCAAAGCTTGCTGCAGGCTGACCGGTGCCTCTTTTCCGCGACGCCGAATGGGCCTAAGCGGTGGGCCATGTTCTCGATCAGCAAATTCTTCCGATCCGCCCCCGATCCCCGCGAAGCGCGGCGTCCGCTCTGGAATGCCGTCGTCGCGGCCGCGCGTGCGCCGCACTGGTATCTGGCGGGACAGGTTCCCGACACGCTCGACGGCCGCTTCGACATGGTCAGCTTGGTGCTGGCGCTCGTCCTCCATCGCATCGACGATGATCCCGACCAGGCGCTGGCGGGGGTTGAACTGACCGAATTGTTCGTCGCCGACATGGATGGGCAGATGCGCCAGATCGGCTTTGGCGACATGGTGGTCGGCAAACAGGTCGGTCGCATGGTTGGTGCGCTCGGCGGACGGCTGGGAGCCTATCGCGCGCCCGACGGATCGGCGGCGCTGGAAGAAGCGCTGGTGCGCAATCTGTGGCGCGGCAAGGCGCCGCCCGCCGAAGGACTGGCGCATGTCATGGCAGCGGTCGCGGCCCTGCGCACGGGGCTTGCCGCGATCCCGGTTGCGGACCTGGTCGTCGCCGACCGCTTGCCCGGAGAGCCCGCATGACCAATCCCGAGCTTTCGCACATCGTCACCCTCGCCGACGCGATGCAGGGCCGCAAGGTCGCGCTCGACGCCGACGAAGCGACCCGCGCCGCGATCGCCAAGCGTCTCGGCCTGATCGCGCTCGATCGCTTCGTCGTCGAGGCCGAGGTGTTCGCCGTCGCCGGCGGGATCGCCGCAAGAGGCCGCATCACCGCAGAGGTCGTACAGGCGTGCGCCGCCACCGATCTCCCCGTCCCCACGCACATCGCCGACCCCTTCGACCTGCGCTTCCTGCGCGACATCGGCGCCGACGCGAGCGAGGAAGAAGAGGTCGAGATCAGCGCGGATGATTGCGATGTCCTGCCGCTCGAAGGCGATCGCGTCGATATCGGCGAAGCCGCGGTGCAGACGCTGTCGCTGGCGCTCGAGCCCTTTCCGCGCCATCCCGATGCCGACCGCATCCTCGCCGAAAAGGGCGTGCTGACCGAAGAACAGGCCGGCCCCTTCGGCGCGCTCGCCCAGCTGCGCGACAAGGACGCTTCCTGACGTCGGCAGCGGGCTTCAGTCGCGCTTGGGCTCGTCCTTGACGAGATCAGCGACCGCGGCGTCGAGACCCGAATCAGCGGGTGCCGGCTCCTCCGCCGCGCCGTCCGCATCGGCATTGCTATCCGCCGGTTTGGCCGCTTCGTCCGCGCCTTCGCCGGACTTATCCTCGGCCGGCTTGTCGCCGCGCGCGACCGGGAGCGATCCGCCGAGCGCGTTCGCGAGCCCGACCATCTGTTCGGCCAGTACCTTGTCGACGGCGGGAGCGATGTCGGCGACCTTGAAGCGCATATAGCCGCCGACGACATAGTCGAAGCGGATCGCGCTGCCCGTCGGCGTCTTTTTGATCTGGATCGTCAGCGTCCCCGTGACCGCCTCGCCCTGCAGCGGCCCGAATGCGCCCGACAGGCGCATCATTTCGCCCGGCTTGGCGAAGATGATCCGCGCGTGCTGGACGCTGCCGACGCCCTGTCCTTCGTCGGGAAGTTTTTCGCAGAAACAGCCGCCAGCCTGCGAATCGAGCCAGAAATTGGCGGCATCGCCCGACCAACTATGCTCCTTCGACCACCATTTGTCGGGCGTGCGGAGCATTTTCCACACATCTTCGGGCGTCGCGGCGACCTGCGCCGTATGCGCGACGGTGAAACCGATGTCGCTCTGGTCGATGACCTTGGACGCTGCCGGCGAGGCGATGCACGTCGCCGCGAACAGGAGCGCGCCGAAAGACGATTTCACATGCATGGATCATTCCCCCTTCGCCATCTTCATAGACGGCGCCAGGGGGGCTGACTAGCTGGCGTCGCTTCGCAGGATCGCCTCGATCGCATCGTTGACGGCGTCGATCGCGGCCATGCCATCGACCTTGCTGACGATCCCGCGCGCTTCGTAGATCGGCAGGATCGGTTCGGTCTTCGCGCGATATTCGGCCATGCGCGTGCGCACCGTTTCCTCATTGTCGTCGGGACGGCGCTTGAAATCATGGCTGCCGCACACGTCGCAGGTGCCTTCGACCTTCGGCAGCTTGTAGCGATCGTGATAGCCTTCGCCGCAATTTGCGCACGAAAAGCGTCCGGTGATCCGGTCGACGAGCGCGTCTTCGTCAACGACCAGTTCGACGACATGGTCGAGCTTGCGACCGCGCGCCGACAAGATGCCGTCGAGCGCCTCGGCCTGCGCCGCGGTGCGCGGATAGCCGTCGAAGATGACCGAGGTTTCGTTCCCGAGCTCGTCGAGCCGCTCGCCGATCAGGCCCGAGACGATTTCGTCCGACACCAGTTCGCCCGCGTCCATCACCGCCTTGGCCTGCAGGCCGATCGGCGTTCCCGCCTTGACGGCCGCGCGGAGCATGTCACCGGTGGAAAGCTGGACCATCCCATGCTCTTCCACCAGACGCGAAGCCTGCGTTCCCTTGCCGGCTCCCGGCGGTCCAAGCAAAATGATGTTCAGCGTCATGACGCCCCCTGTTGCCTACCCTGTCAGGATTTCGCCTAGCGACCGCGTCAGCGGCGCGCAATGCCGCCCTTCAATTTGGCCTTCTTGATCAGATCGCCATATTGGTGAGCGAGCATGTGGCTCTGGATCTGGCTGATCGTATCGATGGTGACATTGACGATAATCAGCAGGCTGGTGCCGCCAAGCTGGAACGGCAGGCCCGATCCGGCGATGAAATATTCCGGGATGAGGCAGATGAGCGCAAGATAGCCGGCGCCGATAACGGTGATGCGGGTCAGCACGAAATCGAGATAGGCCGCGGTATTCTTGCCCGGGCGGATGCCGGGGATGAAACCGTTCTGGCGCTTCAGATTGTCGGCGGTTTCCTCGGGGTTGAAGACGACCGCGACGTAGAAGAAGCAGAAGAAGATGATGCCCGCGGCATAGAGCGCCATATAGAGCGGCTGGCCGTGCGCGAGATACTGGTTGATCGTGATGAGGAAATCGCCCCAGGCGGTGTCGCCCTTCACATTATTGCCCAGCATCTGCGTGACGGTCAGCGGCATCAGCAGCAGCGACGAGGCGAAGATCGGCGGAATCACGCCCGCAGTATTGACCTTCAGCGGCAGGTGGCTGCGCTCGGCCTGCATCACGCCGCGCTGCGTCGCGCGCTTCGGATATTGCACCAGCACGCGGCGCTGTGCGCGTTCCATGAAGCTGATGAAGGCGATGATGATGATCGCGCCGCCGATGACTGCGACGATCGTGCCGCCGCCCATCGATCCTTCACGAACCTGCGTGAACATCTGGGCAAAGCTGCGCGGAAGCTGCGCGAGAATGCCCGCCATGATGATCAGCGAGACGCCGTTGCCGATCCCGCGGCTGGTGATCTGTTCGCCAAGCCACATCAGGAACAGCGTGCCGCCGACGATGCTGATGACTGCGCCGACGCGGAACATCATGCCCGGATCGACGACCGCGGCGATGCCCTGGCTCTGCCCGAGCGTTTCCAGGCCGACGGCGATGAAATAGCCCTGGATCGCGGTGAGCAGCACGGTGCCGTAGCGCGTATATTGGTTGAGCTTCTTGCGGCCGCTTTCGCCCTCTTTCTTGAGCGCGGCGAGGCTCGGGGCCAGCGCCGCGGCGAGCTGCACGACAATCGACGCCGTGATATAGGGCATGACGCCGAGCGCGATGATGCTCATGCGCTCCAGGCTGCCGCCCGAGAAGGTGTTGAAGATGTCGAGGATGCCGCCCGACGCCGCCTGGCTGTAAAGGCGCGACAGCGCCACGGGGTCGACCCCGGGCAGCGGCACGAACGACAGGAAGCGGAAGACGATCAGCGCACCGATCGTGAACCAGATGCGGTTCTTGAGTTCGGTCGCCTTGCCGAACTTCGAAAAATTGATGCTGGAAGCAAGCTGGTCGGCGCGAGAGGCCATGGGTAGTTTCCTCGAGGATATTCCGGACCGCGCCCCCGGCGACCCCGCGCCTATGTGCGTTCGGCGGTTACGAAGCGCAAGGGGAAAGGCCCATTTTTGATGGGGCGTTCATTCGCCCCATCGATCCGTTCGCATTGGGCAGGGCGGGAATGCCTCTCGAACCTGCGCTATCGAACGGGAATAGAGATGGTCACAAAGACGAAGGGCGATCCCTTTCGGAACCGCCCCTTGTCCGAATTACTCGGCCTTCGCTTCGGCCGCCGGCAGGTCGACCTTGCCGCCCGCCTTTTCCACCGCCTCGATCGCGCCCTTCGACGCGCCGGCAACGGCGAAGTTGAGCTTCGCGGTCAGTTCGCCCTTGGCGAGGAGACGGACGCCGTCCTTGCCGCCGCGGGCCACACCGGCCGCCTTGAGCGCCGCATGGTCGACAGTCGCCTTGGGGTCGAGCTTCTTGGCATCGACCAGCTTCTGCACCTGGCCCAGGTTCACGATCGCGAAATCTTTACCGAAGATGTTGTTGAAGCCGCGCTTCGGGATGCGCATGTGGAGCGGCATCTGGCCGCCTTCGAAGCCGTTGATCGCGACACCGCTGCGGGCCTTCTGGCCCTTCTGGCCGCGGCCGGCAGTCTTGCCCTTGCCCGAACCGATGCCGCGTCCGACGCGCATACGGCCCTTGCGGGCGCCATTGTTGTCACGAAGATCGTTAAGCTTGATAGTCATTGCACTCGCTTTCGCTTTTGTCGCGCTTTGAACCCGGTGTTTCAGTCGGGTTCGATTTCACTCGACGGTTGGAAGCCGGGATAAGGCCCGGCCTTTTCCATCACGATCGCCTGCGCCACATGGCCGCGGCCATCAACGCAGGTGATCGACGGACTTCCGTGAAGTTGCCACCCCCGATTGAGCAGCCCTTCGACACGCGCGCAGAAGGCGGCATCATCGGGACCGGTCAACAGGCGATACAGCTTCACCTTAGCCCTCGATTACTTCCACCATGTGGGGAAGCTTGCGGATCATGCCGCGCACTTCCGGGGTGTCGACCAGTTCGACTTCGCGGTTCATCTTGCCCAGGCCGAGGCCGGTCAGGATCTTGCGCTGGTCCTTGGGACGACGGATCGGCGAACCGATCTGGCGGATCTTGATCTTCTTGTCGGCCATTGTCTTACTCCGTCACCGCCGCGGCTTCAGCCTCGGCTGCACGATCGGACACGCCGCCGCGCTTGATCAGGTCCGAAACCTTCTTGCCGCGACGCTGCGCGACCGACTTCGGGCTGGTCTGTTCGCCGAGCGCCTGGAAGGTCGCGCGGATCATGTTGTAGGGGTTCGACGTGCCGACCGACTTGGTCACCACATCGGCAACACCGAGCGATTCGAACACGGCACGCATCGGGCCACCAGCGATGATGCCGGTACCTGCAGGCGCCGAACGCACGGTGACGTTGCCGGCGCCGAAATGGCCGCGACCGTCATGGTGCAGCGTGCGGCCGTCGCGCAGCGGAACGCGAATCATCGCCTTTTTCGCAGCGGCGGTCGCCTTCGAAATGGCTTCGGGCACTTCGCGCGCCTTGCCATGACCGAAACCGGCGCGGCCCTTGCCGTCACCGACGACGACGAGCGCGGCGAAACCGAAGCGCTTGCCGCCCTTCACGGTCTTCGAGACGCGGTTGATGTGGACGAGCTTTTCAATCAGCTCTTCGCCACCGTCTTCGTCGCGCGGACGCCGGTCGTCGCGGCGACCACGGCCACCGTCGCGACCGCCACGTCCGCCATCACGACCGCCGCGACCACGGCGACCCGTGACTTCGGCGTTGGTGGTTTCAGGCGCCAGGATCGCCTCGGGCTGGTTGCCCTGACCCGTGGTGTTTTCGTCAGCCATAATCAGAACTCCAATCCGCCTTCGCGCGCCGCGTCGGCCAGCGCCTTGATGCGCCCGTGGAACAGGAAGCCACCGCGGTCGAACACGACCTGCGTCACGCCCGCCTTCTTGGCGGCGTCGGCAAGGCGCTTGCCGACTTCGGCAGCAGCCGAAGCCGTCGCGCCGGTCTTGCCGCGCAGATCCTTGTCGAGCGTCGAAGCCGCAGCCAGCGTCTTGCCGGCGGCGTCATCGATGAGCTGCGCATAGATGTGGCGGCCCGAGCGGTGCACCGAAAGGCGCGGACGCCCGGCAGCACGCAGACGGAGTGCGGTACGAACGCGCTGGCGGCGTTTTTCGAAAGGGGTAAGATGTGCCATGGCTTACTTCTTCTTGCCTTCTTTGCGGAAGATGTACTCGCCGCGATACTTGATACCCTTGCCCTTATAGGGTTCGGGCTTGCGCCAGCGACGGATTTCCGCCGCGACCTGGCCAACCTGCTGCTTGTCGATACCGCTGATCTCGATCGTCGTGTTATCCGGCGTCTTGATCTCGATGCCTTCCGGCACCGCGAAATCGACATCGTGGCTGTAGCCGAGCTGCAGCTTCAGATTCTTGCCCTGCGCGTTGGCGCGGTAGCCGACACCCGTGATTTCGAGCACCTTGGTGAAGCCTTCGGTCACGCCCGTGATCAGGTTCTGCACCAGCGTGCGCTGCATGCCCCAGAAAGCGCGCGCTTCGCGGCTTTCGTTCGCGGGCTGCACCGAGATGGCGCCTTCGCCGACTTCATATTTGATGTTGTCGGACAGCGGCATCGCCAGCGTGCCCTTGGGGCCCTTGACCGACAGCTGGCCGCCGTCGATCGCAGCGGTAACGCCGCTGGGGATCGCCACTGCCTTTTTACCGATGCGCGACATTAGAACACCTCCGCCAGCACTTCGCCGCCGACATTATGCTCGCGTGCTTCGGCGTCCGAAAGGACACCGCGCGGGGTCGACACGATGGTGATGCCCAGGCCGTTGCGAACCACCGGCAGTTCTTTCGAACCCGAATAGACGCGGCGGCCCGGCTTCGAGACGCGCGCCACGTGGCGGATCGCCGGCTGGCCTTCGAAATATTTGAGCTCGATGCGGATGCCCTTGTGCTGGCCCTTGGTGCCGAGCACTTCTTCGCTGTAGCCACGGATGTAGCCTTCGCGCTTGAGCACGTCGAGAACGCGGACACGCAGCGTCGAAGCCGGCGTCAGGACGCTGTCCTTCTTCGCCTGCTGGCCGTTGCGGATGCGGGTGAGCATATCACCCAAAGGATCGGTCATTGCCATGTTGCGTGTTCCTTACCAGCTCGACTTCACAACGCCGGGGATCAGGCCCTTGTTGGCCAGATCGCGGAGCTGAATACGGCACAGCCGGAATTTGCGATAATAAGCGCGCGGACGGCCCGTCAGTTCGCACCGGTTACGGATACGGGTCGGGTTACCGTTGCGCGGAATTTCCGCCATCTTGAGGCGCGCGATCAGACGCTCGCCGTCGTCGAGCGAGGTGTCGGCCGCTATGGCCTTCAATTTCGCATAGCGGCCGGCATATTTCTTCACCAGCTTCTTGCGACGCTCATTCTTGTTCACCGAACTCAGTTTCGCCATGACTTAAGTTCTCTTTCCTTGTTCCTGTCCGGCCCGAGGTCCCAGCGGGGACTCAGGCGGCTTCCTTGGCCTGGGCTTCGATCGGGAAGGGGAAGCCGAACAGCTTGAGCAGTTCGCGGGCTTCCTCGTCCGTACGTGCCGACGTGGTCACGATCACATCCATGCCGCGCACCTGATCGATGCGGTCATAGTTGATCTCGGGGAAGATGATCTGTTCCTTCAGGCCGAGGGCATAGTTGCCCCGACCGTCGAAGCTCTTCGGCGACACGCCGCGGAAGTCGCGGATGCGCGGCATCGCGATCGTGATCAGGCGGTCGAGGAATTCATACATCCGCTCGCGACGCAGGGTCACCTTGCAGCCGATCGGCATGCCTTCACGCAGCTTGAAGCCGGCAATCGACTTCTTCGCCTTGGTGATAACGGGCTTCTGGCCCGCGATCAGTTCCATTTCCGAAGCGGCCGTTTCGACCTTCTTCTTGTCCTGGACCGCATCGCCCACGCCCATGTTGAGCGTGATCTTCTCGATCTTCGGAACTTCCATCGCATTCTTGTAACCGAACTTTTCGGTCATCGCCTTGACGATCTGGTCGTCATAGAGCTTGCGCATGCGCGGGGTGTAGTTGTCAGCCATTGATCGTCTCCCCGGACTTCACGGCCACGCGGACCTTCTTGCCGTCCTTGGTTTCAAAGCGGACGCGCGTCGGCTTGCCGGTCTTGGGATCGGCAACCGCGACCTTGCTGACGTGCAGCGGCGCTTCCTTGCGCTCGAGGCCGCCCTGCGGATCCTGCTGGCTCGGCTTCTTGTGGCGGGTGATGATGTTGACGCCCGCGACGACGACCTTGCCGTCCTTCGGCAGGCTCTGCGTCACTTCGCCGGTCTTGCCCTTGTCCTTGCCGGACAGGACGACGACGGTGTCACCCTTCTTGATCTTGGCCATACCCATGGTCAAAGCACCTCCGGCGCCAGGCTGATGATCTTCATATAGCCCTTGCCGCGAAGTTCGCGGACGACGGGGCCGAAGATACGGGTGCCGATCGGCTCTTCATTCTTGTTGACGAGCACGGCGGCGTTGCTGTCGAAACGGATCACCGAACCGTCGGCACGACGAACGTCCTTGGCGGTGCGAACGATGACGGCACGATGCACGTCGCCCTTCTTCACCTTGCCGCGCGGCTGGGCTTCCTTGATCGAGACGACGATAAGGTCGCCCACGCCGGCCGTGCGACGCTTCGAGCCGCCCAGCACCTTGATGCACTGGACGCGCTTCGCGCCGCTGTTGTCGGCGACTTCCAGTTGTGACTGCATCTGGATCATCGATGCATTTCCTTCTTCCTTGGCCTACCGGGCCATCCCGGCGGTTCCGTGAAACTTGCGTGAAGCCCTCAGGCTTCGGCCGCTTTCGGCTTGGTGGAGGTTTCGACCTTTTCGAGAACCTTCCACGTCTTCAGCTTCGAAATCGGCTTCGTTTCCTCGATGCGGACGGTTTCGCCAGCCTTGATGGCGTTGTCCTCATCATGGGCGTGATACTTCTTCGAACGCCGGATGATCTTGCCGTAGAGCGGGTGCTTAACCTTACGCTCCACCTTCACCACGACGGTCTTGTCGCCCTTGTCGGACACTACCGTGCCGGTCAGAATGCGCTTCGGCATGACAGTCTCCTTACTTCGCCGCCGCGCGAACGCGCGCGGTTTGTTCGGTCTTGATGCGGGCGATCGTGCGCCGCACTTCCTTGACCCGCGAAGCCTTTTCGAGCTGGCCCGTGGCGGCCTGGAAACGGAGGTTGAATGCCTCGCGCTTCAGTTCGCCAAGCTGTTCGGCGAGCTGGTCGTCGGTCTTCTTGGTCACATCTTCGGTCTTGGCCATGGCCCTCAACCCTCCAGGTGCGAGGTGTCGCCGAGGCGGGCGACGACCTTCGTCTTGATCGGCAGCTTCATCGCCGCACGCTCGAACGCCAGCGCGGCCACGGGGCCGGGAACGCCGTCGAGTTCGAACAGGATGCGGCCGGGCTTGACGCGAGCGGCCCAATATTCGGGCGCGCCCTTGCCTTTACCCATACGGACTTCGGCGGGCTTCGACGACACGGGAAGGTCGGGAAACACGCGAATCCAGAGGCGGCCCTGACGCTTGATCGCACGGCTGATCGCACGGCGAGCCGCTTCGATCTGGCGCGCGGTGATGCGCTCGGGTTCCATCGCCTTCAGGCCGTAGGAGCCGAAGTTCAGGCTGGTGCCACCCTTGGCATTGCCATGGATGCGGCCCTTGAAGGCCTTGCGGAACTTGGTTTTCTTCGGTTGCAACATGTCAGCGTTCCTTAACGGCGTTCATCGCGCGCCGGGCGAACGCCCGACGTCTGCGCGTCGAGCATCAGCCGGTCGGTCGCCATCGGGTCGTGGCCCAGGATCTCGCCCTTGAAGATCCAGACCTTCATGCCGCACACGCCATAGGCGGTGTGGGCTTCGGCCTCGGCATAATCGACGTTCGCACGCAGCGTGTGCAGCGGAACGCGGCCTTCGCGATACCATTCGGTGCGGGCGATTTCCGCGCCGCCGAGACGACCCGCACAGTTGATGCGGATGCCTTCTGCGCCCAGACGCATCGCCGACTGAACCGCGCGCTTCATCGCACGGCGGAAGGCAACGCGGCGTTCGAGCTGGTCGGCAATGCCCTGCGCGACGAGCTTGGCATCGACTTCCGGCTTGCGGATTTCGACGATGTTCAGGCTCACGTCGCTGCCGGTCATTTCACCGAGCGCCTTGCGCAGCTTTTCGATGTCCGCGCCCTTCTTGCCGATGATGACGCCCGGACGGGCGGCATAGATCGACACGCGGCACAGCTTCGCCGGCCGTTCGATGACGACCTTCGAAATCGCGGCCTGCGGCAGGGTCTTGAACACATATTTGCGGATCTTCAGATCCTCGATAAGCATGCGTCCATAATCCTGGCCTTCCGCGAACCAGCGGCTGTCCCAGGTGCGGTTGACCTGCAGGCGCAGGCCGATCGGGTTGCTCTTCTGGCCCATCTTACGCCTCTTCTTCCTGTTCGCGGACGACGATGCGGATGCGGCTGAACGGCTTTTCGATCCGGGTCGATTTGCCGCGACCGCGCGCATGCCAGCGCTTCATCGTGAACGACTTGCCGACGCTCGCTTCCTTGACGACGAGTGCATCGACATCGAGGTTGTGATTGTTTTCCGCGTTGGCGACGGCGCTGGCGAGAACCTTGCGCACGTCGACAGCCATCGCCTTCTTCGAGAAAGCGAGGACGTTCATCGCGTCTTCGACCTTGCGGCCGCGGATCAGCGCGGCAACGAGGTTCAGCTTCTGCGCCGAACCGCGAATCTGCGTGCCGACCGACAGCGCCTCATTGTCCGCAACGCGGCGAGGGGATTTTTCCTTGCCCATTAGCGTTTGCCCTTCTTGTCGGCCGCGTGACCGGGGAAGAAGCGCGTCGGCGCAAATTCACCCAGCTTCATGCCGACCATGTCTTCATTGACCGACACCGGCACGAACTTGCGGCCGTTGTAGACGTTGAAGGTCAGCCCGACGAACTGCGGCAGGATAGTGGAGCGACGCGACCAGGTCTTGATCGGGGCAGAGCTGCCGCCGTCCTGAGCCGCTTCGGCTTTCTTGAGGAGATGAAGGTCGACGAACGGACCCTTCCAGACCGAGCGTGCCATGGCTTACCTCTTCTTCTTCGCGTGACGCGACCGGATGATCATCTTGTCGGTCGACTTGTTGTGGCGGGTACGGGCGCCCTTGGTCGGCTTGCCCCACGGGGTGACCGGGTGACGGCCGCCCGAGGTGCGGCCTTCACCACCGCCGTGCGGGTGGTCGACCGGGTTCTTGGCGACGCCGCGGGTCAGCGGACGCTTGCCGAGCCAGCGGCTGCGGCCGGCTTTGCCCAGGTTGGTGTTCTGGTTGTCGGGGTTCGACACCGCACCGACCGTGCCCATGCACTCGCCGCGAATGTAGCGCTGCTCGCCCGAACCGAGACGCACGATGACAAGACCGCGGTCACGACCGACGACCTGGGCATAAGTGCCGGCCGAACGGGCGATCTGGCCGCCCTTGCCCGGCTTCATCTCGATATTGTGGACGATCGTGCCGACCGGCATCTGCGACAATTCCATCGCATTGCCGGGCTTCACGTCGGTCTTCTTGTCCGCGACGACCGTATCGCCGACCGCCAGGCGCTGCGGCGCCAGGATATAGGCCAGATCACCGTCCTCATATTTGATGAGCGCGATGAAGGCCGTGCGGTTCGGGTCATATTCGAGCCGTTCGACGGTCGCCGGAACGCCCCACTTGCGACGCTTGAAGTCGATGAAGCGATACTTCTGCTTGTGACCGCCGGCGATGCCGCGCGAGGTCACATGGCCCTTGTTGTTGCGGCCACCGGTCTTGCGCTTGCCTTCGGTCAGCGCCTTGACGGGCTTGCCCTTCCACAGCGACGACTTGTCGACGAGGATCAGGCCACGCTGTCCAGGGCTGGTCGGATTATAGGATTTGAGTGCCATTTTCTCTGCCTTCCCCTATCCGTCAGACGCCGGTGGTGACGTCGATCGACTGGCCTTCGGCCAGGCGAACGATCGCCTTCTTCACGTCGCTGCGGGTGTAGGGCTTGCCCTTCCAGCGCTTGGTCTTGCCCTTGGCAACCAGCGTGTTCACGCTGAGCACCTTGACATCGAACAGCGCCTCGACGGCGGCCTTGATCGCCGGCTTCGTTGCGTCGTTGGCGACGCGGAAGACGACGGCGTCGTTTTCGCTGAGCAGCGTCGACTTTTCGGTGATCACTGGCGACAGGATCACGTCATAGTGACGCGCATCGATGGTCTTTGCCTTAGCCATTGCAGCGGGCCTCCAGCTTTTCGACCGCCGCGCGGGTCAGGACCAGCGTGTCGGCGCGAAGGATGTCATAGACGTTGGCACCGATCGCCGGCAGCGAATCGACGCCGACGATGTTGGCCGAAGCCTGGGCGAAGCTGTCATGGACCGCATCGCCGTCGATGAAGAGCGCACGGCGACCGAGGTCGAGCTTGCCGAGCTTGCCGGCCAGCACCTTGGTCTTGGCCTCCTTGAGCTCGAGCGTGTCGATGACAACGAGCTTGCCGCCCTTTGCCTTGTCGCTCAGCGCCATCTTGAGACCAAGAGCGCGGATCTTCTTGTTCAGCGAGTGGCCGAAAGTGCGGGCCCGGGGACCGTGCGCCTTGCCACCGCCGATGAAGATCGGCGCCTTGCGATCGCCGTGACGGGCGGTACCGCCGCCCTTCTGGCGACCGAACTTCTTGCCGGTGCGGGCAACGTCGCTGCGCTCGCGGGCGGCGCGGGCGGGGCCGCGACGCTTTTCGAGCTGCCAGGCGACGACACGGTGGAGGATGTCCGCCCGCGCGTCGACGCCGAAGACGTCGTCGTTAAGATCGATGTCGGCGCCAGCCTTGCCATCGAGGGTCTGTACCTTGACCTTCATGATCAGGACTCCTGTGCGCCGTCGGCCGCGGTCGTTTCGACCTCTGCTTCCGCAGGGGTTTCAGCCGGGGCATTGTTGCTGTTCGCCGCGCTCTTGACCGCCGCCGGATAAGGGGCTTCGGGGTGACGCGGCAGCTTCATCGCATCGCGAACCAGCAGCCAGCCGCCCTTCGAGCCAGGGACCGAACCCTTGACGAAGAGAAGACCGCGCTCGGCGTCGGTGCGGACGATTTCGAGATTCTGCTGGGTGCGATTGCGCGCGCCCATGTGGCCAGCCATCTTCTTGTTCTTGAAGACGCGGCCCGGATCCTGGCGGTTACCGGTCGAACCATGGGCACGGTGGCTGATCGACACGCCGTGGGTGGCGCGCATACCGCCGAAACCCCAGCGCTTCATCGCACCGGCAAAGCCCTTACCCTGGGTGACACCCTGGATATCGACCATCTGGCCGGCGACGAAATGGTCGGCCGACAGTTCGGCGCCGACGTCGAGCGTCGCGTCGTCAGCAACGCGGAATTCGACGAGCTTCGCCTTGGGCTCGACTTCGGCCTTGCCATAGGCCCCGCGCTGCGGCTTGGCGACATTCTTCGCCTTTGCCGAGCCGGCACCGAGCTGGACGGCCACATAGCCGTCGCGTTCCTTTTCGCGAACCGAGACGACCTGGCAGCCTTCGAGGCTCAGAACGGTGACGGGCACATGGCGGCCATCGTCCTGAAAAAGGCGGGTCATCCCCATTTTTTTCGCGATCACGCCAGTGCGCATGATCATTCACTCCTAACAGAGGCCGGGCAGAACCATTTCCGCACGGCGTGTGGACCCCACCGAACCTGCGTTCGATGACTGTCCTCCCAGCCCGAAATTTCGATGCATCGCCCCGTCCGGGCTGAGGTGCCGCCTTCCCGTGGGATCAGCGGCGAGACGGGGGACGCAGCCCGGATAAATCCGGCGGTATCCTCCGAAACCTGAATGTGTTCCTGCGAAAGCAGGAACCCAGGGCGGTTTCAGTGCGACCTATCGGCCGCTTCTACCCTGGGCTCCGGATCAAGTCCGGAGCACGCTGGCTATTTAGGCCAACTTGATTTCGACGTTCACGCCCGCGGCGAGGTCGAGCTTCATCAGCGCATCGACCGTCTGCGGGGTGGGCTGCACGATGTCGAGCAGCCGCTTGTGGGTACGCACCTCGAACTGCTCGCGCGACTTCTTGTCGACATGCGGACCGCGGTTCACGGTGAATTTTTCAATGCGCGTCGGCAGCGGGATGGGACCGCGAATGAGGGCGCCCGTACGACGTGCCGTATCGGCGATGTCGGTGGTGGCCTGATCGAGCACGCGGTGATCAAAGGCCTTCAGGCGAATGCGAATATTCTGCGTTTCCATGACTATTCCAGTCGAATCCCGTCTGACGATGCGAAAGAGCCGAAATGGCCCGTCCCGACCCCCCGCATGGAGGCCGGAAAGGCCATCAAAAATCTCAAAAGCTACGAGCCGCCCGAATCACCCGATTCGAGCGGCTCGTGGCCCTATATTACTTAATGATCGAGGCCACAACCCCTGCGCCGACCGTGCGGCCACCTTCGCGGATCGCGAAGCGCAGGCCCTGGTCCATGGCGATCGGAGCGATGAGCTTGACCGTCAGCTGGACGTTGTCGCCCGGCATGACCATTTCCGTGCCTTCCGGCAGGATGACTTCGCCGGTGACGTCGGTGGTGCGGAAGTAGAACTGCGGACGATAGTTCGCGAAGAACGGCGTGTGACGGCCGCCTTCGTCCTTCGACAGGACGTACACTTCCGAGGTGAACTCGGTGTGCGGCGTGATCGAGCCGGGCTTCGCCAGAACCTGGCCACGCTCGACTTCTTCACGGCCGACGCCGCGGATCAGCGCACCGATGTTGTCGCCAGCCTGGCCCTGATCGAGCAGCTTGCGGAACATTTCGACGCCGGTGACGGTCGTCTTCTTGGTGTCCTTGATGCCGACGATTTCGACTTCTTCACCAACCTTGACGATGCCGGTTTCGACGCGGCCGGTGACAACCGTACCACGACCCGAAATCGAGAACACGTCTTCGATCGGCATCAGGAAGGGCTTGTCAAGCGGACGTTCCGGCTGCGGGATCCAGCTGTCGACGGCTTCCATCAGCTTCAGGATCGCTTCCTTGCCGATGTTGTCGTCGCGGCTTTCGAGGGCGGCGAGAGCCGAACCCGCGATGATCGGAATATTGTCGCCGTCGAAGTCGCGCTTCGAAAGTTCTTCGCGGATTTCGAGTTCGACGAGTTCGAGCAGTTCGGGATCGTCGAGCTGGTCAACCTTGTTCAGGAAGACGACCATGGTCGGAACGCCGACCTGCTTCGCGAGCAGGATGTGCTCCTTGGTCTGCGGCATCGGGCCGTCAGCAGCCGAAACCACCAGGATCGCGCCGTCCATCTGCGCCGCGCCGGTGATCATGTTCTTCACATAGTCGGCGTGACCCGGGCAGTCGACGTGCGCATAGTGGCGATCCTTGGTTTCATATTCGACGTGCGCGGTCGAAATGGTGATGCCGCGTTCGCGCTCTTCGGGCGCCTTGTCGATGTTTTCGAAGTCGACCTTCTGCGACAGACCTTCTTCGGCGAGCACCTTGGTGATCGCGGCGGTCAGCGAGGTCTTGCCATGGTCGACGTGACCGATGGTGCCGATGTTGCAGTGCGGCTTCGTCCGCTCAAATTTAGCCTTAGCCATGTTTCTTGAACCTTCTTGTTCGCGTGTTGAGTTGATCAGTCCTGGACGAGCCTGCTGAATCAGGCGCCGCCCTTAGTAGGTCTTGCCGCGCGGTGCAAGCCCGCGCTTGTCCGGGTCCGCCGTGCGAGGCAAGCCCCGCACGGCCAAACCGGATCAGGCCATCTTCGCCTTCACCTCGTCCGCGACGTTGTTCGGCACTTCTTCATAGTGCGAGAACTGCATCGTGTACTGGGCGCGGCCCTGGGTGAAGGAGCGCAGCTGGTTGACGTAGCCGAACATATTGGCGAGCGGCACGATGGCTTCAACCACCTGGGCGTTGCCGCGGCTGTCCGTACCCTGGATCTGGCCACGACGGCTGTTGAGGTCGCCGATCACGTCGCCCATGAATTCTTCAGGGGTGACAACTTCGACCTTCATCACCGGTTCGAGCAGCTTGATGCCGGCCTTCGCCGCCACTTCGCGCATCGCCGCACGGCCCGCGATTTCGAACGCCAGCGCCGACGAGTCGACGTCATGGTACGCACCGTCGATCAGCTTGATGTCGAAGTCGATGATCGGGAAGCCGATCATGTGACCGTTTTCAGCCGATTCGCGGAAACCCTTTTCGACCGCCGGGATATATTCGCGCGGAATGTTGCCGCCCTTGATCTCGTCGGTGAAAGTGACGCCGCTGCCGCGTTCGCCCGGGGTGACCTGGACCTTGACGCGACCGAACTGACCCGAACCACCCGACTGCTTCTTGTGGGTGTAGTCGACTTCGACCGGCTTCGCGAGGCTTTCGCGATACGCCACCTGCGGCGCACCGACATTCGCTTCGACCTTGAATTCGCGCTTCATGCGATCGACGAGAATGTCGAGGTGAAGCTCGCCCATGCCCTTGATGATCGTCTGGCCCGATTCATGGTCGGTCGAGACGCGGAACGAGGGATCCTCGGCGGCCAGGCGGTTGAGGGCGACGCCCATCTTTTCCTGGTCGGCCTTGGTCTTGGGTTCGACCGACAGCTCGATGACCGGCTCGGGGAATTCCATCCGTTCGAGGATGATCGGCGCATTGTTCGCGCAGATCGTGTCGCCCGTCGTCGTTTCCTTGAGGCCGGCGAGCGCAACGATGTCGCCCGCATAGGCTTCTTCGATGTCCTCACGCGAGTTGGCGTGCATGAGGAGCATACGGCCGATCTTTTCCTTCTTGTCCTTCACCGAGTTCAGATAGGTGCCCTTCGAGAGCGTACCCGAATAGATGCGCGCGAAGGTGAGCGAGCCGACGAACGGGTCGTTCATGATCTTGAACGCGAGCATCGACAGCGGCGCGCTGTCCGACGTCGGACGCGAATCGGCTTCCTCGGTGTCCGGGTTGATGCCCTGGACGTCGGGGATGTCGAGCGGCGAAGGCAGATAGTCGACGACCGCGTCGAGCAGCGTCTGAACGCCCTTGTTCTTGAACGCCGAGCCGCACAGCACCGGAACGAACGCCTGGCCGAGCGTGCCCTTGCGGATCAGCGCCTTCAGCGTCGCGACGTCGGGCAGCGTGCCTTCGAGATAGGCTTCCATCGCATCGTCGTCCTGTTCGACGGCGAGTTCGACGAGCTTTTCGCGATATTCGGCAGCCTTGTCGACGAGGTCGGCCGGGATGTCTTCATAGAAGAATTCGGCGCCCAGGCTTTCATCCTTCCAGATGATCGCGCGTTCGTTGACAAGGTCGACGAGGCCCTTGAAGTCCGATTCCGCCCCGATGGGGAGGTACAGCACGGCCGGCACCGCACCCAGGCGATCGATGATCGTCTGGACGCAGTAGTAGAAATTGGCACCGGTGCGGTCGAGCTTGTTGATGAAGCACATCCGCGGAACCTTGTACTTGTCTGCCTGGCGCCACACGGTTTCCGACTGCGGTTCGACACCGGCAACGCCGTCGAACGCGGCAACCGCGCCGTCGAGAACGCGCAGGCTGCGTTCGACTTCGATGGTGAAGTCGACGTGGCCGGGGGTGTCGATGATGTTCAGGCGGTGTTCCGGACCCTGACCTTCATCGGCTTTCCACAGGCAGGTGGTGGCAGCCGACGTGATCGTGATGCCGCGTTCCTGTTCCTGTTCCATCCAGTCCATCGTGGCAGCGCCGTCGTGGACTTCGCCGATCTTGTAGGACTTGCCAGTGTAATAGAGAATGCGCTCGGTCGTCGTGGTCTTGCCGGCGTCGATGTGCGCCATGATACCGAAATTGCGATAGCGTTCGAGCGGATGGCTGCGTGCCATGATCTTTTCCTCGGTTTTTGGGGGAAGCCTTGGGAGCCGCCCCCGATATAGGAAGTTTTGTTGCGATTGCGAGACGCCGGGGGGCGCCCTCGCAAATTACCAGCGGTAGTGGCTGAAGGCGCGGTTCGCTTCGGCCATGCGGTGCGTGTCTTCGCGCTTCTTGACCGCGTTGCCGCGATTGTTCGACGCATCGAGCAGTTCGCCCGACAGGCGCGCGGCCATCGTGGTTTCGCTGCGGTTGCGCGCCGCGGTGATCAGCCAGCGGATCGCGAGCGCCTGCGCGCGGTCCGGACGGACTTCGACCGGAACCTGATAGGTCGCACCGCCGACGCGGCGGCTGCGCACTTCGATGTTCGGACGGATGTTGGCGAGCGCCTCATGGAACACGCCGAGCGGTTCCTTCTTGGCGCGGGCCTCGACCGCTTCAAGCGCACCATAGACGATGCTTTCGGCGACCGACTTCTTACCGTCGAGCATGACACTGTTCATGAACTTCGACAGCACGACATCCCCGAAACGGGGATCGGGCAGGATTTCGCGGCGTTCAGGACGACGACGACGAGCCATAGGTAATTCCTTTTACAACAGCACCCCGGCGCAACGCGCCCGCGGGATGATCAAATAGCCGAAAAAGCCGTCCTTACTTCGGACGCTTCGCACCGTATTTCGAACGGCTCTGCTTGCGGTCTTTCACACCCTGGGTGTCCAGAACGCCGCGCAGGACGTGGTAACGGACACCGGGAAGGTCGCGCACACGGCCGCCGCGGATCAGCACGACGCTGTGTTCCTGGAGGTTGTGGCCTTCGCCGGGGATGTAGGAAATGACTTCGCGCTGGTTGGTCAGGCGGACCTTCGCAACCTTGCGGAGCGCCGAGTTCGGCTTTTTCGGGGTCGTCGTATAGACACGGGTGCAAACGCCGCGCTTCTGCGGGTTTGCTTCCATCGCCGGGACCTTGGACTTCACCTTTTGCGGAGTCCGGCCCTTGCGGACCAGCTGGTTGATCGTGGGCATGAATGCTTCACCTTCAAGTGTCCGCCCATCGGAGCGAACGGTTACTCTACCGCGGTGGATGAAGCTCCGGGGCATCGAAATGCCCCGACCTGATAACAGCAAAAGACCCCGGCGGACACATTCGTCCTCCGGAGGCTCCATCCGCGCCAGCAATGTTCAAGCGCTGTTGTGAACGAGTTTGGCGAAAAGTCCGCCGCTTTCGATCGGGGGCGCCCCTAGCGGTGATTCCCTTTGCGGTCAAGCGTCAAGCGGCTTGCGCCGCGGATTTCCGGCCGGTAGCGCCCCGTAAATGCCGCCGGTCCGCCACGCCAGCTTCGCACCGCACGTCGCGCCCGACGCGCGCCTGCTGATTCTCGGCAGCCTGCCCGGCGCGCGGTCGCTCGCCGAGCGGCGCTATTATGCGCATCCGACGAACCAGTTCTGGCGGCTGGTGGGCGCAGCGATCGACCGGCCGCTCGCCACCATGACCTATGACGAGCGGCTGGGCGCACTCGCGGATGCGAAGATCGGGCTGTGGGACGTGATCCGTTCGGCCGAGCGGCTTACGAGCAGCGATTCGCTGATTCGCGAGGCCGAGGCGCACGACCTTGCGACACTGATCGCGGCACTGCCCGACATGCGCATGATTGCCTTCAACGGCGGCAAGGCCGCAGCGATCGGGCGAAGGCAATTGCCAGTGCTTGAGGGCGTCGCGCTCGTCGATCTGCCATCAAGCAGCGCAGCGAATACGGTGGGCTATGCGGCGAAGCTGGAGCGGTGGCTGGAGTTGCGCGCGGCGTTGGCATAATGAAGCTCGTCATTGCGAGCGAAGCGAAGCAATCCAGTGCTGGTTGACGCTACCCTGGATTGCCGCGTCGCTTCACTCCTCGCAATGACGATGCGGGTCAATCAACCACTTCCCCCCGCGCCATCACGAAATCGACTTTCTTCAGCACGGTCACGTCGGCGACCGGGTCGCTCGCCACCGCGATGATGTCGGCGCTCTTGCCCGGCGCGATCGTGCCGATTTCGTCGGAGAGGCCGAGCAGATCGGCGGCGTTGACCGTCGCGGCCTTGATCGCGTCGATCGGCGTCACACCGTGCTGGACCAGCAGTTCGAATTCGTCGGCGTTGCGGCCATGCTTGGACACGCCCGCGTCGGTGCCAAAGGCGATACGGACGCCGCGCGGGACGAGTTGCTCGAGGCTTTTGCCGGTGATCGAGATGCGCCAGCGAATCTTGGCGAGCACATCGGGTTCATAGGCATTCGCGTTCGCCGCCAGCCGTTCCTTGTAGCCGTTCACGGTCGACAGGGTCGGAACATAATAGGCCTTCGACTTCGTCCAGGCGGCGATCGTCGCTTCGTCGAGGATCGTGCCATGCTCGATCGAATCGGCGCCGGCGTCGAGCGCCAGGCGGATGCCGTCGGCGCCGTGCGCATGGACCGCGACCTTTTTGCCGAACATATGCGCGGTATCGACGATCGCCTTGGCTTCGTCGTCGAACATCTGTTTGCCGAGCCCTGCGCCAATGCGGCTGTTGACGCCGCCGGTCGAGGCGAATTTGATCACGTCGGCGCCGCGCCCGACCTGAAGCCGGACGGCGCGGCGGCAATCGTCGGCACCGTTGCAGGTGTTGCCCGCTCCCTGGAAATAGGGGCGCAGTTCGTCCCGATAGCCGAGCGATCCGTCCATATGCCCGGCGCTACCCGAAATCGCGTTACCCGCATCGACGATGCGCGGCCCCTCCACCTTCCCCGCAAGGATCGCGTCGCGCAGCGCCAGCGTGGCGCCGTCGCCATCGCCCAGATTGCGCACCGTGGTGAAGCCCGCGCGCAGGGTCTTCATGCCGTTTACCTCGGCATTGAAGGCCTGTGCTGCAGGGCTGAGCGTCACTTCCTCGAGCTGACCCGCCAGACCGCCGGCATCGCTGGTCAGGTGGACGTGGCTGTCGATCAGGCCGGGCAGGACATATTTGTCCTTGAGATCGATCAGCACCGCGCCCGCATCGGCAGGCTGGTAGCCGTCGAGGATCGCGACGACCTTGCCATTTTCGACGATGATCGTCGTCGCGCCGCGCACCGGCTTGCCCGGCTCCGCCATCAATGTGCCCGCGTGGATCACCGTGCGCGTCGGCGCCTGCGCCGCGACCGGCGCCGAATGCAGCGCGCCTGCCAGCGCGAGTGGAAGAAGCATCGTCGATTTCATCAGTCTGTCCCCTCTTGCCCGGTGGCAGCCTGCTTAGCGGGGTAACATGGGAACCGCAAAGTGTGCCACGGCTACCTTGCCGTCGCGGGCGCCGCGTCCTAAGGCGCGCGGCGTCATGACGGTACCGATCGATCATATCGACTGCTGGATCTTCGATCTCGACAACACGCTCTACCATCCGTCGGCGCGGCTGTTCGACCTGATCGACGCGCGCATGGGCGCCTTCATCATGCGCCTGATGGGCGTCGATGCCATCGAAGCGCGGCGCGTGCAGAAGCAATATTTCCACGATCATGGCACGACGATGGCGGGGCTGATGCGCCACCACGGCGTCGATCCCGAAGATTTCCTGATCGACGTTCACGATATCCCGCTCGACCGGCTGGCGCCCGATACGCGGCTGCGCGCCGGCCTCGAACGCCTGCCCGGCCGTCGTCTGATCTTCACCAACGCCGATGCCGATTATGCGGCCCGCGTGCTCGACGCGCGCGGCATCGCCGATCTGTTCGACGGCATCTGCGATATTCGCACGACGCACTATACGCCGAAGCCCGAAGCCGAAGCTTATCGCATGATGATCGGCCATCTCGGAATCGATCCGGCGAAGAGCCTGTTCGTCGAGGATATGGCGCGCAATCTGACCCCCGCCAAAGCGCTGGGAATGACGACCGTATGGCTGGACAATGGCAGCGAAAGCGGCCATCGCGACCACCTGCCGGACCATGTCGATTTTCATGTGAACGACATCGCCGACTGGCTTGATGCGCTTCCGGAACATTTTGGGCCGTAACCTTGGGGAATTTCATGAGCACCGACCTGCAATCGACGATCGAAGCCGCCTGGGATGCGCGCGAAACGCTCGGGCTGACGACGACCGGCGCGGTGCGCGACGCGGTCGAGGCGGCGCTCGCGGGCCTCGATGACGGCAGCTTCCGCGTTGCCGAACGCGATGCCGGCGGGACGTGGCAGGTCAATCAATGGCTCAAGAAGGCGGTGCTGCTCTCCTTCCGCCTCAACGACATGGAGATTATCGAGGGCGGCGCCGGCGGCGCGACCTGGTGGGACAAGGTGCCGTCGAAATTCGCCGGCTGGGGCGAGAACCGCTTCCGCGATGCCGGCTTCCGCGCCGTTCCCGGATCGATCGTCCGCCGCGGCGCCTTCATCAGCAAGGGCGCCGTGCTGATGCCGAGCTTCGTCAATATCGGCGCCTATGTCGGCGAGGGATCGATGGTCGATGCCTGGGCCACCGTCGGCAGCTGCGCGCAGATCGGCGCGAACGTCCATCTGTCGGGCGGCGCCGGAATTGGCGGCGTGCTCGAACCGCTGCAGGCCGGACCCGTGGTGATCGAGGATGGCGCCTTCATCGGCGCGCGCGCCGAAGTAGCCGAGGGTGTGATCGTGCGCGAGGGCGCAGTGCTGTCGATGGGCGTCTATCTCGGCGCCTCGACCAAGATTATCGACCGCGCGACCGGCGAAGTCTTCATCGGCGAGGTTCCGGCTTATTCGGTCGTTGTCCCGGGTTCGCTTCCGGGCAAGCCGCTTCCCGACGGAACGCCGGGGCCCTCGCTCTATTGCGCCGTCATCGTCAAGCGCGTCGATGCGCAGACGCGCGCGAAGACAGGGATCAACGAGCTGCTGCGCGACTAAAGCAGATGCGTCGCCCCCGCGAAGGCGGGGGCCGGTGGAGGCCTTGTGCCATGCCGATAGCAGCCCCCGCCTTCGCGGGGGCGACAGGACTTACCGCTCGCTAAGATAATAGCGTTCGCGCGCCGTTAGATCGTCGTTCAGATCATAGACGATCGGCTGGCCGGTCGGGATTTCGAGGCCGGTGATGTCGGCGTCGGTAATGCCCGACAGATGCTTCACCAGCGCGCGCAGGCTGTTGCCGTGCGCCGAGATCAGCACCGTCCTGCCGTCCCGCAACTGCGGCGCGATCGCGCTGTCATAATAAGGAAGAACGCGCGCGATCGTGTCTTTCAGGCTTTCGGTCGCCGGGATCGCGATGCCCGCATAGCGCGGATCACGCGACAAATCGTAGGGCGAGCCGGCCTCAAGCGGCGGCGGCGGGGTGTCGAAGCTGCGGCGCCAGATCTTCACCTGATCCTCGCCATGCCTGGCCGCGGTCTCCGCCTTGTCGAGGCCGGTGAGCCCGCCATAATGGCGTTCGTTGAGGTGCCAATCCTTCGTCACCGGCAGCCAGAGCCGGCCCATCGCCTCGAGCGCGAGGTTGAGCGTCTTGATCGCGCGCGTCTGGACCGAGGTGAAGCAGGTGTCGGGTGCGATACCCTTTTCCTTCATCAGTTCGCCCGCCGCCCACGCCTCGGCCGCGCCTTTCTCGGTGACATCGACGTCCCACCAGCCGGTGAAGCGGTTTTCGAGATTCCACTGCGACTGGCCGTGACGGATGAGGATGAGCTGCGGCATGATCTGTCCTTTCGACAAAGGGCGCGCCCGCGCGGGCGATTCGGGGGCGCCATAGCGCGGCTTTCGGGCAAGGGCCACCGCCCCTCTTGAAAAGGGTCGGCGCCATCCCAGATTCGGATCATCCGGTCGCCGAAACGGGGCCGGATGGAAGCCGCGGCAGGCCATGCCGCAGCCCGATGACTTCGCTTTGCAAGGAAGGAATGACCCATGCGTAACAGCTTTGACTGGACCCCCTATCGCCGCTCGACCGTCGGTTTCGATCGTCTGTTCGACTTTCTGGAAAACAGCGGTTCGGCCGAAAATTATCCGCCCTTCGATATCGAGAAGGTCGCCGACGACCATTTCCGCATCACTGTCGCGGTGGCGGGTTTCAAGAGCGACGAGATCGACATCACCGCGCAGCAGAATATGCTGACCGTCAGCGGCCGCAAGGCGCCCGCGAAGGACGGCGAAACGCGCCAGCTTCTGTATAGCGGCATTGCGACGCGCGCCTTTGAGCGCCGCTTCCAGCTTGCCGATTTCGTGCGCGTAGATCGCGCCGACCTGGCCGACGGGCTGCTGATCATCGACTTGGTGCGCGAAGTGCCCGAAGCGATGAAGCCGCACAAGATCGCCATCGGCGGCACCCAGCCCACGGCGATCGAAGCCAAGAAAGCCGCGTAAGCCAGCGGCTAACGCCGGTCCGAATGGGCCGTACGAACGGGGTCCGGCTGTCCCTTCCGGGCCCCGTTTCTGTTTTGCGTTGCTAGATTGCGCGCGTCATGAAGCGACTGAATGGATCGGGCCTGTAATCCGCGAAAGGCGCACAGTCCGTGAAGCCATGCCGCCGGTAGAGCGCAAGTGCCGGTTCGAAGGCAGCGCCTGACCCGGTTTCGAGGCTGAGCCGCTCAAGCCCGCCCGCGCGGGCCTCTTCGATGATGTGGTCCAGCATCCGGGCGGCGACACCGCGGCGCAGAGAGGCGTCGGCGGTGCGCATCGACTTGATCTCGCCGTGCCGGCCATCGAGTCGCTTCAGCACGCCGCAACCCGCCAGATCGGGGCCGCAATGAATCGACCAGAAGGTAACGCCCGGCGCCTTCAGCCCCTCGAAATCGAGGAAATGGCAGCTTTCCTCGGGCGAGTTTGCGAGCATGCCGGCAAAATGCCGTTCGAGCAGCGCGCGGATCGGAGCGCCCGACAGATCGTCCTCGACGATATGCCAGCCGTCCCGACCTGCGGCATCGGTCAAAGCATCTGGTCCAGCGTCGCGAGGCACGCGTGCGCGAGCAGCTTCGAGCGTTCGGGCGACCAGCCGGCGACGGGATCGGGCAGATCGCGATTGTCCTTGAACGGCATTTCGATCGTCATCGACACCGCACCAAAGCGTTCGGCGAGCTGCGTCGTCGACATCGACAGATTGGCTTTGCCCGGCGCCGAGCTTTCATAGCCGAGGGCGGTCTGGAAATCGGGCGTGTTGGCGGCAAGGGCGGACTGGAAGGCCAGATAGCGCGCCTGTTGCTCGTCCTTCAACGACGGGATGCCCTCGAAACCCGCGAGGAACACCGCCGGAATCGCCTCGTCGCCATGAACGTCCATCGCCCAATCGACGCCGCTTTCGTCCATCGCATTGCGCACCGCGAGCACTTCGGGGCTGCGATCGGCAGTCGGATTGTCCCATTCGCGGTTGAGATTCACCCCGGCATAGTTGGTGCGCAGATGACCGCGGCGCGACCCGTCGGGATTCATGTTCGGGACGATGTGGAAACGGCATTTCTGCCGTAGCGACCGGGCATGGGGATCGGCCGGATCGGTGAGCTTTTCAAGCGCGCCTTCCATCCACCATTCGGCCATGCTCTCGCCCGGATGCTGGCGCGCATACAGCCACACCTGGACCGGCCCCGTGCCCATTTCGAGGCAGTCGATCGGCTGCCCCTCGAGACTGGTGCCGAGACAGCGATAGGAAACGCCGTCGCATTCGGCCACAGAGGCGACCAGATCGTGATGCCGTTCCATCGAATAGGGAGCAAAATAGGCGATCCACAGAAGCTGCCCTTCGGCGCTGTGGTTAATGGTGAGCGTCCCGGCATCGTAGCCGGTGTCGAGCCGGAACCAGTTTTCGCGGTCATAGCTGGCGCAGGCGGCATAGCCGGGCCAGCCATCGGGATAAGCCGAATCGCCGAGCCCGGCGATCGCCAGTTCAAGTTCATCGCCCACCGCGCAGGCCACGCGGAGATGGAACCACTGGAAGAAATCGGATTCGCGATCCTTGCGGATCGAAAGGCGGGCACGCGTGCCATCGATCGAATCCACGACGATATTGCCGCTGTCGAAAGCGGCGTTGATGCTGATTGTCATGGGACGCTGATAGTGCGTCCCGATTCGCCGGGGAAGTCCTTGAATAGGGCTTCGGCCAATTTCGCCGCAGCAATCGACGGTTGTGCCGCAGGCGCCTTCACCGGCACCGCGCTGAGCGCCCGGCCTTCCCACAGGGCTTGGCCCGTGGCCGCGTCATCGATGCGTACAGACAGCTGCAGATCCTGCATCTGTTTCGGCCCGCCACCAAGATTGATGCCGATCCCGAGCCCGACTCCCGAACCATAGCTGCCCGTCGATCCGCCGACGCCGACCGAAACCGGCGAACGCTTCGCGAGCGGCAGGCGATCGTTTCGGTCGAAGGCGATGCGAACCTTGAGCGGCGCGGCCGTTCCTTCGGGCGCAGCGACGAAGCCGAGCAACTGCAGCTGACGCTCCACGGCGATGCGATAGCTGTTCCATTCAAGCGAGGGCTGCGCCGCGCCGCCCGTCGCCGAGGCATCGCCGTGCGGCAGCACCTCGACGGCATAGCGCGTGCCTGGGGCCAGGCCAGCGGTCGCATTGTTATGGAAGCGGGTAACCTCGACGGGTGGAACCGCCGTGGCACAACCGCCGAGCGCAAGCGCCGCTGCCGCGAGCAGGGCGACGGAAAAATGACGCGTCATGCCCACATCATGCGCCAGCAAAAATGGCTTGGCAATGAACGAGGTGGGGGGCGTGGCCCCCGCACCCGCGAATTCAGCGATAGAAGATATGGTTGTCGATCTGCGCGATGCGCGTCTTGCGCCAGCCGGGCGAGACGTAACGCGCATGGAAGAACAGCGCGCCGGGCGCCCTATTCTGCCAGCTGTCGTCGCGCGCGATCTGCGCGATCGCCAGCGCGTTCGACCATTGGGCGGCATTGCGCACGGCAGGCATCTTGCCGCGGCGCACGAAGCTGAACTGGCTCGGCTGATGGACGACGCCGCACAGGGTCGTCGGGAAGCGGCCCGACTTCGCGCGGTTGATCACGACATGCGCGACCGCAAGCTGGCCCGCGAGCGATTCGCCGCGCGATTCGAAATAGACCGCCTGCGCCAGGCAGCGCAGTTCGGGATCGATCGTCTCGGGCTTCGGGGTCGCCGCGACCAACTGGGCCAGCGTATCGGCAACAGCGCTGTCGTCGGTGGCGGTATCGACCGGCGTTTCGGCTTCGGTCGACGGGGCTGCCGCATCGCTGTCGGCCGGCGCATCGGCGGCGGGCAGCGTGATCGCGGGAATGTTGGCGTCGGCAGCCAGATCGCTGGCGAAGCCGGGTTCGGCCAACGACAGCGCGGCAAAGGCAGTCATGCCCACGGCAGCCACGCTGGCAGCGTTCAGAATACGACTCATCTAATCCGTCAAAAGGGCGGCTGACGAACCTAAATCTAACAGGCTGGGGGATCGTCGATCCTGAACCACCTGCGGTCGTCATCCGACTGCGTGTCCATATCGGGAAATCGGGCCTGTCCGAAAAGACGGATGCAACCCGCGATACGACCTACGCGTTATCAAGTGGCCGGGCACCTATTGTGCGCCGCAACAGAGTCAAGTTAACGCGCCCCACTCCGCGACGAGTCGTGGCGCATCTGCGATATCCAGTTCGACGATCCACAAGTCGGGATCGGCCTTTCGCCGCCGGTCCTGATAGTTTGCGCGTTCTTCACCATCGCTAGCGGGGTCGGGTCCGACCGCTTCCCATACATAATTACCGGTCATCGCGAAGCGGCGTTCGAGCAGCGGCCCCGCGACCCCGCGGTCGCTGCACTGGACGAGGATCGAGCCGGAATGATCGTCGCCCGCGGCAAGAACCGCAGCGAATCCGCCCGCGGCCTCGGTTTCGCGGATAAGAAGATCGACGAGGAACCGGCTGGTGAAGCGCGTCATCGGAGCAGCCGCCCCGGAAGGTCAGGCCGCGTCGCGCGCTTCGGCATCGACGAGCATGGCATAAAGCGCTTCGTCATTCTTCGCACCGCGCAATCGTTCGGCAATGCTGTCGTTGCGCAGCATACGCGATACGCCGGCGAGCGCTTTCAGATGGTCGGCACCCGCGTCGAGCGGCGACAGCAGCACGAAGAGAAGATCGACCGGCAAACCGTCTACCGCCTGAAAATCGATCGGCCGCGCGAGTTGCAGAAACATGCCGCGCACGCCGTTGAGATCGGCCATCTTGGCATGCGGCAAGGCGATGCCGCGACCGAAGCCGGTCGAGCCGAGCCGTTCGCGTTCGAGCAGCGCCTCGCTCACTTCGCCCGCGTCGAGCCCCAGCGACCGCGCCGCCAGTTCGCCGACATAGGGGAACAGGGCCTTTTTCGAATCGAGCTGCACATGCGCCCGCACGGTGGCCGGATAGAGGAGGGAAGATAGGTTCATCGGTCTGGTCAAATCTGCATGGCCGCAAGGCGACGCCATGCGGGTCATCCTGTTGGCATTGGTTCGCATGAGCGGACTAGGCTGGCCCCCGCCGTCCGGCTTTCGGGCTTTGTTGGGCGCGGCCCTTAGGCCGAACGGCAGAGAAAATCCAGCCCTATTGTCTACTAGCGGGGCTCGACCCAGCCGATCGTGCCGTCGCGGCGGCGATAGACCATGTTGTGCGACCCCGTCTTGCTGTTGACGAACAGCAACGCATTGGTGTCGCGCAAATCAAGCATCATGACCGCATCGGATACGCTGCTCGTCGGGATATCGACGCGGGTTTCGGCGATGATCGCAGGCGCATCGCCCGCTTCCTCGTCATCGGTGCCGCCGTCGAAAACGACATAGCTGGCGTTGTCCTCGATCGTTTCGATCGTCACCAACTGCGCACCATTGCCGTTGTTGCGGTCCTTGAGCCGGCGCATATAGCGGCGCAGCTGCTTTTCGATACGGTCGGCCGCGCCCTCGAACGCGACATGCGCGTCCTGCGCCTGGCCATGGCCTTTCAGGACCAGACCCTGCATGACATGCGCGACGATGTCGCACTGGAAACTGTCGTGCGGCCCCTTTCCGAAGGTCGCGTGCGCCCCGATCGCGCGCGAGAAATATTTGTCGGCAATCGCGTTCATCCGGTCCGACACATGCGCCTGCAGCGCTTCGCCGGTTTCGATCTGGTGGCCAGAGACGCGGATTTCCATTTTTCTTCTCCTTCAGTCATGTCCACGGGATCGCAGGGGAGCCGCGATCAGGGACTATCGTGCCACAGGGGTTGATTGAGCGTGGCGACGAATTCTGCATGACGCGCTAGTTCGGCCGGGGTTGCACCGTGCGGGCGCGGTTCGCGAAACGGGCGAGCGGGCGCGACCGGTCGAATAGGGGCCGGCTCGGCGCCGCGCGGCGTGGCGGCCGGTTCGGCAGCGAGCCCGAGCGCGATCTGCCGCCCGCCGGTCATTTCGATATAGAGGTGCGCCAACAGTTCGGCGTCGAGCAGCGCGCCGTGCTTGACGCGGTGACTGCGGTCGATGCCGTAGCGCGTACACAGCGCGTCGAGGCTGTGCTTGGCGCCCGGATGAAGCTTGCGCGCCATCTGCACGGTGCAGCACATGCGCGCCATATCGAGCGGCGGCCGCCCGACGCGCGCCAGCTCGGCATTGACGAAACCGAAGTCGAAAGCGGCGTTGTGCGCCACCATCGGCGCATCGCCGAGAAAGTCGAGCAGTTCGTCGACGCGCGCGGCAAAGAGCGGCTTGTCGGACAGAAACTGGATCGACAGGCCGTGCACCGCCTCGGCCTCGGCCGGCATATCGCGTTCGGGATGAAAATAGGCGTGAAAGGTCCGCCCCGATTCGCGGCGGTCGATCAATTCGATGCACCCGATTTCGACCAGCCTGTGCCCCGTTCTGGGGTCGAGGCCCGTGGTTTCCGTATCGAAGATTATCTCACGCATCTTTCAAACAATCTGGACCCTATTGCGCATGGAAACAAGAGGCGATCCGCCGAATCTGACGATGCGTCTCGCTTTTCGGGCGGCCGGTTTCGATCAGAAAATCGGCGCGCGCACGCTTGACGCGATCGGGAACCTGCAAGCCCCGGATCGCTTTGAACTTGGCGTTGGTCATGCCGGGCCGGCGCAGCACGCGTTTGCGCTGGATCCACATCGGTGCGGTGACGACGGCGACCGCGCCGACGCGGTGCCAGCCCCCCTTTTCGAACAGCAGCGGAATGTCGAGCACAACGACATCGCGCGCGCGGTGACGGGCAAGGAATTTCTTTTGCGCCCGACCGACCGCGGGGTGGACGATCGCTTCGAGCGCGGCAAGCTCGTGCCGATTCCCCAGAACGCGGCGCCCGAGTTCTTGGCGATCGACGCCGCGCGGTCCGGTCGTGCCGGGAAAGCGCGCCTCGATCGCGGCGACCAAGGCACCGCCCGGACCTTGCAGCCGGTGAACTTCGGCATCGGCATCGAACACAGGCACCCCTTCTCGTTCGAACATCGTCGCCGCGGTCGATTTCCCCATGCCAATCGAACCCGTCAGGCCGAGGATGAATGGCCGGCGAAGCCGCGATCCGGGGCGCTTGTAGTGCGTCATGCGGTCAAGATCGCGCGCAATTCCTCGTCGCGTCCCTCGGGCGGGGGCGCGCCGAAAAACAGCTCGAATGCCAGGGCCGCCTGACCGATCAGCATGTCGAGCCCATCGACGATGTCCAGCCCGCGCGCGTCCGCAGCGCGGAGCAGCCCTGTCATCAGCGGTGCGTAAACAAGATCGTATACGATCGCATCGTCGGGCAACGGCGACAGGTCGAGGTCGAGCGGCGGCTGCCCCGTCATGCCAAGACTGCTCGAATTCACGAGCAGCGCAGCGGGCGGAAGCGGGACATCGAGCGCGACGACATCGCCCTTGAGCCCGAAGGTGGCAAGCAGGCCCATCGCTTTCAGCGGGGAACGGTTGAGGATGGTGACATGCCCGACCTTCGCGCGCGCGAGCGCGAAAAGCACCGCCCGCGCTGCGCCCCCCGCGCCGATCAGCACAACCGGCGCGCCTTCGAGATCGAGTTCGGCGAGCGGGGCATAGAAGCCCGCAGCATCGGTGTTGGTCCCGATCAGCGCCCCGTCTCGCTGCCGCACGATCGTATTCATCGCGCCGATCGTGCCGCGAATGTCGCCCGGATCATCGACCAGATCCATCACCGCGATCTTGTGCGGAATGGTGACATTGCATCCGCGCCAGGCGGGATCGGTCCGGCGCTCGGCGATATAGGCCGCCAGATCGTCGGGCTTCACATGCGCGCGCCGATACGCGCCCTTCATGCCCAGCGCATCGAGCCAGAAGCCATGGATCAGCGGCGATTTCGACTGGGCGATCGGATCGCCGATCACCTCGGCATAAGGGGCGGAATCGGCAGCGCTCATTGCGGCGCCAGCCCGGTCGCGCGCAGCCATGCCATCAACGGCAGCATCGGCATGCCGATGATCGTCCAGGGATCGCCTTCGACCCGATCGAACAATTGCACGCCCGCCCCCTCGATTTCGTAACAGCCAACGGTCCAGCGGATGCTGTCCCAATGCTGCGCCACATAGTCGGCGATGAAGGCGTCCGACAAGGGCCGCATCCACAGCCGCGCCTCGCCGATCGCGCGCCACACCGGCACGCCATCGCGCGCCGCAACGACCGCGCTGAACAATTTGTGCCGCGTCCCCGCCATGCGGCGCAGATGATCGGCCGCCTCATCGGGGTTCTCTGGCTTGGCGAGCATGGTTCCGTCGGCAAGCGCGAGCGTCGAATCGGCACCGATTACGGTCACGCCGGGCAGCCGAGAAGAAATCTTGATCGTCTTGGCCTCCGCCAGCGCGTCGGCAATGTTGCGCGCCGTCTGCCCGGCGGCCGCCAGTCCGGCCGTCAACGCCTCTTCATCGACATGCGCCGAGGTCGCTTCGAACGCGATTCCGGCCGCGCGCAGCATCGCGGCGCGGCCGCTGCTCTGCGATGCGAGGACGATCTGCGTCATGCCGGTCGACCCCCGCGGTCCTCGACCAGCTTGATGACGGCAGCCGCCGTTTCCTCGATCGATCGGCGCGTCACATCGATCACCGGCCAGTCATTGTCGGCGAACATGCGGCGGGCATAGGCGATTTCGGCTTTCACGCGTTCATCGTCCACATAGGCGGTTTCGGGCGCCTGATTGAGCGAGAGCAGACGGTTGCGCCGAACCTGGACAAGGCGGTCGAGGCTGGTCGTCAGCCCGACGACGAGCGGACGCTTCAGATGATAGAGCGCCTCGGGCGGTGGCGATTCGGGAACGATCGGAATATTGGCCGTCTTGTATCCCCGATTCGCCAGATAGATGCTCGTCGGCGTCTTGGAGGTTCGCGATACGCCAGCGAGCAGGATGTCGGCCTGTTCCCAATTTTCCCAGCCGATCCCGTCATCATGCGCGACGGTGAACTGGATCGCCTCGACCCGCGCGAAATAGGCGGCATCGAGCGCATGTTGACGACCCGGCCGCGCCTTGGCCTCCTGTCCCAACATGCGCGACAAGGCATCGGTTACCGCGTCGAGCGCGGGAACCAGCGGCAGGCCCTGAACTTCGGCGCGGCGCTCGAGGCTGGCGCGCAATTCGCCGTTGACGAGCGTGAAAAGGATCATGCCGGGGCTCGCCTGAACCTCCGCCATGATCCGGTCGAGATGCGATTCCGACCGCACCATCGGCCAGAAATGGCGCACGACTTCGACATCGTCGAACTGTGCGATCGCGGCCTTGGCGATATTTTCGAGCGTTTCGCCGGTGGAATCGGATATGAGGTGAAGGTGGAGGCGGTCCATCGCCTCTCTTGCCGCCTTGCGATCCGAAAAGGCAAGCCGTGAAGCGAATTTCGGGGGTTGTGGATAAGTTTGCGGACAAGCTGCGGGATGAAATCGGCAGGGCGATTCCATCCCCGGCCGCGCCGATTCTGCCCTACCGCTTATCCACAAGGGACGAGTCTTATCCACAGACTGTGAATAGCGGGGATGACGGCCCACGACTCTGTGGGGTTTGGCGGGCCAGCTGGAGTCAAGCTGTTGGCAAAAAGGGCGGCTGCGCCTAAAGCGCGCTTATCCGCCCGCCAACAATCCACCACAATCATTTATATATAGATTATGAAGAGAAAGAGGGGCCGCGTGAAGGCGTCATCGAAGAGCTTGCTGGCAACGCTGCGTGGGGCGCGGCAGGAACGGCCCGCCCTGTGGCTGATGCGTCAGGCCGGTCGCTATCTTCCCGAATATCGTGCGTTGCGGGCGACCAAGGGCGGCTTTCTGGAGCTATGCTATGATCCCGAAGCCGCGGCCGAAGTAACATTGCAGCCGATCCGCCGCTTCGGCTTCGACGGCGCCATTCTCTTTTCGGACATTCTGGTTGTGCCGCACGCGCTGGGCCAGCGGCTGTGGTTCGAGACGGGCGAGGGGCCGCGGCTTGCCCCGCCGCTCGTCGATAGCGCCCTGGCGTCGCTCGAGGCGGCACCCGAGCGGCTCGATCCAATCTACGCGACCGTCGCGCGCGTGGCGGCCGCCTTGCCGCCCCAGACGACCTTTCTCGGCTTCGCCGGCAGTCCCTGGACCGTCGCCACCTATATGGTCGCCGGACAGGGATCGAAGGATCAAGCAGCCGCCCGGCGCATGGCGCTTTCCGACCCGGCGGCATTCGGGGCGATCCTTGACGCGATCATCGATCTCAGCGTGACCTATTTGTCGGGGCAGATCGAGCAGGGGGTCGAGGCGGTCCAGTTGTTCGACAGCTGGGCGGGGAGCCTGTCGCCAACCGAGTTCGAACGGTGGGTGATCGCGCCCAATGCCGAAATCGTCCGCCGGCTGAAGGCGCTGCACCCCGACACGCCGATCATCGGTTTCCCGAAGGGCGCGGGCGGCAAGCTGGCGGCTTATGCCCAGGGGGTCGGCGCCGATGCGATCGGTCTTGACGAAACGGTCGATCCCGCTTGGGCCAATGATATTCTTCCCGGTCATCTACCGGTGCAGGGCAATCTTGATCCGCTTGCGCTGGTCGCCGGCGGCCCGGCTCTTGACGCTGCGATCGATCGCATCCTTGCAGCTTTCCCCGAACGGCCCCATATCTTCAATCTCGGCCATGGTATCGTGCCCGACACGCCCATAGCCCATGTCGAACATCTGATCAGGCGCGTGCGAGGCGGGTAGCGGGATGGCAGACTGGACTGGATTTCTGGGGGTCACGATGTTGTGGGTGAAAGCGGCGCATGTGATTTTCGTCATCTTCCTGATGGCGGGGCTGTTCATGATGCCGCGCTTTTTCGTCTATCATCACCAATGTGCGGTGGGATCGGACGAGGACAGGAAATGGATCGAGCGCGAAGATCGCCTGCGCAAGATCATCCTCAATCCCTCGCTCGTCATCGTCTGGATCCTGGGTCTGATGCTCGCCTTCAATGGCGGCTATTGGTCGCAGGGCTGGTTTCACGCCAAGCTCCTGCTTGTCCTGCTGCTGTCGGGCTATCACGGCTGGACAATCGGCTATTTCAAGAAGCTGAAGCGCGGCGAACGACCGCTGTCCGAAAAGCGCCTGCGGATGCTCAACGAGGTGCCGGGCGTGGCCGCGGCGATCATCGTCATTCTGGCGGTCGTCCGGCCCTTTTGACCGGTCGTCTCGGCGACAGCCGATTGACTTGACGAAATCGGCGGCTTAGGGGCCGATCAACCCGGCTTTCCGTCGGCGGCGCGATCTTGGCGCCGAAGCTATCGTGAACGGTCGTCCCCCGGCCGGATAGGCACCGCCTGGTGCACCGTATCGAACGAATTTTCCTATATTTCTGTTACCTGGAATCCATCCATGCATCTTAAAGAACTCAAGACAAAATCGCCCGCGCAGCTCGTCGAAATGGCTGAAGAGCTGGGCGTCGAGGGCGCCTCGACGCTGCGCAAGCAGGATCTGATGTTCTCGATCCTCAAGGAACTCGCCGAAGAGGGCGAGGAAATCATCGGATCGGGAACGATCGAGGTTCTGCCCGACAGCTTCGGTTTTCTGCGCAGTCCCGAAGCCAATTATCTTGCCGGTCCCGATGACATCTATGTGTCGCCCAATCAGGTCCGCAAATATGGTCTGCGCACCGGCGACACCGTCGAGGGCGAGATTCGCGCGCCGAAGGACGGCGAACGCTATTTCGCGCTGACCAAGCTGATCAGCGTCAATTTCGACAATCCCGAGGTCGTGCGCCACCGCGTCAATTTCGACAATCTGACGCCGCTCTATCCGAACCAGAAGCTCAAGCTCGATACGATCGATCCGACCGTCAAGGACAAGTCGGCGCGCGTGATCGATCTCGTCAGTCCGCAGGGCAAGGGCCAGCGCGCGCTGATCGTCGCGCCGCCGCGCACCGGTAAGACGGTGCTGCTGCAAAATATCGCCAAGGCGATCACCGACAATCACCCCGAGGTCTATCTGATCGTCCTGCTGATCGACGAGCGGCCCGAGGAAGTCACCGACATGCAGCGCAGCGTCAATGGCGAGGTCGTCTCCTCGACCTTCGACGAGCCCGCGACGCGCCACGTCCAGGTCGCCGAAATGGTGATCGAAAAGGCGAAGCGGTTGGTCGAGCACAAAAAGGATGTCGTCATCCTGCTCGACTCGATCACCCGCCTCGGCCGCGCGTACAACACCGTAGTGCCGAGCTCGGGCAAGGTGCTGACCGGCGGTGTCGATGCGAACGCGCTTCAGCGTCCCAAGCGCTTCTTCGGTGCCGCGCGCAATATCGAGGAAGGCGGATCGCTGTCGATCATCGCGACCGCGCTGATCGATACCGGCAGCCGCATGGACGAAGTGATCTTCGAAGAATTCAAGGGCACGGGTAACAGCGAAATCGTCCTCGACCGCAAGGTCGCCGACAAGCGCATTTTCCCCTCGCTCGACGTCGGCAAGTCGGGCACCCGCAAGGAAGAACTGCTCGTCGAGAAGGACAAGCTCAGCAAGATGTGGGTGCTGCGGCGCATCCTCATGCAAATGGGCACGGTCGATGCGATGGAATTCCTGCTCGACAAGATCAAGGATTCCAAGACCAACGAAGATTTCTTCGACAGCATGAACCAGTAAGCCGCGATGGCCATGATCGAGCATGCCTTGCTGCCGGTCCGGCCTGGAAAGGAAGTGGAATTCGAAGCGGCCGTCGCCAAAGCGCGGCCGCTGATCGAAGCCTCGCCCGGCTTCCTTTCGCTGACAATTCGTCGGCCATTGGGAACCGGGCAGCCCTATCTGTTGTTGGCAGAATGGCGGACGGTCGCGGATCATCGCGATGGTTTTCGTCGATCCGACCGCTATGAACGGTGGCGGGCGCTGTTGCATCGCTTTTACGACCCCGTGCCGGGGGTCAGCTATTTCGGAGACGCCGTGTGATTTTGGAAATGTTGACGCAGGCGGCGGCCGCTGCCGGGCCCGGTGGGTTCGGCGAAATCTGGTCGCACATCGTCGCCGATTTTTCGAACATCACCGAACCCGCCGCGCTCGCTGCCTTCGTGCAGGTGCTGATGATCGACATCGTGCTGGCCGGCGACAATGCCATCGTCGTCGGCGCGCTCGCCGCTGGGCTGCCCGCCGATCAGCGCAAGAAGGTGATCCTGATCGGCGTTCTGGCGGCGCTCGTCCTGCGCATCGCCTTCGCACTTGTCGTCACGCAGTTGATGCAGATTGTAGGTCTGATCTTCGTCGGCGGTCTGCTGCTGATCTGGGTCGCCTGGAAGATGTGGCGCGAACTGCGCGAAGGCGCGCATTCGGCCGGATCGCCGGAGATCGAGGGCGACGAACATTCGGGGCTGAAGCCTGCGAAAAGCTTTGCCGCCGCCGCCTGGGCGGTCGCGATCGCGGATGTCAGCATGAGCCTCGACAATGTGCTTGCGGTTGCCGGTGCGGCGCGCGAGCATCCGGGCATCCTGATCGTCGGACTGATCTTCGCGGTCGCACTGATGGGCGTCGCGGCGAATATCATCGCCAAATATATCGAACGCTATCGCTGGATCGCTTATGTCGGTCTTGCCGTCATCCTCTATGTCGCGGTCAAGATGATCCATGAAGGCTGGATCGACCCCGCGGTCGGGCTGGGAACGCTGTTCAGCTGAGCAAAGGCCGGTCTCGTGAGAGGCCGGCTTTTCTTTTAGCGGCGGAATCCCCATTTGGCGGATATGGCAAAGCTCCATCTCACCCGGGTTGCTGTGGGTTGTCCCGACTATCCGTCGCTGGAGGCGCGGATTGCCGCACGTGCGGAGCAGGGCGAAGTGCGGTTCACGACGCGGTTCAAGCCGAAACGTGCCGACGACCTGATCGGCGGCAGATTGCATTTCATCATTCGCCATATGATCGTCGGGCGCGTCGAAATCCTGGCCTTTGACGATCGGGATGACGGGCGGGTCGATATCGTCTGTGCGGCCCGGCTCGAACCCGTTCATCCACAGCCCAAGCGTGCGCACCAAGGCTGGCGTTATCTGAGCGAGGCCGATGCGCCCAAAGCTGCCGATAGCGCGAGCGGAATTGGCGATCTGCCGCCCGAACTCTATCGCGAATTGGCGGCGATCAGCCTGATCTAGCGCTCGCCGGGCGTGCCTTCGATGGCGGCGCGAAAGCTGTCGGCACGCGCCATCGCCCAATAGCGCGCGCTGGCGACCGATTGCGGATCATCGAGCAGAATAGAGCGCGGGTAGAAGCTGTAGATGCGGTCGATCGAATCCGAGCGCGCCGAATTCAGCCGCTCGTGCAGATGGTGCGGCCTTATCTGCCACGGATCGTCGAGTCCCATTGCGCAGCTGATATCCCACAGCGCCGACACGGTGGACGCCTGGAACCGGCGGACACGTTCGGCCTTGTCCTCGACGACCAGACCGCGCTGGCGCCCGGCGTCCTGTGTTGCCACGCCGGTCGGACATTCGTCGGTATGGCATTTGAGCGACTGGACGCAGCCGAGACTGAACATGAAGGCGCGCGCCGCGTTCGACCAGTCGGCGCCGAGCGCGCAATTGACCGCGAGCCCGGCGCCCGAATGCACCTTGCCCGAGGCAGCGAGACGGATTTCTTCCTTGAGTCCGCAACCGACAAGCGCGTTGCGGACGAAGATCAAGCCTTCGCGAAGCGGCATGCCGACGCGGTTCGAAAATTCGACCGGAGCGGCGCCGGTGCCGCCTTCGGCGCCGTCGACGACGATATAGTCGAGGCGGATTCCCGTCTCGATCATGGCCTTCATGACGGCATAGATTTCGTGCGGCTGGCCCACGCAAAGCTTGATCCCGACCGGCTTTCCGCCGGACAGATCGCGCAGTTTCGCCGCCCATTCGACCATTTCGATCGGCGTCGAGAAGGCGGAATGCGCAGCCGGCGATACGCAATCCTTGCCTTCGGGAACGCCGCGCGTCGCAGCGATCTCGGCGCTCACCTTCGGGCCGGGGAGGACGCCGCCATGGCCCGGCTTCGCGCCCTGGCTGAGCTTGATTTCGATCATCTTGACCTGATCATGTTGCGCGGCATCGCGAAAGCGATCGGGGTCGAAACGACCCTCATCGTCGCGGCAACCGAAATAGCCGCTGCCCAATTCCCAAACGATGTCGCCGCCGTGGACACGGTGATAAGGGCTGAAGCCGCCTTCGCCGGTATCGTGGTAGAAATCGCCTGCCTTGGCGCCAAGATTGAGCGCCTCGATCGCCTTGGCGCCGAGCGACCCGAAGCTCATGGCCGAAATATTGAGGAGGGCCGCATCATAGGGCCGCGCGCATTGCGCGGTTCCGACGCGGACCCGCCGCGTCCGATCATGCGCCTCTGCGGGCGCGATACTATGGCTCATCCATTCATATTCGTCCGAATAGACATCGAGTTCGGTCCCGAAGGGATGGCTGTCGAGTTGCCCCTTGGCGCGGGCATAGACGAGATCGCGTTCGTTGCGCGCGAAGGGGCGGCCGTCGAGCGGGCTTTCGACGACATAAGCGTAAAGAAAGGGCCGCAACGCTTCGAACAACCAGCGGATGCGCGCGATCAGTGGATAGTTCCGGCGCAGCGAATGATGCGACTGCATGACGTCGTAGAGCGCCACGAGCAGCAACGGCGTCCAGATCAGCAAGCTCCAGCGCGCGGGCGCCCACCATAGCGCCAGCGCAATCGCAGCGATCAGGACGGGAAAGACGATCCAGCGGCGCATGACAGGGAAACGCGGTCAGCCCGCCTGCGCTGCAAGCATCGCCGCCATCTTCTCCCAAACCTTGTTGATCGCCTTGAGCGGGCGAACCATCACCTTGAATTCCTGTATCTTTCCATCATCGTTCCAGCGGATGATGTCGACGCCGTTGATGTGAATACCTTCGAGCTCGGTCGCAAATTCGAGGCAAGCCTGGTTGCCGTCGGCGATTTCGCGCAGATAGCGGAAATTGTCGCCGCCGAGCACATGGCTCGCCGCGTGCAGATAGGCGAATACCTTGTCGCGGCCCTCTTGCGGTGAGTGAACGACGGGCGAATGAAACACCGCATCGTCGGCCAGCATCGCGCGCAATGTTTCCGGCTCGCCGCCCGCCGCCATATAGGCGTGCCAAGCGGCTAGTCCGGGATGGACGCCGGACCCGGCGCTCATGCAAGAGCCTCGGCGAAGAAGTCGCGCGTGCGGCTATCGGCAAGCTGCGCGCCATCGTCGTTGCGGCGATTGCCCATCGTTGCTGCGAAGCCATGGTCGAGGCCGGGATAATCGTGGAGCGTGACTTTGGGATTGGGATCGAGCGCTTCGTGGATCTTTGCCTGCGCGGCATGATCGACGAAATGATCCTCGGTCGGAATGTGGAGCATCAGTGGCTTGGCAATCGCATGCGCCTCATTCAGCATCGTGTCGATCATGACGCCATAATAGCCGACCGAAGCGTCGATATCGGTTCGCGTCGCCGCCATATAGGCCAGCCGTCCGCCAAGGCAGAAGCCGACGCAGCCGACCTTGGTCGCGCCCTGGCTACGCAGCCACCGGATCGCGGCCTCGATATCCTGGACACCCAGATCGGCATCATATTGCCCGAAATAGCCAAGCGCTTCCTGAAATTCGGATTCGATATCGGGGCTGAGTTCGACACCGGGCGCGAACCGCCAGAAAATATCGGGCGCAATCGCCAGATAGCCGAGCGCCGCCCAGTCGTCGGCCTTTTTGCGGATGCCTTCGTTCACGCCGAAAATCTCCGGAATCACGATGATCGCGCGCGTCGTGTCGGCATCGGGCCGCGCGACATAGGCGGGAATCCGGCCTTCGCCGTCGAGTGCGGCGATTTCGCTGTTGGTTGGCGACATGAGGGGGCTCTCCTGACTCTTGCTTATTGGCTGTGAAAGCGCGAAGCTAGCCGCCGACAGGGCGACGCTCAAGCGCGGAAAGGGCGGAAAACAATGAAGTTCAATATCGAGGTCGATTGCACGCCCGAAGAGGCGCGGCGCTTGTTCGGACTTCCCGACCTCGAGCCGCTGCACGACATCTACCTCAGCCGCGTCAAGGAACTGATGGCGAAGGGGATCACGCCCGACATGGTCCAGTCGATGGTCAAGAGCTGGGTCCCGATGGGCGAGAGCGGATTGAACCTGGTGCAATCGCTGCTCGGTCAGTTCGGTGGCGGGCTGATGGGGGCAGCGCCGAAGCCCGCGGCCAAGGATGACGATGACAAGCCGGCGCGGGGAAGCAAGCGCTGATCAACACGCTGGCAAGCGAAACAATTTTTGCCCTGTCGAGCGGGATGCCGCCGGCGGCGATCGCGGTCGTGCGGGTCAGCGGCGCACACGCCGCCGATGCCGTGCGGGCGTTAGCGGGGCGCCTGCCGCCGCCGCGTCATGCATCGCTTGCCGATCTGACGGATGCAACGGGCGCGCCGCTCGATCGGGCGCTCATCCTCTGGTTTCCGGGACCGAATACGGCGACGGGCGAAGATCTGGCCGAGTTTCATCTGCATGGCGGCCGTGCAGTCGTCGCAGCGGTCGAAGCAGCGCTGGCAACGCTTCCGGGGCTGCGCCGCGCCGAGGCGGGCGAATTCACCCGGCGCGCTTTTCTGAATGGCCGGATCGATCTGGCCGAGGCCGAGGGGCTTGCCGATTTGCTTGCGGCCGAAACCGAAAGCCAGCGGGTGCAGGCGCTCGGGCTAGCAAGCGGCCATATATCGCGCGCGGTGGCGGGATGGCAGGAGCGTTTGCTGGCGTTGATGGCGGCGGCGGAGGCCGAACTGAACTTTGCCGACGAGGATGACGTCGACGTTTACGAAGGCGCTGCTGCGCGGTTGGTCGCGGGGATGGCGGCGCTGGCGGCGGAGTTGGGCGAGTGGCTGGCGCGACCGGCGGCCGAAGTGATCGCAGAAGGGCTGTCGGTGGTGATCGCCGGGCCGCCGAACGCAGGAAAATCCACGCTTATCAACGCATTGGCGCAGCGCGAGTTGGCGATCGTATCGCCCGTCGCGGGGACGACGCGCGACATCATCGAAACCCCGCTGGCGCTCGATGGTATTGCGATGCGCTTTTCAGACACCGCGGGATTGCGCGGCGAAGGTGCCGATGTTGTCGAAGCGATCGGTATCGACCGCGCGCGCGCCGCGGTGGAGGCCGCTGACATCGTCCTGTGGCTCGGCCCGCCGCGTGACGCCCCCGACCATCCCCGCTGCATCCTGATTGCGGCGCAGGCCGACCGCTGGCGCGGCGATGCCGCCGCCGAAGCCGATGCTGCGCGCTGCGATCTGATCCTGTCGGCGGCGACGGGTGAAGGGATGGAAGCGCTGCACGGCATGATCGTCGACATGGCGCGAACGCTGTTGCCCCGCGAAGGCGAAGCGGCGCTGCGCCAGCGTCAGCGCGCTGCACTTGCCGAAGCGCAGCAATGGCTTGCGATCGACCCGACGTCGCGCGAGGCCGGCGACCTGATCCTTATTGCCGAACGCCTGCGTCTGGCCGCGGGCGCGCTCGACCGGATCACCGGGCGCGCCGGCGTCGAGGATATGCTCGATGCGTTGTTCGGACGCTTCTGCATCGGCAAATGATGTTCCACGTGGAACATGTTCATGCCGCCCCATGCGCGCGGGCGCCGTAGACCGACCCCGCCGAATCGGCTAAGGGCGCGGCAATCATGGACAGCAGCAAGATTTTCGACGTGATCGTTGTCGGCGGAGGGCACGCCGGAACCGAGGCCGCGGGTGCCGCGGCGCGGCTCGGCGCGCACGTTGCGCTCGTCAGTTTCGACCCGGCGCTGATCGGCACGATGTCGTGCAACCCGGCGATCGGTGGCCTCGGCAAGGGCCATCTGATGCGCGAAGTCGATGCACTCGACGGCTGGATGGCGCGCGCCGCCGATGCCGCCGCGATTCACTATCGGATGCTCAACGCGTCAAAGGGCGCTGCGGTGCAAGGCCCGCGCATTCAAGCCGACCGCAAACTCTATCGTGACGCGATCCAGGCGTTGCTTGCAGCGGAGGAGAGGATTCTTGTCGTAGCGGGCGAAGCCGCTGCGCTGGTGCTGGGTGACAATGGCGCGCGCGTCGAAGGTATCGAACTGGGCGACGGGACGCGTCTCGTTGCCCCAGCGGTCGTGCTCGCGACGGGCACCTTCCTCGGCGGGCGCCTGTTTCGGGGTGAGGAGCGCATGACCGGCGGGCGGCTCGGCGAATCCGGCGCACACCGGCTCGCCGAGCAATTGCGTGCTGCGGCTTTGCCGATGGCGCGGCTCAAGACCGGAACCCCGCCGCGGCTCGACGGGCGCTCGATCGATTGGGCGCGGCTCGAGGAACAACGGTCGGACAGCGCCGAAGGCGCGCGCTGGACCTGTTCCACGTGGAACAGCGAGCGGACAGTGCCGCAGATTTTCTGCGCAATCACGCGCACCAACACCGAATCGCATCGCATCATCGCCGACAATCTCGACCGCTCGCCGCTTTTCACCGGCGCGATCGGGGCGGCAGGGCCGCGTTACTGCCCGTCGATCGAGGACAAGATTCACCGCTTCGCCGACCGCGACGGGCATCAGGTATTTCTAGAACCCGAGGGGCTCGATTCGCCGCTCGTCTACCCGAACGGCATTTCGACCTCGCTGCCCGCCGATGTCCAGCTCGCGATGCTGCGCACAATGGAGGGTCTGGAACGCGTCGAGATGACGGTGCCCGGCTATGCGGTCGAATATGACCATATCGATCCGCGCGCGCTCGACCGCAGTCTGCAGGTGCGTGCAATCGCCGGCCTGTGGTGCGCGGGTCAGATCAACGGTACCACCGGATATGAGGAAGCGGCGGCACAGGGACTGGTTGCGGGGGCGAATGCCGCGCTTGCGGTACAGGGCCGCGAGCCGATGATTCTCGACCGCTCCGAATCCTATATCGGGGTGATGGTCGACGATCTGGTGTTGCAGGGCGTCACCGAACCCTATCGCATGCTCACCGCGCGCGCCGAATATCGCCTTCGGCTGCGCGCCGACAATGCCGCGACGCGGTTGACGCCGAAGGGAATCGCATTGGGGCTGGTGCGGCCCGCGACGGCAGCGCAGTTCGAAGCGCGCATGGCGGAGCGCGCCAAAGCGGTAGAGCTGCTGTCGGCACCGGTGTCGAGCGCCGATTATGCCGCCATGGGCTTGGCGTTGCCTGGCGACGGCGCACCGCGGACGCGAATCGATCTGTTGCGCTTTTCGGGTGTGGCGATCGGCGACTTAGTGGCGCTCGCGCCCGAGCTGGCTGACATCGACCCGGCATTGCTCGCCGAACTTGCCGAGGATGCGCACTATGCGCCCTATATTGCACGGCAAGAAGCTGAACTGCGCGCGCTCGCGGCGAATGAGGCTGTTCTGCTCGACGCTACGATCGACTATGCCGCGATCGGCGGCCTGTCGCGCGAAATGGTCGAGCGCCTGACCAAGGCGAGGCCCGAAACGCTCGGCCAGGCGGGACGCATCGATGGTGTGACCCCTGCGGCGCTGACCGCGATCATGGTGCATAGCCGACGACGGGCGGCGTGAGGTGGGTGTGGCCGACATTTCTATCGAATAAGCTGCTATTGCCGCAAAGCGGGCAAGCCGAAGAGACTCCATTGCCACCTCCAACGCTCGTGTGAGCAGAAATGTGATGGTGGTTCTCGGCGACTCCCCCGGTGGCTAGCGATGATGCAGGTCCGCCTTGTGATCGACCTCGCACTCCCACCGACGCGGGATTCAAATCCCGCTCACAAGGCGCTAGGGCGGGGAGAGATCGAAGGCCATTGATCGACGGGACAATATACGCATGACGGTTGAATTGCTGACAAGCGAAGCGGAAGCACGCAGTTGGATCGGGGCGGCCTTTGCGCTGACCGAACAGCAATGGGCGCAGCTCGATCGCTTTGCCGCGATGCTGGTCGAGGAGAACGCCCGGCAGAATCTGATCGCTGCATCGACAGTCTCGACCTTGTGGGTGCGGCATATCGCCGACAGCGCGCAGTTGTTGGCGCTCGACGATGCGGGCGAGGGGCTCTGGATCGATCTGGGCAGCGGACCAGGGTTGCCGGGGCTGGTCGTCGCAATCCTGTCGTCGCGCCCGATGCTGCTTGTCGAATCGCGGCGGCGGCGCTGTGATTTTTTGCGTGCGGTCACGGGCGAACTTGATCTTGCGCATGTCGAGGTTGTCGAAGCGCCGCTCGAACGCATCGCGACGCGCCCCGCCGCGACGATCAGCGCGCGAGCCTTTGCGCCGCTCGACAAGCTGATCGCCTTATCCACGCGTTTTTCCACCGAATCGACGCGGTGGCTGCTGCCAAAGGGGCGAAATGCAGTTAAGGAACTGGCATCTCTGCCGCAGCCATGGCAGAGAATGTTTCACGTGGAACAGAGCCGGACCGACGCCGAGAGCCAGATATTGGTCGGCATGGGGACGATCGGCGCAAAACAGCGAGGAAAGCGATGATCCGTATCGCCGTGGCGAACCAGAAAGGCGGGGTCGGCAAGACGACGACCGCGATCAATCTGGCGACCGCGCTTGCGGCGACGGGCTGGCGCACGCTGATCATCGACCTCGATCCGCAGGGCAACGCCTCAACGGGGCTCGGAATCGCGCAGTCGCAGCGCGAATTTTCGAGTTATGAATTGCTGCGCGGCGATGCGCAGCTGGCCGATTGTGCCGTCCCGACCGCAGTGCCGCGGCTTGATATCGTCCCTGCGACGGTCGATCTGTCGGGTGCCGAGATCGAACTGATCGAATTTGCCGATCGGCTCCATCGCCTTGAGCAGGCGTTGACGAGTGCCGAGGCGGGGCAGTGGGATATCTGCCTGATCGACTGTCCGCCGTCGCTCGGCATGCTGACGCTGAACGCGCTGATCGCCGCCGAATCGCTGATCGTGCCGTTGCAGTGTGAATTCTTTGCGCTCGAGGGGTTGAGCCAGCTGCTCACTACGGTCGAGCGCGTACGCGGTCGCTTTAACCAGAAATTGTCAATTCTCGGCGTCGCGCTGACGATGTTCGATCGCCGCAACCGGCTCACCGACCAAGTTTCGGACGATGTGCGCGAAGTGCTGGGGCCGGTGGTCTTTCAGACCGTCATTCCGCGCAACGTGCGGCTGTCCGAGGCGCCGAGCCACGGGCTTCCGGCGCTGATCTACGATCATCGCTGCGCTGGATCGGCCGCCTATATTGCGCTCGCGCGCGAATTGATCGACCGCCTGCCCAATGTTCGCAAGGCTGCATAAATGGCTGATAATAAAGATGAAACCGGACAATCTGCGCCGCGCAAACGCCCGTCGGGACTCGGCCGCGGTCTGAATGCGCTTTTCGGCGACGTAGCGGCAGAAGCCCCGGTACTCGCGAGTCCCGGGGCCGCCCGCCCGGCGACGTCAGCACCTGCTGGCGATTCGGTGCAGCATATCGCGGTGGGCGCAATTCGCCCGCTTCCCGGCCAGCCGCGCCGCCACTTCGATGAAAATGCGATTGCCGAGCTTGCCGATTCGATCGGGACGCGCGGCCTGTTGCAGCCGATCATCGTCCGGCGCGCGCCGGGGGGCGAGGGGTACCAGTTGGTCGCCGGCGAACGCCGCTGGCGCGCAGCGCAGCGCGCGGGGCTGCACCAGATTCCGGCGCTGGTGCGCGAACTCGACGACGCTGCGACCTATGAGATTGCGCTGGTCGAGAATATCCAGCGCCAGGATCTGAACGCCATCGAAGAGGCGAGCGCCTATCGCAAGCTGATCGAGGATTTCGGTCACAGCCAGGAAGCGCTGGCAAAGCTGGTCGGCAAGTCGCGCAGCCATGTTTCGAATCTGATGCGTCTGCTCGACCTTCCGGTCGAAGTGCAGGATCTGGTCGGTGACGGATCGCTGTCGATGGGTCATGCGCGCGCGCTGATCGGGGCCGACGGCGCCGAGGCGATCGCGCGCAGGGTCGTCCAGGAAGGCTTGTCGGTGCGTACGGTCGAGGCGCTGGTGCGCGAGGCGAAGGGGGGCGGCCGCAAGGCGCCCGCCGAAAGCCCGAGCGCGGCTGGCGGCGGGCGCGATCCCGACATCGTCGCAGTCGAGCGGCATCTGTCCGAGCTGCTGGGGATTGGCGTTGCGATCCATTATGCGGGCGGCGGCAAGGGCGCATTGACGCTGAAATTCGCGTCGCTCGACCAGCTCGACATGATCTGCCAGCGGCTTTCGGGCGAATCGATCTGATCGGCGTGTGCCGGATCATCGCGATTCGCCCCTGATATTTTTCTATCCGACGCGCTTAATCTGTCCCGCAGCGGGCCGTTAAGGGGGCGACGGCAATCCCCACGATTGACCGAAAACTGGCGTAACGTCTTGTTTTTGCTCGCTTGCACCTTGCAACGCGGGCCAATTCTATATGCGCTGTTAACCATGCTTGTTGGGCAAAAGCTGAACCGGTCGCCCGCTAAAGTGGTCGGCGAATGGGGTGGGATTTCCATTCGATTATCGACTGTTCAAGGGACCAACTTATGCGCACCATTGGAATGAAGCGCGCCCTCATCGGCGCCGCGATTGCTGCTCTCGCCATGAACGCCCCGGCGGCGCATGCGGCGACGGCCACGGGTACGGCAAAGGCGAAAATCCTTCGCCAGATCACGCTCTCCAACACCAGCGACCTGCAGTTCGCGACCGTCATCAGCGGCGCGACCGCCTCGACGGTCGCGGTGTCGACCGCGGGCGGCGTGACCTGCGGCACCGGGCTGACCTGCACCGGCACCACGACGGCGGCCAATTTCGACATCACCGGCACCAATGGTGCGGTTGTCGTGGTCGGCGGCGACGCGAATGTCACGCTCAACGGATCGCTCGGCGGCACGATGAACTCGACGCTCAGCTATTCGGCGACGAACGTCACGCTCGGTGCGACCGGCGGCAGCTTTCAGGTCGGCGGCACGCTCAGCGTTGGCGCCAACCAGACGGCTGGCGACTATAGCGGCACGTTCAACGTCACCGCCAACTACCAGTAAGCCTTAGAATCATCAGGTGGGGGGATCGGCGCGCCCGTGGGCGTGCCGGCCATCGAAAGGGGTCGCCGGATACCAGCTCCGGCGGCCCCTTTTCGCGTGCGTGGCTTTGGCAGATGCACGCTGCTCGGCATGGTTAGCGAAATATCAACCATGATGGGGCAACAGGGATGCGACCAACCTGGGGGCGGCGACCGCAGCCCCCGACCGATTGTGGGGATCGTGTCTATGCTTCGCTTTTCCAAGGGCTTTTGCCTGCTCGCGGCGGCTGTGTGCAGCGGCGCCGCGCCGTCCGCGCACGCCGCGGGCGATCTGCTCGTAGCGCCGACGCGCGTGATTCTGGACGGATCGCGCGGTACCGAGGTGGTGCTCAACAACATCGGGGCCGAACCCGCCACCTACCGCGTCAGCCTGGAGGTCAAGCGGATGACCGCCGAGGGCGGGCTCGACGAGATCGACGAGGCCAACGCGAACGCCGCCGAACGCGCCGCGCTCGACATGATCGCCTTCAGCCCGCGCCGCGTGACGCTGCCGCCGAACCAGCCGCAGGTGATCCGCATCGGCGTACGTATCCCCGAAGGACTCGCGCCGGGTGAATATCGCGCGCATATGCTGTTCCGCGCGGTTCCCGATGCGGCACCGGCCATCGCCGATCCTGCCAAGCCGAAGGGCGAAGGTGTGTCGATCGCGCTTACCCCCATCTATGGCATCACTATCCCGATCATCGTGCGTGTCGGCGACCTCGCGGCGACCGCAAAGATCGGGGAGGCTTGGGTTGGGGATACGCGCGACGGACCTGCCTTCAATTTCCACCTGACGCGCACCGGCAACCGGTCGGTCTATGGCGATATCGCGGTGACGCGGCCGGGTGTGGCCGAGCCGCTGCTGTTGGCGCGCGGCATCGCCGTCTATCCCGAGGTCGGGGAGCGCACCGTTTCGCTGCGCGTGCCGGCAGAGGTCGCGGCGAAGCTGAAAGGGCCGGTGCAGATCCGCTATGCGGAGGATCGCGAAGTCGGCGGCGCGACGATCGATCAGGTCGACCGGGTGGTGAAATAGCCGGACGGCGCGCGGGATCGGGCGGAGGCGGCGATGCTCGGCGCCCTCCTGAAACGCCTGCTGCCGGCGCTCGCCGCCGGTATGGCGCTGGTGGGCACGCTGCCCACCGGCGCCCATGCCGCTGAAAAAACAGATATTTCTCAAATTCCTAGCGACGGCTGGAAACCGAACGAAGACGACCGCTGGCTGTTCGACCTGCGCTCGGGCCAATATCGGCTCGGCGACGGCGTGCGCGGCTATCAGACGCCGCAGGGGCTGTGCGTCGATCTTGCCGACGTTGTGCTCGCACTCGATCTCGCGGTGCGCGTCGACCGCAAGTTGCGCCGCGCAACCGGCTGGGTGCTCGACGAGCGCCGCACCTTCCTGATCGACCGCGACGCGGGCGAAGTGCGCGCGGGCAGCGAGCGTTTCCGGATCGGCGCGACGACGATCCGCGACACGGCGGCGGGGTGGTGCGTCGACCTTGCCAGCCTGTCGAAATGGATCGGGGTGCCGATCAGCGCCGACCTGTCGAATGCGGTTTTGCGCATCGATTCGAAGGAAAAATTGCCGTTTCAGCTCGCCGCGGAACGCCGCGCGCGCGCCGCAACGATCCGTCCGCAGACGCGCTTCGACCTCGCCAGCCTGCCGCAAGCGGCGCGCCCCTACCGCATGTGGAGCACGCCGTCGATCGATGTCGTCGCCTCGGCAGGTGTGGTGTCCGACAAGCAGGGCGGCTCTTCGACGCAGGCGCGCTACGAGATTTTTGCGGCCGGCGAATTGCTCAAGCAAAGCTTCGATGCGCGCCTGTCATCCGACGACAAGGGCGTTCCCGACAGCCTGCGCCTGCGGCTCTATCGCACCGATCCCACCGGCCAGCTTCTCGGCCCGCTCCACGCGACGCATTATGCGGTCGGCGATGTCAGCCTGTTGTCGACGGGAATCGTCGCCCAGTCGGTACCGGGCCGCGGCGCGGTCCTGACCAATCGCCCGGTCGAACGCCCCGATGCGTTCGACAAGACCGATTTCCGGGGCGATCTGCCCGCCGGATGGGACGCCGAACTCTATCGCAACGGCCAGTTGCTGGCCTTTACCAGCCCTAATGGCGATGGCCGCTACGAATTTCTGGGCGTCCCACTGCAATATGGATCGAACCGGTTCGAAATCGTCCTTTATGGCCCGCAGGGGCAAGTGCGGCGCGAGATCCGGCAGTTGCAGGTCGGGCTCGATTCGATTCCGCCGCAAAAGACCTGGTATTGGGCCGGGATTGCCCAGGACGATACCGACCTGATCGAGTTCGGCGGGCCGCGCGGCGGCGCCTTCCGGCGCGGCTGGCGCGGTTCGGCGGGGATCGAGCGCGGCCTCGATACCCGCACCTCGATCGCCGCCTATTTCCACAGCCTGTTGATCGAAAACGTCCGCCGCAACTATGGCGAAGCGGCGCTGCGCCGTTCGATCGGACCGACCTTGCTGGAGGTCGGCGCTGCCTATGCCGACGACGGCGGTCGCGCGCTGCGGGCCAGCTGGCTCGCCGGCTTTGGCGAAACCTATATCCGCGCTGACGCCATGCGCGGTTGGGGCGGTTTTGTTTCGGACCGTTTCATCAACAATATCAACGGCCTCTATTCGGTGTCGATCGACCAGTCGGTAAAATTGGGACAGACGGTGCTGCCCTTGCACGTCGATCTGGCGAAGATCGACCGGACCTCGGGCGTTTCGAGCATCGAGGCCTCGGCGCGCGCCTCGGCGAGTTTCCGCACCATGACGCTGACCGGGCAGATCGACTGGTCGCGATCGGATGTGCCCTATGGCCCCGACCCGCCCGACAATCTGACCGCCACACTGCTCGCCAATGCGCGTATCGGGCGCGTCCGCCTGCGCGGTGAGGCGCGCTTTGCGCTGGCGGGATCAAACGCCGATTCGCGCCTGACCGCAATTGCCGAATGGTCGGGCAAGCGCGACGCCGAATGGCGCGCCGAGCTGGGCTATGACAAGGGGCTCGACCGCGCGCGCGCCGGGATCGGCTACACGCGGCGTTTCGACAAGTTTCAGCTTTCGGGCTTCGGTGAGGTGGCGAGCGACGGCTCGGTCGCGGCGTCATTGTCGCTCGCCTTCAGCTTCGGGCCGCGCAGCCGGGCCGATGGCGGCAGCGGGGGCTGGCGCGTGTCGAGCGAAAAACTGGCGAGCCGCGGTCAGGTGCTCGCCGAAGTGTGGATGGACGATAATGGCGACGGCATCCGCCAGCCGGGCGAAGCGGCGGTCGCCGACGTCCCGCTGACCGCGGGCAATGCCTTTGTCGATCGCGCGACCGCGAAGGATGGCAGCGCCACGATCGACGGACTCGAACCCTTTCGTCCGGTGATGATCGGCATCGACGCCGGGAGCCTGCCCGATCCCTATGTCCAGCCCGCGCTGCCCGGTGTGGTCGTCACGCCGCGGCCCGGCGTCGCGACGCGGGTCGCGCTGCCGCTGACCGCCGCCGGCGAAATCGAAGGCGTCGCAATGCGCGACGGCGGCAATGCGATCGAGGGATTGCAGCTCGAGCTGGTCGATGCCGAAGGACGGGTGCGCGCGACCACGCTGACCGAGTTTGACGGATATTTCCTTTTCGAAAGCGTAGCTTACGGGCGTTACACGGTGCGGATGGCGAAGGCATCGGCGGCCGCTTTGCGGCTCGATCCCGCTTTCGTGCTGTCCGCCGTCCCCGGCAAGCAGATGCCGCGCGTTCGGCTCGGAACGCTGGCGCTAAGGCCGCTGGCGCGCGCGCTGGCGGGCGGGGACGCCGCCGACGGGGGACAGGGCGGCGCACGGGCACCGCCCAATGATGCGAGGGATGGCGGCGGCTAGAGTCCTGATCCCGCTTTGGGGTGGCAGGGCATCCTCAGCCGAGGCGATGTTCGCCCTTCACCCAGCGCACGGTGCCCGACGATGCGCGCATCACGACCGTTTCGGTGGTCAAAATGCCGCCGCGCCGGTGCTTGACGCCGCGCAGTAGCGAGCCGTCGGTGACGCCGGTTGCGGCGAAGATCACATCGCCCTTCGCCAGATCTTCGAGGTCGTAGACGCGGTCGAGATCTTCGATCCCCCATTTCTTCGCGCGCAGCCGCTCGTCGTCGTTGCGGAAAAGCAGGCGACCCTTGAACTGGCCGCCGACGCAGCGCAGCGCCGCTGCGGCGAGGACGCCTTCGGGGGCGCCGCCCGATCCCATATAGATGTCGACATTGGTTTCGGGATTGGTCGTCGCGATCACGCCCGCGACGTCGCCGTCGGGGATCAGCGCAACGCCGCAGCCGATCGCGCGCAGTTCGGCGATGATCGCTTCGTGGCGGGGGCGGTCGAGGACGCAGACGATGATGTCGGCCGGCGCGCAGCCCTTTTCGCGGGCCACCGCTTCGACATTTTCGCGCACGCTATTGTCGAAATTGACGATGCCGGGCGAATAGCCGGGGCCGACCGCAAGCTTGTCCATGTAGACGTCGGGGGCGTTGAGCAGGCAGCCTTCTTCGGCGATCGCGAGCACCGCGAGCGCGTTGGGGCCGGCCTTGGCGGTGATCGTCGTGCCTTCGAGCGGATCGACCGCAATGTCGATCTTCGGACCCTTGCCCGGCGCATTGCCGACCTTTTCGCCGATATAGAGCATCGGCGCTTCGTCGCGCTCGCCTTCGCCGATGACGATCGTGCCGTCCATATAGAGCGTGTTGAACGCGTTGCGCATCGCCTCCACGGCGGCGGCATCGGCCGCCTTTTCGTCACCGCGGCCGATCAGCTTGGCGGCGGCGATCGCCGCGGCTTCGGTGACGCGCACCATTTCGAGCACCAGGACCCGGTCGAGGTTGCTACCGCCACTTTTTGCCATCGGTACACATCTCCGTCTTTACTTGCTCCGCCCCATCGGCATGCTGGGCGCCATATGGTCGTGCGCCCCGCTTGTCGAGATCGCTTCGCCCGATTCGGGGGCGTGATTGCGCTGTCGTGCGTCATCGGCATGACAGCGCCGCCGCTCGCGGCGCAGGAGGCGTCGCCGCCGCCCGCGCAGGACGCAGAGGGGGCGATCGCGCGCAGCCGGGTGCTGCCCGACCCCGTGCGCCGCTGCGGCCCGATCAAGGCCGGCGAGATTCTGGTGTGTGGCTCCGATACCGACCGCAATCGCCTGTCGCCCGAACTGCGCGCCATCGCCGGGGTGGGTCAGGATGCATCGCCGCAAATCCCGCGCGCCGAGGCGAAGGCGATGAGCCTCGACAAGCTGCCCTATAACTGGATGCCGATCGGCGGGCGGTACAAGCCCGGCCCCGAATATAATCCGCTTTACGAGATGGCGAAGCGCGCGACCGATCCCGAAAGGGGCACCCCCGCGCTGCCCGAGGAGCCCTAGACGCGCAGCCTAGGCAAAGACCTCGACCGCGGCCCGACCCTCGGATGCACGGTACAGACCCGCGGGAACGAGCAGCAGCATCAGGAAATAGGCGGCCCAGAACAATAGCCACCCGACGCTCATCGCCGTTTCGGCGAAGCTGCCGGGCGCGCTGTTGAACAGGATGAACAGATGCGGCGCGAGTAGCGCCAGCGTCAGCAGGCCGGACACGACATAGATGGCGAGATAGAGCCCGAGAAGGCGCGGCCACGCCTTTCGCGTGCGGCGCCAGGATTCGGCAAAGGCCGATACCGGCTCGAGCCGCCCGCTCGCCGCCATTACCGGGCCGACGAGACAGAAGCGCGCATAGATCCACGAGCCGAGCAGCGCCGAAACGATATAGCGGAGGATCACAAGGGCGATTCCATAGTTCTGAACAGGCTGAAATGCAGCGAGCAGCAGGATCGGCAGCGACAAGATGATTCCGACGCCAAAATAAAGGATCATATTGACCGCCAGATAGGCCGCCCCCGCGACGAGCCCGTACATGATCTCCGAAATATAACCCTCGCGGATGTCGGCGAGCAGCGCATTCCACGCCGCGAGCAGCGCGCCGCTGACGATCAGGCTGACGATACCCAGAAGATAGAGCGGTCCGGTGATCGAGCCGCTGACGCGATAGGTCCAGGGATCGGCGGCGATGGCGACAAGGGTGCGCAGATCGAAGATCGGCTCGCTCGACAGCAACAGAAAGGGCAGCACGACGCCGAGGCCAACATAGGCCAGCAGCGCTTGCCAATGCTGGCGGGCCAGCGCGCGTGCGTCGGCCAGGCCGTCCCGGATCGCTATATCCATGTCCATCCCCCCGTTCCCTTATGCGAGGGGTAACAGGGGGTTTCGCGAATGCAAGCAGGGTCAGAGCGCCAGGATCGGCATGTGCATCGGCGTGCCGATGACATGATCCGAGGCGGCGAGCGCAGCGAGCGCTGCGGCGACGGCGCGGCCCGGGCCTTCGTGCGTCACGAGCGCGATCAGGACGCCGCCTTCGGCATCGTCGCCGCGCTGGATGAAGCTTTCGATCGAAACGCCGGCGTCGCGCATCGCGGTCGCGATCTCGGCAAGGACGCCGATCCGGTCCTCGACGATCAGGCGGACATAATGTTTGCCGACGCGCGCGCCCGCATCGGCGGCGGGGGCGGCATCGAGCGCATCGACCGGCATCGCGAAGGCGGGGCCATATTCGTCGCGCGCGATGTCGATGATGTCGGCGACGATCGCCGACGCCGTCGGCCCCGCGCCCGCGCCCGCGCCTTCGAAAAAGAGGCGGCCGACGAAGTTGCCCTCGGCGACGACGGCGTTGAGCGCGCCGGGGACATAGGCCAGCGGATGGTCGGCAGGGACGAGGCACGGCTGGACATGCTGATAGAGACCGCTTTCGTCGCGTTCGGCCATGCCGATCAGGCGTACGCGGTGGCCGAGCGCCGCAGCCTCGCGAATATCGGCGGCAATCAGGCCGCGGATACCCTCGGCGGTCACCGTGTCGAAATCGAGCCGGGTGCCGAAACAGAGCGCGGCGAGGATCGACAGCTTGTGCGCGGCGTCGATTCCATCGACGTCGAAGGTCGGATCGGCCTCGGCATAGCCTTCGGCCTGCGCCGCGGCGAGCGCATCGGCGAAGCTCGCGCCCTCGCGCTCCATCAGCGTCAGGATATAATTGCAGGTGCCGTTGAGGATGCCATAGACGCGCGCGATCTCGTTCGCCGACGCGCCTTCGCGGATCGCCTTGATGACCGGGATGCCGCCCGCGACGGCGGCTTCATATTTCAGCGGCCTGTCCTGCGCCTCGGCGATCCGCGCCAGATCGAGCCCGTGATGCGCGATCATCGCCTTGTTCGCGGTGACGAGCGCCTTGCCGGCGCCCAGCGCCTGACGCGCGAGCGTCAACGCCGGGCCGTCGGCGCCGCCGACCATTTCGACCACCACATCGACATCGTCGGCCTCGACCAGCGCCGCCATATCGTCTTCCCAGCGATAGGGCGACAGATCGACGCCGCGATCCTTCTGGCGATCGCGCGCGGAGATGGCGACGATCTCGACCGCGCGGCCGGCGCGGCGGGCGATCAGGTCGCGATTGGCCTCGAGCAACCGGACGACGCCGCCGCCGACGACGCCGATACCAGCGAGCGCGACACGCAACGGCGGGCGCGGGGCAGCGGGGACGGGCTGAGGCGACATGCAGGCACTCCTTGGCAGGGCGGGCCGGAGCCCGCGGTCGCCTGCGCCCCTATCGGCTTTTCGCCCGGAAACAAGGCCCCGCGTTGCCGCAGGCCCGGCAATTCGGCTGGATCAGAGGCCCGGCGGCGGCGTGCGGGTGCGCATGCATTGGCCGAGCGCGCCGAGGACGACGGCATAGTCGGCGGCCGCCTTCTTGCGGTCTTCGGGGGCGGTGCCACCGAGCTTGCTGAGCGGCAGGCTGCGCGGCAGGCCGCAGGCGAGGCGATACCAGCCGAGCGTGTTCTGGCGCGGAATCGGCGCGCTTTCGTCGACGATCTCGCCAAAGGCGGCCGACCAGCGGCGCGATCCGTCGGCGGCGGTCAGGACGGTGATCGACACTGGCTCGCCGGTCTTGGTGTCGAGGAACAGCTGCGTCTCGCCCTCGCCGGGCAACGTGCCGGGGACGTGGAAGCCGTTGGCGATTCCGGTAATCGCGGGCGGCGCGCCGGGCTTGACCAGCTCGGTCAGGATCGCGCGCAGCCGCGATTCGGTTGCAGCGTCCCACGGCAATTGGGCGTCGGGTGCGATCAGCTGGACGCTGCCGGTGCTGCTGCTCCCCGCCGCCGCGCCCGCGACGGGGCGGGCGAAAAGCAGCACGGGCTGCTTCCTTTTGAGCTTCGGTGGCTTTCCCTTCGCGTCGAGCGGAAGGTCGACGAGATAGCTGATCCGCGCCGCCAGCGGCCCTGATCCGCGAATCAGGCTGACCACATCGGCCTCGACATAGAATCGCGCAAAGCCCGCCGCGAGCCCCGGTGCGCGTTCAGGTTTCAGCAGCGCAGCGCTGTAGACGCGCGCCTCGATCACCATCGGGGCAACTGTCGCCAGATCGGCGAGATCGGCATAGCTCCAGGGGCTTTCGGCGACCGCGGCGGGGGTCGGAGACTCGGCGTAAGCATCTGAAAAACAATTAGTAAACAAAGCAATGCCGGCCACGGTAGCCAGGGCGAGGGCGCGCATATTCGATCCACCTTCTGTTCTATCCTGCCTCGAAAGGCGGCCAATTGCCCATCATGGACAAGTGCACATTAACCGCTGATAAAGGGTTTGCGAACTTCTCGCCACCGCGATAGGACGAGCGGTGAAGCGTCCGGCATAAACAGAACAAGCCGGCTGCTAAGCCATCGGGTCTGCGGAGCGCATCGGAAAATATCCGGGCAATTGGCAACCGAACCCGATGGTGCGGATTTGGTGTCAGGATGATCTAGCAAGGAGCGTCGTCCCTGAATGGCTTATGGTGATAATGTCGACCCTAAAAACAGGGTAGTGGCAATTGTCTTGGTGGGCTTGCTGACGGCAGTGCTGGGCTACGGCCTGGTGAACGGCCTGAATATCAGCATCGTCAAGAAAATTGCCGAAAAATTGGACGTGGTGGACGTCGAAGAGCCGCCGCCGCCGGAGGAGCCGCCGCCGCCGCCGCCGCCGGATAACAAGCTGCCGCCGCCGCCGCCGGTCGTGACGCCTCCGTCGCCGATCCCGCCGCCGAGCACCGCGAACCAGATTCAGTCGGTTCCGACGCCGCCGCCGGCGCCGCCGCCGCAGGTCTATACGCCGCCCGCGCCGCCGGCTCCGCCGCCGACCCCCGACATGTCGAAGGGCGCGTCGCCGAAGGGGTCTCCGGGCCGCTGGGTGACGAACGACGACTATCCGCCGAGCGCGCAGCGTCAGGAACGCGAAGGGACAACGGGTTTCCGTCTGACCATCGGCACCGACGGCAGGCCCACCGGCTGTTCGGTCACATCGTCCAGCGGGCATTCCGACCTCGACGATGCAGCGTGCAAGCTGCTGATGCGCCGTGCGAAATTCGCACCGGCCGTCGATCGGAACGGCAACCCCACGACGGGTAGCTGGTCGAGCCGCTTTACCTGGAAGATCGATCGCTAAGCGTCGCTTTTCCTGAATTTTCCGGCAGCAATGCCGACCCCCGGTTTAGATTTTTTGAGAGGGAATATCGAAATGTTCAATCTGATTGCGAACGCCGCTGCTGCGGCTGGTGCCCACGATGTCGGGATGAGCCTCATGCCCGCGTCGATGTGCGTCAAGAAAGAGGGCGAGAACCCCTATGGTCTCGTCCCGGCGCTGTGCGAAGGCGGTATCGTGTCGCAGATCACCTTCCTCGTCCTGCTGATCATGTTCATCGGCACGCTGTACATCCTGTTCACCAAGCTGTTCGAACAGAATAAGGTGATCAACCAGGGCAAGGCGGTCGACGCGAACTTCTGGCGTGCGCCGACCCTCGCCGAAGGCATGAACAAGCTCGAAAAGAACAGCGCCTATCGTCAGGTCGTCGAAGACGGTCTGCGCGCCAACGAAGAGCATAACAAGCTGACCGACCCGGTCGAAGCGCATGACTGGATGCACGGCACGCTCGAGCGTTCGCAGAACCACATCAACTCGAAGCTCAACGGCGGCCTCGCCTTCCTCGCGACCGTCGGTTCGACCGCGCCGTTCGTCGGCCTGTTCGGTACGGTTATCGGTATTCTTCGCGCCCTCGTGAAGATCGGTGCATCGGGCCAGGCCTCGATCGACACCGTCGCCGGCCCGGTTGGCGAAGCACTCATCATGACCGCCATCGGTCTGATCGTCGCGGTTCCCGCGGTTCTCGCCTTCAACTGGCTCCAGAGCCGCAACAAGGCGATTGCCCGCCGTCTGTCGACCTTCTCGAACGACGTCCTCGGCTCGATCATGTCGGGCGGCCAGGTGAAGCCGGCGGTTGCCGCTGCGCCCGCCAAGGCTGCGCCCGCCGCCGCGCCGAAGAAGGCCTAAGACTCTCGCGCCCCGTCGGCCGCTCAGGCGATCGGCGGGGCCGCTGGACAGCGAAAAGGCGCGCTTCGGCAGGCTTTTCGCAGGTCCATGACAGTAATTTTGTGACAGGATGCTAATCCTATGGCGATGAGTGCAGGCGCAAAGGGCGAAGATGCCCCGATGTCCGACATCAACACGACGCCGCTCGTGGATATCATGCTTGTGCTTCTCATCATCTTCCTCATCACGGTTCCCGTGGTGTTGGAGACGGTGGAGCTCAAGCTGCCCGACGTCGCTTTTGAGCCGACGACGACGAAGCCCGAGAATGTGAACATCTCGGTTCGAGCGGGCGCAACCCCCGGTAGCTGCGAAGTATATTGGGGCCAGGCTCCGGTCGATTCGCGCGAATTGCTCAAGCGCGGCCAAGACAAGCTTGAAAAGCTTCTCAAGGATATCGGCGGGCCCCAGAATATCACCGAAGAGAACTTCCCCGAAGTGCATATCCGCGGCGACATCAACACGCCGTACCAGTGCATCGGCGGTGTGATCTACACGATGCAATATGCCGGTTTCCAGAAGATCGGGTTCATTTCGGAACCTGCCCCTGGTTCGGCCACGCTGGGCCGCCTCTAAGGCGGTCCGCCAAGGAATGAAGGAATAGTCTCATGGCTATGGCTGTTGGGGATCGGGACGATAATGAACCGATGATGGAAATGAACACGACGCCGCTGATCGACGTCATGCTCGTTCTCCTCATCATGTTCATCATCACCATTCCGGTCCAGACCCACGCGGTGAAGATCGACCTGCCGGTTCCGACCGATTCGAAGAACAATGTCGACCCGGAAAAGAACAAGATCATGATCGACCCCGCAGGGACGGTCACGTGGAACGGCGTTCCGGTCGATCTGGCGCAGCTTTCGGATTATCTCGAGCAGACGAAGGCGCTGCCGGTCGAACCCGAACTGCAGATCCAGCCGGACCCCTACGCCCGCTATATCGTGGTCGATCGCGTCATGGCGGTCGTGAAGCGTAGCGGCGTCGGCAAGCTCGGCTTCGTCGGCAACGAACAATATGCGCGCGTTTTCTGATCGCTAGATCAGCGATGCGCCAGCGAAGGGCCGCGGAGCGATCCGCGGCCCTTTTGCTTTGCCGGGCGTGAAAGCGCTTGGCGCGGCGGCTTTGGCGGGGCATCCTGCCGGCCTGGGAACGAACGCCGCGCCGCGGCGTAGGATTCCCGCAAGCGCCGTACCGCGCGCCAGATGATGGGGAGCCGATCGATGAAGCCTGCCGCCACTTTTCGCCCGACGATGACCGCCGCGCTGTGCGCCGCCTCGCTGCTCGCCCTTGGCGGCTGCGCCAGCGGATCGAAGGGGCCGACGACGACGATGCCGCCGTCCGATGCCCATGCCCAGCTTTACGACGCGTCGGGCGCCGACCGTGGGCGCGTCGATATCTACAAGGACGGAACGGGCCTGCGCATTGAACTGGTCGCGCGCGGCTTTGCCCCCGGCACCTATGGCATGCATCTGCACGCCGTCGGCCAATGCACCCCGCCCGATTTCAGCAGCGCCGGCCCGCACTGGAACCCGACCCATGCCCAGCACGGGCGTGACAATCCGATGGGGGCGCACCATGGCGACCTGCCCAACCTCGTCGTCGAATCGGGAACGATCGGCCGCGCGACGCTGCAGGTCGTCGGTTCGCGGCTGACGGGTGAGGGCGGACTGCTCGACGCCGATGGCGCGGCGTTCGTGATCCACGCCGGTCCCGACGATTACAAGACCGATCCGAGCGGCAACAGCGGCGGCCGCGTTGCCTGCGGCGTGATCCAGCTCGGCGCCGCGAACTGATCGCGCGCGGGCGCGGTCAGGCCGCCGCGCTCGCCGCGCGCTCGGCAATCGTCGCTTCGGCCTGCGGCACCGTGCGATAGGCATAGATCAGCAGGGCCAGCGCGATCGGCGCGACGCCGATCAGCGACAATATGCCCGTCCGCAGGTCACCCACCGGCTTGCCGTTGACCATCGTGCCGGCGAGGTCCGAAATCTGTCCGACCATATAGGGACCAAATGACAGACCGACGAGCGTCGTGCCAAGGAAGAAGGCGGCGGTCGCCGTCCCGCGCATGCGCGGCAATACCAGCTCCTGCGTCGTAGCGGCGGCGGCGCCGAGCGCTGCAGCACCGAACATGCCGGCAAGGAAGTTCATCGCGTAGAAGATGAAGCTGCTTTCGGTCGTGTAGCCGATCCAGATCGGGATGATCGGCGCGACGACGCCGAAGATGATCGTCAGGATGCGGCCCGCCGGATTGCGCGCGCGCAGCGCGTCGGCGATGCGGCCGCCCAGAATGACCCCGACGAACCCTGCGAGCGCACCATTGGCGCCGAGGATGAATGCCAGTTCCTGCTTGGGCAGCTTCAGCACAAGCTCTGCATAGGGCGGCGACCAGAAAGCGAGGGCGTAGGCGGCAAGGCTCACCAGCCCGTAACCCAGCGTTGTGCAGATGAAGGCAGGCGTGCCCCAGATCAGACGGAAGGTCGCGGGATCGCGCGCGCGCAGCGTCGAGGCCCATGAAAAGACAGCATAATAGCCAAGCCCGACCGCCGACCATTGCGGGAAATTGCCCGTCAGGCGAATCATCCACCACGCAAAGGCGGCGATCGCGGCGGCGAAGCCGATGTTTACCGCCAGCGCGGTCGTGCCGCGCTGTGCAGCGCCGAAAAGGGTGAAGGGCGGGACGATCGTCGACAGGTCGCGAAAGAATTCGCGGAAGGGATGGGGCGAACTGTGGCTCGCGACTCCGTCCATCGCGCCGCGCGCGGGTTCGCGCAGCGCTGCGACCCACAGCGCGACGAGCAGGCCGGGAATGCCGACGGCCAGAAAGGCGCCGTGCCAGCCGACCAGCCCCATCGGCCCGCCGTTCGGCCAGGTGCGGTTCCACGCCTCGACGATCGAGGCGCCGATGAACAGCGACACGCCGCCGCCAAGGTAGAGCCCCGACGAATAGATGGCGAGCGCGGTCGCCTTCTGCCGCTTGGGGAAATAGTCGGAGATCAGCGAATAGGCGGTCGGGCTGGCGGTCGCTTCGCCGACGCCGACGCCCATGCGGGCAAAGGTCAGCGTCACCTGATTGCGTGCGAACCCCGACAGGGCGGTCATCGTCGACCAGAGTGCGAGGCCGATCGACAGCAGCTTCACGCGGTTCCAATTGTCCGCGAGGCGTCCGAGTGGGATGCCGAACAGCGCATAGAAGACCGCGAAGGCGGCACCGCCAAGGAAGCCCATGTCGGCGTCGGTCAGGCCGAGGTCGGCCTTGATGTCGACCGCAAGGATGCTGACGATCTGGCGGTCGATGAAGTTGAGGATATAAACGACGACGAGGACGCCGAGGACATACCAGCTGTATCCCGTCGCGCGCGGTTCGGTCTCCGCACTTTCGACGCCTGTCCCCGGATCGTTGCTCGTCTCAGCCATCTGGCACCGCGCTCCCTCAGTCATTATCGTTGGTCGCCATGGCTAGCAGAGCCGCCGGACAGCGCAAGTTGAAAACCGGTTCAACTTCGTGACGAAGGATATGACATGACCGACGACCGGGGCGATGCGCCCGCCATCCTTTTTCTCTGTCTCGGCAATATCTGCCGCTCGCCGCTGGCGGAGGGCGCGGCGCGCGCCGCCTTTGCCGACGCCGGAATCGCGGTGCGGCTCGATTCTGCGGGGACTGGCGACTGGCATGTCGGCCACCCGCCCGACGCCCGCGCGCAGGCGGAAGCGCGGCGGCATGACGTCGATATCGGCGATCTGCGCGCGCGCCAACTCGTGCGCGGCGACTTTCACCGCTTCGATCTGATCCTGGCGGCGGACGCCGACAATCTGCGGACCGCGCGTGCGCTCGCCCCGGCGGACGCGACGGCGCGGCTGATGCTGATGCTCGATCTCGTACCCGGACGGGCGGGCGAGAGCGTGACCGATCCCTATTATGGCGCCGACGACGGCTTTGCCGAAACCTGGGCCGATGTCAGCGCGGTCGCCGCCGCGCTGGTTGCCGCGACCGGGTCGTCGAGCGGATAGCGAGCGATCGGGTGATAGCGCGATCCGCCATGGCCAAGCTCACTTTCGTAGAGGGTGACATGGCCGAAGACGAAGTCGGGCGTCGCCAGATCGCCGTTCAGGGCCAGAAAGGGCGCCACCGGCCCCGATCCGCGATTGAGCCGCGCCAGCGTGACGTGCGGCAGAAAGGCGCGCGTCTCCTTCTCGATCCCGACGCGCATCAGCAATTGGTCGACCTTGCGGTGCAGTGCCGCGACCGGTTCGGCGGGTTCAACCCCAGCCCATACCATATGGGGCCGCCCGTGCCGCTCGAACAGGCTGACCCCCGCGATGCGCGCGGCGATGGCGGGGGCGTGCAGGGCGCCGAGCGCCGCGGCGATGTCCTCTGCGCGATGGCGGTCGACTTCACCGATGAAGCGCAAGGTCAGGTGAAGCTGGTCGTCATCCTGCCAGCGTGCGCCAGAAATGCCGTGCATCGCGGCGATCAGCCGGGCGCGAATCGGCCGCGGCGGCCGCAGGGCTACGAACAGGCGGTGGGTCGACATGGTGCGCTCGTCATAGGGCCTTTGCACCGCGCGCGACAGCGCCGAAGGCGCCCGGACCGGTTTCGCTTGAAACGGAGGGCGAAAATACTGATATTGGCAGTACGGCCGGTATGGGCTGGCCGGTGATGGAGATTTGAAAATGGCTAATTGGAACGACCCCAATATGGCGGCGTCCGGCTTTCCTGGCAGCGCGAGCGCGATGGATCAGGCCGTCGATGCCGGCCTGCGGTCGTACATGCTGTCGGTCTATAACTATATGGGCTCGGGCGTGCTGCTTACCGGCATCGTCGCGATGCTCGCCTATTCGACGGGTTTCACCCTGTCGCTGATCGGCAGCCCGCTGATGTGGGTTGTCATGCTTGCACCGCTCGCTTTCGTGATGGTGCTCAGCTTCGGGATCAACAAGCTGTCGACCGGCGCGGCACAGGCGCTGTTCTGGGGCTATGCGGCGATCATGGGTCTGTCGATGTCGACGATCTTCCTCGCCTTCACCCAGACCTCGATCGCGACGACCTTCTTCGCGACCGCAGCGGCCTTCCTCGGTCTCAGCCTCTATGGCTATACGACCAAGAAGGATCTGTCGGGTTTCGGCACCTTCCTGATCATGGGCGTCGTCGGCATCCTCGTCGCGATGCTGATCAACCTGTTCGTGCAGTCGACCGCGCTCAACCTCGCGATCAGCGTGATCGGTGTGCTGCTGTTCGCCGGCCTCACCGCCTACGACACGCAGAAGATCAAGAGCATGTACTTCTATGTCCGCGGCACCGACTTCGTCGGCAAGTCGGTGGTGATGGGCGCGCTGACGCTCTACCTCGACTTCGTGAACATGTTCACCTTCCTGCTCAACCTGATGGGCAGCCGCGACTAAGCGGCGGCGCATCGGAACGGCAAAGGCCCGGCGGAGCGATCCGCCGGGCCTTTTCATTGGGGCATCCGCGAGACGGAGCGCGGTCAGGCGGGGACGAAGCGGAGCGCGGCGCCGTTCATGCAATAGCGCTTGCCGGTCGGCTTTGGCCCATCGTCGAAGACATGGCCCAGGTGGCCGCCGCAGCGCCGGCAATGCACCTCGGTCCGCGGATAGCCGAGTTCATGGTCGACCGACGTCGCGATCGCGCCGGGCAGCGGCGCCCAGAAACTTGGCCGGCCGGTGCCGCTGTCATATTTGGTCTTGCTCGAATACAGCGGCAGCGCGCAGCCCGCGCAGGCAAAGGTGCCGGCGCGATGCTCCTTGTTGAGCGGGCTGGTGAAAGGCCGTTCGGTCGCGGCCTCGCGCAGCACCGCATATTGCGTCGCGGTGAGGCGCTTTTTCCACTCGGCATCGGACAGGCGCCAACCCGGCTGCGCCAGCGGGCGCTTGCCGGGCTTGGCGAACAGCATCGGCGCGGCGATCATCGCGCCGCCCAAGGCGAGGCCCGAAAGCAGATAACGACGTTCGATCATGGCAGGCTCCTCTGCCTTCTAGATACGATGCCGGTCTGCTCCCGGTTTCAGTGCCGCGTCAATATTTCTCGAGCACCACGGGCAGGTGGCGATAGCCGTGAACGAAGCAGGCGTTCACCCGGTCGGGTTCGCCGACCACATTCACGCGCAGCCGCCGCCGCTGCATTTCGGAGATCAGCGCGGTAAGCTGAAGCTCGGCGACGCGTGCGCCGACGCAGCGGTGGATGCCGTAACCGAAGGCGAGGTGACGCCGCGCATTTTCGCGATCGACGATGATCCGGTCGCCGTCGGGGAAGATGCTCTCGTCGCGGTTCGCCGACGCATACCACAGCGCGATCTTGTCGCGCTTCTTGATCTGGTGCCCGAACAATTCGGTGTCTTCGGTGGCGGTACGGCGCATGTGCGCCAGCGGGGTCTGCCAGCGGATGATCTCGTGCATCGCGTTGACCGCGAGTTCGGGATCGTGATTCGCCTCCAGCTTCGCGCGCTCCTCGGGGAAAAGATGGAGGCCATAGGCGTAGGCCGACATCGAATTGCGCGTCGTGTCATTGCCGCCGACGATCAGCAGGATGAGGTTGCCCATGAATTCCTCATGGCTCATGTGGCTCATCGCATCCGACTGGAGCATGATCGAAATCAGGTCGTGCGTGCCGGGGTTCTGCGCCTTGCGGTCCCACAATTCCTTGAACGCGGCGCCCATTTCGAACGCGATTGCAAGGCGGGCCTGGCGTTCTTCGAGGGTGTTGAAGCTTTCGATGTCGCCGAGCGCGTCGGACCAGGCGGTCAATTTGTGGCGTTCTTCAAAGGGAAAGTCGAACAGGATGGCGAGCATCTGCGTCGTTAGTTCGATCGACAGTTTTTCGACCCAGTCGAACGTTTCGCCGATGGGCAGCGAATCGAGCACTTCGCTCGTCCGGCGCAGCGTGTCGGCGCGCATCCGTTCGATTTCGGAGGGACCGAAAGCCGGGGCGACGGTGCGGCGCTGCGCGGTGTGCTGCGGCGGGTCCATCGCGATGAACATCGGCATCGGGATTTCGCCCTCCTGCAGATGTTCGATACCGTCGCCCGCGACGGTGATGCCGCCATATTCCCACGAGGAGGAGAAGATCTTGGGCAGCGCCTCGATATGCTGGATCGGCTTGTAGGTCGTTACCGACCAATAGGGACCGAATTTCGAATCGTCGCAGTAATAGATCGGCGATTCGGCGCGCAGCTGCGCCATCGGTTGCTGCCAGCGATCCTCGCGCCACATATCGGCGCGGCTGACGTCGAGCGGATTGATGGTTTCGGGTTCGACGCGAATTTGGGTGGCCATTAGGGGCAGCTCCTCTCAAGGCCGTCGGGCGCGGCCGATTGGGTTGCAGAATGCCACTATTTACAGTTTTGTCAATGAGACTTTGGGGCGATTACCCTAGAAACGAGCGGGACCCTCGGGGCGTCACGCGCGCTGCCGCCGCTTCCAGAATTTCCAGCCCGCCTTGCCGCTCAGCACCCCGGCGCGGAACATCCGGACCGACAGGAAGATGACGAGCGCGACCCAGAGCAGCTGCCAGCCGAGCGCAAGCAGATGGACGGCCTTCGCATCGTCGGTCGCGGCGCGCGCCGCCATCGCGAAGGGCGACGAAAAGGGAAAGATCTCGGCGAAGCGCGCGAGCGGGCTGCCCGGCGCGCTCGCGGCGGCCGAAGAGAGGCTGAACATGCCGACCTGAAAGATGGTGATCGGCAGGCTGAGCATCTGGATTTCGCGCACCGTTCCCGCCTGCGCGCCGACACCGAGGAACACCGCGCCGAGCAGGAGGAAAGCCATGATGAAATAGACGAAGCAGATGCCGACGAAGAAGCCCCAGCCGGTGGCGGGCGCCGCGAGCATCGCCGCAACCGGCTTGCCCGCGCCCGCCGCAGAGAGCGTGGCCGGGTCGATCTGGGTTGCCGCGATCAGTCCGCCGCCTGCCGCCATCGCGAGCCAGAAGGCGATAAACAGCACCGCGACGCCGAGCATGCCGAGCAGCTTGCCGAGAAAGACGCTTTCGAGCGGTACCGCGGCGGCGAGGATTTCGATGACCTTGTTGCCCTTTTCCTCTGCCAGCGAACTGACGGTCTGCCCCGCGAGCAGCAGCGTCATCAGGAAGATTGCAAAGACCGCGCCGAAGCCCATCGACTGTTGCACCGCTATGCTCGTCCCGCCGCTGCGGATCGATTCGAAATGCGCAGCGACCGGCGCGACCGCGCCGGCAGCGCGGTCGCGCAGCACCTCTTCCGCGAGCAGCACAAGATAGCGACCCGCGCGGCTGCCCTCCTCGCGTTCGACGATGCGCGGCGCGGCGAGCGGGCCGACCATCACCGCATAGGTGTCGGCGCCCTTTTCCTGCGCGATGACCAGCGGATCGTCGCCCTTCGGCGAGGCAATCCGCACGTCGAGCGTCGCGGGACCGCGGCCGCCCAGCGCGTCGCGCAAGCGCGTGTCGGCGCTGCGCAGCGCCGCGACATCGCCCGCGCCGGCGACGACGACGATGCGCCCTGCGCCGCGCGCGCTGTCGGCGAGCTGCGACGCGCCGAGGCCGCCGACCAGGCTCATGCCCAGCATGAACAGCGGCGCGAGCAGGAAGAGGAGAAAGGTCGGCGTCGCGACGATCGCAAGAAAGTCGCGGCGCGCGACGACCGCCATATTTTTCAGAAAGGGGGTCATGCGCTTGCCTCCGCAGCGGCTTCTTCGGCGGCGTCGGCGGCGAAGCCCGCGTCGACCTGGCGCACGATATGGACGAAGGCATCGTGCAAGCCGGGGCGGGCGATCGACAGGCCGGCGACGCCATGCCCGCTTGCGGTGATCCGCGCGAGCAGCGGTTCGACCCCCGCGTCGTCGATCGCAAAATGCCAGGCGTCGCCGCGCCGCTGCGCATCGGCGGGCAGCAGCGCCGCGATCACGCCATCGTCGGCGCCGGTGCGCGGCGCGTAGCGCACCTGCATCGGCAGCAGCGCGCGCGCCTCGTCGACCGTGCCCTCGAAGCGGCGCTGCGACCGCGCGATGATCGCGAGCCGGTCGCACAGTCGCTCGGCATGCGCCATGACATGGGTGGAGAAAAGGATCGTCGCGCCGCGATCGCGTTCGCGCCGCACGAGCGTTTCAAGCCGCTCCTGATTGACCGGGTCGAGTCCCGAAAAGGGTTCGTCGAGCACGATCAGGTCGGGAGCATGGACGATCGAGCCGATGAGCTGGACCATCTGGGCCATACCCTTCGACATCTTGCGGATCTTTTCGTCGATGACGCGCTCGAGCCCGAGTTCGGCCATGAAGGTCGCGGCGCGGCGGCGGCCTTCGCCCCAGTCGAGTCCGCGCAGCGCGCCCATGAAAGCGATCGCCTCGCGCGCCTTCATGCCGGGATAGAGGCCGCGTTCTTCGGGCAGATAGCCGATGCGGTGGCGCACCGATTGCGGCTTGTGGCTGCCGAACAGGCGGCTCGTCCCCTCGTCGGGATCGATGATGCCCAGCGTCATGCGCAGGCTGGTGGTCTTGCCCGCGCCATTGGGACCGAGAACGCCATAGATGCTGCCGACCGGCACCTCGAGGTCGACATGATCGACCGCCTTGAATTCGTCGAAATATTTGGTGAGGCCGCGCGCCTCCACGCAATAATCGGTCAAACGCTGGTCCCCGCTCGCTGAATCGGCCCGCATATCATCACTGTATCATCGCTCTATGGCACGGCCCGCCGCCTGTCGTATAGGGGCGCAATGCTTTCCAATGCCTTGCCCCCGATCGAAGAGCGGCTCGCGGCCACCGCGCGCGCGTATGGCTTCGCGGCGTTCGGCATCGCGCACGCCGACGCGGCACCGCAAACCGCGGCGCGGCTGAGGCAATGGCTCGCCGAGGGATGCCATGGCGACATGATCTGGATGGAAAGCCGCGCCGAACAACGCGGATCGCCGCAAGGGCTGTGGCCCGAGGTGCGGTCGGTGATCGCGCTCGGCATGAGCTACGCCCCCGGCACCGATCCGCTGGCGCTCGCGGGGGCGCCCGACCGCGGCCGCATCTCGGTCTATGCGCAAGGGGCCGATTATCATGACATCGTGAAAAAGGCGCTGAAGCATGTCGCGCGCTGGCTCGTCGCCGAGGCGCCGGGGGCGGAAGTGAAGGTCTTTGTCGACACCGCGCCGGTGATGGAAAAGCCGCTCGCCGCCGCCGCCGGGCTTGGCTGGCAGGGCAAGCACAGCAATATGGTCAGCCGCGAGCATGGCAGCTGGCTGTTTCTGGGCGCGATCTACACGACGCTCGATCTGGCGCCGTCGGTTCCGGGGCGCGATCGGTGCGGCAGTTGCACCGCCTGTCAGCAGGCCTGCCCGACTGCGGCCTTTCCGGCGCCCTATCGCGTCGATGCCCGCCGCTGCATCTCCTATCTGACGATCGAGCATGATGGGCCGATCCCGACCGAATTCCGGCGCGCGATCGGCAACCGCGTCTATGGCTGCGACGACTGCCTAGCGGTGTGTCCGTGGAACAAGTTTGCCGACACCGCGGCGCGGCACCGCGCCTTTCTGCCGCGCGGCGAACTGGCGGCGCCCGCGCTCGCCGATCTGCTCGCGCTCGACGATGCGGGGTTCCGGCAGGTCTTTTCGGGATCGCCGATCAAGCGGATCGGGCGGGGCCGCATGGTGCGCAACGCCGCGATCGCGGCGGGCAACAGCGGCGATCGCAGCTTGCGGCCACGCCTGATGCTGCTGGCGAGCGACGAATCGCCGATGGTCGCCGATGCCGCACGATGGGCGCTCGAGCAACTGGCGGACTGACGGCGGGAGACGGCGATCGTGCCGCCCCCCTCCGTCGCCGGTCCGCCTTCTTGCTTAGAATCCCCGCATGAAGGTCGCGGTGATCGGGGCGGTAATCGCGCCGATAACGAGTGCGACGACAATCGCCGCGACCACGATCAGGATCGTGTACGTCATCGCCTTGTCCTGCGGCGCGCGCATCAGGCGGGGCAGTCCGAGGTAAAGGAGATAGAGGCCGTAGAGGCCGAGCAGCGACAGCCAGGATAGTGCGGGCAGGATCGCGAAGATGCCCGCAACCCAACTCGCGGTGCCCGAATAGGCCGCAACCTTGAACGCCTGAACGCGGTTCTGCGTCGCGCCGAAGCTGGGGGCGAGCGCGTCGATGATGAGCGCGAGGATGAAGACCCCGATCAAGGTCGTGGCATATTGCACGACGGCCGAGGCGACGGCCGAGCCGACCGAGGGGCGATAGGTGAAGCCCATTACCGAAAAGCCGAAGGCGAGCATGCCGATCAGCCCCGCCACCGCGGGAATCGCCGCCAGCGGGATGATATAGCGGCGATAGAGGCCGCCGATCGTTTCGGCTTCGCCGTCGATCACCTCCCACTCGCGCGCGGGCTGGAGCAAGATATTCTTGACGCGATCGACGATCGAGCGCGGCTGCTGGTCATTCCCTGTCATAGTCGGTCTCCACCCAATGGCTGAACCGCGACCCCGGATGTCTCCCCCGATGGACCGCGATACTCTCGCATTCGGGGATAGGGCGCAAGGGTGTGCATCGCTGTGCGCGGGCGCACAGGAGCAGCTACCAGCGGTTGCGCACTTCTTCGGCAAAGCCCGTGAGCCCGGCAATGTCGAGCGCGCTGCCGTCGTCGAGGATGATGCGCCCCGAAAAGCGGCCGAAAACCTGATCCTGCACCGTCCTGAACAGGCCGAGGTTGGTGCTGTGGTGGCGATTGACGATCGGGTCCATCGTCATTTCGAACCGTCCGTCGTTGCTCGTGAAGCGCCACGGCCCTGCGTCGGGTCCGCCCGCCGGCATATGAAAGGCGATGCGGTCGAGCTTGTGCGCGGTGCCGTCGACGAACACCATATTCTCGGATGCCGCCGCCGTGTCGCCGAAGCCATAGCCGATGTTGAAACCGATGCGGCGTCCGTCCGCCATTCCCGAGGCCGATCCCCAATACCAGACATTGTCGTAGGTCCAGACGCCGCGCCCCCAGTCGAGCACGCCAAAGGCGCGGTCGGGGCTGAAGCGATGGAGGGTGTTCCCCACCCGAATCTCGCCCTCGGCGGCGAGGCAGTTGATCTTCTGATTATAATAGAAGGCCCTTGGCGCCTCCGAGAAAGGTGTGGCGATCACCATGCGGTCCATCGGCGGCTGCGCGAGCCATAATTCGCCCGAGAGCCCCTGTCCGCCGCCGAAATGCGGGGCCTCGACCGTCAGGCGCCGGCCGCCCGGTTCGTGCCGGAAGCGCAGCAGCATGCCGCCGCGGCGCTGTTCGATATCGCCCGCATCGGCGCTTTCGGGCAACCGCATGCGGCCCATCGGCCAAGGGATCACCGCGCCATCGTTGATCGCGGTGCCAGCCGCCAGATCCATCCACGACACGCCGAGGAAGCCCAGATAGCCATTGTCCGCGACGGTCAGCGCGATGCCGAAGGCGTCAGTCAGGATGCAATAATAGTCCCATTCCTTGATCCGCAGCTTGCCCGCCGCGATTCGCGCGCGGTCGTAGCGGCGCACCTCGGCGGTCGCCCAGCCGCGTTCGGCGAGCTGCCCGCGCGCGTCGAGCAGCGGTCCCGCTCCCATTTTTGTCTGCATCCTCGCCTCCCTGCGGGGCCGTCTATGCCAGCCGCGCACGGTGGCTGGCAACGGGCGGCGCATCTGATAGGCTGCGCGCGACGCAGGATGCAGGAGGATGGCATGGCGCAGGGCAGCGCGCGAATCGGCAAGGACCGCTATCGCACCGAGATCGATGTCGGCGGCCATGCGCTGATCGCCGACGAGCCGCCCGCGCTCGGCGGCGGCGGGGTTGGCCCGGCGCCCTACGATCTGCTGCTCGCGAGCCTGGGCGCCTGCACCGCGATCACGCTGCGCATGTATGCCGACCGCAAGGGCTGGCCGCTCGAATCGGTCGAGGTCGGCCTGCGCCTGTCGGGGCGCGACGAGAAGCGGATCGACCGCACGCTGGCGATCGTCGGGCTCGACGACGAACAGCGCGCGCGCATGGCCGACATCGCCGAGCGTACGCCGGTCACGCTGACGCTGAAGGCCGGGTTGCCGATCGCCACCACGCTCGCCTGACGGCGCGGCGCGCGGCGGCTGCGGAGCGCATCGTTTACGCCACTTTTACCACTGTCGGTGCATGACATCCCCGATGTTTGCGACTGGGGACGAATGATGGACAGCATGCGCGGACTGCTTTCGGGCAGCCACGATCAGGACGATGGCGCGATCGATGCGCCGCCGGCTGTCGGTGTCGACGAACGGCGGATGCAGGTGCGCGCTTATAATCATTGGGCGTCGCTGCTTGCCGACCGCGCCTATCCGTCGGTCGAGGATCTCGACCTCGACGGCGCCGACTTCGGCCCCAATGCGGTGCTGCTCGACTTTACCGCGGGTATCGAAAATCCGGGCATCTCCTATCTCGGCGAACGGTTGCGCGAAGAATCGCAGATCGACGAGGATGTCCATTATATCAGCCAGATTCCGGGGCGGTCGCTGCTGTCGCGGCTGACCGACCATTATCTCCAGATCATCGCCAACCGCGCGCCGATCGGCTTCGAGGCCGAGTTCGTCAACGATCGCGGCGCGACGATCATGTACCGCGGCATCCTGCTGCCCTTCTCGACCGACGACGACACCATCGATTTCATCATGGGCGTCATCAACTGGAAGGAAGCGGTCGCCGCCGACGAGGCCGAAGAGCTGCAACTGTCGGTCGAGCAGGCGCTGCGCAGCGCTGCGCCGCTGACCGCACCGGTGCCGGTGTGGGCCGATGGCCCCGATTCGGAGCATATCGACGACGAAGTGGCGCCGGGTTTCGCCGCGCTTGGCGACGCCGAGCCCGAAACGGTTGCGTTCGGCGACGCCATGCTGCTGACCGAGCGGTTCGACGATCCCGCGGTACCGGTTTCCGAAAGCGACGAAGCCGCCGACGAGACTGCCGACGACGGCGCGGCCGGGCCGGGCGACGATGCCGAGCTGGCCGACTGGCTGGCCCTGGCGCGCGAGACCGCCGAACGCGCGATGGCGGCCGACAGCCGCAGCCGCAGCGCGCTCTATCAGGCGGTCGGCAAGGCGTGGGATTTCGCCCTCGCCGCCGAAGCGCAGCCCGACGCCTTTGCCGAATTGCTCGAGGATGCGGGGCTGCAGGCGCAGGAGCGTGCGCCGATGACGCCAGTCGTCAAGCTGGTGTTCGGCGCCTCCTACGACAAGACGCGCCTCGCCGAATATGCCTGCGTACTCGGCCATGCGAAGGACGCGGGGCTGGAGCGCGGGTCGCTTCCTGCCTATCTCGACCGCTATCCGGGCGGGCTCAAGGGTCTGGTCAAGGATGTGCGCGCGCGCCGCAAGCCCGCGGGCGATGCAGCGGCGAAGGTCGATGAGCAACTGGCGGCGCTGCGCACCGCGCACCCGGCGCTGATCCTGGAACATGATGCGGGCGATGCCGAATTCGTGGTGCTGATTGCGCGCGCGATGCCCGGCGGACATATCGGCATCGTCGCCAAGGCGGCCGACGATCCGGCGCTCGTTGCGAAGCTGGCGAAGAAGGCAATCGCGATCACCCCGGCCGATTGACCCGCATAGCGTAACAGACAATCCAAAAGTTGAAATAATTTTGCGCGGCATGCGCGGGGGGTCTTGAGCCTTTCGCGGCGCGGGCGCATAGGGAGCCGTAGCGCAAGGCGCCGCCGTCCCCCCGGCGGATGCTCGCTTCAACTTGGTCCGGGATGCTGCAACCCTATGCCTGAAAAATCGACTGAAGACACCGCAGCCGGCACGTCGTCGGCGGCGCAAGTTCCTGCGAAATTCGCCAAGGCCTATCAGGCCGCCTTGCAGGGCAGCGCGCTGCCCGGCGAGAGCGACGACCTCGATGCCAAGGCGCTCGCCGAAGCGGGCGAATTCGCCGCGCGCGCGTCGCTCGACCGCGCGCCGGGCCAACCGTCGTTCCTGCTCGAACCGGTGGCGGCCGACGGCACCGACCGCCGGATGCGCCTGGTCGTCGTCAACGACGACATGCCCTTCCTCGTCGATTCGACCTCGCAGATCGCGGGCGCACAGGGCCTTGCCGTGCACCGCATTCTCCACCCGGTGGTGTCGGTCGAGCGCGACGCGAAAAATCATCTGACCGCGGTCGACGCCGGCAAGGACGGCGCGCGCGAGTCGGTCATCTATATGGAACTCGAACGCGGCGACGCGCGCGCCCGGCGCCGTCTGCTCGATGCGCTCGAAGCCTCGCTCGCCGATGTGCGCGCCGCGGTCGCCGACTGGAAGGCGATGCGCGCCGCGATGCTCGCCGATTCGACGATGCGCGCCGACGGCGATGGCGCCGAGCTGCTGCGCTGGTTCGAAAGCGGCGCGATGACGCAGCTTGGCCACGAATGGCGCACGCGCGACGGCAAGCGCCACGACCCGCTGGGTATCTGTGCCGCGGGGACGAGCGAAATCCTGTCCGAAACCGCACTCGAAGCGGCCTTCGCCTGGTTCGAAAAGGGTCGCACGGCGCCGCTGCTCATCAAGTCGAACCGCCTGTCGTCGGTGCATCGCCGCGTGCTGCTCGACTTGGTCGTCGTTCCCGAGATGAAGGGCAAGACGGTCGAGCGCCTGTCGATCCACGCGGGCCTTTGGACCAGCGCCGCGCTGTCGACGCCGCCCGCCAAGGTGCCCGTGCTGCGCGCGCAACTCGAGGCGCTGATGGCCAAATTCGGTTTCGATCCCGGCGGCCACGCGGGCAAGGCGCTCGCGCATGCGCTGACCGCGCTGCCCCACGACCTGCTGATCGCGTTCGACGCCGAATCGCTCGAGGAGCTGGTGCTCACCTCGATGTCGATTACCGATCGCCCGCGCCCGAAGCTGGTGATGATACGCAGCCCGCTCGGCCGCCATCTCTTCACCTTCGTCTGGCTGCCGCGCGACGAGGTGTCGACGGGACGCCGGCTGGCGATCGAATCGCTGTTGGTGCGCGAGGCCAAGGCGGGTGTCATCGGCTGGACGATGGCGCTCGAAGACGGCGGCGCTGCCTTGCTGCGCTACACGCTCGACCTGCGCGGCGGCGGCATCGTCCCCGATACTGACGCGCTGAATGCGCAGCTGGAGCAGATGGTGCGCGGCTGGCAGCCCGAGGTCGAGGGCGCGCTGGCGCGCCGCGGCGATCCGGGCCGCGCCGCGGCGCTCGCGGCGCGGTTCGCATCGCTGTTTCCGGCCAATTACCGCAATCTCTATAATCCCGAAGAGGCGGCGCGCGATATATTGCGTCTCCGCGACCTTGATGCCGACCGCCCGCGCAATGTGCGGCTGGCGAAAAAGAGCCTCGACGGCGACGACCGGCTGCGGCTGAAAGTCTATAGCGCGGCCGGACCGCTCGCGCTGTCGGACGTGGTTCCGGCGCTCGAACATTTCGGATTCGAGGTGCTCGAGGAAATCCCGACCGAGTTGCACGTCCATGGCGGCGGTGAGGGCGATGCCGAGGCAACCTTCATCCACGATTTCTCGCTGCGCCTGCCCGCCAATGTCGACGAAACCGCGCTGATGCCGCATGTCGAGACGATCGAAGGCGCGATTGCTGCGGTGCTCGATGGCAAGGCCGAAAACGACGCCTTCAACCAGCTCGTGCTGGTGACGCAGACCGATCCGCAGGCGATTGTGTGGCTGCGCGCCTGGTTCCGCTACATGCGCCAGGGCGGATCGAGCTATGGCATGGATACGGTGGTGGCGGCGCTGCGCGGCGCCCCGGCGCTGACCGCCGCGCTGGTCGATCGCTTCCGTGCGCTCCACGACCCCAAGGCAAAGGATGCCGCGCGCGCCGAAGCGCTTGCCGCCGAAATCCAGACCGGCTTTGCGGCGATCCAGTCGATCGACGACGACCGCATCCTGCGCCTGTTCCATGCGGTGATCGGCGCGACGCTGCGTACCAACGCCTTTGCGCCCGCCGCCGCCGAGGCGCTGGCGTTCAAGATCGATTCGAGTCTGGTTCCGGGCCTGCCCAAGCCGCTGCCTTGGCGCGAGGTGTGGGTGTACAGCCCGCGCGTCGAGGGCATCCATCTGCGCGCCGGCCCGGTCGCGCGCGGCGGCCTGCGCTGGTCCGACCGGCGCGACGACTTCCGTACCGAAATTCTGGGGCTGATGAAGGCGCAGCGCGTCAAGAACGCCGTCATCGTCCCGACCGGCGCGAAGGGCGGCTTCTATCCCAAGCAGTTGCCGAGCCCGGCCGAGGATCGCGACGCCTGGTTCGCCGAAGGCACCGAATGCTATCGCATCTTCATCAGGTCGCTGTTGTCGATCACCGACAATATCGTCGGCGGCAAGGTGGTGCACCCCAAGGGCGTCGTGATCCGCGATGGCGAAGACCCCTATTTCGTGGTCGCCGCCGACAAGGGCACCGCGACCTTCTCCGACGTCGCCAACGGTCTTGCGATGGAGCGCGACTTCTGGCTCGGCGATGCGTTCGCGAGCGGCGGGTCGAAAGGCTATGACCATAAGGCGATGGGCATCACCGCCAAGGGCGCGTGGGTTTCGGTCCAGCGTCACTTCGCCGAAATGGGCATCGACGTGCAGACCGACACGATCCGTGTCGTCGGTTGCGGCGACATGTCGGGCGACGTGTTCGGCAACGGCATGCTGCTGTCCAAGGCGATCAGGCTGTGCGCGGCCTTCGACCATCGCCACATCTTCCTCGATCCCGACCCCGATCCGGCCAAGAGCTGGAAAGAACGCGACCGCATGTTCAAACTGCCGCGGTCGAGCTGGGACGATTATGACAAGAAGCTGATCTCGAAGGGCGGCGGCGTTTTCGCGCGCAGCCAGAAGAGCATCCCGCTGACCCCCGAGGTGCAGGCGCTACTGGGCCTGTCGGTTGCCGAAATCGACCCCGCCGGGCTGATCTCCGCTATTCTGCGCGCGCCCGCCGATCTGCTGTGGTTTGGCGGCATCGGCACTTATGTGAAGGCCGCGAGCCAGAACAATGCCGAGGTCGGCGATCCCGCCAATGACGCGCTGCGCGTCGATGCCGAGGATCTGCGCGTCCGCGCGGTGGGTGAGGGCGCCAATCTGGGCGTCACGCAGGCCGCACGTATCGCCTTTGCGGCGAAGGGCGGGCGCATCAACACCGACTTCATCGACAACAGCGCCGGCGTCGACTGTTCGGATAATGAGGTCAACATCAAGATCGCGCTCAACCGCGAGATGGCCGAAGGCCGGCTGAGCCAGGACGATCGCGACGCGCTGCTCGTCCGCATGACCGACGATGTCGCGGCGCTGGTGCTCGAGGACAACCGGCTGCAGGCACTCGCGCTGTCGATCGCCGAAAAGGGCGGCGCCGCCGCGGTGCCGTCGCTGGTGCGGATCATGGAGACGTTCGAGGCATCGGGCCGGCTCGACCGCAAGGTCGAAGGGCTGGCGGCGAACGACGAGCTGCTGCGCCGCTCGGCCGAAGGGGGCGGGCTGACGCGGCCCGAACTCGCCGTGCTGCTGTCGACTGCGAAACTGGCGCTGCAGGATGCGATCGAAGCGAGCGCGCTGCCCGACGATCCCGCTCTGGCGAGCGATCTTGCCGCGGCCTTCCCGGCCGAGATGCAGCACGATTTCGCCGGCGCGATCGCCGATCACCAGCTGCGCCGCGAGATCATTGCGACCAAGCTTGCGAACCGCATCGTCAACCGCATGGGCATCGTCCACCCGCTCGAACTGGTCGAAGAAGAGGGCTGCTCGCTCGGTGAGGTCGCGGCGGCATTCGTCGCCGTCGAACGCTTGCTGGATATGAAGGGGCTGTGGGCTTCGCTCGACAGCGCAGGGATCAACGAATCCATCCGCTTGTCGCTGTTCAGCCAGGCCGCCTCGGCGATGGCATCGCAGATGGCCGACCTGCTCCGCGTCAGCCCCGGCCTGGCGCAGCCGGGCGCGCTCGTTGCGCGGCTCGAACCCGGCGTCGACCGCCTGACCGCGACCGTCGACACGCTGCTCAGCGCGTCAGTGCGGCGTCAGTGGGACGCGCTGGCGCAGCAGCTGCTCGATGCCGGCGCGCCCGAGGCGCTGACCGCGGCGGTCGTCCGCTTGTTCAAGACCGACGGCGCGATCGGAATCGTCGACCTTGCCGAACGTCGCGGCGACGACGAGGTCGGGGTGACGCGGGCCTTCACCCATCTGGGCGACGCGCTCGGGCTCGACTGGGCGCAGACGCTGGCGGCGCACATGAGCCCCGCCGATCCATGGGAACGCCTGCTCGTCAACAGCCTGGCGCGCGATTTCCAGCAGATGCGGCTGAGCTTCCTCGCGGGGTTGCCCAAGGGCGATCTCGATACCGGGGTCAGCAAATGGCTGGAAGCGAACGCACCGCGCGTCGCGCAATTCCGCACGACGGTCGACCGCGCGCGCACCATCCCCAATCCCAATGGCGCGATGCTGTCGCACATTGCGGGGCAGGCGCGCGGGCTGCTCGGCCGGTAACAGGTCTGACCCTCCCCTTCGGGGGAGGGCTTCAGGAGGCTCTATGCCGTTCCAACCGCGCGTCGCGATCCTCGTCCCGGCACCCGATTATGAGGAAAATTGGCGGCCCGCCTTCGCGCGCAAGGCGGCGGCGCTGGCGGCGGCCGGGCTTGCGGTCGAGCAGCGCGTCTGGACCGACCCCGGCGACCTGACGGGGTTCGACCTGATCCTGCCGCTGTTCGCCTGGGGCTACCAGCGCGACGTTGCCGTCTGGTATGCGCTGCTCGACCGGCTCGCGGGACTGCCCGTCGTCAATCCGGTGCCGGTGCTGCGCTGGAACAGCGACAAGGCCTATCTTGCCGAACTTGGCGCGAAGGGCGTTGCGGTGGTGCCGACGGTTGAGGTCGCGGCGCTGGACGACGCATCGCTGGCGCAGGCGCGCGCGGCGCTCGGCGTGGAAGAGGTGGTGGTGAAGCCCGCCGTTTCGGGCGGTGCCGACGGTACGCACCGTGTCGCGCCCGGCGCGCCGATCCCCACCGATGCGCTGGGGCAGCGCCGCCTTGTCCAGCCGCTGATGCCCGGCATCCTCGCCGACGGGGAATATTCGCTCTTCTTTTTCGGCGGCGCCTTCAGCCACGCGATCGTCAAGCGCCCGGCTTCGGGCGATTTCCGCGTCCAGGAACAGTTCGGCGGGCGCGAGACGGGATGGGACGCGAGCGCGGCGGCGCGCCGGCTCGCCGCCGCCGCGCTGGCCGCCGCTCCCGCGCCGCCCATCTATGCGCGCGTCGACATGGTCGGCGACGCGGCGGGCGTGCTGCACATCATGGAACTCGAACTGATCGAGCCATCGCTGTTCCTGCATCATGCGGCCGACAAGGGCGCGGCCTTCGGTCGGGCGATTTACGCCGCCGTCTGATCAGCACTGCGCGCGTGCCACAACCATTGGCGGATGGCCGAGGTCAGGTTGGGCGGATCGGCGGCCTCCATCCGTTCGACGTCGATCCGCGCGACGAGCGCATTGACCGGCAGGCCGCGCTGCGCCGCCGCGGCTTCGAGCGCGTCCCAGAATAGCGGTTCGAGGCTGATCGACGTCGGGTGCCCGGCAATCGTCACCGAGCGTTTGACGGGGGGGTGGAGAGGGGCAGCCATGCATCCTGTCTGCCGTTCGTATCGCGCGAAGTCGAGGGATTGTCGAACCGGCGCCGCGCCTGGCGGCGACGGCAAAGCCGTCGCCGTGACGTCAGACGGGCTCGGCGATCTTTCGGATCGCCGCCCCGCTCGCCGAGCCGGGCCGTGGCTTCGCCACCGGTTGCCAGCTCGTCGTTCGCTTTGCGAACGCCTTCACTGGCGCCCTCGGCCCGTCAATACATATGCTGGCCGCCGTTGATCGACATCGTCGATCCGGTGACGAAGCCCGCATCCTCGCTGCACAGAAAGGCGACCCCGCGGGCGATTTCTTCGGCGTGGCCGAGGCGCCCCACCGGGATTTTCGCGACGATCTTTTCAAGCACGGGGGCGGGAACGGCGGCGACCATGTCGGTGTCGATATAGCCCGGCGCGATCGCGTTGACGGTCACGCCCTTCTTGGCGCCTTCCTGCGCCAGCGCCTTGGTAAAGCCGTGGATGCCCGATTTGGCCGCGGCATAGTTGACCTGACCATATTGGCCCGCCTGGCCGTTGATCGAGCCGATGTTGACGATACGGCCCCAGCCGCGTTCGACCATGCCGCCGAAGGTGGCCTTGGCCATGTTGAAACAGCCGCCCAGATTGATGCGCATGACGTCGTTCCAGTCGTCGAAGGTCATGCGCGCCAGCGTGCCGTCGCGGGTGATCCCGGCGTTGTTGACGACGATGTCGATCGGGCCGAGGTCTGCGGCGACCTGTGCACAGCCGTCGAGGCAGGCCTGATGGTCGCCGACGTCCCAGCGATAGGCGGGGATGCCGGTGCGGTCGGTGAAGGCGCGCGCCTTTTCGTCATTGCCCGCATAATTGGCGGCGACGCGGACGCCCATATCCTTCAGCGCCAGCGAAATGGCCTCGCCGATGCCGCGGCTGCCGCCGGTGACGATTGCTACGCGTGTCATGAAATCGCTCTCCCACACAATCTTGCTTCGTTTTTGATTAGGGCGCGCGCGAAGCGGCCGCAAGTTGACCGGAACGTCAATCGCGCGGCTTTGCGGGGAAAGTTTTTCAGTTTCCGGTCAGTGCCTTCAGCGCCGTAAAATTTCCGACGGCGAGATCGGCCTTGCGGATCGCGAGGATCAGGCTGGCGCCCTGCGCGGGCGCGATGCCGGTCAGGGCGCTCGCGGGCAATTCGACGAGCATCGCGTCGCGCTCCTCGTCGAAGCCGGGTGCATAGTGGCGCGGCTGCCCGCCCACGAGAGGCGCTTCGGCGGCGGCGAGTGCGGCCCAGACGGGCTCGAACAGCGCGCGGGCCGGGGCCGAAAGCGAATCGGGGTCGGCACACCAGCGATGACGCGCGTGATCAAAGAGCAGCGCGCGATAGTCGCTGACCCACAGATCGGCATCCGGATGGTGGCGCGTCAGCGGCAAAGTGATGGTTTCGGTACGGTCTTCGCCGCTTTCGGGGTCGCTTTCGACCACCACCCGCGACCAGTGGATCGCGTGCAGCGCGGTCATCACCGCGGTCGCGTCGGAGGCCGAAAAGCCGTCCTGCCCCGCGCTTTCGTCGATGATCGCCAATATCTCGCGCGCGCGCTCGGCCGCGTCGCGGTTGGTTGCCGCGGCATCGGCCAGCGCCTCGGTCAGTTCGTCGCTTGCGTCGGGCGGCGGCGGCGTACCGGTTTCGAGTGCAGGAAGCCGGGAGGCGAGCAGCGCCGCCAGCGCGGTCATCGTCGGCCAGTCGAACGGATGAAAGGCCGGGTCGGCAAGATCATAGCCCGTGGCCGCGAAAAAGGCGTCGGCGGCGTCCGCTTCGGCCGGCGTGCCGGGCGCATCGGGGCCGCGGACGTCGACCGCCCATTCGGGAAAGGCCCGCACCGCGAGGCGGTGCAGCGCATCATCATCGAGCCCGGCGGGACGGAAATAGGCGCGGCCGACGGGCTTGGGCGCCGCGCGTGGCGGTCCCACCTCGGGCAAATGGAGCGCCGTCGCCGCGCCCGTTTCGGGATGGACGAAAAAGGCGAGCGCCCCGGTGCGCGGCCCCAACCCGTCCCAGAGTCCGGCAGGCAGGTCGGCGCAGGCGATCTGCGCGATGAAGTCGGCATCGGTACCATCGATCCGCGGCCAGGGCATTGCGTCCGGCAGGCGCGGGCGTCCGCCGACCCAGTTGCGCGTCAGTATCGCGTCGCGCGGCGGGATTTGCGCGACCAGTCGCGCCTGGCCGACAGGCACGGCGTGACCGGATATGGGATTGTCCGCGATGGGCGACGGCTCCGGTGCGGCATGGGCCTGCGCCTCGACCGCCTGAACCTGCGCCGCAAGCATCGCCTCGATCGGTTCGGGCGGCAGAGGGTCTAGTGGCGATTCGGCTTCGGCGACTATCGGAGCCACCTCGGTCGGCGGTTCGTCTTCGGGCAACGGATCATAGACCGGCTGGGCGCGCAGCCGCGCGAGGCGCGCGGGCGCGATTTCGACCGGCTCGATTTCGGGTTCGGCGCGGCGCGACAGCCGTGGCATGCGGATTTCGCGCGGCATTTTGGGGCTCTTGGGCAGCGTAACCAGCGGGCGGGGGCGGCGTATCCACCAGACGATGGCGACGGCGAGCAGAAAGGCCAGGGTCAGGCCGGCAAGCGTCATGGCTGCCCGGTCGAGTTCGCTCATCGCATGTCTCCGCGCGGGTGCCGGCGCAACATGCCGGAAGCCGCTGGAAACAGAGCTTAAGGCGCAGAGTTAAACAGGAGGTAAGCGCCCGCTATTTCAATGCCATCCGGCGAGTTCGCGCCGCACCAGCGCCTCGAGCATCGCCATCCCCGGCGGGGTGTCGTTGAGGCAGCCAAGATAGGCGAAGTCGCGCCCACCCGCCGCCTCGAACTGTTCCTTGCCGCGGATCGCGAGCTCTTCGAGCGTTTCGAGGCAATCGGCCGAAAAACCCGGCGCGAAAATCGCCACGCGGCGCCCCTCGCGGCCGAGCCGTTCGAGCAGCGCGTCGGTCGCGGGTTCGAGCCACTTGGCGCGTCCGAAACGCGACTGGAAGGCAATCTCGACCGGCCGCCCGATCGCTTCGGACAGCAGCCGCGCGCTCTTCACGCACTGGCAATGATAAGGGTCGCCCAGATGCAGCGTCCGTTCGGGCATGCCGTGAAAACTGGCGACGAGCGTATCGGGCGCGAAATCGAGCGCGGCGACCCCCGCCTCGACCGACGCGGCAAGCGCCGCGATATAAGCGGGATCGTCGTGATAGGGGGGCAGGAAACGCAGCGTGGGTTGCCAGCGCAGGCGCGCAAGATGCGCGCCGACCGCATCGACCACCGTTGCCGTCGTCGCGGCGCAATATTGCGGATAGAGCGGCGCAATCAGGATGCGGCGGCACCCTTCGCCGACAAGCTCGTCGATCGCGCCGCCTATTGCCGGAGCGCCATAGCGCATCGCCCAGGACACGCGGACATCGTCGCCGAGCGCCGCCTGCAACGCTCCGGCCTGGCGCCGGGTGATCGCGGCGAGCGGCGAGCCTTCGTCGGTCCAAACCTGTGCATAGGCGTGGGCCGATTTTTTCGGTCGCGTGTTGAGGATGATGCCGCGCAGGATCGGCTGCCACAGCAGCGACGGGATTTCGACGACGCGCCGGTCGGACAGGAACTCGCGCAGATAGCGGCGTACCGGCCCGGGTTCGGGCGCGTCGGGGGTGCCGAGGTTGACGAGCAGCACGCCGATGCGCGGCGCGGGCACCGCGGGATGGGAAGGGGGGCGTTCGATCATAGCGGATCGGGCGATAGCGGAATGCGGCGGATTCGGCGACCGGTTGCGGCGAACATTGCATTGGCGATCGCCGGCGCAACGACGGGCACGCCGATTTCGCCGACGCCGCCGGGATCGCGGTCGCTGTCGATGAATTCGACGACGATCTGCGGCACTTGCGACAGGCGAGGCAGGCCAAGCTGGCCGAGCTTGCGCGCGGTCGCGACGCCGCCGTCATAATCGGTCGTCGCGCCGACCGCGGCGGCGAGACCGAAGATCAGCCCGCCTTCGATCTGCTGGCGTGCGATCGCCGGATTGACGAGCCGCCCGGCGTCGACGACGGCGACGATCTGTTCGACCTGCAGCCCCCGGTCGCTGGGCCGCGCGGTAGCGACGAGCGCGATGTGGCTGCCGCGCATCGAATGGCAGGCAAGCCCCTGTGCCGTGCCCGACAGGCCCCCCTCCCATCCCGCAAGGCTGGTCGCGGTGAGCAGGCAGCGGGCGAGCAGCGGCGCCTGTCCAAGCATCGCCATCCGGTACGAGAGTGCGTCCGATCCGGCGCGCACCGCCATTTCGTCGATGAAACATTCGGTGAAGAAGGCGGTGTAGCTGTCGGCGTTGCCGCGCCAGCGCGCGGTCGGCAGGCCGATGTCGGCGGGGCAATGATCGACCGCGAAATGGCGGAAATTATAGGGTCCGCCCGCGCCCTCGACCGCTGCGGCGTCGGGCGTTCCCGCCGCCTCGCGCTGCGCGACGTCGGCCGGGGTTCCGTCGAACAGGCGAGCGCGGAATTCATGGTTGGTCGATGGCACCGCGATCCGCGCGACAAGCGCGTCGATCCCGCCCGCGGCGTCGAGCGTCGCATAGATTTTGGCGCGCGCCGGCGCGCGCGGAATGTCGCGCATGATTTCCTCGGCGCGCGACCAGGCGAGCTGCACCGGGCGCTTGATCTGCGTCGCGATGATCGCCGCCTGCACCGCGACGCTGTGATCGAGGCAGGCGTCGAACGATCCGCCTGCCATCATCGGGAACAGCGTCACCTTGCCCGGCGGCAATCCGACGGCCCGCGCGACCGCTTCGCGGCACTGTGCGGGCGCCTGCGTCGCGACCCACAGGCGCAGCCGTTCACCGTCCGGGGCGGCGGTTGCGGTGCGCGTCTCGATCGGCGCATGAAGCGCGGGCGCGACGGCATAATGCGCCGAAACCTTGGTGCGCCCCTCCATCGCCTCGGCGACATCGCCCTTTTTGGCGATTCGATAGCCGTCGGCTTTCAGTGCGGCCTTCAGCGCCTTGTCGATGCCGGCGCTGGAAATCGGCGGACCGGCGGTTTCGAACTGCGGTGCAAAGCGATCGAGCGCGCGATTCGCGGCCCACCAGTTGCGCGCGACGGTCGCGATCCACCGGTCGTGCAGCACGATGTCGAGCAGGCCGGGCGACGCCATCCCCGCCTTGCGGTCGATGCTCTTGAGCCGGGTGGCGCCGAACGGTCCCTGGCGTATCGCGGCGAAGACCATGTCGGGAAGGCGGATGTCGCCGGCGAAATTGGCCGAGCCGTCGACCTTTGCCGGCAGGTCGAGACGCGTCAGTTCCTTGCCGTAGAGCGGGTCATTGTTGTTGGCGCGATAGACGGGTTCGGCGGGCGGATCGAGGGTTGCGGCCACCGCCGCGACGTCGCCGAAGCGCAGCTTGCGGTTCTTCCAGGTGACGAAGCCGTCCTGCGTGTCGCAATCCTGCCAATCGGCGTCCCACCGCTTGGCCGCGGCCATCATCAGCAGCGTGCGGGCCTGCGCCGCGGCGTCGCGGCACGGCCCCTCGAACATGCGGACTGACGAGCTGTTGGCAGTCAGCATCACCGCATGGCGCACCGCCCATTCGCGTCGGACCCAGCTACGCACGTCGGCGACGACATCGGGCACCAGCGCGCGCGGCATGAAGGTGGCGCTATCCTCGTCGACGAGCAGTGTGTTGGTATAGAGCGGGCTGATCGGCGCGGTTTCGACGGCGATGGTGCGCCAGTCGGCGCCGAGCTCGTCGGCAATGATCTGCGGCAGCAGCGTAGTGATGCCCTGCCCCATTTCGCATTGCGGCACGACGACGGCGATATGCCCGTCGTCGCCGATCTTCAGAAAGGCGTTGAAGATATGTTCGTCGGGCGCAGCGGTCAGATTGGGTGCATAATGACGCGGCCAAAACGACCAGGCCAGCGCAAGGCCGCCCGCCGCGGTGGCGCCGACGAGCAGCGACCGGCGGCTGACATGCGGCAGGCGCGATTTCTTGGTCCCCACTTTGTCCCGAATGCCGGTCATGCCCGCTGCTGATAATCGCGGCGAGTCGGCGACGCAAAGCCTTTCGTAAGCGCTAGCGCAGCAGGCCCAGCCGCGGAATCTCGATCTTGGGGCAGCGGTCCATGACGACGGCCAGTCCGGCCTTTTCGGCGCGGCGCGCGGCGGCTTCGTCGATGACGCCGAGTTGCATCCACACCGCTTTCGCGCCGTGGACGATCGCATCGTCGACGGCGGCGCCCGCGTCGGCGCTGTTGCGGAAGATGTCGACGATCTCGGCCGCCGGCTCGACATCGGCGAGCGTCGCGACCACCGGTGCGCCGTGGATCGTCTTGCCGGCATGGCCGGGATTGACCGCAATCACGTCATGCCCCTGCGCGGCCAGGAAGGCGAGAACGCCGTTCGAGGGGCGTGCGGGGTTGGGCGAGGCGCCGACGACGGCAATACGGCGCGGCCGTTCGAGCAGGGCGCGAATTTCAGCCTCGTCGTTGATCGCCATCATATGCCCTTTCGCGCCGCTAGCCACGCCGCGACCTTCGCGGCTATCGCGTGGAACGGCTCGCCCAGCGGATCGGTTCCAGCGGCGGGCGGGACGCCGCCGTCGCTCGCGAGGCGGATGCCCATCGACAGTGGTACGCGGCCGAGAAAATCGAGCTCCATCTCCTTCGCCGCCGCCTCGGCGCCGCCGCTTCCGAACGGGTCGCTGACCTCACCGCAATGCGGGCAGGCATAGCCGGCCATATTCTCGACGACGCCGATGATCGGCACCTCGGCCTGCTCGAACAGCGACACGGCGCGCGCCGCGTCCATCAGCGCCAGATCCTGCGGCGTCGAGACGACGACCGCGCCGGTGGGCTTGTGCTTCTGGATCATCGTGAGCTGGACGTCGCCGGTGCCGGGGGGCAGGTCGACGAGGAGCGTGTCGATATCGCCCCAGCTTGCGTCGATCAGCTGTTCGAGCGCGCGGCCGGCCATCGGGCCGCGCCAGGCGATGGCCTGACCCGGGGCGGCGATCTGGCCGGTCGACAGCATCGGAACGCCATAGGCGCTCTGCACCGGCGAGAGCTTGGATCCGCGCGCTTCGGGCTTCACGCCCTCGCTGTCCATCAGGCGCGGCTGCGACGGACCGTAGATGTCAGCATCGACCAGTCCGACCTTCACACCGGCGCGGCGCAGCGCGACGGCAAGATTGGCGGCGAGCGTCGATTTGCCGACTCCGCCCTTGCCACTGCCCACTGCGATGATCGTCATCGCTTGGCGCTCGGCGGTCATGGCGACGCGGACGCTGGCGACGCCGGGACGGGCGAGCAGGCCGGCGCGGAGCTTTTCCTCGAGCGGCTTGCGGTCGTCTTCGGCGAGCCCGGTGACGTCGAGCACAATCGCGAGGGTGCCCTGATCGTCGAGATAACGGAGCCCCGACGTGCGGCCGCCGGTCAGGTCGGTGGCGAGGCTGGCGAGGATGGCGATGTCGGTCATGTCCGCGGCAGATAGGGATAAGCGGGGCGATTGCCACCCATTTTCGCCTGGCCCCCCTGTTAATCGCGCGCGCCGCCCCTATAAAAGCATTCATGAGCAACAAAAGTGATGGCAGCATGGGAGGCCGCGCCCCGCAGGGAGTGCGGCAATTTTTCCATCAGATTGCGCTGATGGCGAACAGTCCGTGGGGCAATGGCCCGAAGGATAACGGCGATGGCGATGACCGGTCGGGTCCGCGCAATCCCTGGGTGACGCCCGATCCCGTAGACGGACTGCGCGGGCGCAAGCCGCGCGGCCCCTCCGCACTCGACGAACTTCTGCGCAAGGGACGCGGCGGCTTCGGCGGCGGCGGTTCGGGTGGGGGCGGCGGCAATTTGCAGATGCCCGAATCGGCGCGGCTGTGGAAATGGGGCGTTGGTGCGCTCGTTGCGGTGTGGTTCCTCTTTTCCTCCTTCCACATCGTGCCGCCCGAAAAGGAAGGCGTCGTCACCCGGCTCGGAAGCTATTCGCGCACCGTCGGCCCCGGCGTGAAATTCACCTGGCCGGCGCCGATCGAGCGCATCCGCATGGAAGACGTGCGCGCGATCCGCACGATGCAGGTCGGCTCGCCCAATGCGAGCGACGAGAATTTCGTGCTCACCCGCGACCAGAGCATCGTCGATCTGGCCTATGAAGTGCGCTGGTCGATCCGCGACCCCGAACTCTATATCTTCCAGCTCGCCGATCCCGACGGCACAATCCGCGAGGTCGCCGAAAGCGCGATGCGCGCGACGGTCGCCAATTTCGACCTGGTGCAGGCGATCGGTCCCGGCCGCGTCGAGATCGAGACGCAGGTTCAGCAGCGCATGCAGGCCCTGCTCGATCAATATCGCGCCGGCGTGACAATCCAGGGCATCGCGATCCGCCAGGCCGATCCGCCGAAGCAGGTCGACGAGGCGTTCAAGGAAGTGACGGCGGCGCGGCAGGAACGCGAATCGTCGATCAACCTGGCACGCGCCTATGAACAACAGGTGCTCGAACGCGCACGCGGTGACACCTCGGCGTTCGACAAGATTTACGAACAATATAAGCTGGCACCGGGCGTGACCCGCAAGCGGCTATATTATGAAACGATGGAGAATGTTTTGTCGAACGTCGACAAGACGATTGTCGAGGCGCGCGGCGTCACCCCCTATCTGCCGCTGAGCGAAGTCCAGCGGCGCGCGCGCGCGGCGTCCGACGCCGCGTCCGATGCGGCGAAGGGAGGCCAGTGATGTTCGAATCGATCACCCGCCACCCGATGCGGCTGCTCGTCGGCCTCGTCGCCATTCTCGTCATCCTGTCCCAGACGCTGGCGATCGTTCCCGAAGACAAGCAGGCGCTGATCCTGCGCTTCGGCGAAATCGAGCGCACGGTGAATCGCTACAAGCCGAACGAGGAATTCGGCCGGTCGGGTGCGGGCCTTGTCCTGCGCGTGCCGTTCACCGATGGGATCCAATATATCGATAAGCGCATCCTGGGCATCAACATGGAGCGCCAGCAGGTGCTGTCGACCGACCAGCAACGGCTGCAGGTCGATGCCTTCGCACGCTTCCGCATCACCAACCCGGTGCGCATGTACACCGCGATCCGGACCGAGGATAAATTGCAGCAGCAGCTTGCGACGATCCTCGGCTCGTCGCTGCGCAACGAACTGGGCAAGCGGACCTTCGCGACCCTGCTCTCGCCCGAACGCGGTGCGGTGATGGACAATATCCAGGTCGCGCTCAATCGCGAGGCGCACAAATATGGCGCCGAGATCATCGACGTGCGGATCAAGCGCGCCGACCTCCCCGAAGGCGCGACGCTGCAGGCGGCCTATGACCGCATGCGCACCGCGCGCCAGCAGGAAGCGATCGCGATCCGCGCCGAAGGGCAGAAGGAAGCACAGATCATTCGCGGTAACGCCGATGGCGAAGCCGCGCGCATCTATGCCGCCAGCTTTGGCAAGGATCCCGAATTCTACGATTTCTATCGCGCCATGCAGAGCTATCGTCAGACATTCCTGGGTGAGAATAACAAGGGCGGAACGTCGATCATCATGTCGCCTGACAATGAATATCTGAAGCGCTTCAGCGGCGGATAGGGGCCGGACGGCGGATGAACCGGACGTGCAGTCGCCGTTCATGTTCAATTGCCGTTCAGCCGCACGGCCCCAAATGAAGCCTGCCGGGGTCCTTGGGTTTTTTCGCAAGAGAGAAGGATTTGCGATCGTGCGTTATGTTTATGGCATCACTTCGGCTTTGCTGGTGGGTGGCACAGCGCTCGCGCTCGTCACCCAGTCGCCCGTTATCGCGCAGGTCGCGCAGAACGAGCGCAGCGAAATCGCGAAGGCGGTTCCGCGCGCCGGCGCGCCAGAAAGCTTCGCCGACCTGGTCGAGCAGCTGCAGCCCGCAGTGGTCAACATCTCGACCAAGCAGGAAGTCACGCTGGGCGTCCGGCTCGATCCGTTCGCGGGAACGCGCGAACCGGTCACGCAGGAACAGCAGGGCGGCGGTTCGGGCTTTCTGATCTCGGACGACGGCTATATCGTCACCAACAACCATGTCGTCACCGGCGGCCCGCGCGGCGAACAGGTGAACCAGGTCACGGTGACGCTGACCAACGGCAAGGAATTTCAGGCCAAGATCGTCGGCCGCGACGTCGCCTCCGACCTCGCGCTGCTCAAGATCGACGCGACCGGCATGCCGTTCGTGAAATTCGGCGACAGCGGCAAGGCGCGCGTCGGCGACTGGGTGGTCGCGATCGGCAACCCGCTCGGCCTCGGCTCGACCGTCACCGCTGGCATCATCTCGGCGGTGCAGCGCAATATCGGCAACGGCGGTGCCTATGACCGCTACATCCAGACCGACACGGCGATCAATCGCGGCAACTCGGGCGGTCCGCTGTTCGACCTGCACGGCAATGTCGTCGGCATCAACAACATGCTGATCTCGCCCGTCGGCGCGAACATCGGCGTCAATTTCGCCATCCCGGCCGATGCGGCGATCCCGGTGATCAACGCGCTGCGCGCCGGCGAGCGCGTCGAGCGCGGCTATCTGGGCATCGGCATTGCGCCGGTCGGCGAGGATATGGCGGCGGCGCTCGGCCTGCCCAAGGATCGCGGCGAATTTGTCCAGCGCGTCGAGGATGACGGTGCCGCGGCGAAGGCGGGGATCAAGCGCGGCGACGTCGTGACCAAGGTCAACGGCAAGGATGTGACGCCGCAGCAGACGCTGTCCTACATCGTCGCGAACACCAAGCCGGGGACGCGTATCCCGATCGAGGTCGTGCGTGACGGCAAGACGATGACGCTCAACGCCGTCGTCGGAACGCGTCCGCCCGAAGACCAGCTCGCGGGCAATGATTTCGACCCCGAAGACGATCAGGCGACGCCGGATGACAATAGCGGCAGCGTTTCCGACAAGGCGGTCCAGGACAATCTGGGCCTGGCGGTGCAGACGCTGACCCCCGACATCGCGCGCGCCGTCGGCGTCGATGCCTCGACCAAGGGCCTCGTCATCGGCGCCGCGTCGAGCAACAGCGATGCCGGCCGCAAGGGCCTGCGCCGCGGCGACGTGATCCTCAGCGTCAACCGCACCCCGGTCACAACGAGCGAGGGCTTGGCCAAGGCGGTGGCGGAAGCGAAGAAGGCTGGCCGCGACGCGGTGCTGATGGAAATTCTCCGCCGCGGCGGTCCCTCGGCGTTCATCGCGATCCGTATCAAGCCGTAATCGCGCGGCATCTTCAGCGTTTCAAAGGGGCGCCCGGATATGGACCGGGCGCCCTTTTCTTTGCTTGCCGCCCGCATCGTTCCTGATATGTTCTTGCTTCAACGAATCGGGAGACGACCAATGATCGGATATGTGACGCTCGGCACCAACGACCTTGCCAAGGCGGCGGCCTTTTACGACGCGATCGCCGCCGAACTGGGCGTGCCGCGGATGATGGAATTCGACAATTTCATCGCCTGGGGCAAGGAAGGCGGCGGCGCGGGCATCGGCCTCACCAAGCCGTTCGACGGCAACGTCGCGACCGTCGGCAATGGCGTGATGGTGGCGCTGGAGGCCAGCGACACCGATCAGGTCCAGCGCCTCTATGATATTGCGCTGGCGCATGGCGGCAGCGACGAAGGCGCCCCCGGTCCGCGCGGCGAAGGCTTTTACGCGGGCTATTTTCGCGATCCCGACGGCAACAAGCTCAACGCCTTCGTCATGGGGTGACGACGCGTTGGCGGCGCGTACGGGCGTTGCACCCATAGCCAGTCCTAACGGCCGGCCGCGGCGGATTGCCGTCGTCCCGGCCGGCTGTTAGCCTGCGGCGCTCGTCCGTTTGCGAAAGGATCGTCATGCGTTGGAAATCGGCCGTTGGTGTCGCGGTGATGCTCGGCTGTGCGTCGCCTGCGATCGCGCAGGAAAGCGCGGGGCAGAGCGTCGATGAGGTCGCGCCTCAGATCGACGCGCTCTTTGCCCGCTATCAGGCCGATCAGCATATCCCGGGCCTCGTCTATGGCATCGTGCAGGACGGCAAGCTCGTCTATCTGAAGGGGCGCGGGGTCCAGGATGTGACGACCGGAACGCCGGTCGACGGCGATACGCTGTTCCGGATCGCCTCGATGACCAAGGCCTTCACCGCGCTGGCAGTGCTCAACCTGCGCGACCAGGGCAAGCTGCGGCTCGACGATCTGGCCGAAGATTATGTCCCCGAAATGAAGCACTGGACCTATCCCACCGCGGACAGTCCGCGCATCCGCGTGCGCGATTTGCTCCACCATGTCGCGGGGTTCGTCACCGACGATCCGTGGGGCGACCGCCAGCAGATATTGTCGCAGGATGATTTCACGAAGATGCTGGCCGCCGGCGTCCCGTTCACACAGGTGCCGCAGAGCCGGTTCGAATATTCGAACTTCGGCTATGCCCTGCTCGGCCGCATCGTCGCCAATGCATCGGGAATGCCCTATGCCGACTATGTCCGCATCACGATCCTCCGCCCGCTTGGGATGGATGCGAGGGGCTATGACGTGACGCGCGCGCCGCGCGCGCATTATGCGCGCGGCTACCGCTGGGAAGGCGAGGCGTGGGTGCCCGAACCCGAAATGGCCGACGGTGCTTTCAACAGCATGGGCGGGCTGCAGGTCAGCGCGAGGGATTATGCCAAATGGGTCGCCTTTCTGCTGTCGGCCTGGCCGCCACGCGACGACGCCGACGCGGGGCCGATCCGGCGCGCGACGGTGCGCGAGATCGCGCAGGGCCTGAACTTCGTCTCGCTGGCGACGCGCGCCGGCGCGAGTGGCGAGACGGCGTGCAAGCAGGCCGCGGCCTATGGCATGGGCTGGCGTGTTGCGCAGGACTGCGACCTCGGGCTCACCCTGTCGCACGGCGGTGGCTATCCGGGCTATGGCAGCCATGTGATGCTGATGCCCGACTTCGGCGCCGGCGTCTTTGCACTGTCGAACCGCACCTATGCCGGGCCGTCGGCGCCCGCCTGGGAAACGGCGGTGGCGATGGAGAGGGCGGGATTGCTCAAAGACCGGCCAGTGCCGGTGACGCCCGATATGGTCGCGATTATCGCGGTGGCGCGCGCCGTCTATGACGCGGGCGACCTGACGCCGATGCAGGACCGGTTGGCGATGAACTTCCTGATGGACCGCTCGGCGGCGCTATGGGCGAAGGATCTGGCGGCGCTGAAAGATCAGCTGGGCGCATGTCCGACCGCCGAGCCGCCGGTCGCGCGCGGCGCGCTGGGGGCGGTGTTCCGGCTCAATTGCGAACACGGCAGGCTCGACGGTCAGATTCTGCTGGCCCCGACGCGTCCGCTGACGGTTCAGGCCCTGCGCCTCCGGTCGGCACGCGATTAGCTCGCGGGGCGAACCGGAGCCGCTTTGGCCGCGCCGCGCGGGCGCCGGGCGAAAAGCGGCTTCAAGGCAGCACCGAGCTGCGCGAAGCCGCGGTCGAGGTCGGCGCTGAAGCGCGCATGATCGGCGTTCCAGCTCCGCATCCAGATTTCATCCATCATCGTCTGTCTCCATCGGTTGCGATAGGGTGCAGATGCGCCTTCGCTGGCGCCTTCGCCAATTAAAGCTTTGCACCGAGGTATAAGCTTGCCTTATACTCTGGCGATGCCGAAGCTGCCGCCCCTCGCTGCCGTCCGCGCTTTCGAATCGGCTGCAAGGCTGGAAAATTTCTCGCGCGCCGCCGAGGAACTGGGGATGACGCAGGCGGCGGTCAGCTATCAGGTCCGCCAATTGGAAGACAGGCTCGGCCGCGCGCTGTTCGTGCGTGAGAAAGGGCGCGTGCGGTTGTCGGAGACCGGGCAACGCGTGTTTCCCGCGATCCGCGCCGCCTTTGCCGCAATGCACGATGCCTTCGCTGCACTTGGCAGCGACGAAACCGACGTGCTGACGATCAGCGCCGTGACGAGCTTCGGCGGCGCGTGGCTGAGCGCGCGTATCGGCCGCTTCCAGCTCGCGTACCCCGACCTTGCCGTGCGCATGTCGATGAGCAACGATCTGGTCGACTTCGACGCGTCGAACGTCGATGTTGCGATCCGCCTTGGAATGGGGCCGTGGCCCGGCCTGCGCAGCGACTTTCTGATGCGCCAGACGCTGGCACCGCTCGCCGCACCATCGTTCATCGCCGAGCATGCGATCCGCGAACCCGCCGATCTGCTGCGCGTCCAGCGGCTCGCCCCGAACGACAGCTGGTGGGCCGACTGGTTCGTCGCCGCGGGGGTCGCGACTCCGCTGGCGCCATCGCGCCTCGGCATCGAACTCGACAGCCAGTTGCAGGAGGCGAGCGCGGTGCAGGCGGGCTTCGGGGTCGCGATGATGACCCCGCTGTTCTGGCAGGCCGACCTTGCCAGCGGCCGGATGGTCCAGCCCTTCGATACGCTCTATGCCGCCGATGCCGGCCTGTGGCTCGTCCACCGCGAAAATCGCGTCGGGGTGCGCAAGATCGAGCGCTTCCGCGAATGGCTGCACGCCGAATTGAAGAAGGATCGCCACCTGCTGCCCGAGGCGCTATGGCAGCCGTCATGACCTTCACCGCCGTCCCGCTCACGCTCTATCCCGACATGTTCCCCGGTCCGCTGGGGCACAGCATGGCGGGACGTGCGCTCGAAAGCGGGACATGGGCGTGCGCGCCCGTCCAGATCCGCGATTTTGCCACCGACCGGCACCGCACCGTCGACGATACGCCCGCGGGCGGCGGCGCCGGCATGGTGCTGAAGGCCGATGTCCTCGGCGCTGCGATCGATCATGCGACGGCGGCGCATCCGGGGTTGCCGCTGCTCGCCATGACCCCGCGCGGTGCGCCGGTCACGCAGAAGCGCGTGCGCGACCTTGCCGCGGGTCCGGGGGCGATCATCCTGTGCGGCCGGTTCGAGGGTTTCGACGAACGCATCTTCGACGCACGGCCGATCGAGCAGCTTTCGATGGGCGACATCGTGCTTTCGGGCGGCGAGATGGGGGCGCTAATGCTGCTCGACGCTTGCATTCGGCTGCTTCCCGGCGTAATGGGCGCGGCTTCAAGCGGCGACGACGAATCGTTCGAGAACGGTTTGCTCGAATATCCGCACTATACCCGGCCCGTCACATGGGAAGGGCGCACGATCCCCGAAGTGCTGCGATCGGGGGATCATGCGAAGATCGCCGCCTGGCGGAAACAACAGGCGCAAGATCATACACGGTTACGCAGGCCGGACCTTTGGGAGCGTCATGAGGACGCTCGGGCCCGACCTGCCTCTGGCGCGCGGCAAAAGAAGAAGGACTAGAGGCATGAACCTCATCCAGACGATCGAAGCCGAAGAAATCGCCAAGGCCGGCAAAGAGATTCCGACGTTCCGCCCCGGCGACACGCTGCGCGTCGGCGTGAAGGTGGTCGAAGGCGAACGCACCCGCGTCCAGAATTTCGAAGGCGTGTGCATCGCGCGCTCGAACAAGGGCATGGGCTCGAACTTCACCGTGCGCAAAATGTCGTTCGGCGAAGGCGTCGAGCGCGTCTTCCCGCTTTATTCGCCGAACATCGATTCGATTACCGTCGTCCGCAAGGGCGCCGTGCGCCGTGCGAAGCTCTACTATCTGCGGGGCCGCACCGGTAAATCGGCTCGTATTGCGGAGCGCCGCGATTACCGGTCGGAAGCCGGCGAAGGCTGAGGAGAGGTTTCTCCCCACAAAGCCGAAACAGCTTTCCAAAACGACCGGTTCCGCCAAAGCGCAGAACCGGTCGTTTTTCATTTCACGCCAAGACAAAGGACATATTTCATGGGTTACCGGATCGTCGTCGCTGGTGCGACGGGCAATGTCGGACGCGAAGTCCTCGCCATCCTCGCCGAACGCGAATTTCCGATCGCCGAACTGGCAGCGGTCGCGTCATCGCGCAGCCAGGGCGACGAAGTCGAGATCGGCGATACCGGCAAGACCGTGAAATGTCAGAATATCGAGAATTTCGACTGGTCGGGCTGGGACATGGCGATTTTCGCCATCGGCAGCGACGCGACCGCGATTCACGCGCCCAAGGCTGCGGCCGCCGGCTGCGTCGTGATCGACAACTCGTCGCTCTATCGCATGGACCCCGACGTGCCGCTGATCGTGCCCGAGGTGAACCCCGACGCGATCGATGGCTATACCAAGCGCAACATCATCGCGAACCCGAACTGCTCGACCGCGCAGATGGTCGTCGCGCTGAAGCCGCTGCACGATGCGGCGAAAATCAAGCGCGTCGTGGTTTCGACCTATCAGTCGGTGTCGGGCGCCGGCAAGGCGGGGATGGACGAGCTATGGAACCAGACGCGCCAGATCTTCGTCGGCGACGAAAAGGACATCAAGAAGTTCACCAAGCAGATCGCCTTCAACGTCATTCCGCACATCGACAAATTCCTCGACGACGGATCGACGAAGGAAGAATGGAAGATGGTCGCCGAGACGAAGAAGATCCTCGATCCGAAGATCAAGGTCACCGCGACCTGCGTCCGCGTTCCCGTCTTCGTCGGCCATTCCGAAGCCATCAATATCGAGATGGAGAAGGAACTGCCCGCCGAGGAAGCGCAGCGCATCCTGCGCGAGGCGCCGGGCGTCATGCTGGTCGATAAGCGTGAGGACGGCGGATATATCACCCCCGTCGAATGCGTCGGCGACTATGCGACCTTCGTCAGCCGCGTTCGCGACGACAGCACCGTCGACAATGGCCTGAACCTGTGGTGCGTCAGCGACAACCTGCGCAAGGGCGCGGCGCTGAACGCGGTGCAGATCGCCGAATTGCTCGGCCGCCGGCACCTCAAGAAGGGTTGATCCTGTTATCCTCCCTGTCGCGCAGCGATGGGGAGGCGGCAGCCCGAAGGACTGACGGAGGGGCTTTGACGCCGGTGCGCTCGCGGCCCCTCCACCATCCGCATCGCGGACGGTCCCCCTCCCCACCGCTGCGCGGCAGGGAGGATTGCCTTGGCGAGATCGGGGCATCCGGACTATGCCCAGTGACATGACCGCGCCCTTCGCTTTCACCCACGCGCTTTGCCGGACCCCGGCGCCGTCGGCCGTCAACGGCATCCGCGCGGGCGGCGGCCCCGATCCCGATCTGGCGGGAATCATGGCCGAGCATGTCGCCTATGTCGCGGCGCTGCGCGAGCTGGGACTGACGGTCGATGTCCTGCCGCCGCTCGATGCCTTTCCTGATGCCTTGTTCGTCGAAGACGTCGCGCTGACCTTTGCCGAAGGCGCGATCCTGCTTCGTCCCGGGGCGCCGAGCCGCGCGGGCGAGGTCGCGCATATCCGCGCCGCGCTCGCCGAACGGCACGGCCGCGTCCTTGAACTGGCCGGGCCAGGACATGTCGACGGCGGTGATGTGCTACGCCTTGCCGACCGCGTCATCATCGGCCTGTCCGACCGCACCGACCGGGCGGGGGCTGAAACGCTGACTGCGCTGCTCGGCGATCTTGGATACCGCGCGCAGATCGCGCAGACCCCGCCCGGCGTGCTGCATTTCAAGACCGGCTGCGGCCTCATCGACGACCGCCCCGTGCTCGCCGTCCCCGCCATGCGCGACTGCCCCGAATTTGCGGGGCTGGAGGTGGTGCTGACGCCGATGGGCGAAGAAGGCGCGGCGAATATCCTGCGCGTCCGCGACACGGTGCTGATCGGCGCGCGCTGGCTTGCAACGCAAGCGCTGCTGGCGGCGCGCGGCGTCCCGTTTCGCGCGCTGCCCACCGATCAGATCGCGCGGATCGACGCCGGGCTCAGCTGCATGTCGCTGCGCTGGTAATCGCCCCGCGCTCTGGCGTATAGCGGCGCGTCCCCTTCGGAGTCCTGCCATGCGCAAGCTGCCCGCCATCGTCCTCCTCGCGCTGCTCGCCGCGTGCAAGCCCGCCGCCGACAAGCCGGCCGCCGACGACCGCCCGCCGGTCGTGCCCGACGTGCCCGAGGCGAAGCTCGACGGTCCGGCCGCTGCGTCGCTGTCGGTCGCGCTCGACGCTGCGGGGCTGCGCTTCATCGACAAGGCCAGCGGTAAGGCCAGCTTGCTAGCGTTCGGCATCCCGCGAAAACAGGCCGAAGAGGCGTTGGCGCGCGTTGCGGGGGTCGTCGACGACCGCAGCGACAATGACGAGTGCGGCGCGGGGCCGATGCAATTTTCGCGCTTCGATGCAATGACGCTCAATTTTCAGGACGACAAGTTCGTCGGCTGGTTTCTGGGCGACGAGGCGGGCGCCGAATTCTATTCGACGGTCAGCGGCATCGGTATCGGCACGACGCGCGCCAAGGCATCCGCATCGGCCACCGTCGTCGATCACAAGGACAGCACGCTGGGCGAGGAGTTCAGCCTGGGCACCGGCGATGCAGCGATCGGCGGCATGTTCGCCGAACCGGGCAAGGATGCGAAGATCGAGGCGCTGTTCGCCGGGGCCAATTGCTTCTTCCGTTAACGGTCACGCAGATCGCCGGCGAGATTTGATCGACGGCGTTGCCGGGGCTAGTCTGCCGCCATGTCGGCTTTCCTTCCCTATGCGCCGCTCAACACGCCCAAAGCCTTTGGTGACCGATTGTGGATCGTCGATGGTCCCGAAATCCGCATGGATTACGGGCCGACTTCGATTCCCTTTCCAACCCGGATGACGATTGCGCGGCTTGCCGACGGCACGCTGTGGGTTCATTCGCCGATCGCTCCCGACAAGGATCTGCTTTCTGCCATCGACCGCCTCGGCCCGGTCGCCTGGCTGATCGCGCCGAACAGTCTTCATTATTGGCATATCGCCGACTGGCAGGCGATCTATCCCGGCGCGCGAACGCTCGCGGTGCCCGATCTCGCCACGCGCGCGAAGCGGCCCTTCCGCATCGACGCGACGCTCGACAGCGAGGCGGCGGTGCTGCCCGAAGAGCTGGAGACGGTTTTCGTTCCGGGCACGCTGGTCAATGAAGCGGTGTTTTTCCACCGGCCCTCGCGCACCGTCGTGCTGACCGACCTGATCGAGAATTTTGAGCCGCAGCGGATACGCAGCCGCTTTTATCGCGGGCTCGTCCGCCTCTCGGGCGCGGCGCATCCCGACGGCAAGGCGCCGATCGACCTGCGGCTGACCTTCTGGCCGCGCCGCGCGCGTGTTCGCCGGGCGGTCGCTGCGATATTGGGCTGGGATTGCGAGCGTGTCGTGATGGCGCACGGCTTGCCATATGAGCGGGACGGCGCCGCCGAGCTTCGGCGTGCCTTGCGCTGGGCCTGCTGACGCGGCGCTGGCGCGACCCTGTCAGTGCCCCATGTCGGCGGCCGAAGCCTGGGCCGCGCCGGGCCTGGGCGGACGCAGCAGGACGACGAGCGGCACGGCCGCGAGCGTGACCCACATCATCAGCCAGAAATCGTCGATATAGGCGACCATCGCCGCCTGCCGGTTGATTTCGCCATTGACCATCTGCATCGCGACGTCGCCGATGATGCCGAAGCGGTCGGCGGTCGAGGGATCGACGAGGCTGACCGAGCTGTTGGTGACATGCGCGACCAGATCCTGGTGGCTGGTCTGCGTATTCGATCCGAGCAGCGTCGTGACGACCGAAATGCCCACCGACGCCCCCATGCTGCGGAACAGATTGAGAAGGCTCGATCCGTCGGTGCGGAACTGCATCGGGATCGTGGCAAAGGCCATCGTGTTGAGCGGGATGAAGATCAGCCCCATCCCTAGCCCCTGCACCAGCCCGCTGACGACCACGGGACCGGTGCCCATCATCAGCGACCATTGGCTCATCTGATACAGCGAATAGGCGGCGATCAGCAGTCCCGAACCGACCATCCAGCGCGCATCGATCTTGCCGAGCAGGCGCCCGGCGACCCACATGCTCATCAGGATGCCGATCCCGCGCACCGCGAGCACCAGCCCTGTATCGATCACCGGCCAGCCGAACAGGCGTTGCAGCATCGGCGGCAGCAGCGCCATCGACGAGAACATGACGACCCCGATCACGATCATGAAGCCCATGCCCATGACGAGGTTGCGATCGGCGAGCATCTTGCGGTTGAACAGGGTCACCGGCGCGGTGAGCAGGTGGATGACGAACATCCACAGGCAAGCCACCGAAACGCCGAGCTCGATCCAGATTTCGATGCTGTCGAACCAGTCCTGCTGTGCGCCGCGGTCGAGCATAAGCTGCAGCGCGGCGAGGCCGAGCGCGAGCATCGAGAAACCGAACAGGTCGAACTTGCGTTCGCGGCTATGCGTTCTGGGCAGCAGCGCCCACATCAGCACCAGCGTGATCAGCCCGACGGGCAGATTGACGTAGAACACCCAGCGCCAATTCGCCGATTCGGTGAGCCAGCCGCCCAGGATGGGCCCCAGAATCGGACCGATCATGATCCCCATCCCCCAGATCGACATCGCCCGCGCGTGCCGTTCGGGCGGGTTGATGTCGAGCATCACCGATTGCGACAGCGGGCTGATGAAGGCGGCGGCGATCCCCTGCAGGAAGCGGAAGGCGACCATCTCCTCGAGATTCTGCGCGGCGCCGCACGCCATCGAGGTCAGGACGAAGCCGATGATCGCCGCAAGGAACAATTGCCGCCGCCCGATCCGGTCAGCGAGCCAACCGGTGATCGGCATCGCCACTGCCGAGGCGATGATATAGCTGGTGAGAACCCAGTTGACCGTCTCGCTCGTCGCGCCGAGCGCGCTTTGCATATGCGGGATCGCGACATTGGCGATGGTCGTGTCGAGGATCTGCATCACCGACGCGCCCATCACCGCCACCGTCAGCAGGCCGCGATAGCGCACCTGTTGATAGAGCGGGATCGACGCATCGACCGGCGATGCCGCTCTGGGCGACCGGCGGGGAAGGGCGCGGCTCGCCATCGGCCCGCCCCTATTTCGCGGTGATCACTTTGACGTCGGCGGACAGGCCGGCGATCATGTCGCGCGACGGCGTTTCGTCGAGCGCGATGCGCACCGGCACGCGCTGCGTCACCTTCACCCAGTTGCCGGTCGCATTCTGGGCGGGGAGTACCGAAAATTCGCTGCCGGTTCCGGCGCCGATGCTTTCGACATGGCCGCGTACCTTGAGCCCCGGATAGGCGTCGAAGCGGATCTCGGCGCGCTGGCCGACGCGCATGTCGGCAAGGTCGGTTTCCTTGAAATTGGCCTCGACATAGGGGTGCAGCGTATCGACGAGCGTCACCGCGGGGAGCCCCGCGACCATCATCTGGCCGAGTTGCAGCCGGTCCGACTGGGCGATTCGCCCGGCGCTCGGCGCGCGCACTTCGGTGCGGCCGAGGTTGACCTGCGCCTGCGCGCGCTGAACTTTTGCCGATTCGACCTCGGGATTCACGCCGCTGCCCCCGGTAGCAAGCTTGGCGCGCGCCTCCGCGGCGTCGGCGCGGGCCTGCGCAAGGCCTGCGCGCGCCTGTTCGACCGCATGCTTCGATGCGTCATAGGCCGCCTTGGTGGTGAAACCCTTTTCCATGAGCGCCGCCTGCCGCGCGAAATTGGATTCGGCAAAGCCCACCGCCTCCTGTGCCGCCTTGATGTCGACGCCGGTCGCGGCGAGGCTGGCCGACAGATTGCCGACATTGACCTTGGCCGCGTCGATCGCGGCATTCGCCTGCGCCACCGTCAGCGCATAAGGCTCGCCGTCGATACGAAAGAGCAGCTGACCCTTGTCGACCATCTGGCCGTCGCGCACCGCAACCTCGGTGATCCGTCCGCCGACTTCGGCCGCGATCGATACCTTGTCCATCTGGACATAGGCATTGTCGGTCGACACCGCACCGCCGCTTGTCAGCCAGTACCAGCCGCCGCCGACGAGCAGCGCCAGCGGCACGCCGAACATCAACAGGCGGGTGCGCCAGCCCGGCTTGCGGGCCTCGTCGGTTTCGGCCTCGGGCGCGGGCGGCACGGGATCGGCCTTGGGTTTCGCCTTCGGCACCGAAACCTCTTCGCCCGTGGGAGCGGCGGGAGCGGCGGCAGGACGGGAGGGGGAGAGCTGATCCATCACATTGTCTCTTTTGTCGTTTCCTTGCCGCATTCGCGGCGCGAAAGATTGGCTCGGACGCGCTCGACCAGTTCGACGAGCTGCGTGCGTTCGGCGGCGCTGAGCCCTTCGGTCGCCTCTTCGGTCAGCGCGTCGGCGATGTCGCGCATGCTGCCGACAATAGTGTTGGTGCGCGGCGTCAGATACAGCTGCCAGGCGCGGCGGTCGGTCGGATCGGCGCGGCGTTCGACCAGCTCCGCCTCGACCAACCGGTCGACCATGCGCGACAGGGTGATCGGTTCGACCTCGATCAGTTCGGCGAGCGGCCCCTGCCGGATCCCCTCGTGCCGCTTCAGATAGCTGATCAGCCGCCACTGGAGCGCGGTGATTCCGCTGTGTTTCGTGCGTGCGTTGAAGGCGCGGCGAAATAGCCGCGCGGTGTCGTTGAGCAGGAATCCGATCGTCTCACTCATGGCATGCGATATAATAGCAACTGCTATAATATTCAATGACGATTATGCTGCATGTGCGAAGCATCTGATTTGGAGCAAAAAATTGCCGTTTCGCTTGCGCGGCGCCGCATTTTTTGCAGGATGCCGCGCATGAGTCTGTCTGCTGATCTTTTCTGGTCCTTCCGCTCGCCCTACAGCTATCTGGCGATCGGCCGCTACCGCGCGCTGATGGCGAGCCACGATGTGACGATCAACCTGCGCCCGGTCTATCCGCTGGCCGTGCGCCAGCCCGACTTTTTCGAGCGCAACCACCCCAATTGGCTCAGCTACACGATGCGCGACATGATCCGCGTCGCGCAGTTCCACGGCATCCCCTTCGGGCCGCCGCGTCCCGACCCGATCGTCCAGAATGTGATGACGCGCGAGATCGCCGCCGAACAACCCTACATCTATCGCCTCACCCGGCTGGGGCAGGCGGCGTCGCGGCGCGGCAAGAGCCTGGCCTTTTGCGACGAGGTGGCGCAGCTCATCTGGGGCGGCGCGCAGGACTGGCACCTCGGCGACCATCTGGCGGGCGCAGCGAAGCGCGCCGGGCTCGATCTCGCCGAACTCGATGCGGAGGCGGAAAGCGACGCCGAAACGCTCGATCAGGAGATCGCCGCCAACCAGGTCGCGCTCGAAATCGCCGGCCATTGGGGCGTGCCGACATTGGTGTTCGAAGGCGAGCCCTTCTTCGGACAGGACCGCATCGAAATGGCGAAGTGGCGCATGGAGCAAAAAGGGTTGCGCCCGCGATAGCTTGCGGACGTTCGCGCTTATCCTCGCCCGTTTGCATGGAGCGAAGTCCGCTCCCTACCCCAAAACCACCATGTGTGGCCGCGGCTGATGTCGGTCGGTTCGTGCGAACGCCCGCTTGGGGATTTCACCCGCTTGCCCTTGCGCGTCTTCCCCGCATAAGGACGGGCATGAGCATCGAACCGCAATTTTTCGACGCGCGCGATGGGGTGCGCCTGGCCTGGCGCGCAATGGGCGAAGGTCGGCCGATCCTGTTGCTGCATGGGCTGTTTTCCAGTGCCGAAGTCAACTGGATCAAATTCGGCACCGCAGCACGGATCGCGCGCGCGGGATATCAGGTCATCATGCCCGACCTGCGCGTCCACGGATCGAGCGCGGCGCCGCATGGGGCGGAGCATTATCCTTCCGACATATTGGTGGACGATCTGCAGGATCTGGTCGCGCATCTGAACCTCACCGATTTCGACCTTGGCGGCTTCTCGCTCGGCGCGCGGACGAGCGTGCGCGCCGTCGTCACCGGGATGCGCCCGGCGCGCCTGATCCTTGGCGGCATGGGGCTGGCGGGGCTCGCGGGGTGGCAGCGGCGCGGGCAGTTCTTCAAGCGCGTGATCGCCGAATATGACAGCGCGAAGCGCGGCGACGACACATGGCTGTCGATCCAGTTCATGAAGACGATGAAGATCGACCGCGTCGCGGCGGGGCTTTTGCTCGACAGCTTCGCCGACACGCCGCCCGAGGCGCTGGCGGCGATCACGATGCCGACGCTGGTGGTGTGCGGCGAACAGGATCAGGACAATGGCTCGGCGCCCGAGCTGGTCGCGGCGCTGGCCGATGCCCAACTCGCGACGATCCCCGGCACGCACATGTCGAGCGTCACCGAGCCCGAGTTGGGTGAGGCGATCGCAGCCTTTCTGACCGCTTGACCCTCCGGCGCCGACGCGCCAAGCTGGTTTTACGGCGCCGCAGAGCGCACCCCCAAAGTCCAGAGGATTGCACCCCATGAAAGCCATGATTTCGACTATGTCGCTTGCCCTGTCGCTCGCGCTCGCCGCGCCGGCATATGCACAGGACGATGCCGCCGCGACCGCGGCCCCCGCCGCCGCGCCGACCGCGGCTGACGCCGATGCCTTCATCGCCGCCGTCGAGAAGGATCTGTTCGACTATACGGTCGAGGCGAGCCAGGTGAACTGGGTCAACGCCACCTACATCACCGACGACACCGATGCGATGGCCGCGCGGATCAATGCGGTGGGGACCGAAAAGTCGGTCAAATATGCGCTCGAAGCCGCGAAATATATGGATGTGCCGGGGCTGAGCGCCGATACGAAGCGCAAGCTCGACATCCTGCGCACCGGCCTTGTCCTTCCCGCGCCGACCAAGCCCGGTGCGGCGACCGAGCTCAATACGATCGCGACCGACCTGCAGTCGCAATATGGCAAGGGCCGCGGCACGCTCGACGGCAAGGAAATTTCGGGCTCGGATATCGAGGCGGAGATGGGCAATCTCCAGCACACGCCCGCCGAATTCGCCGAAATGTGGACGAGCTGGCACGACAATGTCGGCGCCCCGATGAAGGACGATTATGCGCGCATGGTCGCGATCGCCAACGAAGGCGCGAAGGAGCTCGGCTTTGCCGATACCGGCGCGATGTGGCGGTCGGGCTATGACATGTCGCCCGAGGATTTCGCGAAGACCACGGAACGGCTGTGGCAGGAAGTGAAACCGCTCTACATGGCGCTTCACACCTATGTCCGCTGGAAACTCAACGAGAAATATGGCGACGCGGTGCAGCCGAAAACCGGCCCGATCCGCGCCGACCTGCTCGGCAATATGTGGGCGCAGGAATGGGGCAATATCTACCCGCTCGTCGCGCCGCCGGGATCGGGCGACCTAGGTTACGACATCGGCGATCTGCTCAAGGAAAAGGGCAAGGCGCCGCTCGACATGGTCAAGGCGGGCGAGAATTTCTATTCCTCGCTCGGCTTCGCGAAGCTGCCCGATACCTTCTGGAAGCGCAGCCAGTTCCTGAAGCCCGCCGACCGCGAAGTCGTGTGCCATGCCTCGGCCTGGGACGTCGACAACAAGGACGACATCCGCATCAAGATGTGCATCAAGGTGAACAGCGACGATTTCGTCACCATCCACCACGAGCTTGGCCACAACTATTATCAGCGCGCCTATAACAAGCAGCCGTTCCTCTATCTGAACGGCGCCAACGATGGCTTCCACGAAGCGATCGGCGATTTCATCGCGCTGTCGATCACCCCGCAATATCTGGTCGACATCGGCCTGCTCGACAAGGCGAAGGTGCCGAGCGCCGACAAGGATATCGGCTTGCTGCTGCGTCAGGCGATGGACAAGGTCGCCTTCCTGCCCTTCGGCCTGCTCGTCGACCGCTGGCGCTGGGGGGTGTTCGACGGGTCGATCAAGCCCGCCGATTACAACAAGGCCTGGACCCAGCTTCGCCTGCAATATCAGGGCATCACGCCGCCGGTCGCGCGCCCCGACACCGCGTTCGACCCCGGCGCCAAATATCATATCCCCGGCAACACGCCCTACACCCGCTATTTCCTGGCGCGCGTGCTGCAGTTCCAATTCTATCAGGCGGCGTGCAAGCAGGCGGGATGGAAGGGCCCGCTCCACCGTTGCTCCTTCTATGGCAACAAGGAAGTGGGGCAGAAGCTGAACGCGATGCTCGAAATGGGCGCCTCCAAGCCCTGGCCTGACGCGCTCGAGGTCTTCACCGGCAGCCGCGACATGTCGGGCAAGGCGATGATGGAATATTTCGCCCCGCTCAAGAAATGGCTCGACGAACAGAATAAGGGCAAGCCGTCGGGCTGGTAAGGCACGCGGCGTCACGACAAAGCGACCGGAAAGAGAGCTTTCCGGTCCCTTTGCATGTCGGCCGGGGGACGGGCCGTAGCCGCATTGCCGATTGCCTGATTTCCTGCGCCGTTCTAGGCTCTTGGCCGGGTGCCCAGAGCGGAGGAATGCAGCAGTGAGCGACGGCAACGAAGCGACCGAAATCTACATCGGCTTGGGCGGAGGCGGTGCGCCCGACGGGCCGCGCCAGTCGCTGGTGCTGAAGCGCGCGAACCGCCACGGGCTGATCGCGGGCGCGACCGGGACCGGCAAGACGGTGACGCTGCAGGGACTGGCCGAGGGCTTTTCGGCTGTCGGCGTGCCGGTCTTCGTTGCCGACGTGAAGGGCGACCTGTCGGGCCTCGCGATGGCGGGCAGTCCGACATCGAAACTGCACGAGGTCTTTGCCAAACGCGCGGCCGAAATCGGCGACAGCGACTGGGCCTATCACGACAATCCGGCGATCTTCTGGGACCTGTTCGGCGAACAGGGCCACCCCATCCGCACCACCATTTCCGAAATGGGGCCGCTGCTGCTCGCGCGGCTGATGGATCTCAACGAGGTGCAGGAAGGGGTTTTGTCGATCGCCTTCCGCGTCGCTGACGAACAGAATCTGCTGCTGCTCGATATGGGCGATTTGCAGGCGATGCTCGCCTGGTGCGCCGAAAATGCCGGCGATCTGTCGACCAAATATGGCAATGTGACCAAGGCAACGGTGGGGACGATCCAGCGCCAGCTTTTGTCGCTGCAAAGCCAGGGCGGCGACCATTTCTTCGGCGAACCCGCGCTGGACATCATGGATATGATCCAGTGCGACGACAAGGGCCGCGGCTATGTGAACATTCTTGCCGCCGACAAGCTGATGGCCAGTCCGAAGCTTTATGCGACCTTCCTGCTCTGGCTGCTGTCCGAGATGTTCGAGACGCTTCCCGAGATCGGCGATCCCGACAAGCCGAAGCTCGTCTTCTTCTTTGACGAAGCGCATCTGCTGTTCGACGACGCGCCGCCCGCGCTGGTCGACAAGATCGAACAGGTCGTGCGCCTGATCCGATCGAAGGGCGTCGGCGTCTATTTCGTGACGCAGAACCCGATCGACGTGCCCGAAGAAGTCGCGGGGCAGCTCGGCAACCGCGTCCAGCACGCGCTACGCGCCTTCACCCCGCGCGACCAGAAGGCGGTGAAGGCGGCGGCCGACACCTTTCGTCCCAATCCGAAGGTCGACGTCGCGCGCGAGATCACCGAGCTCAAGGTCGGCGAGGCGCTGGTCTCGCTGCTGATGCCCGACGGCGCACCCTCGCCGGTCGAGCGCACGCTGATCAAGCCGCCCTGCTCGCGCGCCGGTCCGCTCGACCCCAAGGAGCGTGCGATCATCCAGTCGATCTCGCCGGTCGCGGGCAAATATGACACGCTGGTCAATCGTGAAAGCGCCGAAGAACTGCTCGCCGCCAAGGCCGAGCAGGCGCAGGCGGCCGCTGCTGAAGCCAAGGCGCAGGAGGAAGCCGACAAAGCGGCGGCAATCGCAGCGAAGGAAGAGGCCAAGCGCAAGGCGGCCGACGAGCGCGTCCGCCTGCAACAGGAACGCGCGGCGGCGCGCGAGGCGGCGAAGCCGAGCATGGCCGAAAAGATGATGGAGTCGGCGGCGCGCTCCGCTGCGACGAGTCTCGGCCGGCAGGTCGCGGGCAAGTTCGGCGGCCAGTTGATGCGCGGCATATTGGGCAGCCTGTTCAAATGACCGCCGACGATGCCGCGCGGATGGAGGCGGCGCTGCTTGCCGTTGCCGACGCGGGCATCGATATCCGCCATGCGCTGTTCGACCGGTTCCTCGACGCCTTTCCGCATCGCCGTGCGGCCTTCCTGAACCTCGACGCCGCGTCGCGGCGCATGACCGACGAGACGTTGCAGGCGATGTTCGGGCTGGCGCAGGGTGAGGGCTGGGTCTGGCCGCAGATTGCCGAACTGGTGGTAACGCATCGCAACTATGGGACGCTGACAGCGGCCGAATATGACGCCTTCGTCGATATGGCAGTCGATGCGCTTGCGGTAGCGGCGGGGGCGGCGTGGGACGCGGATTGCGACGCGGCATGGCGCCGTCAGGCCGCGGCGTTCAAGGCGATGATCCACCGCGCGCTCGCCGAATGGCAGGCGGCGCTTCCCGAAGCGCGCCAGCAGGTCGCAGGCTGACCCAAGCCAGCGCGCGGCGCGCTTTATTGCATCTCGACAGCGGCCAAGGCTTCGGGCAATTTGGTTGCATGACAAAACCTATATTGCCTGGAGAGGTAGCCGCCGCCGTCGTCGATCCCGTCGCTTACGGGGCATGGGATGGCTTGCACCAACAGCTTGCCTGGGCGCGCGCCAATGCGCCGCTCGCGGTGGCCGAGAACCCGGACTATGATCCCTTCTGGCTGGTAACGCGGCACGCCGATGTCATGGCGATCGGCCGTGACCCGCAGCGCTTTGCCAATGCGGTGCGCCCGACCGTGCTCACCAATCGCGATGGCGAGGCGCTCGCCCGTGCCGCGACGCCGGGCAATGATGGGCATCTGATCCGCTCGCTCGTCCAGATGGATGCGCCCGACCATATGAAATACCGGCTGCTGACGCAGAGCTGGTTCATGCCCAAGAATCTGAAGCAGGTCGAAGACCGCATCCGCCAGATCGCGCGCGAGACGGTCGACAAATTGCTCGCGACCGGCGGCGAATGCGATTTCGCGCGCGACGTCGCGGCGCATTATCCGCTGCACGTCGTGATGGACATATTGGGCGTGCCGCCGGAAGACGAGCCGCGGATGCTGATGCTGACCCAGCAATTGTTCGGATCGACCGACCCCGACCTCAACCGCAGCCGCGAGGCGATCACCAGCGCCGAACAGGCGATCGCGATGCTCCATTATGTCATCGCCGATTTCGAAAATTATTTCCGCGAACTGACCGCCGACCGCCGGGCCAATCCGCGTGAGGATATTGCGACGGTGATCGCCAATGCGACGATCGACGGCGGCCAGATCCCCGACCGCGAACTTGCCGGCTATTATATGATCATCGCGACGGCGGGGCACGACACGACGAGTGCGTCGACCGCCGGCGCGATCATGGAGCTGGCAAAAAATCCGGCGCTTTTCGAACGCTTTCGCGCCGCCGACAGCGACAAGGCGGGGCTGATCGAAGAGGCGATCCGCTGGACGACGCCGGTGCAGCATTTCATGCGCACCGCACGGGCCGATGTCGAGATTGGCGGGCAGCAGATCCGCGAAGGCGACTGGCTGATGCTCAACTATGTCTCGGCCAATCGCGACGAAGCGGTGTTCGGCGACGCCTTTGCCTTCGACCCCGACCGCGCGAAGAACCAGCAGATCGCGTTCGGCTTCGGCGCGCATGTGTGCCTCGGCCAGCATCTGGCGCGTATGGAAATGCGGATCATGATGGAAGAATTGCTGCCGCGCCTGAAAAAGCTGGAACTCGCGGGCGAGCCGGCGCGCGTCGAGTCGGTGTTCGTCGGCGGCTTGAAGCGCCTGCCGATCCGGTTCGAGGCGGCGTAGGGGGCTGCAAGCGACCGAAGTTTGCGAGGTTCACCGAAGGAATGAGAGTCCCGAGTCGGTAGTGTGTTCCCCGGCGAAGGCCGGCGTCCAGGGCTTTAAAGCTCCAACGTCAGCGATTGGCGCTCTGGACCCCGGCCTTCGCCGGGGAACACAAAGCTGTCGCAGAGACGCTATCCTAAACCTTCTCGCCCGGAAAGAAGCGTGCGATCACGTCGCTGGCAAGGCGCGCCGGGCGCAGCGTTTCGGCGTCGATGCAGCACCAGCTCGATTTGACTTCGGCAAGCACCTCTTCGCCACGCTTGATGATCGTTTCATAGAAGGCGCGCGCGCCCTGGACCTTTTCCAGGATCACCGTCGCGATGACCTCATCGTCCAGAAAGGCGGGGCGGCGATAAGTGATTTCATGCTTCAGCGCGACCCACAGATGCTGGGCAACCGCCTCGGGCGGCGCGATCTTGCGCCAGTGCGACAGGACGGCATCCTGCACCCAGCTCAGATAATGGGCGTTGTTGACGTGGCCCATGAAGTCGATGACGTCGGGGCCGACGGTGATGTCATGGTCGTGGGGAAGCGCAGCGCTGCTCATATCGTTGACACTAGTGTCAACAATTGGTGACGGAAAGATGAAATCCGATTCTTTTCTGGTCCGGTCTCGGGAAGGGCCATCTTCGACGTCGGCGAAGCAGGCACTCAGCCGCGGCCGCGATAGGGGGCGACCCCCTGATCGGGCAGCCACAGCCCCTGGGGCGGCGGCCCCGATTGCCAGAACACGTCGATAGGAATGCCGCCGCGCGGATACCAATAGCCGCCGATGCGCAGCCATTGCGGCTGCATCTCGTCGAACAGGCGGCGGCCGATACCGACGGTGCAGTCTTCGTGAAAGCCCGCATGATTGCGGAAGGAGCCGAGGAACAGCTTGAGGCTCTTCGATTCGACGATCGTTTCGCCCGGCGCATAGTCGATCACCAGATGCGCAAAGTCGGGCTGCCCGGTGACGGGGCAGAGCGAGGTGAATTCGGGCGCGGCAAAGCGCACGAGATACAGCTCGCCGGGGCGCGGATTGGGTACATAGTCGAGCAATGCCGCCTCGGGCGAGGCAGGCAGTTCACTCGATTGGCCGAGATGTTTGGGCTGAAGCGGCGTATGGCTGGAATCACTCATGGCTTTCGTCTAGTGCGGCGCGCAGCCGATGTCACCGTCGATCGGGACGGGATGGCGGTGCGATGCGCCCGCGCGATACGCAAGGCGCAGGCCATACAGAGTTTTCGGGATCGCATAATATCATGACGAAGCGGAGTTTCGGGCGGACAGCGAAGACGGCGCGGCTATCGACCGCCGCGCTGGCGGCGGTGCTGATCGCGGGCGCGGCGGGGACGCCGGCGCTGGCGCAACAGGACGAAACGCCCGCCCCGACCCCGGCGCCATCGGCCACCAGTCCGTCGACCTTCCGCCTGCCGTCGACCAACGATGGCCGCACCACGGGGATGCAGGGTCCGGCGGACAATGGTATTCCGCCGCTTGCGCCGGGCGAGCGCCGCGGGACTCCGGCACCGACGCCTGCGCCTGCGCCGACCGTGGTCGTCCCGACGCGCCCTGCGACCGCGCCGACGACCCAGCGTCCGACCGCGACTACGCCCGCGCCGACCCCCGCGCCCACCCCGACGCGCCGCGATGCCCCCGCTGCGGCGCAGACGCGCCCGCCTTCCGCGACGCCGACGCCCGCGCCGACCCCGGCACCGACCGCGTCGCAGGACGCGCCCGCTGCGACCCCGCCGTCCGACGATGCCGCCACGCTGCCGGGCTTCACCAGCGATCCGACGAGCGCGGCGGGCACGCTCGACGCGCCGGTGCAGCCGTCGGACGAGGCGGCCGGTCCGGCGGCGCCGATCGACAAGGGCGCGGTGCCGATCTGGGCGTGGCTGCTCGCCGGGCTCGCCGCTGCCGGGGCAGGGCTATGGTATTGGCGCCGCCGTCCGGCGCCCGCCGCTGACGCCCCGGCCGATTACGAGCAGCCCGCACCGCGTCCCGCCGCCCCTGCACCGCGCGCCGCCGCGCCGCAATCCGTTCCCCCGGCGCCGCAGCCTGCGCCGCAACCCGCGCCGCAACCGGATCGTGCGCCCCAGCCGCAATTCCGTCCGACGCCGCTTCCGGTTGCCTCGCCGCCCGTTCCCTCCCCGCTCGTCACGCGCCCCGCGGCAGAACGGCGCGCGCAGGTGTCGATGGCGTTCGAGGTGCGCGACATTCGCCTGACGTCCGAGCATCTGGTCGTGTCCTTCACGCTCAACCTGCTCAACGAGGGGCTGCTCGACGCCACCGGTCTGCTCGTCCGTATCGCGCTCCATCAGGCGTCGGCGATGCCCGAAGCGGTGCTCGCGCGCTTTTTCGACGGCGCGGGGGGCAGCGTGCTGCGCGACGACATGACATTGGCGGCAGGCGCGGGCGAGGCGCTGACGACCGAGGTCATGTTGCCGCGCGCGATCGTCGAGCCGCTGGTGATCGGCGGCCGCCCGATGCTCATCCCGGTCATCGCGCTCGACGTCACCTATCATTGGGACGGCCCGGGCGAGGCTTTCGGCCAGAATGCCGGCAGTTTCGTGCTCGGCCGCGAACAGGGGACCAGCGGCAGCGACAAGCTGGCGCCGCTGCCCTTCGATCGCCCGATGCTGGTCATTGACCGCCCCGGTGCACGCACGACCGCCGTGCGCCGGATGCAGTGATTCCCCGCGTCGCGCGGGCGCCACGCTCCGCTTTGCCTCCGCTTTTGTGTTGCGGCGCAACATTGACTGGGGCAGAGCGCCACTGCGCTTGAAAAAGCGCAGGGGGGGGCATAGGCTGATGCTCCCCGGAAAGATTAAGAGCCACAGCAGGATGGCCGGCGGAGGGAATGGATAGAAGGTCCACCGCCCGGTCGTAACAGGAGCATGACATGGACGCCTTGGTTTCTACCGAATGGCTGGAACGCGAACTGGGGGCATCGGACCTGCGGGTTGTCGATGCGACGAAATTCATGGCGGGAACCGACCGCGACGCGCGCGCCGAATATGAAGCCGGCCATATCCCCGGCGCGGTGTTCATGGACCTGACCGAATTGGCCGACACGGCGAGCGCGGTCGAAAATATGGCACCGCCGCCCGAAAAATTCGCAAGCCGCATGCAGTCGCTCGGCCTCGGCGACGGCAGCCGGATCGTGATCTATGACGACAGCCCGCTCAAGAGCGCGGCGCGCGCCTGGTGGCTGCTCAAACTGTTCGGCGCGCATGATGTCGCGCTCCTCGACGGCGGCCTCGCCAAGTGGAAGGCCGAGGGGCGCCCGCTCGAAATGGGCAAGCAGACGCTGCGCCACCGTCACTTTACCGTATGGCGCGACGCGAAGGCCGTCCGCACCAAGGATCAGATGCTCGCCAATGTCGATGGCGGCACCGAACAGGTCGTCGACGCGCGCCCGGCGGCGCGCTTCACGGGCGAGGAACGCGATCCGCGTCCGGGCATGGCACCGGGACATATTCCCGGTTCGCGCAGCCTGCCGCACGGCCAGCTGTTCAACGACGATGGCACGTGGAAGCAGGGCGATGCGCTGAAGGCGGCTTTCGATGCCGCCGGGATCGATCTCGACAAGCCGCTCGTCGCAACTTGCGGCAGCGGTATGACTGCGACCGTCCTTGCCTTTGGCGCGCATCTGCTCGGCAAGGATGATGTCGCCGTCTATGACGGCAGCTGGAGCGAATGGGGCGCCGACGCGGCCACCCCGAAAGCGACCGGCGCGGCCTGACCGGGCGGTGGCCGGCCCGGCGGACAAGGATGATCGACGCCGCCCCGCGACGAAGCTCGTCCAGGGCGGGCGGCGTCCCGAATGGACGGGCGACCCGCGGCTTGGCGGGGGCATCGTCAATCCGCCGGTCTGGCGTGCCTCGACGATCCTTTACGACAGTATCGCCGATCTGAAGGCGCGCGGCCATGCGACGCACGACAAGCTCTATTACGGTCGCCGCGGTACGCCGACGGTATGGGCGCTTGCCGACGCGTTGACCGAACTCGAACCGGGTGCGGAGGGCACGCTGCTCTATCCTTCGGGCGTTGCGGCGATATCGTCGGGGCTGCTCGCGCTGCTGGCGCCGGGCGATCATCTGCTGATGGTCGACAGCGCCTATGAACCGACGCGCAGCTTTTGCGACGGCATGCTCGCGCGTTTCGGGGTGCGGACGAGTTATTATGATCCGTGCGTCGGCGCGCGCATCGCCGATTTGATCGAACCCGAAACGCGGCTGATCTTCCTCGAATCGCCGGGCAGCCTGACCTTCGAGGTGCAGGATGTGCCAGCGATCACGCGCATTGCCCGCGATCGCGGCATCGTGACGATGCTCGACAACACTTGGGCGACTCCGCTGCTCTTTCCGGCGATCGCGCATGGCATCGACGTGACGATGATGAGCCTGACAAAATATGTTGGCGGTCATTCAGACGCGATGATGGGCTCGCTCACCGCGACGCGCAGCCTCTGGCCGCGGCTGCGGCAGGCGACCTATCAGCTCGGCCATTCGGTATCGCCCGACGATTGCGCGCTGATGCTGCGCGGGCTGCGCACGCTGGATGTGCGGCTGGAGCGACACGGCGCCAATGCGCTTGCGGTGGCGCGATGGCTTGCGGCGCGGCCCGAGGTCGGGCGGGTTCTCTACCCGGCGCTGGCGGACGATCCGGGCCATGCGCTTTGGACGCGCGATTTTTCGGGAGCGAGCGGCCTGTTCGGCTTTACGCTGAAAGGCGCCGACGATGCTGCACGCGCGCGCTTTATCGACGCGCTCACCCTGTTCGGCATCGGTTTCAGCTGGGGCGGCTTCGAAAGCCTGGTGGTGCCAAGCGATCCGCAGGCGATTCGCACCGCGACCGACTGGACCGACCCCGATGCGCTCATCCGCCTGTCGATCGGACTCGAGGATCCGGCCGACCTGATCGCCGATCTCGAACGCGGATTCGCGGCGCTCGGCGGCGCATCATGATGGACGCGCTGCTCGTCCGGCTGGGCTTGCCGCGCATGGCGGAGGCCCAGTTGGCCGAGCTCGGCGTCGCCGCGATGATCGCCGGGGCCGCGTTGATCGTTGGCTGGACGCTGAAGGTCCGGCTCGGGCCGCGGCTGGCCGACTGGCTCCATGGCCGCGAACGCCATTCCCGCGGGCCGCTGACCGAACGAGCGCCCGCGATTCTCGGCTGGCTGGTCGCGCTTCTGATCGCCGGAATTGGCTGGAGCGTCTGGGCCTGGACGCCCTATCCCGCGCTGCTGCTCGGGCTGGTGCTCGCTTTCTCGGCCGCGGCGACGGCGCGCAATCTGGTGCTGGGTGTCGGGCTGGGCCGCGTGTCGGCGCTGATGCTGGCGGCGGGGCTTTTCGTGGCGCTGTTGTCGCATGTCGTCGGCGGACTGGCGACCCTGCAGGACCGGCTCGATGCGATCGGCTTCAGCGCCGGGCGCATGCATGTTTCGCTGCTGTCGCTCATCAATATCGCGCTGACGGCGCTGGTGCTGTTCCTGCTGGTGCGTATCGCCAACCGGGTCGTGCGGCGCGTCGTGCGCGGCGGTCCTGACCTTGATCCCACGCAGCAATTGCTGGTCGAGAAGATCGCGAGCGTCGTGATCGTCATCGCCGCCTTCTTCGTCGGCATCGATCTGCTCGGCATCGACCTGACTGCCTTTGCGGTCTTTTCGGGCGCGCTCGGGCTGGCAGTTGGCTTCGGCCTGCAAAAGACGTTCGGCAATCTGATCGCCGGGATCATCCTGTTGATGGACCGGTCGATCAAGCCGGGCGACGTCATCGTCGTCGCCGATGCGGTGGGACGGGTGAACAAGATCGGGGTGCGCGCGGTGTCGGTCATCACGCGCGACGGCAAGGAACATCTGATTCCGAACGAGCTGCTGATGACCGAGCGGGTCGAGAACTGGAGTTATTCGAGCCGCGAAGTGCGAATCAAGATGGCGGTCGGCGTCAGCTATGACAGCGATCTGCGGCTGGCGCAGCGGTTGATGCTCGAGGCCGCCGACGAAGCGCCGCGCGTTCTAAAAAAACCCGCCCCGGTGTGCTGGATCACCGGCTTCGGCGACAGCGCGGTCAACCATGAACTGCGGCTGTGGATTTCAGACCCCGAAAGCGGGCTCGGCAATATCCAGGGCGACGTCTTTCTGCGCATCTGGGACAAGTTCAAGGCGGCGGGAATCGAAATTCCCTTTCCGCAGCGCGACGTCCATGTCCGCTCGCTACCCGAAAAAACGCCCGCTACGGCAAAGCCGAAGCGGGCGTCTCGAAAGCCGGACTGAGCGATACCGCCGCCCGCGTCAGAATCCCTTGGCCTTGGCGCGTTCGATCCCTTGGAGAATGATCGCCTTGGCTTCATCGACGTCGCCCCAGCCGCCGAGCTTCACCCATTTTCCGGGTTCGAGATCCTTGTAGTGGGCAAAGAAATGCTCGATCTGCTGCAGCACGATCGGCGGCATGTCGGAGTAGCTTGCGACGTTCGCATAATAAGGAAAGGTCGAATTGACCGGCACGCACAGAAGCTTTTCATCGCCGCCGCCATCGTCTTCCATCTTGAGGACGCCGATCGGGCGGCATTTGACGACCGCACCGGCAACGACCGGCGACCGCGCAACCACCAAGGCATCGAGCGGATCGCCGTCTTCGCCCAGCGTATGCGGAATGAAGCCATAATTGGCGGGATAGCGCATCGGCGTGTGCAGGAAGCGATCGACGAACAGCGCTCCCGAAGCCTTGTCGAATTCATATTTCACCGGCTCGCCGCCGATCGGCACCTCGATCAGCACGTTCAGGCTGTCGGGCGGACTGTCGCCGGCGGGGATCAGGTCGATGCGCATGGGAGAGTTTCCTTGTTTGGTGATTTGCGCGCGCCTTTAGCGCCCGTGGGCGCCGAAAGTCGAGGCCATTACGACCAAAGATAGGCCGGCGCGATCAGAGCGCGCGTTTGGGCGCGAGCAGCTGGTCGAACCAGTCGGGGCCCGTGCCGACCTTTTCGAGGTGCGGCCAGCGCAGCCCGCCATGATAGTCGATCTCGACCGTCCGGTAGCGGCCGCCGCGTTCGACGAGCAGCCGAACCGGCGTCTTGCCGTCGGCGGCGGCACGGATCGCCGCCTCCAGCCGCTCGCGGTTATAGGCCATGCCGTCGACCGCCAGGATTTTGGTGCCGTTGATGATGTCGGCGCGAAAGGCGGGGCCGTCCCACAGGATGCTGCCGGCGACGCCGTCCTTGTCCACGGTCATGCCCAGCGAATGGGTGAGGTCGAAATTCTTCGCCCGCGCCATCCGCGCCCGGTCATAGGCGTTGGGGGCATCGCGCCAGACGAGGCGGTAGCCCGCCTTTTCGATACCGCCGACGGGCGCCGGCTGGCCGGGTTCCTGAAGCCGCGTGCGCAGGAACTTGTCCCAGTCATAGGGATAGACGGCGTTGAGCGCCGCGACGACATCGGCGAAATTATAGGTAACCTCGCCCCAGTCGCCGTCGCGGCCGCCGAAGAAGCCGCGCGCGAAATCGTCGAGGCTCTTGGCATTGTTGGTCGCGCCGCGGATCAGCATGTCGGCCTCGAGCCAGACAAGCGAGCCTTCGTTGTAATAATCCTCGGTGCGCGTCGCGCTGGGGAAGGGGCGCGGCTTGCGCGCCGCGATCACCGGATCGAGCGTCGTATCCTCGACCGATCGCCATGCGCGCCCCGGCTGGACGCTGTAGAAGGCGGCGTTGCTCGCCCATTCGCCGAGGATCGTGTCCTTCGACTGCATCCCCGACCGGCCGGCGAGGACCAGATCCCAGAAGCTCGTCTGGCCTTCATAGACCCACAGCAGATTGCCCTGCATCGGGGTGCGATAGTCGGGGGTCCATAATTTGTCGGGGCGGCGATATTTGCCGTTCCAGCTATGCACGAATTCGTGCGGCAGCAGCCCGCGATCCGAATCGCCATCGTCCCATTTGGTGAAATAGTCGGTGCCGCGGCTGTTCTCGCTGCTGCGATGATGCTCGAGGCCAATGCCGCCCAGCTCGTCGGTCAGGGCGAGCAGAAATTCGTAGCGGTCGAAATGTTTCGTCCCGAACAGCGCCAGCGTTTCCGACACCAGCGCAGCGTGGCGTGCGATCTGGTCGGGCGTCGCGTCGAGATATTTGGCCTCGTCGGCGACGACGTTCAGCGTGACATTCTGACCCAGATCCCATTTGCGGAAATAGCGCCCCGCAAACATCGGGCTGTCGATCAGCGTTTCATAGCTCGTCGGCGCATAACTGTATCGGTTGCCCGAAATCTTGAGCCCGTCGAGCGCGGCGGCGCCGGTCCAACCTTCGGGAAGCGTCAGGTCGAGCTGCACCGGAATCTGGCGGGTGAAATAGCCCGCGGGGTACATGCTGACCTGTTCCCATTGCAGGTTCATCATCGCCGGAGTCACCACGACCCGGCCTTCGCTGCTGCGCGTCGGCGACAGGAAGTCGAAGGCGATATCGATGTTCTTGGTGCCGGCGGGCACGTCGATGTCGAAGGCGTAGACGTCGGTCGGCTGCCGCGTCCAGCCGAGCGGCTTGCCGCCGGCGCTTGCCTTGAACCCGGCGATTTCGGCGATCGCGCCGCGCGGCGCGTGCTTGCCGGGAAGCCATTGCGGATAGAGCAGGGTGAATTTGCCCGCACGCGGCACCGGAATCGTCTGGCGCACGCGATAGATGCCGCGCGCGAAGTCGGTCGCATCGACCTTGAGCAGCATCGTGCCGGGATAGGGCTTGTCGGCGGGCAGCGGGATCACATGTGGCTGAACCACCGGTTGCGGTCGGCTGTTGGCCTCCTGGGCGGCAGTGGCGGATACGAAAAGGGCGGGGGCCGCAATCAGCGCGGCGGCGACGAACGGTGCTTTTTTCATGGGCAGCGACTCTGCCGCCAATTGCCGCCGCCGTCCAGCGCGGGCTTGCGCAAGCGCGCTTTGCCTTTCGACGAAAAAAGATTAGACGCGCGGCGCATGAGCAAGGACAAAAACGCAAAGATCAGCGTCCCCCAACCGGTGCGCGGCACCCAGGACATGCTCGGCGATTTCGCCGACCGCTTTGCGCATGTCGTCGACGCGTTCGACCGGGTGCGCCGCCTCTATGGTTTCAAGCGCGTCGAGGTGCCGGTGATCGAGCCGACCGCGGTGTTCGCCCGCTCGCTCGGCGAAACGACCGACGTCGTGTCGAAGGAAATGTATTCGTTCGAGGATCGCGGCGGCGAATCGATCACGCTGCGCCCCGAATTCACCGCCGGCATCGCACGCGCTTATATTACCAATGGCTGGCAGCAGTTCGCGCCGCTGAAGGTTGCGACGCATGGGCCGCTGTTCCGGTACGAGCGCCCGCAGAAGGGCCGCTACCGCCAGTTTCACCAGCTCGACGCCGAAGTGATCGGCAGCGACAGCCCGCTCGCCGATGCCGAACTGCTCGTCTTCGCCGATCAGTTGCTGAAGGAGCTTGGCGTCGCCGAGGGCGTGACGCTGACGCTCAACACGCTCGGCGATGCGGCAAGCCGCGATGCGTGGCGCGCGGCGCTGGTCGAGCATTTCGAGGCGCACAAGGGCGACCTGTCCGAAGACAGCCTGGCGCGGCTCGACAAGAACCCACTGCGGATCTTGGACAGCAAGGATCCTCGGGATCGCCCGGTCGCCGACAGCGCGCCCGATATCGACGCCTTTCTGACGAGCGAGGCACAGGATTTCTTCGGCGCCGTAACCGCCGGGCTCGACGCTGCGGGCGTCGCGTGGGAACGCAACGCGCGGCTGGTGCGCGGGCTCGACTATTACCGCCACACTGCCTTCGAATTCGTCACCGACCGGCTGGGCGCGCAGGGCACGGTGCTCGGCGGCGGCCGCTATGACGGGCTGATCGAAGCACTCGGCGGCCCGCCGACCGCAGCCGTCGGCTGGGCGGCGGGGATCGAGCGGTTGGCGATGTTGCTTGGCGACGATGTGATCGACACGCGACTCGACGCGGTGATTGCGGTCGAGGACGATGGCCAGCTTGCGCTTGCAATGCGGGCTCTTGCGGCGCTTCGTACCGGAGGCTTTGCAACCGAAATTGTGGCGACCGGGTCGCCGCGCAAGCGTTTCGACAAGGCGGCAAAAATTCCGGCGCAAGCGCTGGTGTCCATCGGCGCGCGCGACGGTTCGCCGTACGTCAACGTGCGCGGCGACGGAGAACGGGTGCGCGCGATCGAGGCGCTCGTCCGCGCGCTCTGATGACCACCGTTTCCGCCAAGCAGATCGACGCGATCATCGAACGGCATGCGGCGCTGCAGGCGCGCATGGCGACGGGCGATATGGCGCCCGCCGATTTCGTCGCGGCGTCGAAGGAATTTGCCGAGCTCGAACCGGTCGCCAAGGCGGCGGCCGAAGTGACGCGACTGCGCGGTGAGCTGGTGTCGCTCGCCGAAATGCTCGCCGATCCCGAGATGAAGGCGATGGCGGCCGAGGAAATCGCGGCGGTCGAGGAAGCGCTGCCCGCCGCCGAACACGACCTAGCGATCAAGCTGCTGCCCAAGGATGTCGCCGACGAACGCGCCGCGATGCTCGAAATCCGCGCCGGCACCGGCGGCGACGAGGCGGCGCTGTTCGCAGGGGACCTGCTGCGCATGTACAGCCGCTATGCCGACAGCCAGGGCTGGAAGGTCGAAATCATCTCGGCCAACGAGGCCGAGGTTGGCGGCTACAAGGAAGTCGTCGCGTCGGTCAGCGGGCAGGGCGTCTTCGCGAAGCTCAAGTTCGAAAGCGGCGTCCACCGCGTCCAGCGCGTCCCCGTCACCGAAAGCGGCGGACGCATCCACACGAGCGCTGCGACCGTCGCGGTGCTGCCCGAGGCCGAAGAGGTCGACGTCGCGATCAACGACAACGACCTCAAGATCGATATCTACCGAGCGTCGGGCGCGGGCGGACAGCACGTCAACACGACCGATTCGGCGATCCGCATCACACATATTCCGACCGGGCTCGTCGTGATCCAGCAGGACCAGCGCAGCCAGCACAAGAATCGCGCCAAGGCGATGCAGGTGCTGCGTGCGCGGCTCTATGATCTGGAGCGCGAGAAGATCCACAGCGCCGAGGCGTCGGCGCGCAAGTCGATGGTGGGGTCTGGCGACCGGTCGGAGCGCATCCGCACCTATAATTTCCCGCAAGGCCGCGTCACCGATCACCGCATCAACCTGACGCTCCACCGTCTGCCCGAGATATTGGAAGGGCAGATGGACGAACTGATCGACGCGCTGATCGCCGAGGATCAGGCGCAGCGGCTGGCGGGGCTCGCCGATGGCTGACCGGCGCGGCGAAGTGGACAATAATCTCCGCACCGCGACCAATCTCCTGTCGGCGACGAGCGACACGCCCCGGCTCGATGCCGAATTGCTGATGGCGCACGCGCTCGGCATCGACCGCCAGGCCCTGTTGCTCGATTCTTCGCGCTATGAGGTGCCCGAGAGTTTCGTGCAGCTGGTCGCGCGGCGCATGGGTTACGAGCCGATCGCCTATATTGTCGGCTATCGCGATTTCTGGACGATCCGCGTCGAAGTGGGGCCAGGCGTGCTGATTCCGCGGCCCGACAGCGAAACGCTGATCGAGGTCGCCATCGACATTGCGCGCGAGCGTGGGGCGGGCTGGCCGCGCGCCATTCTCGATCTCGGCACCGGTCCGGGAACGCTGCTGCTCGCGGCGCTCGACGTCTTTCGGGGCGCGACCGGGCTGGGCGTCGATGCGTCCGAACAGGCGCTTGCCTATGCCCGCGACAATGCGGAAGCGCTGGGCGTCGCGGCGCGGGCAAGCTTCTGCTCCGGCGACTGGGCGGCGGGGCTCGACGGCGCGTTCGACCTCATATTGTGCAATCCGCCCTATATCGCCGACGACGAGGCGCTGATGTCCGACGTTGCCGATCATGAACCCGCCGAGGCGCTGTTTGCGGGTGCCGACGGGCTCGACGACTATCGCCGGATCATTCCCGATCTGCCGCGGCTGCTCGCTCCGGGCGGGGCCGCGATCCTTGAAATCGGGCACACGCAACGCATATCGGTGTCGGAACTGGCCGAGGCGGCGGGTTTCGCCGTCGCCTGTCGCCGCGACCTCGGCGGCCGCGATCGGGCTCTGGTGCTGACCCGGCCCGAATGATGCAGCGCAAGAATTTGCTTGGTTTCCGCCGCAAAGCCCTGTAGGGGCGGCCTACAGACCCGAGCGGGAACCTTCATTGGTCCGGCCGGTCTGCTTCCCACTTGCGATGCTGGTGCGGGGCCTTGGCCCGGCGCAGGCGGTAAGGGCAAAAACCGCGCGGCAAGCGCGGGCGCGGCGCGCAAATGGCGCGGTCGGCCAAAAGGGGTTGGCGTAGCTTATCAGCTTATCAGGATGTCTCAGTTGAACATGAACAACCGGCAGAGCGGTCGCCGTCGCGGCCGCAACAATAACAACAACCGTTCGCAGTCGGGTGGCGGCCGCGGCGGTGTCGACCAGGCCAATCGTATCGACAGCCGGGCGCGCGGCAACGCGGCGCAGATGATCGAGAAATACAAAAATCTCGCGCGCGACGCCCAGCTTTCGGGCGACCGTGTCCAGACCGAATATTATCTTCAGTTTGCCGACCATTATTTCCGCGTGCACAGCGATTTCCGCGCCCGCCAGGAAGAACGGAACGGCGGCCCGTCGGATCGCAACGATCGCCAGCGTGAAATCCGCGGCGTCGAGGATTTCGACGCGCACGATGACACCGATCTCGATAGCGACGGCAATGACGGCGACGGCGATCAGAGCGAGAGCCGCGACCGCCAGAGCGACGACAATCGCAGCAACCGCCGCGATCGCGACCGCAACAATGACCGCGCCAATGATCGCGGCAACGACCGGGGCAACCGTCGCAACAATCGCGATGCGGCACGCGGCGATGACGACGCCGGTGGCGATGGCGAAAGCACGACCGAAGCCGAAGCGACCGAAGAGGCTGCACCGGCGCCGCGCCGCCGCGGCCCGCGCCGCGCCCGGCCCGAGGCCGCTGCCGAAGACAGCAGCAGCATCGACAGCGCCGCGCTGCCCCCCGCAATCGGGCGCAGCGAACGCGCCGCCGAGGCCGAAACCGCCGACGCCGATGCGCCTGCGCCGAAGGCGCGCCGCACCCGCCGCACGCTCGCCGCGCGCGACACCGGGGTCGAAGCGGCCGAATAAGCCCGCGATTTCGCACTGGTTTTTACCGGCGACATGACCTAGCCTCCCGCCATCGTTCGCGATGGCTGGGGGAGAATATCGATGCGCCGGTTGGTCTTGGCTTTGGGTCCGGTGATGCTCGCCGGCCTTGCATATCCGGCCCTGGCGCAGGACGGCGACCCTGCCACCGCGCAGGGCGATGTTGCAGTCACCATCTATAATAATGGTCAGTCGCTGGTGCAGGATGCGCGCCAGCTCTCGGTCGCGCGCGGCCGCAACCGGATCGAATTTCCCGACGTATCGGCGCGCATCCGGCCCGAGACGGTGACGCTCTCGGGCGCCGGGCTCTCGATCGTCGAGCAGAATTTCGATTTCGACCTGCTCACCCCCGACAAGCTGATGGACAAGGCGGTCGGCCAGTCGGTGACGCTGGTCCGCACCAATCCCGCGACCGGCGCCGAAAAGAGCGAGCGGGCCAAGGTGCTCGCGGCGAACGGCGGCATCGTGCTGCAGATCGGCGACCGGATCGAGGTGCTGCGCGACGACGGCCTGCCGGTGCGCACCGTGTTCGACCGCCTGCCGCCCAATTTGCGCGCGCGGCCGACGCTGTCGGTGACGGTCGACGCTGCCGAAGCGGGCGCGGTGCCGGCTCGGCTTTCCTATCTGACGCCCAATCTGGGCTGGACCGCCGATTATGTCGCGCTGTTCGACGCGGCGAAGGGCGCGATGGACCTTCAGGGCTGGGTGACGCTGACCAACACGACCGGTACGACCTTCACCAATGCGCGCACCCTTTTGGTGGCGGGCAATCCCAATGGCGGCGGTGGCGGCTTCACCCGGCTTGCCGGGACGATGGACAGCGCGGGCACCGAATCGAACGACCGCGAGCGGCTGGGCGACTATTATCTCTATCCGCTGCCCGCACGCACCACGATCGCCAATGCGCAGCAGAAACAGGTCAGCTTCCTCGACGTGAAGGGGGCGCCGGCGAAATCGACCTATGAGTTCACCAATCGCTGGCTCGGCAGCAGCAACGATCCGGTCAGCGCGGCGAGTGTGCTGCGCTTTTCGACCTCGCGCCAGGGCGGGCTCGGCGACCAGCTGCCCGCCGGAACGATCCGCGTCTACATGCGCGACGCGCGCGGCGATCCGCAATTCATCGGCGAAAATCGCATCGACCATACCCCGATGGGTTCGGCGATGTCGCTGCGCACCGGCGACGCGTTCGATGTGAAGGTGCTGCCCACCATCGTCTCGCGCACGCGCAAGGGCGATTCGCGCTGGGTGACGAAGATGAAATATACGCTCAGCAACGCGCGGCCGGGTCCGATCACGGTCCAACTGGCACAGGACGGGCTGTGGGGCGATGTGCGGATCGTCGACGAAAGCCTGAAGAGCGAACGCGTCTCCGCCGACCGCGTCGAATGGCAGGTGCCGGTCCCGGCCAACGGCAAGGCCGACGTCACCGTCACTTTCGACACCCGCTATTGAGCCGGGGCGTGGCACGCGGCTGGCCGCTGTTGATCTGGGCCGCGGCGCTGCTCGCGGCGCAGCCGGCGCTTGCGCAGACCGAGCGGCCGATCGTCGTTTCGGCGGCGGCGCAGGATGTCGCGGTCACCGTCTATCGTGCGCCGAATCGCGGCAGCGGGCCGATCGATCCGCGCTGGCCGCGCGGTTTTGCCTTCATCACCGAAAGCCGCCGCGTGACGCTGCCCGCGGGGGTGTCGGTGGTGCGGTTCGAAGGCGTGGCCGAAGGACTGCTCCCCGAAACCGCCGTGGTCAGCGGGCTTCCCGACGGGGTAATCGAAAAGAACCGCGATTCCCGCCTGCTTTCCCCCGCCGGGCTGGTCGACGCCTATCTGAAGCGCAGCGTGACGCTTCGCCGCACCAATCTGAAGACCGGCAAGGCGGTGGAGCAGGAGGCGGTGATCCAGGCCGGGCCGAATGGCGGGGTCATCGTGGAAACCGCGAACGGGATCGAAGCGCTCGGCTGTTCGGGCCTGCCCGAACGCATGCTCTATCCGCGCGTCCCCAAGGATCTGTCGCCGCGCCCGACGCTGTCGGTGCTTGTCGAAAGCACGGCGGCGCGCACCGTCACCATCCAGCTCCTCTATCTGGCCGAAGGGTTCGACTGGGCAGCCAATTATGTCGCGAATCGCGGTGCCGACGGCAAGACGCTCGACCTCACGGGCTGGGTCACGGTCGCCAATGGCGGCGTGACGAGTTTTCCCAATGCCCAACTCAACGTCATCGCGGGACGGCTCAACAAGATGTACAGCCCCCCGCTGCCGCGCAGCACGCCGGGGCCGCTGGTGCTCAAATGCTGGCCGATGGATGTCACGAGTACGCACCCCTATTGGGAGCTGCCGCCGATCGACGAGTATGAAAATTACGCCGCCGATGCGGTGCAGGAGGTTGTCGTGACCGCCCGGCGCCGGGGCGCGGACCTGCGCGCCCCGCCCGCTCC